>DASXFE010000001.1:0-96819 GCA_036489765.1 Allostellaceae bacterium | reverse complement strand
ACCCGCGACGGCAGCTTCCAGATCAGCTCAACGGGGCAGGTCGTTACGGCCAGCGGCAACACGCTGCAGCCGCCGATCACCATCCCGCGCGGCGCGACCAGCATCACGATCGGCACCGACGGCACCGTCAGCGCACAGATCGCAGGCCAGACCAACCCGTCTCAGGTCGGCCTGATCCAGCTCGCCAATTTCATCAATCCGGCGGGCCTGCAGAACATGGGCAGTAACCTCGCGACGCAGACCCAGGCGTCCGGTTCGCCGATCACCGGCACGCCGACCCAGAACGGGCTCGGCTCGATCGCCCAGGGCTATCTCGAAGGGTCAAACGTCTCGGTCGTCGACGAGATGATCGACATGATCGCGACCCAGCGCGCCTACGAGCTCAACACCCAGGCCGCCAAGAATGTCGACGAAATGCTCGGCTACCTGACCCAGACGGCGACGTGAACCCAAAGAACCGCATCACCCCGGGCGCGGTGCTGCTGGTGCTCGGCAGCAGCCTCGCGGCCTGCAACGGCGGGGCGCCGCAAACGAAGACCGATATGCTCGGCGATCTCCAGCATCTGCCCGGCGACAAGCAGCCCGAGGCGCCGGTCACCAACGGCGCGATCTATCAAAACAATGTGCAGGGCGCGGGCGGGCTTGAGCTCTTTCGTGATCATCGTGTGTGGCAGGTCGGCGACATCGTCACCGTGCAGATCACGCAGAACGCGGCGGCGACCAAGAATGTCAGCCAGAATATCGGGCGCAACGACAGCGTCGGGCAGACGGTCAACAATGTCTTCGGGTTGCCGACCTCGTTCGGCCACTCGAGCAAATCGACCCAGTTCAACGCCAACCTCGCTGTCAGCAGCTCGAACACCCTCGCCGGCAGCGGCGCGACGACCCAGAACGACAGCTTCTCGACGACGGTTTCGGCGATGGTCCACCGCATCCGCCCGAACGGCGATCTCGTCATCGCCGGTCAGGACGAGATCAAGCTCGTCGGCGGCAAGGAATACATCCGCATCGCCGGCGTGGTGCGGCCTGAAGATCTCAGCGGCAATGTCGTCGCATCGACCCAGATGGCCGAGGCGCATATCGAGTTCAGCGGCGACGGCGAAACCTATCTCGCGCCCAAGATGGGCCTTCTCCAACGCGCCTTTCTCAGTGTGAGCACGTTATGGCCGGGCGACTGGTTCTGATTCTCGCGGGCCTTGCCCTGTTGCTGTGCGGGTGGACGGGGCCGGCGCGGGCCGACCGCATCAAGGACCTCGTCCAGGTCGAGGGCGCGCGGTCGAACCAGCTGATCGGCTACGGCCTCGTCGGCGGGCTCGCCGGCACCGGCGACCAGACCACCCAGGTGCCGTACACGACCCAGGCGATCACCAACATGCTGCGGCAGATGGGGTTGACCCTCAACCCCGCCGCGTTTCTCCAACCGACCGCGGTCGCGGCGGTGATGGTCACCGCCGAGTTGCCGGCCTTTATGCAGATCGGGCAGAAGTTCGACGTGACCGTCTCTGCCCTCGGCAACGCCAAGAGCCTGCGCGGAGGCGTCCTTTTGATGACAGAGCTGCGCGGCGCCGACGGGCAGGTCTATGCGATCTCCCAGGGCTCGCTCCTCGTCAGCGGGTTCGAGGCGAGCGGACAGGCCGCCTCGACGACGGTCAATATCCCGACGGTCGCGCAGATCCCGCAAGGCGCCACGATCGAGCGCACGACCAAGGCGGTCTACGAAGCCGACAACGTCGTAAAGCTCGATCTCGATGAGCGGTCGTTCGGCAACGCGACGCGCATCGCCGATGCGATCAACCTGCGCATGGGCCCGGTCGCCGCGCCCGATGGGCCCGCGCAGGTGCTGGTCAAGGTGCCGCCGCAGGAATCGTCGCGCGTGCGCTTTGTCGCCGATGTGCTCGACCTCCCGATTACCCCGGACGCCGCCGAGGCCCAAGTCGTCATCGACGCGCAGAGCGGCACCGTCGTCATGGGCCAGGACGTACGGATCGGTTCGGCGGCGGTGGCTTATGGCAGCCTCGCCGTCACCGTCAACGAGACGCCGCAGGTGTCGCAGCCGGCGCCGTTCAGCCAGGGCCGCACCCAGCGCGTGCCGCGTACCCAGGTCCAGGCTCAAGAAAAGCCGCTCAAGGTCATCGAGCTGCAGAACGCGCCAAAGGTGTCCGACATCGTGCGCAATCTCAACGCGATCGGCGCGACCTCGTCGGACTTGATCGCGATCCTGCAGGCGCTGAAGCAATCGGGCTCGCTCCACGCCCGCATCAAGGTGATCTGAGTGGATCTGCCCGGCGCCCAATTTCTCGCGAGCCAGACCGACCCCAACGCGGTGGCCGGGATGCTGAAGCACACCAACAGCCCGGCCGCCGCCAAGGCCGTCGCGCAGCAATTCTCCGCGCTTTTGATGCAGGGGATGATGCAGAAGAACGACGGGTCGGCGATCGGTATGACCGAGGGCACCGGCAACGGCATCGTCAACTCGATGTTCGCCTCGACGATGGCGCAGCAGGCGGCCAAGGGCGAGCATATGGGCCTCAGCGACCTGATCATGCGGTCGATCGAGAAAAAGCAGCACCTCGCCACCGCCGCCGGCGGCCAGACGCCGGCAAACGGCAGCAGCCAACCCGCGACGATAGCGGCCGCCACGATGGCTACCACGGCGGAGACGGCCAGCCCCGTTGCGCCGGCCGCGGCCGGCTTCCCGCTCGCGGCCTATTGGAGCGGGAAGGGGATGCGCCCGCTCGCTTCGGCGATCGCTTCGGCCGCGACGGGCTCGGCGGTGCGACCGCAATCGGCTGCCGTGCCGTCTCCGGGCGGCGGTGGATTTGCCCTGTCCCCCTACATGAAGGTCGCGGCGCTGGTCCCGCCGCATACCCCGCCGCAGCCACCCGCCGCCACCCAACCGGCGACACCGCCGAGCGGGTCCGCCGTTTCGTCCGATCGGTCGGTGGCCGCGTTCTCCGCGAAGGTCACGCCGCTGATCCGCCAGGCGGCCCAGCAACTCGGCGTATCTCCGCGTATCCTCTTGGCACAGGCCGCGATCGAGACCGGCTGGGGCCGTTCGGTGGTCGGCAACAACCTGTTCGGGATCAAGGCCGGGTCGTCCTGGGCCGGTGCAACCGTTTCGTCGGGCACCCACGAGTACGAGAACGGGCAGTATGTCTCGATCACCGACAATTTCCGCGCCTACCCGAGCTACGAGGCGTCGGTCCAGGATTTCGTGTCGATGGTCAAGAACAGTCCGCGTTACCAGGCGGCGCTCGGCAAGGGCGACGATGCGGCGGGATACGCGCATGCGCTCCTGTCGGGCGGCTGGGCTACCGACATCGACTACGTCCACAAACTCCAGACGGTCGCCGGCGGCGCGAACGCGACCGCGCCGTTCGCGCCGGTCCCGCTCGTGCCGCCGCATTTCGCGACCATTCCGCTGTAGTGCCCGATGCCCGACCTCGCCTCCGACCCCATCGCGCGTCAAGGCCGCATAGTCCGCCGTCTCGGCCGGCTGTTCCGGTTTGAGCGGGCGGGAGCGTTCGGCCGCCGCTCGGCGGAGACCGTCTGGCGGTTGATCGCCCGCCGCGGCGACTTGATGGCCGAGCTCAGCCGGATCGAGCGCCATCGCCGTCAGGCCAGGGTGCCGGCGTCGCCCGAGCTGCGCGACGCCGTCAACGCGCTCGCCGACGAGGTCGCGCTGTCGCGCGCCTGCGGCGAGACGCTAGTCGCCGGACTCGATGCCGAATTGCGCGCCCGTCGCGGCGGGGCGCGGCCGTCGGGCTTGCGCGACGGCGGTGGTGGCGGCCGCCTTTTGGGTCGCGGCTGATGAGCGGCATCTCCCAGCTTCTCAACGCCGGCATCTCCGGCCTCCAGGCCGCGCTCGAGGCAATGCAGGCGGTGTCCAACAACACTGCCAACGCCAACACCCCGGGCTACAATGTCGAATCGGTCCAGCAGACGGAGCTCACCGGGCTCTCCGGCCAGCCCGGGATCGGCACCCAGGTCATCTCGATCCAGCGCGCCTTCAACCAGTTCGTCTACCAGCAGCTGGTCCAGGCGGGCTCGGCGAACGAGGCGGCGCAAACCACGCAGACCAGCGCGCAAACCCTGTCGTCGTTGTTTCCGGTCGCCTCCGGCGGTGCGACCGGGCTCGGCTCGTCGATCAGCAGCTTTTTCACGGCCGCCAACGCGGTTGCGCAGGACCCGACGAGCCAGCCCAACCGAGAGGTCCTTCTGACCGACGCCCGGTCGCTCGCCTCCGCCTTCAACTCGCTCGGGACCCAGCTTCAGACCAGCGTGACCGAGCTCGACGGCCAGATGAACTCGTCGGTGTCGCAGATCAACGAGCTGACCCAGCAAATCGCTGCCTGCAACACCCAGATCGCGATCCAGACCAACAGCCCGTCCGGGGCGCCCAACAGCCTCCTCGACGAGCGCGACGATCTCGTCCAGCAACTCGGCCAGCAGATCGGCATCACGATCGACCCGACCGCCAACGGCGGCGTCGATATCTATACCGGCGGCGGCGCCGCGCTGGTGACGGGCGGCAATTCATTCCAGCTCAGTGCCGCCCCCGACAGCTACGGCGACGGCACGGTTCAGATCACCTATGGCCCGACCGGGCAGAACATCACGTCCAACCTGTCGGGCGGCGTCATCGGCGGGCTGTTGAGCGCGCGCAGCCAGATGGTGAGCGCCGAGGGCTCGATCGGCGCGATCGCCGTGTCGCTCGCCAACGCGGTCAACATTCAGCAGTCGCTCGGCCTCGATCTCAACGGCAATCTCGGCGGCGCGATCTTCTCGGTCGGCGGGCCCACGGTGCTGCCTTCGACGACCAATGGCGGCAACGCGACCATGACGGCGTCGATCATCGCCACCGGCAGCCTTACGGCCGGTGATTTCCTCATCACCAAGGGGGCGAGCGGGTTCGACGCGGTCAACACCGCGACCGGGGAATCGACGGCGCTCGGCATCGGCCCGGCGCTCAGCTTCAACGGCATGACATTGACGGTGTCAGGCACTGCCGCCAACGGCGACACGTTCCTGCTGCAGCCGACCGACGAGGCCGCGCAAAGCTTTTCGGTCACGATGACCGACCCGAGCAAGCTCGCCGCCGCGGCCGCCTACGTCGCGACGCCCGGCAGCAATCTCGGCGATGTCCAGGCGACGGTCACCGGCGGGGTCGCGGCAAGCGCCCTGCCGGCCGGCACGCCGGTCATTGCGGCGAGCCAGTTCGGGCAGAACCTGACGATCAGCTTCACCTCGGCCACGACCTACAACGTGCTGTCGAGCAGCAACGCGGTGCTCGCTTCGGGCAGCTTCAGCGCGACGAACGGGGGCGAGGTAGCGATCGACTACCCGAGCCCGCCGGCGCCTTCCGGCACTGTCGTGGGCATTGCGTTATCGCCCGGAACGGTGGGGGCCGGCGACAGCTTTACGCTGACCCCGGGCGGCATCGGCAGCAATGGCAACATCACGGCCATGGCGGATATGGCACAGCAGAACCTGCTGTCGGGGCAAACCCTCTCGAGCGCCTATTCGAGCCTCGTCGGCACGATCGGGACCTACGGTCAGGGCGCGGCGGTGGCGGCGCAGGCGGCGCAGGGCGTCCTGACCCAGGCGCAGACCGTGCAGCAATCGATCTCGGGTGTGAACCTCGACCAGCAGGCGGCCAACCTCGTCAGCTACGAACAGGCCTATCAGGCCGCGGCGACCGTGATCGGCACGGCGCAGACCTTGTTCACCGCGCTGTTGGCCGCGGTCCAGGCCGGTTAAGGCGGGGGCGGCGTATGCAGATCAGTACCAGCGAATTCCTGCTCGGCTCGCTCAACGACATGCTGAACCAGCAGCAGAAGGCCAACACGCTCAACACCGAGATCGCCACCGGGCAGACCCTGCTCGACGCCAGCGACGACCCCGCAGGCGCCGCCAAGGTCCTCAACGCCGCCAACCTCATCTCGCAATACAAATACGACCAGTCCAACGCCCAGGCGGCGACCCAGTCCTTGCAGAATGGGGTCGCCGCGCTGCAGCAGGTGACGAACCTGCTCACGTCGCTGCAGCAGACTGCGCTCCAGGCCGCCGACACCACGACCACGACCACCTATCGCCAATCGCTCGTGCAAACGGCGCAGGGGGCCTTGGCCCAGCTGGTCCAGCTCGCGAACGTCCAGGGTGCGAACGGGCAGTACCTGTTCAGCGGCACCAACGCCGGCGTCGTGCCGTACTCGATGCTTCCCAACGGCCAGGTCGTGTTCAACGGCGATGCCGGCACCAACGAGATCCAGATCGGACCATCGCTCTCGGTGCCGTCGTCGATGTCGGGGAGCGGCATCTTTACCAACATCCCGGCCGGGGTCGACGGCGTGACCGTCAGCGCCGACACGAGCAACAGCGGCGACGGGTACGCCGTCGTCGGCGGCATCACCAACATCAGCCAGCTCGCCAGCGCCCGCCTCGCCGGCACGCAATACGAGATCAGCTTTGCTACCGCGCCGGGCGGCAGTCTCACCTATACGGTCGCCAGCGGCACCGGGGCGCCGGGCAGCAGCGGGTTCACGGCGTCGAGCGGCATCGTTTCCTCAGGCGCTTTCAACGGCGGGTCGGACCTGACCTTTAGCGGCATCGACGTGCGCATCAGCGGCTCGCCCAGCGCCGGCGACAGCTTCGATGTGCAGGCCGGCGCGACGACCAGCATGTTCCAGACCATCCAGGATCTGATCTCCGCGCTCCAGACGACGCCGAACACCGGCAACAACGCGCAGCTTCAGCAGCAGGTCGAGAACGTCATCGCCAATCTGACCGGCGCACAGACCAGCGCGCTGTCGGCGCAGGCCTCATACGGCTCGTCGCTGCAGGAAATCCAGTCGGTGCAGAGCCAGGTGACGAGCCTCACCACCACGACCCAGGCCCAGTTGGCGAACGTGCAGTCAGCCAACCTGCCGCAAGTGATGGCCAATTACAGCGAAAGCATCACCGCCCTTCAGGCTTCGGAGGAGGCTTTCGCCAAGGTCCAGGGCCTCAGCCTCTTCGACTACATCCAGCAGTAGGAGACAGCGTCTATCGAGATGACCGCGTCGCCTACGGCTTTCGCAACGATATCGCCGATTCTTGACGAAAAACGGAAATACCGCTAGATCACAGGATGGGCTCATCGGCGTCGGCCCGCTCGCCTCAGGCGGAAATCGGGCCCAACCCGCGGGGCGCGGGCGGGAAGGGGGCAGGATGAACGAAACCATGCTCGTGGACGCGCCGGCCGACGAGCTCGCGTCGGCCGCTGGCGATATCATGATTTCGGATGACGCGCCGCCGGCGCTCGCCGGCTCGACCGCGATCCTGGTGCTCGGCATGCACCGCAGCGGCACCTCGGCGCTGAACGGGGTGCTGCGCCATCTCGGCGTCGTGCTCGGCGGCAACATGATGCCCGCGACGACCGACAATCCGCGCGGCTACTGGGAACACGCCGGTATCGTCGACATCCATATGAAGGCGATGGCCGCCTATGGCCTCGCTTGGGACGACATCCGTCCGGTCCCGCCGGCCTTGTTGCGCGACGCGGCCATCGCGCGCGACCTGCGGGCGATCCTTGTGCGCGAATTCGCCAGTGCGCCGCTGTGGGGGCTCAAGGACCCGCGCCTCTGCCGGCTGATGCCGCTCTGGCTGCCGCTGCTCGCCGAGCTCGGCGCCGCTCCGCGCGTCATCCTTCCCGTTCGCCATCCGGCCGATGTCGCGGCGTCGCTGTCGGTGCGCGACGGGATCAACGAATTCTGCGCCGCGATCCTCTGGCTCCGCCACGTTCTCGAAGCCGAACGCGGCAGCCGCGGCTTGCCGCGTGCGGTCGTGCAATACGAGGACCTCGTCGCGCCTGGCGGCTGGCGTCCGCAAATCGAGCGCATCGGCGCCGAGCTCGGTCTCGCGTTTCCGGTCGCCGAGGCCGGGGCGGCGATCGAGGCGTTCCTCGCGCCCGAGCTGCGCCACCACCGCGCCGGCCGCGGCCGGCTCTCGGGTTGGGTCGCGGCGGTCTACGATGCCCTTGTCGCCGGCGCCGCGTCATTGTCCGACACTTGCGACGCGGTCCAGCGCGAGCTCGACCATGCCGGCGAGCTGTTCCTCCCGGTGCTTGGCCAGACCGTCACGGCGCTTTCCGACATGCGGACGCAGCGCCAGGCGCAGGACCGGGTCGTCGCCGATCTCTCGGCGCAGCTCTCGCGCGCCCAGCATGAGGCGCAGGAGTTGCGCGCGCTCGCCGTCCGCGCCGAGGGCGAGGTCAAGGCGCTGAGGCAGCCGGTCGCCGCGGTCACCCGCGACGGGACAAAGCTGGTGCGTCCGCCGACGATCGAGGACGCCTATCCGCAGTGGATCGCGGCCCGCGGTGCCGCCGCGACGAGCCGCGCCGACTGGGTCGCCGAGCGCGTTCGCGCCTGGCCCGCGGTGCCGGTGCTGGCGCTCGGCATGATCGTACCTGAGGGCGGCGAGACGACGGTGGCGCTGACGCTCCGCTCGCTGTTGATGCAGGCCGCAGGCGACTGGGTCCTGCACGCGGTCGCCGAGGCGCCGATGCCGGACGCCTTCACCGCGATCCCTCGCCTCGTTTGGCATCAAGGCGGCGAAGGGCGCCCGATCGAGCGGCTCAACCGCGCGCTGCTTGCGTCGAGCGCACCGCTGATCGCATTGATCGATGCCGGCGACCAGCTCGCCCCGCACGCCCTTTTCGCCATGATCGACGCCCTTTTTCGCCATCCCGACTGGTCGGCGCTCTATACCGACGAAGACAAGATCGACCTCCAGGGCGCACGCTCGCAGCCGCATTTCAAACCCGATCTCAACATCGACCTGTTGCGCAGCGCGCCCTACATGGGCGCGCTTCTCGTCGTGCGGCGCGAGCTCTTCGCGCGGATCGGCGGGTTCGATGTGCACTGGGACGGGATCGAGGAATACGACCTCGCGCTGCGCCTCACCGAACATCTGGGCGCCGCCGAGTTCGGCCATGTCGCCGATGTGCTCTACCACCGCTTCACCGATTCCGGCCGCACGCGGCGCGCGGCGGCCGACATCCTCGCCGACCTGCCGCGGCTCGTGCAGATGCATCTCGACCGGCTCGGGATCGCGGCGACTGTCGAGGCGGGAAACCCGGCCCACACCTGCCGCATCCGCTACCGCCATGACGGTGCCGACCCGCTCGTCTCGATCATCGTTCCGACCAAGAACCAGCTTTCGCTGCTGAAGCGCTGCGTCGAGACCGTGCTGAAGGTCACGACGTACGAGAATTACGAGATCGTCATCGTCGACAACGGCAGCGACGAGACCGATGCCTGCGAGTACCTCGATGCGATCGAGGCAAAGCTGGCCGAGATCGGCGGACGGCTGCGGGTCTTCCGCCATCCCGGCGCCTTCAACTACTCGGCGATGAACAACCGCGCTGTCCGCGAGGCGGCGCAGGGCGACTATATCTGCCTGCTCAACAACGACACCGCGCCGCTCGACGGCGAATGGCTCGGCGAGATGATGGCGCTGGCGCGGCGTCCCGATGTCGGCGCGGTCGGGGCCAAGCTCTATTTCCCGGACGGGACGATCCAGCACGGCGGCGTCGTGCTCGGCGTCGGCTGGGGCTCGCCGGCCGACCATCCGTACAACCGCGACCCCGGCACCACGCCCGGCTATTGGGGGCGGCTCCTGGTTCCGCAGGATTTCTCGGCCGTGACGGCGGCCTGCATGGTGACCCGCCGCGACCTCTACGACGCGGTCGGCGGGCTCGACGAGACCGTCTTCGCGGTGTCGTTCAACGATGTCGATTACTGCCTCAAGCTGCGCGAGGCCGGGCATCTCGTCGTCTGGACTCCGTACGCGCAGCTTCTGCACGAGGCCGGGGTCAGCCAGCGCGCGACCAATGTCGAGAAAAAGGCGATCGCCGAGAAGAACGCGCGCTTTCGCCGCGAAAGCATCGCGATGTTCGACAAGTGGATGCCGCGCATCGCCTTCGACGAAGCCTACAACCGCAACCTGTCGTCGCTCGGCCTCGGCTTTTCGGTCGAGACCGAGAGTGCGCCGACTTGGGACCCGGCGTTTCGCCCGCGCGAGCGCGTGCTCGTCTACGCCGCCGATCGTGAGGGCTGCGGCGAGTACCGCGTCATCGCGCCAAGTCGCGCGCTGTTCAAGTCGGGCCTCGTCCACACCTATCAGACGATGCGTCTGATGACGCCGCCCGAGGTCGCGCGCATGGCGCCCGAAAGCGTGGTCTTCCAGCGCCAGCTCGAATGGAACCAGATCGAGTTCATCGAGCAGGTCAAGCATCTCAGCCGCGCCTATCGCGTCTTCGAGATGGACGACCTGATCACCAACCTGCCGCAGCAAAGCGCGCACCGGGCGCAGATCCCGGCGGATGTCGGCGACCGGTTGAAAAAGGCGGTCGGGTTGTGCGACCGGCTCGTCGTCAGCACCGAGCCGCTCGCCGGCCATTTCCGGAAGTACTCGGACAACATCGTCGTCTCCCCCAACCGGCTCGAAAAGTCGCGCTGGCTCGGCCTCGCGCCGCGGCGCCGGCGCGATGG
Organism: Allostellaceae bacterium; assembly: GCA_036489765.1. Taxonomy (GTDB): domain Bacteria; phylum Pseudomonadota; class Alphaproteobacteria; order ATCC43930; family CGMCC-115725; genus DATARH01. Next base: position 86,287 of record DASXFE010000001.1, on the reverse strand, counting down.
CAAGCCGCGGGTCGGATGGGCCGGCGCGGTCGGGCATACGGGCGATCTCGCGCTGATCGCCTCGGTCGTCGAGGCGACGCGGAAGGACGTCGACTGGGTCTTTTTCGGGATGTGTCCCGACGCGCTGCGCCCGATGGTTGCCGAGTACCACGAATGGGTGCTCTTAATCGACTACGCCAAAACCCTCGCCTCACTCGATCTTGACCTCGCGATCGCGCCGCTCGCTCCGCACCCGTTCAACGAGTGCAAGAGCAACCTGCGGCTTCTCGAATACGGGGTCCTCGGCTATCCGGTCCTGTGCACCGACATCCTGCCCTATCAAGGCAACCTGCCGGTGTTTCGCGTTCGCAACCGCCCGGCCGACTGGATCGCCCGCATCCGGGAGCTGGTGGCCGACCGGGTTGCCCTCGAGGCGGCAGGCGCCAAGCTGCGCCAGGCCGTACTGGCCGACTGGCTGCTCGAAGATCACCTCGACCAGTGGCGCCGCGCCTGGCTGCCGTGAGCGCGTTTTCACTTTTTCGCAAGGATTTTGTGGGTGCGCTTTCGCCGAATGGCGAGTGCGTGCGGTGAGCCATTCGTCTATACATCGTAAAGATTCCAAGCATTTCCGGTCGAAATTAAAAATCCAGATTTTTACTGATTTCGTTGCAACAAATTCTGCAAGCGTCCGTCTTTTGCCTGGTAGGGGGCCTGATCGGTCGCGCCTGAAGGGTTGGCGTCGTCATCAGTTCCCTGGGTTGACCCAGTCCGTTCCGGCCCGCAGGCCCGGCGCGGTCGGCATCAGGAGGCAAACGATGCTCGCAGGAAGTATCAATACCAACGTCAGTGCGCTCTACGCATTGAACGCGTTGGCCAATAACGGGAACACGACCAGCACGTTGGAACAGGAACTGTCGACCGGGCTTCAGATCAATTCGCCGGCCGACAACCCCGCGGGCTACATTGCGGCTCAGGGCTTTACGGCGCAGATCAGCGGCATCACCCAGGCCGCGTCGAACGCCAACCAGGCGATCTCGCTGGTCCAGACCGCGGACGGCGCGATCACCCAGCAGGTCAACATCCTGCAGAACATCGCCAGCATCGCCGACCAGGCCGCGAACGGCGGCGCCACATCGCAGCAGCTGTCCGCCCTGCAGCAGGTCGTCTCGCAGTTGCAGGCGCAGGTTTCGACGATCTCGTCGCAGACGAATTTCAACGGCGTCAACCTGCTCGACGGCACCTTCCAGAACATCAACTTCCAGGTGGGCGCGGATGCGGGTCAGACGATCGGCCTGTCGCTGACCAGCACTGCCGCCAACAATATCGGCGCCTACAACTCGTCGGCCAGCACCACCAGCGGTCCGTACCACACCGCGGGTGCGAGCACCGGCGCCGTCGGCGACAACACGGGCGCTTCCTATGCGGTCACCTCGGCCGGCACCGGCGCCTTCACCGCGGGCAGCTTTGGCGTATCGGGCTCGTCCGGCAATCACAGCGTCACGGTCACGGCGACGGAGTCGGCCGAGAACGTCGCGGCGGCGATCAACGCCGTCACTTCGAGCACCAACGTCACGGCCAGCGCCACGACCAGCGTCGCCCTGGCGGTGACCACCACCGGCACATTCTCGTTCACCCTCGGTAACGGCAACGGGACCGCGGGCGGGGGCAGCGTGACCAACGGGGTCACCATCTCCGGCACCATCAGCGCGGATACCGCCTCGGGTCTGTCCTCGCTGGTCAACCAGATCAACGGCACGACCGGCCAGACCGGCATCGTCGCATCGGTTAACTCGGCGAACAATCTGGTGCTGACGCAGTCCCAGGGCGACAACATCGCGATCTCCGGCTTTACCGGTAACGCCGTGTTCACGTCGGGCGGCACGACGCCCATCGCGATCGGCGCCGGCTCCGGCCACGACAGCGGCGTGACGATCCAGGGGCTGGTGACGCTGCAGTCGAGCCAGTCGTTCGGCCTCAGCTCGTCCGCTTCGGATATCGGCCTCAACACGGGCTCGACGCTGTCGTCTCTGGCCAGCATCAACGTCAGCACCACTGCGGGCGCGTCGGCGGCCCTCAACGTCGTCCAATTCGCGCTCCAGCAGCTCGAAACCGAGGGCAGCCAACTCGGCGCGACGCAGCAGCGGTTGCAGGCCACCGTCAACAACCTGCAGACGACCCAGACCAATCTGACCTCGGCGCGGTCGACCGTGCAGGATGCCAACATCCCGCAGGTCAGCACCCAGCTTACCCAGCAGCAGATCCTGCAGCAGGCGGGCGTGTCGGCGCTGGCCCAGTCGGCTCAAATGCAGCAGGCGTTCCTCAAGCTGCTCCAGTAGGCGCGGCGAGAGAACGGCAAGAGTACGCGTAGATCGGTAGCGCGGGGCCGTCCGCCCTCGGGATCCTCCCGGGGGCGGACACCGCCGAAGGAAAGGGTTAGGAGCGACAAATGGCGGTGAGCGACGCACTCAGCTCTAGCCAGATCACCTCGCTCATACAGCAGGCGCAGGCCGCGAATCAGCTTCCCGCCGGGGTGCTGCAAGCCCAGGAAAAGCCGATCCAGGCCCAGGTGACTGCCCTGACCCAGGTACAAGGCGCGCTCTCGCAGCTGCAAACGGCGCTGGGTGGATTGACGAGCATCCAGACGCTGGCGCAGCGGTCGGTAAGCGTGTCGCCCAGCGGTGCGGTGACGGCGACAGCCGCCAACACGAGCCAGCCGGGTACCTACGCGCTGACCGGCATTCACCTCGCGGCGGCAGAAAGCCTCCTGTCGTCGGGCTCGGCCAGTGCCAGCGGTTCGCTCGGCGCCGGTACCCTGACGATCCAGGTGGGCAATCAAACCGCCGTCAACGTCACCATCGCCAGCGGCAGTTCCAGCCTGGCCGACATCGCGCAGGCGATCGATCAGGCGGACGCAGGGGTCCAGGCGTCGGTCGTGTTCGACGGTTCGAGCTATCATCTGGTGCTCGCCGGTAACGGAACCGGAACCGCCAACGCATTCACGGTCTCCGGCTCGGGCTCCCTCGCAGGGCTCAGCTACAGCCCGGTCACCTCGGGTACCGGCATGGGGTTGACGACCGCGGCGGCGAACGCGTCGTTCTCGCTCGACGGTCTGACGATCACCAGCGGCTCCAACACGATCAACGGCGTCGTTCCCGGCCTCAGCCTGACGCTCGCGCAAAGCGGCTCGGCGACGGTCAAGGTTACGCAGAACGCGACCGCTCTCGAGAGCGCGGCGCAAAATCTCGTCTCGGCGATCAACAACGTGCTGGGTACGATCGCCCAAAGCGCCACCTTTACCCAGGCGAGCGGCGGCGGCCCGCTCTTCGGCAATATCGGTGTCGAGATCATCCGCAGCGATCTGCTGACCGCCGTCAGCACCACCACGAACCCGAACGCTGCCCTCGGTAGCCCATATTCGTCGCTCAGCACGATCGGCTTCACGGTCACGAGCGGCGGCTCCGTCACCTTCAATGCGAACACCTTCGAGACCGCGGCGCAGACGAATTATGGCGCGGTCGCCTCGCTCTTGGGCGAGATCGGCACGGCATCCAATCCCGGCGTCGCGGTCGAGGGCATCGGCTCGGCCTCGGCCGGCACCTATGCGGTCAACGTCGCGTCGAACTCGGGCGGCACCGTCGTCGGCACGATCAACGGCGAGGCCGCGAGCGGTACCGGCGGGATCATGACGGTCACCGACAGTGGTCCGGCCCGGGGCCTGTCGCTGCAGATCGGGGCGGGGCTCACCGGCAGTCTCGGCAGCGTCTCAGTGAGCGAGGGCGTGTTCGCGTCGCTGTCGAGCCTCGTCACCGCGGCGCTGGCGAGCGGCAGCGGCGGGGTGACCGGTCAGATCGGCACGCTGAACGCGACGCTCACTTCGATGAACACGCAGGTCAACCAGCTCCTCGCGCAGGCGCAGCAGGAGACCCAGTTGTTGACCCAGCAATTCACCCAGGCGCAAGCGACGCTGTCCCAGCTCAACACGGTCAGCAGTTTCCTCACCACCTTCTTCAACCAATCCTCCGGCGGAGGCTGAGCCATGATCGGTACCAGAGAGACTTTGACCGGCCCGGCGGCCTATCGCGTGATGGAAGGCGTCGGCGCGGCGCCCGAGGATTTTCTCAAGATGGGTCTCGACGCCGCGCGCATGCTTCTGATGCGGGCCGAGATGGCGATCCAGGCCGGCGACAAGGTCGAAAAGGCCAAGGCGCTCGGCTCGGCCGGCGGGGTCGTCGAATTCATGCTGGGCCTCAGCGGCACGGCCCCCGGCGCCCTCAGCGATTGCCTCGCGAGCGTGTATCAATACGCGCTTGCGGCTATCGTGAAGGGTAATGTGAACGACGACCTCGAGGCGATCGCGGCGGGCCGAGTCGCGCTCGAGGAACTGGCCAATACCTGGCGAAAAATCTTTCCCGACGCCATCGCCTGGCGCGACCCCGGCGAAGACGCCGTTTTGAGCGGCAGAGGTGACCATGCCTGATCCGATCAATGGCGTAACGGCCAACGCGCCCCACATTTCGCTCGGCGTCGGCAACGCTGGGCAGGCCGGCGCGGCCCAGGCGGCCAACGACGGCGCGGCGTCGCAAACCGCCGCGCCCGCGACCGACCAGGCCGATGTCGGCCAGACCCAGGCGCTGCTCGCCCAGATCATCCAGGCGGCGAACAACGCGCCGGGAGTCGACGAGACCAAGGTCAACGCGCTGCAGCAGGCGATCCAGAACGGGACCTATCAGGTCGACCCGATGACGATCGCGAAAAAGCTGATGGGCCTCGATTCGAAACCGGGCGAAGACGGCAACTAATGCCGCTCCGTCGGGCTCCGATAGAGGCTCAGGAAACGAGCCTCAACCCGGCGAAGATCGGGTCGGCCGCGGCAAGTTCGGCGGCGCGGCGGATCCATGCCTGCACCCGTTCGAGGCGGGCGGCAGCCTGGTGGATGTCGTCGCGGTCGGCGATGTCGCGAAACGCCTCGAGGATTTCTTCGAGGCATTCTGTTTCTTCGACGATGGGCGTCGTGCCGGCGTCGAGGCGGATCGGGTCGTCGGTCCGTGTGTGTACCGCTTCAAGTCGTTCCTGCCGGACCATCCATACCTCGGCGGCTCAAGATTCGATTCGTACTGCGCCACACCGCCGATTCGCCCGTAAGCCGTTCCAGCAGCGGATTCGCCACCGGCCGATTCGCGGTATTTGTCGACGATCCGCGGCGAATCCCCCGATTGGGTAGCTTGACGATAAATGAAAAAATTTCAATCTATGGGGGCGGAGGCGGCAATGCGCACCAGGGCCGAAATCGTCTTTCCTAATAATATCAAAGAGTTCCGTCTGAGGAGGCAACTCACGCAGGAACAGCTTGGCCGAATGATGTCGCCCCCGATCGGCGAATCGACCATTTCCAAAATGGAAAGCGGCGAGCGCCGCTTGACGAATTTGCAGCTCACCGAGCTCGCCCAGATCCTCCATTGCCAGCCCGACGAGATTCCGGTCGTCAGCGGCCGCGATTCGTCGCAAGGGGTCGAGCGGTGGCAGCGCGCGCAGCAGGAGATCATCGGCAACTCGATCGCCAGCGGCGCCGCTGCAACCGGCTATGTGCTGGCGCAGCTCCGGAAAAAGCATGGCAAGACGATGCAGCAGGTCGCCAGCGCGATCGGCATGACCCTCTCGGTATATCACCGCGTCGAGATGGCGAGCCGCATCATCCAGGCCGACGAGATCGACGCGGTCGCCAAGCTCTACGGCATGTCGGGGGAGGATCTGATCGCGCTTTTCGAAAAGCGCACCGAGGAAAATCTTGAGCAGCTCAAGAACGGCGTTCCGCCCGAGCGGCTGCTGCCGCGGGTGCCGCGCTCGCTGCTGCGCGAGGACGCGAAATGGGGCCGGCTCGGCGCGCTCGAGCGCTATGCGATGCGGCGCAGCATCCGCTATGTCGGTGCCCCGGCCGAGGCGGTGTCGTTGCCCGTCTACGGTCAGATGAAGACCGGCAAGGACGGCAGCCACCGCTTCGCGATCGATCTCGACGCGGCGATCGACCGCATCCAGGTGCGCGATCTCCTGCGCACCCACGACGAGTGCTTTCTCGTCCGCAACTTCTCGCAGCGCCTCGGCTTTCTGATGCGTCCCGGCACCCTCGCGCTGGTCGACCCGCGCACCCCGGTGGCGATGGGCGACATCGCGTTCTTCCAGCGCACCGACGGCACCGCCGATGCGGGCGTCGTCATCGGCGACGGCATCGGCCCGCTGATGATCAAGATGTACAATCCCGAAGAACAAGTCTCCGTCGGCGATCCCACGGTAACCAGCGTCCTCCGCATCGGCATGCTCTTGCTGCCGTAAGCTGGTCCTCTAAAGGAGAGAGTGCACTTTGCCCGGGCTTGGCCCCGGGTACCCACGACGCGCCTGCCCGGTGACGGGCGGCGCGGCCTCGTCTTGAACGATGCGCGGGCGGCCGGGCCAAGCCCCGCCAAGACGATCTGAAGAGGGGGGCGATTCGCTGTGGCGCAGGCGATCCGTCCCTGGGCCGCAAAGCGGATCTCTCCGCAAATCTCCTAAGTCCCGCCCTGTGCGGCACCCATCCGCCGCCTCGGGAATCAGAAATCCGAGGCCTCCCGGCTTGATATAGATTTGCGAGTTCCTGCCGTGCCCCCGACGGTGGGGCGCCGGGCCGCGTTTGGCCTTTGGGATAGGCGATGCGAAAGGCGCTAGCGGGCTTGTGGCGGGGAACGCCGGCAAGGTTGCCGTCGCCGCGCCTGCTCGCGCTCGCCGTGGCGGCTTTCGGTCTGCCGGCCTGGGCCGTGCTCGTCCCCGGCGGCTTGGCTCTTCTCTCGATGTCGGGCAGCGGGATCGTGCTGGCGACGGCGCTGGTCGCGGCGCCTGCCGCGACGGCGGTTGCGGCCTCCTGGCGCGGGTTGCGCGGCCTTGGCCGCGTGCGGGCCGACAGCGAGCCGGGCCGCGCGGTCGGGCGCGTCCTGCTGGCGGCGGCGATGCTCGCCTATGCGCTCGGCCTCGGCGCCGTGTCGCCGTATCGCGAGGTGGTCGCCGGTTGCGTCGTCGTCACCGCGCTCGGTCTCGCCTGCGCCTGGCTCTTTCTGCTGCACGCGATCGTCGCGCCGTCGCCGTCGTGGGTCCGCCGTGGCGTCGCGATCGCCGTGGATGTCGGCCTCGTCTCGGCCTTTCTCCATGCCGGCGATTTTCTGACCGCGGCGTGGAGCGCCGCGTATCTCTACGTGGCGATCCGTGATGGCGGGCGACGGACGATCATCGCCGCCCTCGCCGGCTTTGCAACGGTGGTCGCGACGACGCGGTTCTGGTGGGCCCAGCCGCTCCTGTCGCTCGGCACCGTAGCCGCGATCGTGCTGCTGCCGGCGCAGGTCGGGGGGATGCTGCGGCGGGCGACGGCGGCGGCCGCCGCGGATGCCGGCGCGGCGGAACGAACCCGGCTCTACGCCGGGCTCGGCGACGGGGTGCGCGAGTCGCTGAAGGCCCTTCTGCGCGCCGGCGCCCGGCTCGACCGCACCGACCTCTCGCCGCAAGAGGCCGAGATCATCGCCCGCATGCGGTTGAGCGCCCGTGCCGCATTGGTCCAGGCTGACGAATTGCCGACCTACGCCGCGATCGAGACCGGCGATTTCGCCCCGGAAACGCGTCCATTCGATCTCTATCAGCTCGTCCACGGCGCCGTTGCCGCGCTGCGCCCGCAAGCGGCAGACCGCGGCACCACGCTCGCTGTGCGCATCGACCCGCGGCTTCCTTACGAGCTCCGCGGCTGGCCGCATCAGCTACGCCAGTTGTTGATGATGCTGGTCGCCGCCGCCTTGCGCCGGTCGGAGCGGGCCGGGATCGCCGTCCATCTCGACCTCGTCGAGATCGCTGGCGACAGCGTGCATCTGCGCGTCGTTGTGCGTGAGCACGGCGGCCGCGTCGTGCCCGGCGCTGCCGCGCGCGGCAATGATCCGGAACTGGCGGCGGCTGGGGTGCTCGCGGTGGCGATGGGAGGCCGGTTCGCCCGCTCCGGGGTCGCACGCAAGGGGATCGAGCTGTCGGCCGAGCTGCCGTTCGCGCTCGACCGTGCTGCCGCGGCGCTGCTGCTCGACCTCGACCGGCTGCCGGTGCTGATCGTGACCGAGGACGGCGCGTTTGCGGCCGAGCTCGCCGCATCGCTTCGGCAGTGGCGTGCGATCCCGCGTTGGATCGGCGCCGGCGACGACGCCTTTGCCCATGTCGAGGCGCTGATGCCCGATGAGCAACGACCGGCGCTGATCGTCGACGGGCGCGACGACGTGCTGTCGGGGCTGAGCTGGGCGCATCGTGCCGGCCGCGCCAACCCGGCCGCGGCGCCTTACGTGCTGTTCGTCGCCGCCGAGGCACGGATCGACAGCGTCATCGGCCTCGCCGACGGCGTCCTCGATGCGATCCTGTCGGCGCCGTTCACCCCCGGCGTCCTCCAAAGCACGCTGCACGCGCTGCGCGTCGGCACCGCCGACTGGTTCCCGGCCGAGCCGCTGGCCGCCCCGGTCCTCGCCCCCGAGCCGCCGCCAGCCGCCAGGACGGAGCCGGCCGCGACGCCACTGCCCATCCAGACGCCGCCCGCATCGCCTCCGCCGCCGCCCCTCCGGCGCGGGCCGCCGCAGATCCTCGTCGCCGCGACCAATGCGATGAACCGAAAGATCATCGAGCAGATCCTGTTCGGCGCACGCTGCATGGCGCATCTCGTCGCCGACGCCGACCAGGCGCTCGACATGCTGACGGCGCGGCCGATCGACCTGATCCTCGTCGATTTCGCCGCCGGCACGATCGAGGACGCGGCTGCGGTCGAGCGGCTCTACGAGGCGCGGCCGGAGGTGCCGATCCTTGTGCTCAGCGGCGACTCCGACCCCGAGGCGGCGATCCTCTTCGCCAGTGCCGGCGCCGCCAGCGTGCTCGGGAAGCCGCTCGAGCCAAGCCGGCTCACCGCCGCAATCGACCTGATCGTGCCGCGCCCGCCGCCTCCCGCCGCACCGGCGCCCGAGGCAACGGTCACCGAGATCTCGTCCCATCCGCGGTTCAGCCGTCCGGCCCCGGGACCGGTCGACCGCCGCGCCGTCGACGCCTTGGTCTCGCTCGGTGGCGACACCGCGTTTTTCGCCGATGTGATCGAAGCGTTCCGCGCCGACTCCCGCCAGATCATGAAGGATCTGGGCGGCGCCGCGGCGGTCGGCGACGCCTATGGGTTCAACGCCGCGGTCCAGGCCCTGCGCAGCTGCTCCGCCAGCCTCGGCGGCGCCGGCCTGCGCGAGCTGTTGCTGGCGACGCAGAACATCGTTGCCGCCGAACTGGCCACCAAGGGCGCCGCGACCGTGCAGGACATCGCCGCGGAGATCGCCCGGCTCGAAGCGACGCTGGCGGAGTACCAAAAGGCCGCGGAGTAGTATGCTGGGATTACCCCAACAACCAAAGTCGTTACTGCCGCGTGAGCACGGCGGTCGCGTTGCCCATTCCGGTTTGCAACGTCGCCGCCGCAGTCGTCTCGCTTCGTTTGGTGAGCGTAACGACGTTCCCTTGGTCCTGATATGTGATCGCGGTAGCGGCCACATTGCTGCTCGCCACGGGGTGCGACATGCCTTGGTACGTGAAGCTTACGACCCTACCGTTGGCGATGGTCACCGATGTCGCCTGGTCCGGCTGCCCTCCCCACGCGCCGCTCCACGTGCCGTCCCATCCGGTCTTCTGCATGGCGAGCGCAGCGGAGGACGACGCTACGATCAAGGCGGTTGCAAACAACCAACAGGAGGGGCGTTTCATGGGACTCTCCTGATCTGCGTTCCGTCAACGTGGCCGCCCGGACAGCGTTCCATGGGTTGATGACCGCTGGTTTCTCTTTCTTGTGCGCCGTTCGTCCGGCCAGCGAAGGCCGGGCAAGGAGCGCGGGCCTCTCGCCCGCGTTTGCCGAATATGCGGGCGAAACTGCGGGCGACACGCCGGCGCTTCCTACGGTCCGGCGGCGGTTTTTTCGCCGACCGTCTCGCCTTCGCGCCGACGCTGGATCAGCGCGACGACGTGGTCGCGGTTTTCCCAGCAGATCTGCAGATAGCGGATCGCGTTGGCGGCGATGAACGCGGAGAGCGCGGAATTGTACGCGGCCGCCGCTTCTTCGAGCCGCGCGGTGCCGCCCTCGCGCTCGCCGATGCGCTGGAGCGCGCTGCCGAGGTTGTTCTGGGTCATCGCCCAGTCGAGCGGCATGCGCTCGGCGCCGTATTCGATGAGCGCGAGCCGGTATTCCTCGACCGCCTCTTCGAGCCGTGCGGTACCGATCTCGCGTTCGCCGATCCGCGCGAGCGCGTTGCCGAGGTTGTTGTGTCCCATCGCCCAGTCGAGCGGCACCACCTCGCGCCGGTATTCCTTGAGCGCCTCGCGATAGGCCGCAACCGCAGCGACGAGCATCTGGTCGTCGCTTTTGGCCTCGCCGAGTGCGGACAGCACATTGCCGAGATTGTTCTGGGTCATCGCCCAATCGAGCGGGTTGCGGTCGCGCCGGTACACGGTCAGCGCGCGGCGATAGGCGTCGACCGCGGCGGAGAGCAGCACCGGCTCGCGGCTGCGCTCGCCGAGGCTGGCGAGCGCGTTGCCGAGATTGTTCTGCGTCATCGCCCAATCGAGCGGGGCGCGCTCGCGGGTGCGCACCTTGAGAGCCTGGCGGCATGCCGAGATCGCCTCTTGCAGCCGGTCGCTGCCTTCCTCACGGTCGCCGATATTGCGGAGGACGGCGCCGAGGTTGTTCTGGGTCATCGCCCAATCGAGCGGCACGCGCTCGGCCCGGTATTCCTTGAGCGCCTCGCGATAGGCGGCGACCGCCTCGTGCAGCATCCCCGTGCCGCTCTCGCGCAGCCCCAAGGTGCGCAGCGCGACGCCGAGATTGTTCTGGACCATCGCCCAGTCGAGCGGAGCGCGGTCGCGTCGCGCCTCCTGCAGCGCCTCCCGATAGGCCGCGAGCGCCTCTTCGAGCCACGCCGGGTCGCGCTCGCGCTCGCCGAGCAGCCGGAGCGCGTTGCCGAACCCGTTCTGCGCCATCGCCCATTCGAGGGGCCGTTTCGCCCGGTCTACCCGCCGCAGCGCCTCGCGATAAGTCACCACCATGCCCTGCAGCCGCGCGGTCCCCGGATCGACCGCCCGGGTCGGGGTCGCAAGCTCGGTCAGCGTCGTCGAAAAACGGTTGAGGCTGGTGGTCTCCATGCGCGGCCGACGATCGAACTTTTGCTCCGGCGGCGCAAACCGCGCCGTCGAGATGCTACGGTAAAGTCTTGATATAAGATATATTTTATCGATATGCGGGAATGATCCCGTGGACCTTGCAAGGATCCGTAATGCCGGTGATTCTCGCGAACCCGGCGCGATTATCGTTAAGGCCCTTCAATTAACCATCAAATACTTTGGAGTTTTCGAGCCGCGGGACGCATAAAATACCCACCAAATCCGGCCGACCCGACCCCCCACGGGCCCGGACGCGGTTAGTAGCGGTGAGATGGCGGCAGCGAACAGGAACCCGGACATGGACCCGGCGCAGATGTATAGAACCTACGAACGTCGCGCCAAGGAGGCGGTCAGCCCAGCCGCCCGAACGGTCAACATGCTCGGGATGATGTGCGCTGCCGCCGTTGCCCAGGGCGGATTCTTCGCCTTTGTCGGCAAGGGCTACGGCGGGAACTGGCCAAACCCTTGCGAGCCCGACGAGAGCGCCGCCCCCACCGGCGCGACCCGCCCGCAGGAGCGCACCGAAGAGGCGTGAGCCGCCCCCGGCTGTTTCTCCCGGCCATCCATGTCCCGAGGGCCTGGCTTGACCCGGCCATCCAGGCCCTCGCCTGATCGCCTTGATTTCCGCGCAGTTACTCCCATCTCATCCTCACGGTGTCGGCGGTCGCGCATAGGGCGGACCGCGGTCGATGCCTCCCGCGCCTCCTGGAGGGCGGGCAGACGAGGGGCCGCTATGGACTTCGTGAATTTCACCGACTCTGCGCGCGGCCTGTTGCAGGCTGCGCAGATGGCGGCGCTGGCGAGCCGTCATCAGAATTGTCTCCCCGAACATCTGCTAAAGGCGCTGCTCGAGGAACCGGACGGGTTCGCGCGGCGCATCGTGGGTGAGGCCGGCGGCGATGCCGATCTCTTGTCGGCCGGCGCCGAGGAGCGCCTCGGCCGGCTGCCCCCCGTCACCGCCGACGGGCCGTACCCGATCTACATGTCGCCCGAGCTTGCCGCCGTGCTGCAGAGCGCGGCCGAGGCGGCGCATGCCGGCGGCGACAAGTTTGTCACCGCGGAGCGGCTGCTCGCCGGGCTCGCCGGGGCGCTGGGCGATCAGTTTTCCCGCGCGGGCGTCGATCGCGCCGCGCTGCGCAAGGCGCTCGCCGCGCTGCGCCAGGGCCGCAAGGCTGACGCGCCGTCGGCCGAGCAGGATTGGCAGGCACTGTCGAAATACGCCCGCGATCTGACCGAAGAGGCTCGCGCCGGCAAGCTCGATCCGGTCATCGGCCGCGACGACGAGATCCGCCGCACGATCCAGGTGCTGGCGCGCCGCACCAAGAACAACCCCGTGTTTATCGGCGACCCCGGGGTCGGCAAGACCGCGATCGTCGAGGGTCTCGCCCAGCGGCTTGCGTCCGGCGATGTGCCCGAGGGGCTGAAGGACCGGCGCCTCTTGGCGCTCGACCTGACCCAGATCCTTGCCGGCGCCAAGTTCCGCGGCGAGTTCGAGGAGCGGCTGAAGGCGGTCCTCGCCGAGGTCAAGGCGGCCGACGGCAAGATCATCCTCTTTATCGACGAGCTGCACATGCTGGTCGGCGCCGGCCGCATCGACGGCGCGATCGACGCGTCGAACATGCTGAAGCCCGCCTTGGCGCGCGGCGAATTGCGCTGCCTCGGCGCGACCACGCCCGACGAATACCGCCGCTACATCGAAAAGGATGCGGCGTTGGCGCGGCGCTTCCAGCCGGTCACGGTCGACGAGCCGTCGCTCGACGACGCGGTGTCGATCCTCCGCGGCATCAAGGGCCGCTACGAGGTGCATCACGGCGTCCGCATCACCGACGCGGCGATCGTCGCGGCCGCACAGCTCTCCGCACGCTACATCGGCGACCGCCGCCTTCCCGACAAGGCGATCGACCTCGTCGACGAGGCTGCCTCGCGTGTCCGCATCGCGATCGACTCGAAGCCCGAGGCGCTCGACGCGGTCGCCCGCAAGGTCATGCAGCTCAAGATCGAGCGCGAGGCCCTGAAGGCCGAGCCCGACCGCGCCTCGCAGGAGCGGCTGGTAAAGCTCGAGACCGAACTGGAGCAGGCCGAGCGCGAGGAGGCGTCGCAGCAGGAAATCTGGCGGAATTCGCAGTCGCGCCGCCATGAAGACCGGCGGCTCAAGGAAGAGCTGAGCGAGACCAACACCGAACTCGATCACGCCCGCCGCGATGGCGACTGGGGCCGCGCCGGCGAGCTGACCTACTCGGTGATCCCCGATCTCGAACGCCGGCTCGCCGAGGCCGAGGCCCGCGCCTCGACCGAACGCGAGGAGGTGACGGCTCGCGACATCGCCGCGGTCGTGACCCGCTGGACCGGAATCCCGGTCGACCGGATGCTTGAGGCCGAGCGGCAGCGCCTCCGGGATATGGAGCAGAAGCTGTCGGCCCGCGTCGTCGGCCAGGCCCAGGCCGTCCGTGCCGTCGCCAAGGCGGTGCGCCGCGCCCGTGCCGGGCTCAAGGACCCGACGCGGCCCACGGGGTCGTTCCTGTTCCTCGGTCCTACCGGCGTCGGCAAGACCGAGCTCGCCAAGGCGCTGGCGCAGTTCATGTTCGATGACGAGAACGCGATCACCCGGCTCGACATGTCCGAGTACATGGAGAAGCACACGGTGTCGCGGATGATCGGCTCGCCGCCGGGCTATGTCGGCTATGACGACGGCGGCTCGCTCGCCGAGCGCATCCGCCGTCGGCCTTACCAGGTCGTGCTGCTCGACGAGGTCGAGAAGGCGCATCCGGACGTGCTCAACGTGCTGTTGCAGGCGCTCGACGACGGGCGGCTGACCGACGGGCAGGGGCGCACGGCCGATTTCCGCCACGCGATCCTGATCATGACCTCGAATCTCGGTGCCGACGCGCTGCTCGCGCTCAGCGAGGACGAGAGCATCGACAATGCCCGCGACGAGGTTATGGACGCGGTGCGGAAGGCGTTCCGGCCCGAGTTTCTCAACCGGCTCGACGACGTGCTGGTCTTCGGCCGGCTGGGGCGCGGCGAGATGGGGCGGATCGTCGACATCCAGCTCGCCCAGATCAACAACCGCCTCGCCGAGCGCGGTCTGATCCTCGCCGCCGACGAGCCGGCCCGCCGCCGCCTCGTCGAACTCGGCTGGGACCCGGCCTTCGGCGCCCGGCCGCTGAAGCGGGTGCTGCAAGGGCTGGTCGAAGACCCGATCGCCGAGCGCCTGCTCGACGAGGGCGACGCCGAGGAGATGCAGGAACCCCGCATCCTCTCGCTGACCATCGTCGACGGCCGCATCGCGCTCGATGGTGTCGTGGTCGAAGAGGACCGCCCGATGGGCTTCAAAGCCCCTGAGCGGCCGCCGATCGGCTTCGCGTTGGCCGCGGCGGGGACGGCGATGCACTAATCCAAGAAGCAAGCACTTGAACCCTCCCCCTCGATGGGGGAGGGCAGGGAGGGGGTGATCTCGGAAGTGATCATCGCATCACCACCCCCGCCCATTCCCTCCCCCATTCAGGGGGAGGGTTTTGTTACTGAGGGCAGGGCTGTTCCTACAACCCCGCCAGCATCGCCTCGGCGCTCGATACGCCGTATTCGCCCGACGGCTCGACGTTGAGGTGGGTCACGACGCCGTTGTCGACGATCATCGAATAGCGCTGCGAGCGGATGCCCATCCCCGCTTCGGTGCGGTCGACGGTGAGCCCGATCGCCTTGGTGAAATCGGCGCTGCCGTCGCCGAGCATCACGACGTGCTCGCCGGCATTGTGCTCCTTGCCCCAGGCGTTCATCACAAAGGCGTCGTTGACCGAAAGGCACGCGATCGTGTCGAGCCCCTTGGCCTTGAGCGCTGGCGAATTCTGCACGTAGCCCGGCAGGTGCCGCGACGAGCAGGTGCGGGTATACGCGCCGGGGAGGCCGAAGATCGCGACCTTCTTGCCGCCGAAAAACTCCTCTGAGGTAACCGCCTTGACCCCGTCCGGGCCGAGATAGCGCAGGGTCACCGAGGGCACCTTGTCACCGACTTTGATCGCCATTTTTGCCTCCGTTCATTTCTGGTCGATGTAAAAAATCGCCTTGCCGCCGATGTGGCGGTCGCGCAGCCGCGGACCCGCCTCGGGAAAGTCGCGCCAATCGTGCTCGATGATGCGCGGCCTCAATGATCCGTCGGCGACGAGCCCAGTCATCAGCGCCAAATCGGGGCCGAACTTCTCCTCGGGCTCGCAGGTGAAATAGTGGAATCCCTGGATGCGGGCGTTCTGATGGTCGGCGAAGTCGCGGAAATTGAGGCTTGCCGGCTCGCCCGACGAGTTGCCGTAGATGACGATCGTGCCCTTGGCCTCAATGCGCGCCAGCGCCTCGGCGAGCGATTGGCCGCCGGCGCTTTCGAGAATGAGGGCATATCGCCCCGGCGCGTTTTCGATGCCCACGACGACGTCCTCGGCCCCAAGCCCGTCAAGCACCGGCGCCCGCGTCGCGCTGCCGACGACGCCGGTCACCCGCGCGCCCGACCGCGCCGCCATCTGCACCGCGAGGTTGCCGACCCCGCCCGCCGCGCCGGTGATCAGCACCCGCTTCCCGAGCAGCGGCGCGCCATGCCGCAGCGTCCTGAGCGCCGTCAGTCCCGCGACCGGTAAGGCCGCTGCCGCGCCAAACGAAACATTGTCGGCGAGCGCGGCCATCCGATGGCTCGGCACCGCGGCGCGCTCGGCCCAGCCGTGCCAGTCGCACAGCCCGACGACCCGCGTCCCCGCCTTGGGCCCGGTGCCGTTCGCGGCCTCCTTGACGACGAGCCCGGCAATGTCCTGCCCCGGCCGCCAGCCTTCGCCGCGCGTCTCAATGAGGCGCAATTCGCCGCGGTTCAGCGAAAACGCATGCACCGCGACAACCGCCTCGTTGTCGCGCGGTTCCGGCTCGGGCACCTCGGCGATCGAAACCCCGCCCGCCGCCGATTTGGTGTTGACGATCGCGCGCATCATCTCAATGCCACAGCAGGGCTATTATTTTGAAAAGCATTCCGGCCCCGGCTGCGTAGCTGACTGCAATTCCTCCCTGCAGAACTCGGCTGAGCCTTGCCCCTGACGACGCGGCCAGCGAGCCTATCCCAGCGCCCAGGAATATGCAGACCAGAATGAAGCCCGTCATTTGCAATGGCGCGGCAAAGAACAAGGTAGCCGTCAACGCCACCGCCAAAAGGCAGCAGTAGAACACCGCGTGTTGCACGATGCGCTTCGCGAAGCTCGCCAGCGTGAAGGGAGACGGAGATCCAGCTAACGCAAATTGAAACACTGACCTGATCGGTGCCATGCCGTATGCGGCTTGATTACCCAACGGACCTGACATTATCTCAGCTCCTGACGCATTGAGGACCGAATACACCCCGTAAATCAGAAACCCGATCACGAGGGTGGCATCGCCCGCATCGAACAGATAGGTCAACGGCAATCGCCCGAACAGTAGTCTATCGTCCTGTCGGAGATAATGGAGCAGCGCTTCGACGGCGTGGAATCCGACGAGGAGCCCTGCCACAACGATCTAATGAGAGAGCCATTCGAGCAGCGCGTGACGCGCACGGGCCAGAGGCTCCCGCCACTCTGGTACGGGAGCCTCTGGTGTTGGACGCGGTTCAGTGGTTCGCGTGGCTGGGGCCTCGCGTGTCAGACCCCGTATTCGTCTCGATTTCAATTCAGTCGCAGATCCGTGATGTGGTCTGGGCTCGGCTTGAGCTCGCCGCGTTCGACGCGGAGGACGATGTCGGTGAGGATCGCGTTGGTGGGGGCGTCGATGCCGACCTCCTTGCCCTTCTGCACGACAAAGCCGTTGAGGAAATTGATCTCGGTGCGGCGGCCCTTGACCATGTCCTGGCCCATCGACGGGCGGTGCTCGCCGCCGCCGGGGCGGTTTGCTTCGGCGAGACGGTGGTCGTCGATCTCCTTCTGTGCCGCCGCGTCGCCTTCGCCGGAGCGGGCGATCAACTCGGGGTCCATGTGGCTGACCTCGTCAAAGGTGTAGCCGAGCGCCTGACCCACCCGGATCGCCTCGCTGCCGAGACGGTTCGAGAAATGCCGGATCACGTCGTTCTTGACTAGGTCGCGGGTGATCATCCCGGTGCAGGCCGACAGCCCGTTCCCCATCACGTTGGTAACGAGCTTCGACCAGCGCTCGCCCCAGAGGTTCTCGGTGACCATCGCGCTATCGGAATTGGCAAGCAGATCGCGCAGTTCCTTGGCCCTCTGGGTGACGCGGCCGTGGACCTCGCCGGCGCGGAAGACGGTGTGCTTCTCGCCTGACTTGCCGGCGGCGCGGGCGATGAGGCCCGGCGCGTTGAGCCCGACGGTGATCGAGCTGGCGATCGACCCCAGCGTCTTGCCCCAGCCGACGATGTTGGCGATCGTCTCCTCGTTCATGCAGTTCTGCAGCGAGACGAAATAGCCGTTATCGGCGACGTATTGCTTGATCATCGTCGTCGCCCAGGCGGTGTCGTAGCTCTTGGTGCAGATGAAGGCGATATCGAACGGCTCTTCCTTGGCAATCTGCTGCAGTTCGGTGACGTGCAGCGCGCGCACCGGCACGGTAAAGGGCTCGACGTCTTTGAGATGGGTGACCGTCAGCCCGTCCTTTTTCATCTTCTCGACGTGCTCGGGCCAGAAATCGATAAAGGTCACGTCCTCCCCGGCCTTGACCATGTGCGCGCCGGCATAGCCGCCGACGGCGCCGGTGCAGACGACCGCGATCTTCTTCTTCCTCGCCATGACGATTCCTCCTCGGGGGTGCTGAGTCGATCCTAAAGCGCCCGCGCCGCGCTGGGAAGCCGCCGCATCGCCGCCGCAATCCCTCGCAACCCTCGCTTCGTGCATCCCAGGGCGGCGACGGCGGTTGTCGACGCGCCTCGGCCGATGTGAGATTTCTGCACGGTTTTCCGGCAAAGGCTTATTGGTGGCGCAGTCTTTCCGATCGGGCGATCCGGCGGCGCGGCCCGCGGCGAACCGCGTGATGATCACCGCGTCGATCACCTGCGCGACGATCATGCAGGGCGTCGACACGACGATCGCCAACGTCGCCTTGCCGCACATCCAGGGGAGCCTGTCCTGCTCGCAGGACCAGATTGCCTGGGTCGTCACCTCCTACATCGTCGCCGCCGCGATCATGACGCCGCTCACCGGATGGCTCGCCGGCCGGTTCGGCATCAAGTACATCTTTCTCGCCTCGGTGATCGGGTTCACGATCTCGTCGGCGCTGTGCGGCGCGGCGACGACCCTTATTCAGCTCGTGCTGTACCGTGTCATGCAGGGGGTGTGCGGCGCGGCGCTGGTGCCGCTGGCGCAATCGACCCTGCTCCAGACCGAGCCGCCGGAACGTCACGCCAAGGCGATGGCGATCTGGGGCATCGGCACGATGATGGGGCCGATCATCGGCCCCGCGCTCGGCGGGTGGCTGACCGATAATTTCAGCTGGCGCTGGGTGTTCTACATCAATCTGCCGGTCGGCATTTTGTGCGCGCTCGGGATCAGCCTTTTCATCCACGAGACCAACCGCGCGATCCGGGAACGCTTCGACGTATTCGGGTTCGCGCTGTTGAGCCTCGCGGTCGGCGCGGTGCAGATGATGCTCGATCGCGGCGAGCTGAAGGACTGGTTCGGGTCGAGCGAAATCTGGATCGAGTTTACGATCGCGGTGCTCTGCGGCTATCTCTTCGTCGTTCACACGGCGACCGCGGGCGACCGCTCGTTCCTCAACCGCTCGCTGCTCAAGGACCCGAATTTCGTCGCCGGGTTCATCCTGATGTTCTTCGTCGGCGTCATCCTCAACGGCACGATGGTGCTGCTGCCGACGATGATGCAGGTGCTGCTGAACTATCCGGTCGTCACCAGCGGGTTCGTCATCGCGCCGCGCGGCATCGGCACGCTCATCGCGATGCTGTTCGTCGCCCGCCTCGCCGGCAGGTTCGACATCCGCCTCCTCATCCTGCTCGGGCTCGTGATGACCGCGATCTCGCTATGGCAGATGACCGGGTATTCGCTGAACATGAACATGTGGCTGCTCCTCACCTCCGGCATGCTCCAGGGGTTCGGGCTCGGTTTTATCTTCACGCCGCTCTCGGTCATCACCTTCTCGACCTTGCCGCGGAATTACCTGACGCAGGGCACGGCGATGTTCAGCCTGATGCGCAACATCGGCGGCAGCGTCGGCGTCTCGATCGTCGAGGCGCTCCTCGTGCAGAACACCCAGATCGTCCACTCGCGCCTGGTCGAGCGACTGCATCCCGACAATCCGCTGACCCAGCTCCCCGAATTCACCCGGCATTTCAGCTTTACGACGCCGGGCGGCGTCGCCGCTCTCAACGCCGAGATCACGCGCCAGGCCTCGATGATCGCCTATATCGATAATTTCTACCTGATGGTGATCATCATCCTCGCGTCCTTGCCGCTCCTCCTCCTCCTGCGCCGTCCGGCGCGCCGGATGGGCGGCGGCACCACCGCTCACGCTATGGACTGAGGCGCCCGACTCGCCGAGGATGGTGGGCATGACGGCAACGGGTGTCACGGCTGCCGAGGCGCCGCGCAGGGTCAATCGCACGGCGATCACCGCGTCGATCATGCTGGCGACGTTTATGCAGGGCGTCGACACGACGATCGCCAATGTCGCGCTGCCGCATATGCAGGGCAGTTTCTCCTGTGCCCAGGACCAGATTGCCTGGGTCGTCACGTCGTACATCGTCGCCTGCGCGATCATGACCCCGCTGACCGGGTGGCTCGCCAGTCGGTTCGGGATCAAATATGTGTTCCTGATCTCGGTGATCGGCTTCACGATCGCCTCGATCCTGTGCGGCGCGGCGACGAGCCTCGAGCAGATGGTCGCCTACCGGCTCCTGCAGGGGGTATGCGGCGCCGCGCTGGTGCCGCTGTCGCAATCCGTCCTTCTCCACGTCAACCCGCCCGAGCGGCATGCGAAGGCGATGGCGGTGTGGGGTATGGGGGTCATCCTCGGCCCGATCATCGGCCCGGCGCTCGGCGGCTGGCTCACCGACGACTACAACTGGCGCTGGGTGTTCTACATCAACGTCCCGCCCGGCATCCTCGCCGCGGCCGGGATCGCGGTCTTCATCCATGAGACGCGACGCACCCAAGGCGAGGCCTTCGACTTCTTCGGCTTCGCGACATTGAGCTTGGCGATCGGGGCGTTGCAGATGCTGCTCGACCGCGGCGAGCAGCTCGACTGGTTCGGCTCCACCGAGATTTGGATCGAGGGGACTATCGCGGTTCTCGGCCTCTACCTGTTCGTCGTCCATACCGCGACCGCGGGCGAGCGCTCGTTTCTCAACCGCGGGCTCCTCAGGGACTCGAACTGCATCGGCGGCACCCTGCTGATGTTTCTGATCGGCATCCCGCTTTACGGCTCGATGACCTTGCTGCCTACGATGATGCAGGCGCTGATGAACTATCCGGTCGAGACGGCCGGGTTCGTCACCGCGCCGCGCGGCGTCGGCACGATGATCGCGATGTTCCTCGTCGCCAGGATCGTCGGCAAGATCGATATCCGCCTCATCATCCTCGCCGGCCTCGCGATGACCGCGGTCTCGCTGTGGCAGATGACCGGGTTTTCGCTGCAGATGGGCGAGGGACCGCTGATCACGACCGGCCTCCTGCAAGGCTTCGGGCTCGGCTTCGTCTTTACGCCGCTGTCCATCGTGACCTTTTCGACGTTGCCGCGGGCCCTGCTGACCCAGGGAACCGCGATCTTCAGCCTGATGCGCAACATCGGCGGCAGCGTGGGCATCTCGATCGTCGAGGCGCTGCTGGTCGAAAACACCCAGACCGTCCACTCGCGGCTCGTCGAGCATGTCCGCCCCGACAACCCGCTCGCCCACACCCTCGGCCCCGGCTACAGCCTCACCAACCCGAGCGGGATCGCCGCGCTCAATCACGAGGTCACGCGCCAGGCCTCGATGATCGCCTACATCGACAATTTCTACCTGATGGTGATCATCATCCTGGCGGCGTTGCCGTTCCTGCTCCTGCTCCGCCGGCCGAAACGGGCAGGGGCCGGGCCGGCCGTGGCGGTGGAGTAGGTTCTCCGGCTACCGGTCGTTGCCGGGGCCCCAGAACGGTCCGGGGACCACTTGGCCGTAGGGCATCGGCTGGCGCGCCGCCGGCACGTAGCGGCGATAGCGTGCCGGCGCGTTGGGATCGTCGTCCTCGGCATAGGCCGGCTGTCGGCGATAGCTGCGCGTCGAGCGGTCGTCGGCGCGCTCGCGCTGCGATTCGGTCGGGATCGCGCCGTCCACGGTTTCCGATGGCGGCGCCTGGTCCTGATATTGATACTGGTAGCCCGCCTGGTTCGGATAGGGATAGGCCGCGCGGTCGCTGTCCTGGCCGCGCCGCCCGTGCTGCTGCACGTACTGATTATAGCTGTACCAGCCGCGGGAGTTGGCCTCGTCCTGCTCCTGGCTCGCCCCGGCGCCCGGCTCGTCGTCGGCATAGGCGCCGCCCGGCGGTTGCGGTTGCTCCTGCGTCGAGCCGTAGTTCTGTTGCTGCTGCTTCCAGCCGTAATTCTGTTGTTGCGGCTGTTGGCCGGGGTTGTAGCTGGCGACGACCGGCGCCACGCCGCCCGGCGGTGCCGGGAACGGGGTCGCGGGCTGGTCCTTCAGCGCCGCGGCCATGAAATCGCGGAAGATCGGGGCCGCGACGTGACCGCCGGTTTCGTTGTTGCCGAGCGTGCGGGGATTGTCGAAGCCGACAAAGCCGCCGGCCGCCAGGTTCGGTGAAAACCCGACGAACCATGCGTCCTTGAAGTCGTTGGTGGTGCCGGTCTTGCCGGCGAGCGGCTTCCCGACCGAGGCGACCTCGATCCCGGTGCCCTGCTGAACGACCCCCTGCATCATCGAGACGATGTCGTAATCGGCCTGCGGCGTGACCAGCGGGTCGGGCCGGGTCGGCTTGTAGAGCGCCGTGTTGTCGGCGAACTCGGCGTTCTTGACGCCGGCGGTCTTGGGGTCGGGGGCACCTGCGGCTTTGAATTCCGGGTCGGTCGCGCCCGCTGCCTTGGCGTCGACATAGCACCCGGCGCAGGACCCGACGCCCTTCTGGTAGACGATCTTGCCGGCGCGGTCCTGCACCGTGTCGATCATCGACGGCAGCAGCCAGTGCCCGCCGTTGTCGAGCATCCCATAGGCGTTCGTCAGGCGCAGCAGGGTCGTGTCGCCGGCGCCCAAGGCCATCGAGTAATAGAGCGGCATCCGGTCCATGACGTCGAAATTCTGCGCCGTCTCGGCGATCGGCTTCATCCCGATCATGGTCGCGAGCCGTGCCGTCACCAGATTTTTCGAGTGGATGAGGGCGTCGCGCAGCGTGCTCGGCCCGTCGGACGTGCCTTCGTAGTTGCTCGGCGTCCAGGCCGGGAGGCCCGGACCTTGCGGGATCGAGATCGGCGAGTCGTCGACGACGCTGTCGGGCGTATAGCCGTGGTCCATCGCGGTCACGTAGACGAGCGGCTTGATCGCCGACCCCTCCTGCCGCCAGGCCTGGGTCACGCGGTTGAACCCGTTGGCGGCGCTTTCCCAGCCGCCGACCATCGCAAACACCCGGCCGGTTTTCGGGTCTAGCACGACGAACCCGCCATCGACGTCCGGCACCTGGCGCAGGCCGTAGAGCGGTTCGGTCTGCTGGCTTCGGCCGTGGCCGTAAACGGTCGCCGACGTGTTGAGGGGCTCGACCCAGATCACATCGCCCGCGGCGACTACCTCGCCCGGTGTCCTGGGCGCGCCGCCGAGCCGCTGATCGGGCAATGTCCGATGCGCCCAGGCGAATTCGCTGGCCGGGATGCGCGCGCGGCCGCCGCCTTTGACGACGATGTCGGCGCCGCTCGTGTCGACGCGCGTCACCGCGGCCAGCCGCCAGGTCGCGACGCCCGGTTCCTTGTCGACCTGGCCGAGTCCCGCCTCGGCCGCCGCCGGCGTCGGGAAATGCTTCACCGGGCCGCGCCAGCCGTGCCGCCGGTCATAAGCCATCAGCCCATCGTGAAAGGCCTTGTCGGCCATCGCCTGGTACTGTGCCGAAAAGCTCGTGTGGACGATCATCCCGCCTTCGTAGACGGCCTTTTCGCCGAATTGTCCGATCAGCTCGCGGCGCACCTCCTCGGTGAAATAGCCGAGGGCGCGGTCGGTGTCGGCCGGCTTGAGCGTAACCCCGAGCGGCTCGGCGATCCCCGCGGTGGCTTGCGCCCGGGTGATCGCGCCGGTCTCGACCATCTGGCTCAGCACCCAGTCGCGCCGGGCTTTTGCCGCCTGCGCATAGCGCAGCGGGTTGTAGTTGCTCGGCGCTTTGGGCAGCGCCGCGAGGAACGCCACCTGCGCCACCGACAGCTGGTCGAGGGTTTTGCCGAAATAGGTCTTGGCCGCCGCGGCGACGCCATAGGCGCCGGCGCCGAGATAAGTCTCGTTGAGGTAGATCTCGAGGATCCGGTCCTTGCTGAGCTGGCTGTTGATGCGGTAGGCGAGCAGGATCTCCTTGATCTTGCGCGAGATCGATACCTCGTTGGTCAACAGAAAGTGACGGACCACCTGCTGCGTGATCGTCGAGGCGCCGATCGGCCGCTCGCCGTGATGCAGCCGGAAGAGGTCGGTCGCCGCCGCGCGCATGACCGCGGCCGGGTTGACCCCCTTGTGCGAATAGAAATCGTGGTCCTCGGCCGAGATGAACGCGTCCTTGACGACCTTCGGGATCTTGCCGATCGGGACGAAAATCCGGTTCTCGGCGGCGAAATCGGCGAGGAGCGTGCCGTCGCCGGCATAGATCTTGGTGCCGACCGCCGGCACGTAATGGTCGAGCTTGTCGAGGCTCGGCAGGTTGCGGCCGTAATAGGCAAACACCGCCCCGGCGCCGGCCCCGCCAACGACGACGACCAGCACGACGAGGATAAAGATGACCCGCGTCAGTGTATGCAACAGGCGGATCATCGGCCCCCACTCCCGCGATTTTGCGCGCATGACGAAAAACACGCCTCAGAAAGCACCTTACGAACCCCGAAAGAGAGGGCTTTGTTCCGGCTTGGGCGGTGGTGGGGCGAGGGGGTAAGACAGGAAGGAAATCCCCTCGCCTGCATTGCGGGAGAGGGGCAAATTCAGGTCAGTAATGCGTCACCCACCTGCTTTCGAGCGCCGCCTCCAGGCGGCGGTGGCGGGTGCGGATCACGTCGGCCGGCACGGCGCCGACGAAGGCGTAGAACGTATTCTGCCGGATCGCATCGACGACGCGCTCGCCGACGATCTTGGGGTCGAGCCCGGTCGTCGCCAGCCGCTCGGCCAGCATCCGCTCGTCGGTCTCGCGCACCAGCGATCCGCCCATATGATCCGGCCGGTTTCGGGCGCCACGGGCGATGTTCGTGTTGATGGGGCCTGGGCATAGCACCGAGACGCCGACCTTGGTGCCCGCCAATTCGTGCTCCAGCGCCTCGGTCAACGACAGCACGGCGTATTTCGTCATCGAATAGGGGCCCTGGTCGGTGCCTTTGCGGTTCTGCGTGGCGGCGACCGAGGCGGTGTTGACGATGTGGCCCTCCTCGCCGTGCTTGAGGATCGCCGGCACGAAGTGGCGGATGCCGTGGATGACGCCCCACATGTTGACGCCGATCACGAACTGCCAGTCCTCGACCGGCACGTCCGCGAGCCGCGTCCCGTGCATCGGCACCCCGGCATTGTTGCAGGCGATGTGGAGCTTGCCGAAATTGCGCTCGGCCTCGGCGAGCGCGTTCAGCACCGATTCCTCCGTCGTCACATCGATCCTGACAGGCATCACCCGCTTGTTGGTGCCGGAAAGCCCGTGCGCCACTGCTTCGACCGCATCCTTCTGGATGTCGGCCATGACGACGTTGGCGCCGGCCTCGGCGAGCGCGGTGGCGATGCCGAGCCCGATCCCCGAGGCCGCGCCGGTGACGATCGCGGTCTTGCCCGAGATGTCCTGCATCCGACCGCGCCCCTAGGCGACCGGGTCGAGCAGTACGACCGGGATCTCGCGGTCGGTCTTTTTCGCGTAGTCGGCATAAGGCGGCCAGAACTCGAGCGCCTTTTCCCACAGCTTCGCGCGCTCGGGCCCGGTGACCGTGCGCGCCCGCGCCTTCACCTTCTTGGTACCGACCTGCACCTCGACCTCGGGGTTGGCGACGAGGTTCAGGTACCAGTTCGGATGCTTCGGCGCGCCGCCCTTCGACGCAATCACCAGATAGCTGCCGCCGTCGACATCGCCGTAAAACAGCGGAAAGATGAACTTCTCGCCCGATTTCCGCCCGGTCGTCGTCAACAGCAGCGCCGGCACGGTGATCTCCGGCCGCCCAGGCTGGGTTATCTTGTACATATGCCCATCGGTCCCGCCGCTCTTCAGATAGCGGTTGGTGTGCTCGACCATCCAATCCGGCAAATTCGGCGCCAGTTTCGCCTCGGCCATGGCTCGTCCTCCGATGTGATCAGGCGAGGGTAGCACCGGCAATCATGGCGCACACCAACCTTCCTCATCCTGAGGAGCCCGCGTAGCGGGCGTCTCGAAGGACGCATTGTCCGCTATCCAGCCCTGTGCGTCCTTCGAGACGCGCCCTCCGAGCGCTCCTCAGGATGAGGAAGGTTGGCGGTAGACCAAGGGGCTACGAATGCGATCGTGACCGCCCCGGCGTCACCCCAAAGGTGGCGCGGAAGGCAGCGCCGAAGGCGGGGCCGCTGCTGTAGCCCATTGCGGCGGCGACGCGGGCCGGCGCTTCGCCCTCGCTGAGCGCGGCGAGGCCTTCGGTGAGGCGGAGCTGGCGCCGCCACGCCTGGAAGCTCATCCCGGTGTCGCGCCGGAAGAGGCGGGCGAGGGTGCGCGACGAGGCGCCGGCCATCTCGGCGAACGCGTCGAGCCCGCGCGGGTCGGCCGGGTCGGCGAGGAGCGCCTCGGTCACGCGCCGGAGCCGCGCGTCCTTGCACGCCGGCACCGAAATCGGCCGTGTCGCCGCATGCCCGATCTCGTGCAGCGCCAGCGCCACGACATGCCGCACCGGCCCATCCTCGTCCCACATCACCGGCTGCTCGCAGGCGGCGAGGATCAGCGCGCGCAGCAACGGCGAGATCGCGACGACGGTCACCGCGTCCGGTCCCGCTCGCGCCGCGTCCCCGCGCAGGAAGAGCCCGCGCATCGCCAAACCTTTCGGCATGCGGCTGACGTGCTCGGTGTGGGCCGGCACCCACAGCCCGGTCCCGGGCGGCAGGATGAAGAGCGCCGAGTGCGTCGCCACCCGGATGATCCCGCTCGTCGCGTGCAAAAGCTGGGCGCGCGGGTGCGTGTGCCAGCCGGTGTCGTGGCCTTCCGCATAGTCGCGGGCATAGCCCACCAGCGGCCGGGGCGCCTGCTCGAACGGCAGCAGCCGGGCGATGTCGGCGGGATGTCTCTGCTGCAACATAATTTGGCCGTACGTCGATAAAGCGACAGCCTACTATGCGGGCACGGACAAGCCAACGACCAAGGCCAGTGTCATGTCGCCGAGCGCCCGCCAGATCGCCTTTATCAATACCGCGCACACCTTCACCCATTATTCGCTACTGGTCCTGCCGACCGCGGTCATTGCGATGGCGGTGCCGGGCGGGCGGTTCGGAGAGTCGTACGGGCCGATCCTCGCGCTGGCGACGGCAGGGTTCGTGCTCTACGGCGCGTTTGCGCTGCCGCAGGGCTGGCTCGCCCAGCGCGTCGGCCGGCCGGTGCTGATGACCGTGTTCTTTATCGGCACCGGCCTGTCGATGATCGCGACCGGGTTCTGCAACTCGCCGCTGGCCCTCGCCGTCGCGATCGGGGCGACCGGGCTTTTTGCGGCGATCTATCACCCGATCGGCACGGCGATGCTGGTCGATGCCGCCGGCGACAGGCCCGGCCGCGCGCTCGGCACCAACGGCGTCTTCGGCAATATCGGTGTCGGCCTCGCCCCGGTCGTGACCGCGTTCCTCGCGAGCGCCGCCAGTTGGCGCGCCGCGTTCCTGGTGCCGGGGGCGCTGTGCGCCCTGGTCGGCGTGCTGTGGCTGCGCCAGCCGGCGCCCGAGGCCGCGGAGAGGCGTTCCGTGCAGACCTTCCCCGAGATCCCCCGCCACCTCGTCCGCCGCGCCGTGATCGTGCTGTTGTCGATAGCGGTCGTCAGCGGCCTCGTCTTCAACGCCTTTACGATCCTCTTGCCGAAGCTGATCGAGGAGCGGCTCGGCGGCGACCCGCATCTGTTGCCGCTGATCGGCATCGGCGCGTTTCTGACGATGCTGTGCGGCGCGCTGACCCAATTCACCGTCGGCCGCCTCATAGACCGCACGACGCTGAAGCGGATCTTCCTGCCGGTCAGCGCCCTCTTGGTGCCGGGGCTCGTCGCGGTCAGCTATGCGCAGGGCTGGCTGGTGCTGCCGTTTGCGGCGATCGTCGCGGCGGCGATCTTCGGCCAGGTCACGGTCAACGAGACGATGACCGCCCGCTACATCTCGCCTGTGTTGCGCACCCGGATGTACTCGATTCGCTTCTTTGTCGGCTTTGTCGGCGCCGCCGCCGCCGCTCCGATGGTCGCCTGGCTCCACGATCGCACCGGCAACCTTACCAGCGCCACCCTGATGATGGCGGCCCTCGGCGTCGTGACCCTCGGCTGCGCGCTGGCCTTCCCCGATCGGAAAGAGGAACTGCACCCGGAGCTGTGGAACGCGGGAGCAGCGCCGGTTCCAGCTCCGGCGGAGTAGCGTCGAAAACACCCGACACCGTCATCCCGGCGCAGGCCGGGATGACGGTGTCGGTGTATTTACTATCCCGGATGCGTAAGCGCGCCATCTTCGTAACGCTCGGGCTGGTGGTCGTCCTGGCCGCGATCCCGCTCGGTCGCGCCGCAGAACTGCCCCTTCTACCTGGCATCGGCGCGGTGGACCGGCGCGTCCCGGTGGACCCGATGCAAATGCCCTGGAACGCAATCGCCAAGGTGCAGACCAATATCGGCACGCGCTGC
This sequence comes from Allostellaceae bacterium, assembly GCA_036489765.1. Classification (GTDB taxonomy): domain Bacteria; phylum Pseudomonadota; class Alphaproteobacteria; order ATCC43930; family CGMCC-115725; genus DATARH01. The sequence goes on along the minus strand of DASXFE010000001.1, from coordinate 58,123 downwards.
ACCGGGGCGCTGATCGCCCCGCGGGTCGTGCTGACCGCCGCCCACTGCCTCTATAACCCCCTGACCAGGGCGCTGCTGCAGCCGGTCTCGCTGCATGTGCTGATCGGCGCCACCCGCGGCGAGTACCGCTGGCACCGCGTGGTCGCGCGCTACACCGTGGGGCGGGGCTTCGACGGCACCAAGGGCGGCCCGCAAGTTTCCGATTGGGCCAAGCTGGAGCTGGACGGCGCGATCCCCAACGACGTCGCCCCGCTCCGGATCACGACGGAGCCGCCGCCTCCCGGCACCCCGATCGCGCTGCCCGGATACAGCCAAGACCACCTGCAGATCCTGATGGCGGACCTCGACTGCCACGCGCTGGCAGCGGCGGACAGGCCCTTCATCGCTCACGATTGCGACGCCACCCGCGGCACCAGCGGTGGCCCTTTGCTCCTGCGCCAGGACGGTGGCTGGGCCGTGATCGGGATCAATATCGGCGTCACGCCCGGCGCCAATCTGGCGCTTCCGGCGAGGGCATTCGCACGCTGACCTCGGGTGTGTGCTCGACCAGCCACATCCCTAGTCGCCATGGCCAGGCTTGGCCTAGCCATCCACGCCACCTCCAAAGCGCTTCGTAGACCCCCGCGACAAGCCGGGGGAGGTGAGAACGGAGGTCGGCGGGCGAAGCGAGCGTTCAATCCGGCATGTCGAAGAAGCGGCACCAGCCGTGGGGGCTGACGATGCCGGTGACGACTTTGCAGGTTCCGGGGGCGCGGAAGAAGGTGCAGACGGCGCAGGAGAGGAGGCCTTTTGGCGTGTCCCGGTACTGCGCCGCCTCTTTCGAGACCGGCTGGGTCGGCGGGATTTCGGCGCCTGCTGGAGCGGCGCCGAGACTCAATGCCGCCGCCAGCAGGCTCCGTCGGGTTACGGTCTTCAGGCGGGCTGGCTCACAAAACCGTGGCGGAGGTTGCTGCGGCCGCCGCCGTTGGCGAGGTAGTCGGTCTTCAGATCCGCATAGCGGTCGTGGTTATAGCGCTGGAGCTCGGCGTGCTGGGTCAGGTTGTAGAGCCGCGCCGAGTTGCCGCCGAAGATCGCGGTCTTCACCGGGCCGTCGGCGGGGCCGAGCGGCTTGAAGCCGTATTTCTTCTGCATGTCGTCGGGGATTTCGAGGCGGCGCAGCCCCTCGATCTGCCATTGCGGGGCGCCGGTCCAGACGGCGTCGGTGCCCCAGACGATGCGATCCTGCCCGACACCCTTGACGAGCGTCCCCATCAGCGCCGCGGCGAGGCGCGGCTGCGCGACCGCGGTCCAGGCGAAAATCTGGCCGAGATCGGCGTAGACGTTGGTGACGCCGTATTTCTCCGGGATCTCGGCGAGGTCGCTCGTCCACGACGAGCGGCCGGTCTTGTCGAACTCGTCCATCGCATCTTGCGGGTTGGCGCCGACCCAGCGATAGGCCGAGTGGTAGACGAGGAAGTTGAGGTGCGGCCAATCCTTCGCCGCCTTACCGATGTCGCGGACATCGGCATAGGGCAGGAGGCGCGGGAATTTCTCGGCGACCGCCGGCGAGAACAGCCCCTTGTGGATGCACACGTTCTTGATCCCGGTCTTCGAGATCTTTTCGTAGAACGGGTACATCAGCTTTTCATCGTCGGCGTGCCAGGGATGGCCGTCCAGTTCCTTGTGCGTGTTGTCGCCGACGGAATAGCCCTTCCATGAAGCGATCTGATACTTCCCGATCGCCTCGTCGACCTTGTCGAGCCAGCCGTCCCAGCCCGGGGTGAAGGTGAAATGCGCCAGCATGCGCTGGGTGCCGGCCTTCTGGTTGACCTCCGCGGCGGTCTTGAACACCGTGTCCTGCGGGAGGAACCAGTCCTGCGCCTCGACCGACGGCGAGTTGGACAGGATCGTCACCTTGGTGTCGCTGTCCATGTAGAGTTCTTTGACGTAATTGTTGAATTTGAGGTCGGCGATCGTCTGTTCCTTGCCCGACAGTTCCTTGTTCCAGCCCCATTGCCCGACCGCCTCGCGGCCCTTGACAAAGGCGGTGAGGCGGGTGTCGTCGCGCAGGAAGTGGGTGTGGCCGTCAAAGACGAACTGGCCCGAATTGGCCGCGGCGAGCTGGTTCGCCAGCTCCGGCGTCGCCGCCTCGGCCTCGCTGACCCCGAAGATGTTGCCGTAGACCTGGTTCATCGCGAGGAACGACGCCGCCATCCCCGACGCGGTCTGGAAGAACCGCCGGCGCGACATCCCCTGGCGCTTCGCCAGCCGGTCGCTCATCTCGATGAGCCGCGCCTGGACCTCCTTCTGCTGCGGGGTCTGCGGCGTCGGCAGGTATTCGTCGCTCGACACGATCTGCGTCGGCACCGGCGACGGGAACGACGACGTCTCCGCCGGCAGGCATCCCTCGAACATATCGTCGCTGAGCAGCTTCATGATTTCCTCCCCCATCGTCCCGGCCGGTGCGGCCGCTCACGCTTCCGTGAGGGTCACCTTAGAGCAGGATCGTTCCGGTCGGAACCGCTCTCTCGATCGGCTTTGCCGGGCTTGGCCCGGCCATCCACGCCATCCTGCCGAAAGAGGTCGAACCGTGCCGTTTCGTGGACCTCCGGAACAAGTTCGGGGAGCTGCAAATGGGGGAGGCGCCGTTGCGTGGGTTGTGCGCCGGCGCGATCCATGATTGCGTTCGCCCGCGAGGGGGGCGGGTGACGGACATTCTCGGGGCGAGAACACGGGTAAGGGGGCTGCCGTCGAGCCAGGCGCTGGTGACGGCGGCGATCCTCGTCCTTTTCGCGATCCTGGTGATCTATCCGCTGCTCTTCCTCGTCGCGGAATCATTGAATGTCGGGGATCCCCAGACATTCCCGCCGCAAGACTGGGGCGCGGGCAATTACGCCGATCTGATTGACGACTGGCACGTCCTCGCCAACACCGCCTTTGTCGCCTGCTGCGCGACGGTGCTGGCGGTGGCGATCGGGTTTCTCGCCGCCTGGACCCTGACCCGCACCAAGCTCCCCGGCCGGGCTTGGCTCGAGCGGCTGATGGAATTGCCGTATTACATGACCCCGCTGGTCGGGGCCCTCGCCTGGTCGATCCTCGCCGCGCCGCGCACCGGCGCGCTCAACCAGCTCTGGCACGCGACGGGGGGCCCGGGCGATATCGTCAACATCTATTCGCCGCTCGGCATTGCCTGGGTCATGGCGCTGTTCGAGGGCACGGTCGCGTTCGTGATGATCTCGGCGGCGATGAAGTCGATGGACCCGTCGCTCGAGGAAAGCGCCCGCGTCCTCGGCGCCGGCAAGTGGCGGGTCATGCTGACCGTGACCTTGCCCCTGGTCCTCCCGGGCGTCCTCGGCGCGACCGTGTTCGTCTTCGCCGAGATGCTCGGTTCCTTCGCCGCCGCCTTCGTCCTCGGCATCCCGGCCCGGTTCGTCGTCATCACCACCGCGATCTGGGAGGCGGTGCAGTCCTTCCCGCCCGATTACCCGCGCGCCGCCGCGCTCGGCATCTCGCTGTCGGGAGTGATGTTCGCGACATTGGGGTGCTATCGCCTCGTCATCCGCCGCGGCAGCTTTGCGACGATCACCGGCAAGGCGTTCCGGCCGCGCACGATGGCGATGGGGCGGATGGCGTGGGTGCTCTTCGCCGGCTGCCTCGCCTATGTCGTCGCCGCCGTGTTCCTGCCGCTCGCTGCCCTGCTCCTGACCTCGTTCCAGCGTTTCGCGACCGTGATCCTCAGCGAAAGCCAGTTCACCCTCGCCAACTACGAGACCGCGCTCGGCTTTGGCGCAGTCCGGCAGGCGCTGTTCAACAGCCTGAGCCTCGGCGCCGGTGTCGCGACGATCGGTGTCCCGCTCATGGTCGTGCTGGTATGGATCGTCTATCGCTCGAAGGCGCCGGGGCACGGACTCCTCGAATACGTCGCGATGTTCCCGCAGGCGGTGCCGCGGACGGTCTTCGGCCTCGCGCTTCTGTGGGCCTGGCTCAACATCCCGGTGCCGATCTACGGCACGCTGTGGCTCCTCGCGCTCGCCTATTTCACCGTGCTCTTGCCGCTCGGCGTTCGGACCCTGGCCGGCGTCGTCCTCCAGATCGACAGGAGCCTCGAGGAATGCGCGCGTGTCTGCGGCGCCTCGTGGGGTTACCAGCTCCGCACCGTGACGGTGCCGCTGCTCCGTCCCGGCATCGTCGCCGCCTGGCTTCTCGTCTTTATCGCCAGCGTGCGTGAGCTCGGCGTCTCGATCTTTCTCGTCGGGCCGAACGCCAAGGTCATCGCCCCGTCGATCGTCAGCGCCTGGCTGTCGTCGTCGAGCGAATTGTCGGCGGCGCTGGCGTTGATCCAGACCGCGTCTGTGTTCATCGCGCTCGTTGTCCTCTTCCGCGCGACCCGCCGCTATTCCGGAGAGCTCGGATGATCGAGGTCTCCGACCTGGTCGTCCGCTACGGCGACGCGATCGCCGTCGACCGCATCAATTTCACGGTCGCGCCCGGCGAGCATGTGACCCTGCTCGGCCCCTCGGGCTGCGGCAAGACCACGACCCTGCGCTCGATCGCCGGGCTCGAAGAGCCGTCGGGCGGGACGATCCGCATCGACGGCAATACGGTTTACGCCGCTACCGAACGCCGCAACATCCCGGCAGAGCGGCGCGGCGTGTCGATGGTGTTCCAGTCCTACGCGGTGTGGCCGCATATGTCGGTCGCCGACAACGTCGCCTACGGCCTCCGCGTGCGCAAACTCCCCAAGGCCGAGATCGCCGAGCAGGTCGACCGCGCCCTCGGCCTCGTGCAGATGCGCGCCTTCGCGTCGCGTTCGGCCTCGCTCCTCTCGGGCGGCCAGCAGCAGCGCGTTGCGCTCGCCCGCGCGATCGCCTTTTCGCCGAGCGTTCTCCTCTTCGACGAGCCGCTCTCCAACCTCGACGCCAAGCTCCGCGCCGAGATGCGCGTCGAGCTCCGCGAATTGCAGCGCCGCCTCGGCGTCACCTCGCTATACGTGACCCACGATCAGGAAGAGGCGCTGGCGATCTCCGACCGGGTCAGCGTGATGAATGTCGGCCGCATCGAGCAGGTCGGCACCCCGCAGGATATCTACAACCGCCCGAAAACCCGCTTCGTCGCCGATTTCGTCGGCTCGGCGAACCTCGTCGAAGGCAAGGTGCGCGCCTCGAACGGCCCCGGCCCCGTGACGTTCGATGCGGCCGGCGGCCCCTCGCTGCAAGCCTGGGCCGCCCACCCGCCGCGCGGCGACGAGACCCACGTCGCGATCCGCACCGCCTATATCGATTTTGGCGCGGGCGCCAACGCGACGAACGCGAAGATCCGCAGCCGCCTTTTCCACGGCGACTTCATCCAATACATCGTCGACTGGCCCGCCGGGCAGCTCACGATCCGCCGCCCCCCAACCGAAGTGCTGGACGAAGGCGCCGAAGTCACGCTGTCATTCGCCGCGGAGCATTGCGTATTGCTTGAGGGATAAAGGGAAAGCCCTGAAACACTACCGTCTCCCCAGCTTTCGCCGGGGAGACGGCAAATGTGAGCGGTTTGGGAGGAATGCATGAAGGCCTCGTGGGGTTTATTGAGTGTGCTTGTCCTGGCGGTTCCGGCTTACGCTGCGGACGGCGATCTCTGTGCCAATCCGACAGACGTGCAGGGGTTCAAGACCTGCGCGGATGTCGCCAAGGCCGAGGCGGAGGGCGAGGTCGTCGTCTACGCCACCAACCCCGAGGCCGCCGAGTTGCGCGTGCTCGAGGCGTTCCACCAGGCCTTTCCGAAGATCAAGCCCAACTACACCCGCCTCCAGGCCGGCGCGCTCTACGCCAAGGTCAGTGCCGAGCGTCAGGCCAAGACCTATACGGTCGACGTGATGCAGAACTCCGACATGGGAATGGTGCTCGATTTCCAGAAAAAGAACGGCTACCAGCACTACGTCTCGCCGGCGATGTCGGCGTTCAAGCCCGAATACAAAAGCAAGCCCGAGGGGTTCTGGACCTGGGGCGCGATCGGCCCCGCCGGCATCGCCTATAATCCCAACGTCGTGACCCCCGCCGACTCGCCGAAGACCTGGCAGGAGGCGATCGACCCGAAGTGGAAGGACGGAATCACCGTCAAGCTCTCGACCTCGGGCCTCCAGCACGTCGCCTGGTATGAATTGAAGCGCCTCTACGGCGACGATTACTGGAAGAAATTCGGCGAGCTGAAGCCCAAGGGGTTCGATTCCTACGTCCAGCAATTCGACCGGATCGTCAACCAGCAGGACAAGATCATCCACACCGCCCAGTACTCGGGCTATCTCGAATGGAAGAAAAAGGGTGCGCCGATCGGCTTCAACGCGCCGGCCGACGGCCTGCCGGCGACGCCGGAAAGCTGGGGCATTCCGACCAACGCGCCGCACCCCGAGGCCGCCCGGCTCTTCCTCGACTGGTATCTGAGCGACGCCGGGCAAAAGGCGATGGCCGACAACCTTTTCCTGCATTCGCCTCGCCACGGCGCCGCCCCGCCGCCAGGCGGCGAGCCGCTCGACAAGCTCAAGCTGCTGATGCCCGACGACTGGGAAAAATTCCTGTCGAGCCGCACCCAGTTCGCAAGGGAGTGGGACAAGTACACCGGGATACGGTGATTTCTCACCTCCTCCTGCTCAGGGGAGGCCTCTATCCGACCCTGTACTGTGCCGCCGGGTGCGACGATGGAAGCCGCGGCCCGGCGGCGAACAGCTTTTCGCGGTAGGTGCCGGGGCGGTACGCGCGCTTGAACGCGCCGCGCCGCTGCAATTCGGGCACGATCAACTCGACGAAATCGTCGAAGCTTTCCGGGGTCACCGCGTAGGCGAGGTTGAACCCGTCGATATCGGTCTTCTCGACCCAGTCGGTCAGCGTGTCGGCGATCTGCTCTGGCGAGCCGACAAAGAGCGGGCCGCGCCCGCCGATCGCGACATGCTGCGCCAGCTCGCCGACGGTCCAGATCCGGTTGGGGTCGGCTGAGGTGAAGCTTTCGAGCGCCGAGCGCATCGCCTCGGTCTCGATGTAGCGCAACTCGTCGTCGGGCCGGTATTTCGAAAAATCGACCCCGGTCCATCCAGAAAAGAGCGCCAGCGCCGCCTCGGTGTCGGTATAGCGGCGGTAGTCGTCGTGCTTTGCCCGCGCCTCCGCCTCGGTGCGGCCGGTGATGACCGTGCACAGCGTAAAGATCAGCAAATCCTGGGCGGCGCGGCCGTTCTCGACCGCGCGGCGGCGCAGGTCGGCGACCTGCGGTCCGACCACCTGTGGCGTCGGCCCGTTGATGAAGACGCATTCGGCATGCTTAGCGGCAAAGGCGCGGCCGCGCGTCGAGGCGCCGGCCTGGTAGAGCAAAGGCGTGCGCTGCGGCGACGGCTCGCACAGATGGATCGCGTCGACCCGGTAGAACGGCCCCTGGTGGTCGACGCGGTGAATTTTCGACGGGTCGGCGAAGACGCGGCCCGCGGGATCGCGCACCACGGCGCCGTCCTCCCAGCTTCCCTCCCACAGCTTGTACATGACCTCCATGTAGTCGTCGGCGAGCTCATAGCGCTGGTCGTGGCGCGGCTGTTGCGCGAGGCCCATTCCGGTGGCGGCGCTGTTGAGGTAGCCGGTGACGATGTTCCACCCGGCGCGGCCCCGGGTCAGGTGGTCGAGCGTCGACATGCGCCGGGCGAGCGGGTAGGGCGGCTCGTAGCTCAGCGTGCAGGTGACGCCAAAGCCGAGATGCTCGGTCACCGCCGCCATCGCCGGGATCACCAGCACCGGGTCGTTGACCGGCACCTGCACCGCATGGCGCAGCGCCGCCTCCGGCCCGCCGCCATAGACGTCGTAGATGCCGAGCACATCGGCGAGAAAGATGCCGTCGAACAGCCCGCGCTCGAGCGTTCGGGCGAGCGAGGTCCAATAGTCGAGATCGGTGTAGTGCGCCGCCCGGTCGCGCGGATGCGCCCACAGCCCCGGCGACTGATGCCCCACGCAATTCATCTCGAAAGCGTTGAGGCGGATTTCCTTCATGGCATCAACATCGTCAAGCCGGGGCTATGCCGCGATCCGATACGCCTTGACCGCGGTGTCGTGGAACATCGCGGCGCGTTCGCTCGCCGAGTACCCCTTCGAAAAGCGCTTGAACGCGTTGAACACGATGCCGTGCGAGAACGACACCTTGTCGACCGGGAAGTTGCTTTCGAACATGCAGCGGCTCGGGCCGAACTGGTCGATGCAATACGCGAGCAGCGGCGCCATGTCGGAGGCGAGTTCCTCCGACCCGATCGGCTTGTCGCGCAGGTGCCAGTCGAAGCCGAAGCGCGGCATCCCGATCCCGCCGAGCTTCATCACTACGTTCGGGCATTTCGCGAGCTCGGCGATGCCGCTTTTCCACGCCGGCATGACCTCGTCGTCCCTGCCCGCGAACGGCCCGGTGCGGTTGAGCCCGCCGAGGTGGTTGACGATGATCGTCAGGTTCGGAACGGTCCGGCAGAACTCGACGAGTTCGGGGAGTTGCGGAAAGCAGCAGATCGTGTCGAGCGACAGCCCCTTCCGTTCCAGCACCGTCGCCCCGGCGCGGAAAGCTGGGGTCGACAGCACGCCCTCGGTCTCGCGGCTTTCGACGCGTGGGTCGGCGTTCCAGGTGACGATGTGGCGGATGCCGCGAAACCGGTTCGGGCTCGCCGCCTGGAGCGCGTCGAGCACCGGCTCGACCCGGTCGCCGAGCTTCAAATCCACATGCCCGACGATCGCCTTCGCCGCGCGGCACGGCCCGTAAAGCCCGCTTGCGCTCGCCGCCGCCAGCCCTTGCACGAACTCGACCTCGCCGACGGGGCGCATCTCGACGGGCCCCTCCGCCCGGTACATCGCCCGCGCCTCGATAAACACGGTCGAGCGGATGTCATGCCCCTGCCTGACGTCGGCGACGAGCTCGTGCAGCAGGTAGCGCTGATACGGCAGGCGCCCGGTGCGGAAATCCCAGAAATGATGATGCGGGTCGCAGATCGGCAAATCCGGCTCCAGCGCCGGTTCCACCGTCAACGCATGCCAATCGTTGCCGCCATAGGGCATGGGTGCCTCCTCAATCCTGCAAAGGCGCTGTGCGTGGTTCGAGACGCGCTCTGCGAGCGCTCCTCACCATGAGGATTGTTTGTGACGACATCCACGGTGGCGCCATGGATGCCGTCTTCAGTCCCTCCTCATCCTGAGGAGCCCGCGTAGCGGGCGTCTCGAAGGACGCACTACTGCGCCGCAGCCGCGAATTTGCCCGCCCCAAACGCCGGCATCACCTCTTTTGCGAACCGGTCGAGGTCTTCGAGCTGGGTCTCGAGCGGGGTGCCGAGCGGGGTTGCGCAGACCACGCGGTCGAGGCCGGGGAACCGCTTTTCGACCGCCTTGAGCTGCTCGATGATGTCTGCGGGCGTTCCGGCGAGGAAACCGCCGGCCTTCACCGCGTCCTCGATCCCCGGCAGTTTGGTCGTGCCTGCCGTGGCCGGGTTGCGCATCGCCGCGATCTGCTCGTCGCTGAGGGCCCGCACGAGCCGCAATTCGCCGAACATCTTCATGTTCTCTTCGTAGTTCGGCGCGGCTTCCTTGATCGCCTGCTCGCGGCTCGACGAGATGTGGAACTGGTAGCCCAGCGCCAGCTTCTCGCCCGGTTGCAGCTCGACGCCGCGGCGGGCATAGGCCTGGCGGAAGCCTTCCATGTGCCGGTCGACCGCACCGCCCTCGGCCGAGCCGCCCCCGATCACGCCCGAAATCCCGTGCTTGGCCATGAAGTCGAAGGCGCGCTCCGACCCTGACTGGATCGGCTGCCAGCATTCGACCGGATAGTGGTCTGGCGCCGGCACCAGCGTGATCTCCTTCAGGGTATAGCCGCGATAGGGCACCTCCGGCGGGATCGTGTAGTATTTGCCCTTGTGCGAAAACGGCTTGCCCTCGAACGCCTTGAACATCACGTCGCAGGCTTCCTCGAAGATCTCGCGGTTCGCCGCCTGGTCCATCAGCGGCGAGCCGAAGGTTTCGACCTCGCGGGTGTGATATCCGCGCGCGACGCCCATGATCACCCGGCCGCCGGTCAGGATGTCGCACATCGCGTAGTCTTCGGCGAGGCGCAGCGGGTGCCACATCGGCGTCACGTTGAAGCCGCAGCCGATATTGAGATTCTTCGTTACCCCGCAAAGGTGCATCGCCATCATCAACAGGTTCGGGATGAGCTCGGTCCCTTCCGGCTGGAAGTGGTGCTCGGCCATCCACATCGTGTTGTAGCCGCGCTCGTCCATGCACTTGGCATAGGTGACGACCTTGTGCATCGCCTTTGCCAGCTCTGCCCGCGAATAGTTGCGCTCGTTGATCGGCGTGCCCTTGTAGCCGAGGTTCTCCATATCGGCGGTGCCGTAATACGAGCTATCGAACTTGGTGATCATCAGCCGGCCCTCTCGGAAATCATGGCGTGGATTTGAGCACCCGAACCGGTGTCTTGTCTCGCCGAATCATTCCGGGTGCGCCCTGCGCAAAAACCGACCCGGTTTCTTGACGGGGTGCAGGGGCCGGGCTACCGTCGAATGACGGATTGTCGCAGGCGAATTCCCCGTCGGTGGAGCAGGTTCGAAAGGGAGGAAGCGATGGCTGGTTGGAAATTGATCTCGGCGGATTCCCATATCGTCGAGCCGCCCGATATGTACGAAAGCCGCATCACACCGCGGCTGCGCAACCGGGCGCCGAAGATGGAGCGGCGGACGACGCCGGACGGGCGCGATTACGACGCCTGGGTGCTCGACGGCCAGCAGGTCGGCACGCTCGGTGCGGTGATCCAGGCCGGGCAACGCTTCGAGGACCCGTCGCAGATCGATTTCCTCGGCGTCTGGGAAGACGTGCGCAAGGGCGCCTACACCGCCGACGCGATGCTCGCCGAGAACGAGGAGGACGGCATCTGGGGGTCGGTATTGCAGCCGAGCCAGGGCCTCTTCTGGTACCGCGTGCCGGATACCGAGCTCTTCTCCGAGATCTGCCGCATCTACAACGATTGGATCGCCGATTTCTGCAAGCCGTATCCGGACCGGCTCAAGGGCATCGCGATGCTCAACCTCGACGACCCCGATGCGGGCGCCAAGGAGCTTGAGCGCTGCATCAAGATGGGCCTCGTCGGCTCGTTCATCCCGGTCGCGCCGCAGCCCGACAAGCCGTATTCGAGCCCGATCTACAACCGCTTCTGGGCGGTCGCGCAGGAGGCGCAGCATCCGCTGCTGATGCATATCGGCACGCCGCGCAACGGCGTCCCGGCCAACGAGTTCACGATGAACCTCTCGGAGCTCACCGGCGCCGGGCGCTCGACGACCGATTATTGGGTGCGCTACTCGCTCGGCTCGATGGTCTTCGCCGGCGTCTTCGACGAGTTCCCCGGCCTCAAGATCGGCTCGGTCGAGCACGAGGCGGCGTGGATTCCGCAATGGCTGAAGCAGATGGACTTCACCTATGTCGAGCGCCCGGTCTTCACCAAGGGCTGGCGGTCGAAGGACGGACTGATGCCGAGCGACTACTGGAAGCGCAACATGTTCGTCGAGTTCATGGAAGACGATCTCGGCGTCCAGTTGCGCGAGCATATCGGCGTCGACAACATGCTGTGGGGCAGCGACTACCCGCATGCCGAAGCGACGTTCCCTCGCTCGCAGCAATTCATCCAGCGCATGTTCAAGGGCGTGCCCGACGAGCATCTGCAAAAGATCACCTCGTCCAACGCCGCCAAGATGTTCGGCTTCAGCACCGTGAACTGACGCCGAAGGCAGCCCCCACCCTGACCCTCCCCCGCTTGCGGGGGAGGGGACGATGCCAGGGAGCGGCAAAGCGAGCTCCTTTCCCCGCTTGCGGGGGAAGGCTGGATGGGGGCTCTGGGGTGTGGGGGCTACTTCTTCGATGTCAGACGATTTCACCGCCGTCCACGAGCTCGCCGATCTCCCGCCGGGCAAGATGGCGCGCGTCCAGCTCGATCGCGTGCCGGTGATGCTGGCGAATGTCGACGGGGAAATCTATGCGCTGCGCGACGTGTGCGGCCACCGCAATGCGCCGCTGTCCCGCGGTACTCTCGAGGGCTGCCAGGTCGAGTGCCCGCTCCACTTCGCCCTGTTCGACGTGCGCGATGGGCACTTTATCGACGGCCCGCTCTCGGCCGACATCCCGACCTACGCGGTCAAGGTGGAAGCCGGGACGATCTACGTCAAGCCGTAGGTCTCGCTACGAGAAGCCAACGCTAAGAGAAAAACGAGTGGTCGACGTGGGTGATCCCCTTGAGGAGGATCGTCGAGGCGTCTGACAGCGTGATCAGCGTGTCGTGTCCGCTGTTCACCGCCGTCGTCGAAGCCACGTGATCGTGCGCGGCGAGATGGATGTGGTCGCCGGCGGCTTGGTCGAACCCGACCACGGTATCGGCAAAGACCTGGCCGTTATCCGCGAACTGCTGGCTGCCGAAACTGAAGGTGACCGTGTCGAAGTCCCCCGACGGGCTGGTACCGGCATTGACCGTGTCGTCGCTGCCGCCGACCAGCACCGTCCCGGATCGGCCGAGGTTGATCACGTCGTCGTTGCCAAAGCTGGTGATCTGACCGCCCGCGGAAGACGGCACGATGCCGCCCGAGATGGTGTTGCGGTCGCCGGTCACGTCGATCGTGTCAGACCCGCCGGTGCCGGCCGACAAGACGTCGCGGTCGCCGTTCGAAATGATCGCGCCGGTGCCGCTGCCGCCGATGACGGTATCCTTGTCGGCGTTGACCTCGATCATGTATCGGCCCGAGCCGCCGCTGTATTCCGTGCGTGACGCGTTCAGATCGACGGTGTCGTTCCCGCTGCCGCCGACGACAGTGTTGTCGCTCGTATTGACAATGACGGTGTTGCGGCCGCCGCCCGCCTCGATCGTGTCGTTGTTGGCGCTCGCCAGGACGAGGATCGTGTCGTTGCCGCCATTGCCGTCGACAAAGTCGTGGTGGCCCGCCACCTCGATCAAATCCGCGCCCGAACCGGCGTTGATCGTATCGTGCCGGCTGTCGGAATAGACGAGGATGGTGTCGTTCCCGCTGCCGCCATTGACCGATTCGTGGTCGCCGACGAGCTGGATCAGGTCGTTGCCGACGCCGTTGACCGTTGCGTGGTCACCATAGACGTCGATCGTGTCCTGGCCGCCGCCGGTCACCTGGTCGCCGGTGCCGTTGACGATAAAGACATCGTTATTGCCGGGGCCGCCGGCGATCGTCTGCGCATCGCCGTCGGCGGTGAGAGTGTCGGTGGCGCCGCCCGTCGCGAGGTCCTGGATTTCGTACGCACCGGATACCAGCGTGATCGACGTGCCGCCCGCGCCCAGCACGGCGAGGCCGTTATAGCCGGGCGCCGGTGACTGTGGCGGTGGTCCGCTGCCGGTCCACACCTCGAGATTGAAGTCGCCGGCGATCGGAGGGGGCAGGTGGCTCCCGTTGCTCGTCTCGGCGACGTTCACCGGTTCAGCCGCGAGCGCGACAAACTGTGAGCCCGATATCGAAGCCATCGCCACCCCTCGATGCTAGCCGACCCGGTCGCGGCGGCCATGACCTGCGCAGCCCGACTGCTCTGGCCGCTCGCGCCGTAAGGCTTGTTAGGACGATTGAATTCTATCCTCCGGAAAAATAATCGCCGAACACTTACGCGTAGAGTTTGGTTAATATTTTATTGTCTTCCGCGAATGCAGCAAAATGTGCGCAATATTTCAATCACGAAAGGATCCCAAGGAGTCATCAAAATTCGCCGATTCCCGATTTGGTTGTGGATCGAAATAACGAAATGCCATTGAAATGACTTCACCTTAGGAGAAGAAACCAGAGGTTTAATCTGTATGGATATTTGGGTGATCAGGATAGATGACGGCGAAGGCGCGTGGCGGCGCCAGCCGTCTGACATGAATCGCTTAAGCCGGGTCGCGCGGGTCGGTTCGAGAGCAGGCGCGAGCGCCTGTACCGGCGGTCGCTGGCCGCCGATACTGCCGACTATGCCGCCCCGGTCACGGACGACGCAGTCTGCGTCAAGCGGCGACGGTTTCCTCGATGAGGGCGTCGACCTGGGCGAAATGGTCATCCCAGGAGGCGGGCCGCCACGCCTTCAGCCGCGCGATCTGCGCGGCACGGCGCGGCGACTGCGGGGCGGCGTAGTCGAGGATCGCCTGACGCCAGCCCATCCCGTCGAGCGGGTCGAGGTATTCCGGCACATCGCCGCCGGTCTCGTGCAGCGCCGGAATATCGCTGCACAGCGCCGGCGCGCCGAGTGCCAGTCCTTCGATCAGCGGAAACCCGAACCCCTCGGCAAAGGACGGTAACAGCACCGCGCGGGCGCCGCGCAGGAGCCGCGCCATCTCGCTGTCCGGCAATGATCTGTGCTCGACGACCGAATCCTGCACGGCCGGGCAGCGGTCGAGCATGTCGAAGACATTCTCGCTCTCCCAGCCGCGGGCGCCGACCAGCACGAGCTGCGGCGCCTCGGGCCCGAGCCTGTTCGTCATGTCGCGCCACAGATTGAGCAGCAGCAAATGGTTCTTTCTCGCCTCGATCGTGCTGACATAGACAAAATAAGGTCGCTCCGACGGCGGCTCCGGCTCGGGCAGTTGCGGCAGTTGCACCAGGTCGGTGCCGAACGGTGCCACCAGTACCGGCGTCTTGCGCCCGGTGCGGTCGAGGTGCGGCAGCAGCGTGTCGCGGGTGATCCCGGAATTGACGACGACGGCGTCGGCCACCGCCACCGCGCTCTCGATTCGCCGCAGATGCGCAGTGTTCTGCCCCGGCTTCGCATATTCGGGGAAGCGGATCGGGATCAGATCATGGATCAGGCAAACGAACTTCCCGCCCGAGCGCACTTTGAGCCGGGCGATCGCGCCCTGCTGCTCGAGATGGTGGTGCGAGACGAGGAGATAGGCCGGCGTCTTGCCGTTTTGCCGCATCTGCGCCGCCAGCGCGCCGGTGCCGCGCCACAATGTTCCGGCCCTGAGGCAGCGTGACAGCCGAAGCATCCGGCGCACGCGGTCCGCTTCGCCGTGCCAGGCAGCCGCCGTCTCCCTGACGAACGACGCAATATGGTCTCGCGGCAAGAGGCCGATCGCCCCAACGGGGCTCATCGCGGCAAAGCACGACCTGTCGCCGGCCTCGAGCGCGTGCTCGGCATAGGCGAACTCGACCCGGTCGATCCCGGTCGCGGTCTCGCGCCCTGCCCGCGACAGCAGCCGGGAAAGGTCGAGGGCAACGGTCGCATCGGCCGGCATCGCGTCAGCCTTGGCCACGCCGACGGGGCGAGGTTGTTTTCACAGCCGCGATGATCTTTCGGCTTGCCGATAATCCGATGCCGCCAGGCACGGGGCCGTCAGGCGCTCAGGGAGTCGAATTCTTCACCACGATGCCGGTGATGACCGGCCCCGTCAACGTATTCAGGAGCGTGAAGAACTTCTGCAGCTCGTTCATGTCGGCGTTGGCGACGTAGATGATGTCCTTGTCCTCGATCGGGAAGCGCTGGGCGAAGAAATAGGCCTTCGCATCGCTCATATCGAGCCGGTAGACGACGGGCGTCATGCCATCCGGCCCGGTCGCGAGCACGGGGCGGCCGAGCGCCTTGAGCACGGGCGGCGGCTCGAAGCGCATCAGGAACACGCCGGCCGGATCCGAGCGCATATCCTGCAATCCGCCCGCCTTCGCCATCGCCTCGATCAGCGTCACGTGCTCGGACGGGAACGCGATCTGCGCGTTGGTGCCGGTCGCGCCGAACACAGTAAAGGTCTGCGGCTCCCTGACGAGCGTCAGCACGTCGCCGGGCTGGGCATAAATGTTCTCGGCCGGGTCGGAGACCAAGGCTTCCATCGGGATCGTCGCGGTGACGCCGTCGCGCGACAAGCGGACGTAAGTCTCGTAGATCGGCGCCTTGGCGCCCCCGGCTTCGGCGATCAGGTCGAGGAGGCGATCGCCCTTGATCGACAGCGGGACGCGAGCGCCGCCGACGACCTCGCCATTGACCGTCACGACATTGGTCTGGCTTTTCGAGATCGTGACGATGACCTGCGGCTCGATCGCCTTGTCGGCGAGGCGCTTTTGGATCTGGTTCTGGACCTCCAGCGGCAGCCGCCCGGCGACGCGGACCCGCCCGGCGAACGGCACCGTGATCGCGCCGTCCTGCCCGACCACCTGCTCGGGAATCGTGACGCTGCGCGAGCCGGCCGAAACCTGGTCGGTCGACGAGGCGCTGAAGAGCCCGCCGCCCGCCGCCTCCCAGATCGACACGACGATGCTGTCGCCGACGCCGATCCGCGGCTGCGGCGGCTTGCCGTACTTCTTGAAGCGCAGGCGGAAGCCGTCGTGCGGCGCCGCGTGCAGCGCCTGGATCACATTGCCGTTGATGTCGACGATGTCGAAGCGGGTCCTGTTGTCGACCGTCTCCTGCTTCATCACATCGCTGGTGGTCGGCCCCGACGTGGGAAGGGTCGAGCAGCCGCTCAGGAACAGCGCTGCCGCCGTCAGCGACGCAAGGGCGGCGCGCGGCCGCCGCGGCCAGTCGTTGAGGCGCGTCAGAAAGCCCGCGCTCTCCGGCGCGGCACACGGTCCCCTGGCGTCGTGCCCCCGCATCCCCCAACCCGTCATGTCAGCGCGTGGCGTCAGCCAGAGGCTGCGCCGATCGCGGTCAATGTGCCGCTAACGTGCAGGAACAAATGGGCTTCGTCAAACGACCTGTAGCGCCGTGGCGATCAGGCGCGAGGCGTAGATGCCCATCCACCCGGCCGGGTCGAGCCAGCCCTTTTCGTTGCGCGGCGGCTGGATCGCCCGGATATGGGCATCGGTGATCTCCGACAGGTGATCGATCGCCCGCGGCGGGTCGGTCTCGGTCGACCAGAAAAACCGCGCGACGCCGTTCGCCTCGTGCTTGGCGACGAGGCAGTTCGGCGCCCCGCCCTCCGGATTGTACAGTCCAACCGCAGAGTAGTTGTCCTGGTGGCTGACGATCATCACGCCCTCTGTAGGCGGGAAGGCGTATTTCATCGCCGAGAACCAGCGGCACAGCGCCGCCAGCTCCTCCTCGGTGAACTCGTAGGTGCGCGGCCCCGAAAACGGGCTCGCCTCGGCGGCAGCGGCGCGAGCCCTGATGTTCAAGGGAAAGGCAATAATGTTGGATCGCTCAGACACGTTGCCCCCAAAAGCTCGGCCCGCGTTGACGGCGGGCATTTCTCCGGCTCTCTTCAAGAACCGCTCCCCGTAGCAGCGCGACTGCGGCACCGTCTCTCCGCTAACCGAAAAGTCGATTTATTAACGACTACTTTTCTAATGCTGATCGACACAGTACCCACACAGCAGCCACACCGGACAATACAATGTCGCCCCGATTTCGAGTCAATCGAGGCCGGAACGGTTTCCTGCTTTTCACGGTGGGCGTGGCGCTTGAGCAACAGTGGCAAAAAGGTGACAAGCTGGGAAACCAGCGGTTTGGTGCGCGCGAGCGGCCGCGGCGCGCCCAGAGCACGCTCAGCGATTACCTATCTTAGTCTGGAAAAGGCTTAGGGCGCTGCGTCGGCGGCCTGGAAGACGGGCTCGACCGATACGGGGACGACCCCCGCTTCTTTCATCCGCAGCTCGTCGGCGGCGCTTGGGCTCAGATCGATGAGGAAATTGTGTGAGACCGGGCCGCGGTCGGTGACGCGCGCGATGACCGAGCGGCCATTGTCGAGATTGGTCACGCGGACCAGCGAATTGAGCGGGAGCGAGCGATGCGCCGCCGTGTTGTGGATCGAATCGAGCCGCTCGCCGCTCGCCGTGCGCCGGCCCAGGTGACGGCCGCCATACCACGACGCCCTGCCGACCTCGCGCCCGCCGCTAGCCCGTACCGAATCCTCGTCGCATTGGGCGACCGCGCGGTGGTGCCGGCGGCGAAGCCCGGCGGCCCGGATCTCGGTCCTGTCGCGGCGGCGGTGCTCGGCAACGTGCCGCACCGGCCTCGGCTTGTCCGCGGCGACATGGTGCTTCCTGGCGGGGGGCGTCTGGTCCTCGGCGAGCGCGTGCTTGGTCACCGCTCCTCCCGATATCACCAACAACGCGATGGAAAATCCGATGGTGTGCCGCAACCTCATCGGGCAGCGTCTCCATATTTTGGGCATAGGCGCCCGCCTCTCGGGTGGGCGCCATCTCACGCGTACTGAGTGAAGATTGCCGGTGGGTTGTATCTCCCGGATCGTTGGGGGCGCCCGAGTAGACAGAGGGAAATAACTTCCCAACTCAAGCAACTTTCGCGCAGCATGTCAACCCCGATCGGCCAGCATCCGCGCGTGCCGGCCAAATCACTTTGAGATCTACGAAGAATGAAATGAATACTTATTACTCAGTTAACGCTAAATATTCAGCTGAGGATGTTATTGAATTCGGCGGCGCGGGGGTCAGGTCGATCGCAAGACCGTCATAATCCATCGAGGATTGCCCGATGGCGCAGAATCAGCTCCGGGCCTGTCCGATTTCGGGGCCGCGAGGGCTGGCGCGCGGCGCCGGTTTTGCGCGATAACGGAGTCGCGGGATTTGCCGCGGCGAGACGACAGGAGCGGATCATGGCCGAGCAGGAACGGGCGCTGATCGTCGGGGCAGGGGCGGGGCTCAGCGCGGCGCTGGCGCGGCGCTGCGCCAAGGAGGGGATGGCGGTGGTGCTGGCCGCGCGCGACACCTCAAAGCTCGCGGCCCTGGTCGCGGAGACCGGGGCGACCGCGATCGCCTGCGACGCCACCAGCCCGGCCGACGTCGAAAAGCTCTTCGCCGCGGTCGACGCCGGCGGCAGCCGCCTCGACCTCGTCGTCTACAACCCCAGCGGGCGCGCGCGCGGTCCCGTTGTCGATCTCGACCCGGCCGCGGTCGACCAGGCGATCCGGGTGACGGCCTATGGCGGGTTTCTCGTCGCCCAGCAGGCGGCCCGCCGCATGACCAAGCAGGGCCACGGCACGATCCTCTTCACCGGCGCCAGCGCCAGCGTCAAGGGCTACAAGAACTCGTCGTCGTTCGCGATGGGCAAGTTCGCGCTGCGCGGTCTCGCACAAAGCATGGCGCGCGAGCTGCAGCCGCAAAACATCCATATCGGGCACTTCGTTATCGACGGCGGCATCGCCAAGGAAGGCGACGCACGCGCCAACCAGGCCGGCCCCGACGGGCTCCTCGATCCGAATGCGATCGCCGACGCCTATTGGGCGCTCCACCGCCAGCCGCGCAGTGCCTGGACCTGGGAAGTCGAGCTGCGGCCTTGGGTCGAAAATTTCTAGCAAGGTTCGTGTAAGGAGGCGGGTCGCGGTAAGATACGGTTAAAGATTGCTTGCTACCGTTCCGGGTGTCACCTCCGTCTGGAGACATCCATTGCCTGGGTTTGATGCGCCTGATCGTACCGTCGCTGCCGGCAGTCACCGCCCCCTCGGGGCCGGCTCTGCCCGCCAGTTCCTTTTCGTCGACGACAATGTCTATATCGCCCAGGCGATCCAGCGTGTCGCCGGCTCGTGCGGGCTCGAGGTCCGGCTGGCGACGACCGCGGGGTCGTTCTGCCAGCGCTACCATGAGCTGGTGCCCGACCTGATCGGCTTCGACCTGGCGATGCCCGGCGGCGACGGGATCGAGCTGATCCGCTTTCTCGCAGCGGAGGGCTGCAAGGCGCCGATCCTCATCATCACCGGCCACGACCAGCGCGTGCTGGCCGCCGCCGCCCGGCTCGGGCGCGAGCGCGGCCTCAACATCGTCGAGACGTTGTCGAAACCGTTCTCGGTCGAGACCCTGAAGGCCGCGCTCGAACACCTCGTCGAGGCCGCGATTGTCGGCGGCGCGGAAAAGACCGGCGGGGCCAAGAAATGAGCAGCCTCGCCGACGACCTCGCCCATGCGCTCGGCACCAACGAGCTGCGCCTCGTCTATCAGCCCAAGGTCTCGCTGCAGACGAGCCGCTGGACCGGCGTCGAGGCGCTTTTGCGTTGGCAGCACCCGACCCGCGGCTTCGTCCCGCCGAACCACTTCATCCCGGTGGCCGAGACCGCCGGGCTGATGCGCCCCTTGACCGAGCGCGTCATCCACATGGCGCTGACGCAGTGGCGCGAGTGGTTTCGCGGCGGCTATGAGATCGGCATCGCGATCAACCTGTCCGCCAAGGACATCGAGCCCAATTTCCCCGACCGGTTCGAGCAGATTTGCGCCGAGAAGTCGGTCGCGCCGACGATGATCACGTTCGAATTGACCGAGACCGCGACGCACGACATCACCGACCTTCTCGATATCGCGACGCGGCTTCGGCTCAAGGGCCCGCGCCTGTCGATCGACGATTTCGGCACCGGCTATTCCTCGGTCGTCCAGCTTCACCGGCTGCCGTTCTGCGAGTTGAAGATCGACCGCATGTTCGTCTCCGAGCTGTCGACCTCGGCCGAAGCGCGCACGATCGTCCGCGCCCTCAACGATCTCGCCCACGCGCTCGGCCTCATCGTCGTCGCCGAAGGGCCGGAGCAGCCCGAGGAGGTCGAGTTCCTGACCGAGATCGGCTGCGACCAGGCCCAGGGCTACTACTTCTCCCGCCCGGTCGAGGCCGGCGAGCTCCTCAACGTCTGGCGTACCCGTAGCCTGTTTCCCGGCGCCCCGCCCGCCGACATGGAACGCGTCGGCCGCAGCCTATCGGTGGAAGCCGACTGATCATCCGTATCGTCACCTTTCTCCAGCGACCGAGTTCTTGGGTTCCGGCCGCGCCTCCGGCGATCCCGGAGTGACCTGTGGGTATGGTCGGTGGGTATTCAACCGCGAGACAGCCATGCAACCCCCCGGAATTGACGATTCCGGCCGTCTCTGCTACATCATACCCATGACAACCGCGCGTGACGAGCTGCGACTTACGATCTCGGCGTTCTGAGAACGCCGCGGTTCCGCTCGTCTCCGTTCCCGACAGGGAACATCTTCGCGCCGGGTATCCTCATGGTCTCGTTCACCCTATCGCATCGCGCTCCGGCCCGTCTTTCGGCGGGGTCGTTGCGGCGACTTAGCACCGGCCGGCGTCTCTAGCCCGCCGGCCTGTCGCCGCTTCACCCTTCCGACAGGAGTTTCCCCATGCCCACCACGATGCCGATCCACAAATACCGTGCCTTTCCGCCGATCAACCTTCCCGACCGTACCTGGCCGACACGCACCCTCGACCGGGCGCCGGCCTGGTGCAGCGTCGATCTGCGCGACGGCAACCAGGCCCTCATCGAGCCGATGGGCGCGGAAAAGAAGCGGCGCCTGTTCGACATGCTGCTGAAGCTAGGCTTCAAGGAGATCGAGGTCGGCTTCCCCGCGGCATCCGACACCGACTTCGCCTTCGTCCGCGAGATCATCGACCAGAATCTGATCCCCGACGATGTGACGATCCAGGTGCTGACGCAGTCGCGCGGCGAGCTGATCGACAAGACCTTCGAGGCGATCCGCGGGGCGGAGCGGGCGATCGTGCACCTGTACAATTCGACCTCGGAATTGCAGCGCCGCGTTGTCTTCGGCCTCGATCGGTCCGGCATCATCGACATCGCGGTTACCGGGGCGCGCCAGATCAAAGAGCTCGCCGACGCGATGCCTGAGACCGACATCACCTACCAGTACTCGCCCGAGAGCTTCACCGGCACCGAGCTCGATTTCGCGGTCGAGATCTGCGAGGCGGTGATGGATGTGTGGCGGCCGACGCCGCAGAAAAAGATGATCGTCAACCTGCCGGCGACGGTCGAGATGGCGACGGCGAATGTCCATGCCGATCAGATCGAATGGTTCAGCCGCCACATCCGCGACCGCGACAGCCTCATCCTGAGCCTCCACCCGCACAACGACCGCGGCGCCGCCGTTGCGGCGACCGAGCTGGGGCTGATGGCCGGCGCCGACCGCGTCGAGGGCACGCTCTTCGGCAACGGCGAGCGCACCGGCAATGTCGACGTCATCACCTTGGCGCTGAACCTGTTCAGCCAGGGCGTCGATCCGGGCCTGACGATCACCGATATCGACGATGTCGTGCGCACGGCCGAATACTGCACGCAGTTGCCGGTGCACCCGCGTCACCCCTATGCCGGCGAGTTGGTCTATACGGCGTTCTCCGGTTCGCACCAGGACGCGATCAAGAAGGGTTTCGACGCGCTCAAAAAGCGCAACGACGATTTCTTCGAGGTTCCGTACCTGCCGGTCGACCCCAAGGATCTCGGCCGCACCTACGAGGCGGTGATCCGGGTCAACTCGCAGTCCGGCAAGGGCGGCGTCGCCTATCTCCTCAAGGAGGACCACGGCCTCGATCTGCCGCGCCTGTGCCAGGTCGAGTTTTCGCGGGTCGTGCAGGAGGTGACCGACCGCACCGGCAAGGAAATGACCAGCGCGAACATCTGGCAGCTCTTTCAGGACACCTACCTGCGCAGCGACGGCATCAACCTCGTCGACTATACGATGCTGCCCGAGCCGCGGCCCGGCGAACGCCGGCTCGCCGCGACGGTGACGATCGACGGTGAGGAGAGGAAGATCGAAGGCGTCGGCAATGGCCCGATCGCCGCGTTTGTCGATGCGCTGAAGCGCGACTGCGGCATCGCGCTCACCTTCCTCGACTACAGCGAGCATGCAATCGCCGGCGGCGCCGACGCCAACGCCGCCGCCTACGTCAAGGTGAAGAACGCCGGCGACGATACCCTCTACGGCGTCGGCATCGACGAAAATATCGTCACGGCGTCGCTAAAGGCGGTCGCCAGCGCCGCCACGCGTGTGCGGGTGGCGGTGCACTGAGGTGCAATCCCCTCGCCCGCGATGCGGGCGAGGGGACAGAACATCACGCTACCCGGTCGCCCTTCTTGATCTCGACCGTCCGGTTGTCGACGGCGGGGAGCATCTGCGACGGGTCGCGGGTGACGACGACGTCGATGACGGTCGGCCGGTCGGTCTCGGCCATCCCCTGCCGCAGCGCGCCGGCCAGGTCCTCCGGATCTTCGACGCGGATGCCGCCGCAGCCCATCGTGCGGGCGATCGCGGCGTAATTCTGCTCGATCAGGTCAGCCGACTGGTAGCGCCCGCCCATCATCGCGTGCTGCAACGCCTTCACATAGCCCGAGGCGGCGTTGTTGATGACGATGATCGTGAGCCCGCTGCCGACCCGCCGCGCGGTCTCCAATTCGCCGAGCATCATGTTGAACCCGCCATCGCCGCTGATCGCCACGACCGGCCGGTCCGGCGCCGCCAGCGATGCGCCCATCCCGCCCGGCAGCCCGTAGCCGATCGAGGCAAACCCGCGGTCCGGCATAAACCCGCGCCCGGCGATCTTGGTGTCGTAGAGGAGCCCGGTCCAATGCCCGGCGAACCCGCCATCGGCGACGAGGATCGCGTTCTCCGGCAATGTCTTGTTGAGCTCCCGGCATAGCCGCGCCATGTGCACCGGCCGGTCGCGCGAGTTGAGCCGAGGCGCGGCATCGTCCTCCCAGGCCTTCATCCGCACGGGGATCTCGGCGACCCATTCCGCCCGCGCCGCGCGCCCGGCCTTGGCGCTGTCCGACAACGCCGCGGTCAGGTCGTCGAGCCCGGAGCGGGCGTCGCCCCACAGCGCGATCTCGGCCGGGACGCAGCGCCCGATCTCCTCTGCGACGATGTCGAGATGGATCACCGGGATATGCGGCGGCGGCAGCACAAAGCGCTTGGTCGCTATCTCGCCCAGCTTGCAGCCGACGACGATCAGGCAATCCGCCTTGTCGATCATATCGTTGGCGATCCGCGAATAACGCCCGAAGAGCCCGATGTTGAGCGCGCTCGAACAGGCGATCCCGCCCTTGCCGGTCATCGTGTGCGCCACCGGGATCGACTGCGCCTCGGCGAACCGGGTCAGCGCCGCCTGCGCCTGTGACAGGTGGATGCCGCCGCCAACCAGCAGCAACGGCCGTTTCGCCCCCGCGATCAGCCGCGCCGCCCGCTCGATGTCGGCGTGGTCCGGGCGGGCGCGCCGCGCCGGCGCCGACAGCGTCGCCGGGTCGGTGACGAAATCCTCGGGCGCGAAATCGTGCGTGCCGTGACAGACATCCTCCGGCACGTCGAGCAATACCGGCCCCGGCCGCCCCGATGTCGCGACCGCATAGGCGCGCCGCACCAGCTCGGGAATGCGGCCGGTCATCTCGACCCGGATCAATTCCTTGACCGCCGGCTTCAAGATCTCGGCCTGGCGCGATTCCTGGGTCATGTTTTTCCAGGAGTGCTGGCGGTTGGTGTCGCCGGCTATCGCGACGATCGGGATGCCGCCGTTGAGGCTTTCGACGAGCCCGGTGACGAGGTTCGTCGCACCCGGCCCGAGCGTCGCGTCGCATACGCCCGGTCGATTGGTGACGCGGGCATACGCGTCGGCGGCAAAGGCGCCGCAGCGCTCATCGTTGATCAGGTGATGGTCGAGCCCCACCAGCCCGACCGCGTCGTAGAACGGCAAAAGCTGGAACCCCCCCATCCCGAACATCGCGCCGGCGCCCGACAGCTTCAGCATCTCGGCCAGCGCCCGCCCGCCGTTCATGACCCCCGACGGGCGGTTTTGCAGCGTGTTCATCAGCGATGCCCTTTGCGAACGATCTCGACGAATTCCCGCGCGCTCATTCCTTCGTAGAGGCTGAGCGCGGCGGCGGTGCGGTTGACCCGCGACAGCACGCCGTCCTCATAGGTCGAGCGCGCGTCGCCGATCCGCGCGCTCTCGGCGGTCACGGTGCCGGCAGCGATGCCGCGGGCGTCGAGCGCCGGCAGGCGCGACACCCCGGCCTCGTCGATCCCGATACCGGCGTCGTTATAGAGAGCGGCGCGCACGTCGTATTTGAGCGCCGTCGCGGGCCGTCCGCCGAGGAGGCCGCCATGCGACCCGGTGACGATGACCGCGTCCCGATGCTCGGGCAGGACCAACGACACAGAGTCGAGCGCCCAAGCTTGCGGCGGCTCGTCGATGACCAGAAACGCCGCCTCCAGCGCCGGTGGCGGCTCTCCGGGCGACCCCTCGGGTTCACCCAGCGCTCTTGCGGCGTCCCAGCAGGTCATTCCGGTGCGACAGCCCAGGTTTTCGGCGAGGGCATTGGCGAAGGTGATTCGGCCGCGCGCCATCATGTCGGCACCGTCGCCGATCCGGGCGGTCATGTGCCCCACCGCCGCCGCCGCGATGCCCAGCTCCTGCAGGTAGTCGAGCCCGCCGATCCCGGCCCGGTCGCGTCCGATTCCGGCGTCGTTGAAGATCGCCGCCGCGGCATGCAGCTTCGCCGCGAGATACGCGGCATAGATTCCGCCATGCGACGCGTTGACGACAACCGCGCCCGCCGCCTCGCTTTCGGCGACGCGCGTGATGCTGTCGGCGACGACGATCGCGGCCATGGGGGGTTCCCTCTTCGGCGTTGGCCCCGGTGAAATGCCCTGGCAAAATGCGCCGGCAGACGCGGGGGGACAAGCGCACATGGCCGATCTGAGGGTGAAAAGCGAAATCGCGGGGTCGGTGTGGAAGATCGAGGTCTCGGTCGGCGACCGCGTCGCCCCGGACGACACCCTCCTTGTCCTCGAATCGATGAAGATGGAAATCCCGCTGGTGGCGCCCCGCGCCGGCACGGTCAAACAGATCCTCGTCGGCGAAGGTGAACAGATCGCCGAGGGCGACGACGCAGTGGTACTGGAGTAGGTCCCAGCCCCGTCACCCCTCAGGCCTTGATCGTGATGTCTTCGAACGGTGCGGTATAGGGCAGGCCGGGGATGCGGCCGAACGAGGATTCGCCGACCCGCTTGCCGGTTCCATTCACGAACGCCAGCAGGAAGAGCGGCGCATAGACCGCCTTTTCATGCACGAGCCGCTGCATCTCCGCGAGGATCTCCCGGCGCTTCTTCGGGTCGAGCTCGACCGCCTGTTTCGGATAGAGTTCGTCGATCTCGGGATAGCTGCCGTAGACATAGGCGCCGCCCTTGACCGTGAACGCAGCGAGCCGCGTCGCCGCGTTGCCGAAGGCGCCGCTCGCCGCGCGCAGGACGCCCTTCGTATAGTGCTTGGCTCCGAACGCGCTCAGGAACCCAGCCCGCTCGACCGGGTTCAGTGTGGCGCGGATGCCGACCTGGGCGAAATCGTCGAGCGCGACCTCACCGATGTTCGAATATGACGCGTCGCACCAGAACGTGCCGGCGTCGAACCCGTTCGGATAGCCGGCATCGGCCAAGAGCTGTTTCGCCTTGTCGCGGTCTAACTCGGCCGGCGGCGGCTGCCAGTAATGCTCATAGGTGTCGGGGATGATGCTGTTGGTGATCTTGCATCCGCCGAGAAAGAGCGCCTTGTTCATCCCGTCGCGGTCGATCGCGAGGTTGGCCGCCTGCCGTACCCGGAGGTCGTGCCACGGCGATTTCGGGTCCCATTGCTCGGGAAAGTAGATCCAGTTCGATGCCTGGGTGACGACCGATTTGAGCGTCAGCCCCGGCGTCTTCTGCAGCTCCTCGGCAAGCTCGCCGCGGATCGAATAGGCGATGTCGACTTCGCCTGCCTTGAGCGCGGCGAGCCGCGTCGTCTCGTCCTGGATCACCTTCATCGTGATGCGCTTGACCGCTGGGGGCTTGCGCCAATAGTCGCCGAACGCCTCGAGTACGAGGGCGACGCCAGGGGTGAACGAGACGAATTTATAGGGGCCGGCGCCGATCGGATGCTTGCGGAACCCGTCGTCGCCGACTTCTTCGACATATTTCTTCGGGACGATCCAGCCGGCCCCGCTTGCCGTCGAATAGAACGTCAGGAAATCGGGCCACGGCGCCTTGAGCTTGAAGCGGACGTGGCGCGCGTCGGGCGTCTCGATCGCCGCGACGCGGTCCTGCATCAATTTTCCCGACGCGCCGCGATAGCGCTCGAAGGAGAATTTGACGTCGGCCGCCGTGACCGGCTCGCCGTTGTGGAACTTGGCGCCATCGCGCAGCACGAACTCGTAGACCAGCGCGTCTTCAGACACGGTCCACGATTCCGCCAGCGACGGGCTGTAGAGCTTGTCCGGCATCGGCTTCACGACCGCGTCGTGGAGCGCGTAGAGCACCATGAACGGGGTCACGAGCGCCTGCGTCTCGGCCGGGTCGAACCAGGTCGGCGCCAGCGAGACGTGGATCGCCCAACTGAGCTCGCCCGATGGGGCGGCCGCGAGGGCAGGGCGGGGAAACGGGACAGCGGCCGCGGCCGCACCGGTCGCGATGAGCTCGCGACGCGTCGGCGTCGTCATGCATTTTCTCCCTGTTCAACGTGCGTTCGCGTAATTTTGCCGTAAGGGTAATCTCGTTGCGGGCCATTGGCAGCAATTTCCTCGCCCACGCATGCCGCCATGCGCCTTCAGGCGTTGACAGGGTGGCTTTCGCGCGGGACGATCGTGTCAAGTACCGCAGAATTCCGTGTCCTCCCTCGTTCGCCAACGGGTCGACCGAGGCTAAAGAAGGAAGGTTCGCCATGCCGGTCCGTGTGCAGTATCCGCAGTCCATCGAGCCGCTCGTCCAGATGATCGAGGACACGCCGCCGAACGAGATCGTCGATCGCGCGCTCGCCGAGCTGCGCGGCGGCGTCTCGACCCGAGACATGCTGACCGCCTCGGCGCTCGCGGTGACGCGCTCGACGGAACTGCCGCCGGGCCATCATGGCGGCCCGCTGCATCCGCTCGCCGGCCTCTATGCCCTATCGAACCTGGTCGGCCGGCTCGACGGCGAGGAGAAGTTCCTGCCGGTGCTGCAGCACGTCGCGCTCTCGAACAAGCACATCCATCACCCGGCGATGGGCCCCTACCAGCTCATGGAATTCGCCGCCGAAGACGCGGGCGGGGTCGATGCCACGATTTCGGCGTTCAAGACCGCCTGCGGCCGCGGCGAGTCCAACAAGGCCGACCATCTGTTCCTGTGGCTGTGGGACCATGTCCCGCGGATCCAGGCCTTCGACCTGCTGATGAGCGTGGCCATCCCGAAGAACATGCTCGACGACCACTACTTCATCTTCCCGGCCTTTGTCTGGCGGGCGTTCGACTCCGGCCTGATCGACGACGAGCACTTCAAGACGCTGATGCGCCCAGCCGTTCGTTACGTGTCGCGCTTCCCGGTCGCCCCGGCGATCGGTGAGATCGACCTCCTGATCAAGAACTACGACCTCCTCAACAAGGTCACCCGCCAGGAGACCGGCGACGACGAGACCGTCGCGATCGGCCGCCTCGGCAAGTCGATCCAGAATGTCGAGGAATACGTCGCGATCCCCGGCATGATCGCCGCGGCGCTCGCCAAGGGCCTGTCGCTCGACGGCGCGGGCGAGGCGCTCTCGATCGGCGCCGCGGGGCTCTTCCTGCGGTCGCTCACCGGCAACCCGATGGATGTGCACCTGCACACCAGCGCGAACCTGCGCCGCTACCTGCTCAAGCTCGACGGGCTCAGCCTCCGCAACAAGATCCTGATCCTGCTGCTCTGGCACACCGGCCCCGAGGTCCGCTCGACGCAGATGCGCATGGAGCCGACGGCGCAGCCCGACCCGGAAGCGGTTGCCGCTTTGCCGCCGCGCTCGCAGGAAGCTCTCCTCGACGCGATCGTCCACTCGATCTATCACCAGCCGGATACGGACTGGTCCAAGGTCACCAATCTCGGCCTGATGCGCGCCGTGCCCGAGGTCAAGGACACGTGCAATCTGGCGCAGCAGTACGTGAATTGCGGCTACGACCCGAAGGCGCTGATGGCGAAGCTTGGCGAAATCGTCTGCCACGACAATTTCACCGAAATGCACGCCTTCAAGCACCACAACGCGGTTATCGAGGAATACTACGCGACCCGCGCGCCGTGGAACTCGATGCACCTCGTCGCCGGCGCTCAGGCTGCGGCGATCTCGTTCGGCAAGAACATGACCGTCTGGGAAGACGCCGTCGAACTCTTCCACATGGCGGCCGAATAACCGCTAGGGTTTGTTCCGAAAGAAGGGCGCCTCGGAGACCCCGAGGCGCCCTTTTCGTTTGGCCGGCCTAGCGCAGCAGCTTCTCAACCTCCTTGATGACGCGGGCGTCGCGGTCCATCGTCTGGCGCAACAGCGCGGCGTCGCCGACATTGATGCCGAGGCGAGCGGCGCCGGGTGCAGCTTTGGCGGCAGGGCCGGCATCGACGAAGTCGGTGGTGAGGCGCTTCACCGCGACCGCATCGAGCCCCGAGGGGCCGAACACGACGATCGCGGTCGTGGTTGAATTGTGCGGCTTTTCGACCTGTTCCTGAAAGGTCGGCACCTGAGAGAGACGCGGGTTGCGCTGGGCGCCGAAGGTCACGAGCGGGCGCACCGGCGCCGTTTCGCCGCCGGGCAAGAGCGTCGCGGTAATCAGGAATGCGGCATCGGCCTTTTTTGCGGCAAGCGCGGCCAGGACATCGGCGCGGGTGGTCGCCTGGATATCGTTGAAGTGGACGCCGAGCGCCTTTTCCATCAGCGCCAGCGGTACGCCGGCGGCGCTCATTCGGCCGGGTAAGGCAATCGCCAGCGCGCCCGCCTTGGCGGCGGTGGCGAAATCGGCCCAGCTCTTGATCGGCGACGAGTCCCGGACGACGAGCGCCACCGACCCGGGCCCCGCCAGCTTGGCGATCGGGGTCAGCGCCGAGATTTTCGCCTTGCCCTGTCCCGTCGCCTCGGCGATCTCGACCGACAGCAGATCGACGACGATGACGGTGTGGCCGTCCGGCGCGGCGGCGGAGAGCTTGGCCAACGAGCCGGCGCCGTCATGCTCGATCGCCAGCGGGTGGGCGGTCGCCTTTTCGAGCCCGGGCTGATACAGGGCGAGGACCCGGTCGGTCGCCGATCCGGCCCCGTACGGCTCGATAACCGTGAGCCCCGGTCCGGAATCCGCCGCCCGAGCCGGCGCGAGGAGGCCGGCGACTGCGAACAGCGCCGCGGCGGCGGCCAAACGGACAATCAAGGCGTTCCCATTCCCAGCTTGCCGGTGAGGCCATAGGTCTCGGCGAGCGCGCACAGCTTGCCCCAGGTCGCGTCCTCGACATCGATGCCGTTCCGGCGTCGGTCCTGTTCCTTCATGTGCTCGATTTCGCCGGGGTAGAGAACGCCCGACGAGCCCTCGGCCGGCGGCGTCTCCTTCAGGTACCGGATGAACTCGCCGACCTCCTTCTTGAATTCGTCGAGCGGGCGGAACGCGTCGACCTTGAAGCAGGCCATAAAGCAGCCGTCATTGTGCCGCCCGGTCGGCTCGACGCCAAAGCCGAGCCCGGTCAAGAGCCCGCACAGAATCTCGACCATCACGGCGAGGCCATAGCCTTTGTAGCCGCCGTCGGGCCCACCCATCGGCAAGAGCGCGCCACCCTGGCGGAGCTGGCGCGGGTCGTTGGTCGGCTTGCCGTCGCTGCCGATGACCCAGCCGTCGGGTACCTGCTCGTTGCGGGCGACGGCGACCCCGATCTTGCCGGCGGCGGCCGCGGACGTCGCCATGTCGAGATAAAGCGGCCCTTCGAGATCGGAGGGGACCGCGATCGAGATCGGGTTGGTGCCGAGCCGCGCCTCGCGCCCACCGAACGGCGCGACGGCCTTGGGCGACCTTCCGGAGTCCGCGGTGATAAGCCCGATCATCCCGGCCCGCGCCGCCATCTGCGAATAGCTCGACAGCCGGCCGATATGGCCCTGGCGGAAGACGGTCGCGGCGGCGACGCTGCCCTTCTGCGCCTTTTCGATCGTGAGCCGCATCGCCTTGTCGTTGGCGACGTAGCCAAACGCCCAATGCCCGTCGATGACGGTGTGGTTGGCCGATTCCTTGATGATCACCCACGGCGCGCCGGGCACGATATGGCCGACCTTGATGCGGTCGATATAGGTCGGCACCTGGATGATGCCGTGCGAGTCGTGGCCGACGAGATTGGCGCCGACGATGTGGTGCATGACAAGCTCGGCCTCGGCCGGCGGTGTGCCCGCGGCGATGAACAGCGCCCGCCCGATCTCCTCGAGCCGCTCGGCCTTGATTTTAGGCATGGTGGTTCTCCCGATAGGATTGGACCGCGGGCGTCCCGCCCGCTCTTTACACAAAGATGCGGGCGAGACGCCCGCGGTCCATTAGCCGACTACGCCGGCTCCTTGATGTGCGTCGCGCGCATCAGCCGCAAGGTCTCGGGGTCGTTGCGCATCTTGGACGCGGCGTTCGTGATGAAATTCTCATATTCGGCCCGCAGCGCCGGCGGCGCGACCTCGATCATCAACCGGTTCTCGACCCAGAACTCGATGACGTGGAAAAACGGGTCATGCCCCTGCATGCCGCGACCGAAGGTCTTGGCGCGCCATCCTTCGCGGGCGCCGATCGCCTCGACCGCGTCGGTGTCGAGCGGCACCGACAGGAACATGTGAAACGGCCAGGTCTGCGGCGGCGCCTTGTTCTCGCCGAACACGACCTGATCGTCCTTGGCCGGGATGTCGAGCGTCGCCCGGTCGGGATAGACCTCGATCATGTCGCCGTCGGCGCCCATCGCCATGAAGGCGCCTTCGAGCGGCCCGAACGGCACCGCCTTGCCGCCCATCACCTCGGCCAGCACCTCGGCGACATGCTGCGGGTTGCGCGCGGGGATCGAGACGTGATGAATCATGGCAGTATCCTCCGTTCGACGTGGCTGCGCGACCCTAGCCGAGCCGACGCCGCACCGCCAGCATCGCGGAAGCCTCCTCTCATCCCGGGGTGAGCCGGCATGTCGCCGTTCAGTACCGCCCCTTTTCGGTCAGGACCTTCAGCTTGGGCAGACCGTCATAGCTGTAAACATCGTGGAGGATCGTCAGGAGCTCATTGGCGATCGCGCCGTCGGTGAATTGGTCGGCCGGGTAGGTCTTCGAATAATTCGGCGCGCGGCCGGGATCGACGAACCCGGTGGCATGGAGGCGCGCCACCCGGTCGGGAGTGAGGATGCGCGCGAGCACCTCGCCTTCGAATTATGTTCTTCTTATATTCGATCCTCGGGAAGATGCTGGGTCAAGCGCCAATGCAACCGCGACGAGCGTCGCGTCGCCGTTGCGGGGACCGATGATCGAGAGGCCGATCGGGCGGCCGCCGACGGTGGTCCCGGGGATCGAGACTTGGGGCGCGCCGGTGAGGCCGCCGTGGCAGGCGAGCGCGGTGATCCGGTCGCGCAGGGGTTCGAGGGCCGAGATCGAGAGGCCGCATTTCGGGGCGGGGAACGGGGTCGTCGGGATGCAGAGGATCGTCCCGGGCTGCAACAGATGACGCATACGGCCGCGGGCTTCCTCGCGGACCAGAGCGGCATAGGAACGGTCGCCAGCCGGGATCGCGGCCGCCAGAGCGAGGTTGCGGGCAACGGTGAACTGGAAGCGCGGATTGGCCTCGTCGATCCATTTCTGGAAAGTCTGCCACGCCTCGTAGGGTTGGAGGGTGCGTTGCGCGCGGGCCCAGGCGGCGAGGCCGGGCGGGGCCATGGTGACCTCTTCGGTCTCGCCGACAACGGCGCCGAGACGGACGACTAGCGGCTGCAAGGCCTCGGCGGCGTCGGGGTCGGCGAGGGCGAAGCTGTCGGCGGCGACGAGGAGGCGGGTCGGGAGGGCAGGCGGGACCGGCTCGCCGAGCATCACTGCGCTGACGCGGGCGAAGGTGTCGGCGTCGCGGGCGAACCACCCCGTCGTGTCGGATGTCGGCGCCTGGCTCATCATCCCGGCGAGGTCGAGCCGGCCGTGCGTCGGGCGGATACCGTAAAGCCCGCAAAAGCTCGACGGCACGCGTACCGACCCGCCGGTGTCGGTGCCGAGCGCGGTGTCGCAGATCCCCGCCGCGACCGCCGCCGCCGAGCCCGAAGACGACCCGCCCGGCACATGCCCCGGCGCGCGCGGGTTGGTGGGCGTCCCGTCGAACGGGTTTTCGCCGAGGATGCCGAGCGAGACCTCGTCGGTGACGGTCTTGCCGACCAGCGTCGCGCCGGCGTCGAGCAGCGTTTGCACGGCCCAGGCGTGGTGCCTCGGCACCGGGTGCGTGCGCGCCCAGTCGGGGTTGCCGCCGCCGGTCGGGTGCCCGGCGATGTCGAACAGGTCCTTTGCCGCAAAGGTCAGCCCCGACAGCGGACCGCCCTCGCTCCCCTCGATGCGGAAAACCTGCCCCGGCACAAACGCGCCGACCGTGTCGACGATGTCGCTGGCCATCCTCCGCTCCCGCCTTTCGCCGCCCGCGCGTTTGCCCTATCATCCCCGCCGCGCGGGTGTAGCTCAATGGCAGAGCAGAAGCTTCCCAAGCTTACGACGAGGGTTCGATTCCCTTCACCCGCTCCACCTCCTCAATCCCTGCATGACGACGGTCGAGCCGTTTTCGGCGCCAGGCATTAGCGGCGATCTGCATCGCCCGAGCGAGCCTTCCGGGTGGGGGCTGGTGCTAACCCATGGGGCTGGCGGCAATCGTACCGCGCCGCTGCTGGTCGCCGCGGCGGAGGCATTTGCGGCGGTGGGCGCGCTGGTGCTGCGCTGCGACCTGCCGTTTCGCCAGCGGCGGCCGAAGGGGCCGCCGTCGCCTTCGGGCGCGGCGGCGGACCGCGAGGGGTTGCGTCTCGCGGTCGAGGCGGTACGGGGGCTCGGCGCGGGGCGGATCACGCTCGGCGGCCAATCGTACGGCGGTCGGCAGGCGACGATGCTCGCGGCGGAGAGCCCCGGTCTGGTCGGCGCGCTCCTGCTCTTCTCCTACCCGCTGCATCCGCCGGGAAAGCCCGACCGGCTGCGCACCGGGCATTTCAGGGGGCTGGATCTACCCTGTCTCTTCGTCCAGGGCTCGGCCGATCCGTTCGGAACCCCGGCCGAGCTGGAACGCGCGATCGCCGCGATACCGGGGCAGACCCGGCTTATCCCGGTCGAGAATGCCGGCCATGACCTGAAGCGTGGACGGTTCTCTCTTGATGCGGTGATCGCGGCGGCAGTACGCATGTCGCCTTGAGAATGTGATCCGCTTACCGATACCTGGGGGACCCCGTGGCCATCACCGATCCGGTCGCGCATGACCGTCTGACGCTCTACGGCAGCTTTACGTCGAGCTCGAGCTACAAGCCGATGCTGTACCTCTCGCTCGCGCGGCTGCCTTTCTCGTTCCGCACGGTCAATCTCAAGATCGGGGTGCAGAAGGAGGCGGACTACCTCGCGGTCAACCGCTGGGGCGTGGTGCCGTCCTTGCGTCATCACGGCCTCACGATCCTGCAGTCGAACGTGATCCTCGACTATCTCGCGCGGGCGACCGGGCATTTCGAGGGCAGGACCGAGCAGCAGAAATGGCAGGCGCGCGAGTGGCTGTCGTGGGAGGCGGACCACATCACCGCGGTCGCCCGCATCCGCCACTCGGCCCGCTTTCGCAAGATGCACGACGAGGTCATCGCCGAATTCCGCCCCCGCGCCGAGGCGGCGCTCAGCTTTGTCGACGACACGCTGAAGGACCGCCTTTGGCTGACCGGCGACAACCCCACGATCGCCGACATCGGCTGCTGGGGCCGCATGGTGTTCATGCACGAAGGCGGGTTCGAGATGTCCAACTGGCCGAGGCTGCAAGCCTGGTCGGAGCGGCTGAAGGCAATGCCCGGCTTTGCCCTGCCCTACGACCTGATCCCGAGCAAGGATCGGGAATACGATCCGGCATGAACTGCGCGGCGGTTGTGCGTCCTTCGAGACGCCCGCTGCGCGGGCTCCTCGGGATGAGGGGCGGTGAAGGCGGCATCATCCGATCGACAGCACCAATCATCCTCAGCCTGAGGGGCGCCCAAGGCGCGCGTCTCGAAGGACGCACCGCGGTCACGGCGATCCCAATCTCATGACCGCCGCTACCGCCACGCCCGCGCTCCGCGGCGATATCCGCGTCGTCGGCCTCGTCGCCGCGGCGCATTTCATGAGCCATTTCTATCAGCTCTTGCTGCCGCCGATCTTTCCGCTGCTGGTCGGCGTGTTCGGGGTCGGTTATGCCGATCTCGGGCTTGTGGTCAGCGTCACCTATGTCGTCTCGGGGCTGATGCAGACGCCGGCCGGGATCCTCGTCGACCGGCTCGGTCCGGCGCGGGTGCTGATCGGCGGGCTCGCGATCTATTCGGCGTCGGTGTTCCTCTCCGGTCTCGCCCCGAGCGTCTGGTGGCTGGTGCCGCTGATGGCGATGGCCGGGCTCGGCAACTGCGTCTTCCACCCGGCCGATTACGCGATCATGACCGCGCGCGTGCGGCCGACCCGGCTCGGCCGCGCCTTCGGCGCCCATACGCTCGCCGGCAATTTCGGCTGGGTCGCGGCGCCGGTCGCCGTGCTTGCGCTCACCCAGGGGTTCGGGTGGCGCGCGGCGCTGATGGTGCTTGGGGCAGCGGGCGCAGTCTTTACCCTCTACCTCGCCTCGCAAGCGCGCCTCCTCGCCATCGAGACGATCCCGCACCACACCGGGACCGCCGCCCGCTCGCGCAACCTTCTCATCTCGGCGCCGATCCTCTTCTGTTTCGGCTATTTCGCCCTGCTGTCGGCGTCGCAAGTGGCGCTGCAGAATTTCCTCCCCTCGGCCGCGATGGCCGCGTTCTCGATCTCGATCGAGGCGGCGAACTTGGTGCTGACGATCTTCCTCTTCGGCTCGTCGGTCGGCACTCTCTTTGGCGCCGTCATCGCCGACCGCCTGCCCCGGCAGGAGGCGACGGTCGCGATCGGGCTGTCGCTCGCGGCCGCATTGAGCCTCGCCCTCGCCCTCGCCGCGCTGCCGCTGTCTGCGGTGATGGGGCTGGCCGCGATCGCCGGGCTCGGCATCGGCGTGACCATCCCGGCGCGCGACATGCTGGTGCGCGGCGCCGCGCCCGAGGGGGCGACCGGGCGGGTCTTCGGCTTTGTCTATTCCGGTCTCGATCTCGGCGCCGCGGTGACGCCGTTTTTTATCGGCCAACTCCTCGACCGAGGCCTGCCGCGGCTCGTCTTCGTCGTCGCCGCGGCGGCCCTCATCGTCGCGATCATGAGCGCCGTCGTGGTGACGAAACCGCGTGCCCGGCGTAAGCAATTGGCATGAGGGGAAAATCGGGAATGCCGCGCCTCACGCTGCTGTTGCTGGCGGTCGTCGCCGCGTGCAGCAACACCCAGGCGGCGCCCGGCGAGGCCAGGGTCGCCATTCCGATGCAAGGCTGGCGCACCGCAGGCGGCGCCGTGCCGAGCCAGGCCGAGTTCTCGGCATTGGCGGCAACCTGCCAGGCCAGAGGGGGAGCGCTCGACTCTTGCCTCGGCGATATGGGGCTAAGGCGGAGCCCTTAAGTCGCGCCCTCACCCGGCCTTCGGCCGCCTCTCCCCATCGCGGGCGAGGGACCGTTTGCCCAGCGAACAGGGTGAGGGTGGGTGAGGGACCTATTCCAGCAGCTCTTTCAGCCAGCGGATGATGCGGTCGGGGCGGATGTCGGTGCCCGGCGGGAGGCCGAGGCCGTAGCCGTCGTGCCAGATCGCGTGGATGCCGAGGCGCTGCGGGCCGACGACCTCCCATTCGAGGTTGTCGCCGACCATCCAGGTATCCTCGGGGCGGACGCCGAGCACCTCCATCGCGTGCAGATACGCGCGGTCCTCGGGTTTGCCGAAGCCGTGCTCGCCTTCGATCTGGATGTGGTCGAAGCGGTGTTCGAGTGCGAAGCGCACCACCTTCGCCCGCTGCGGCTCCGCCGCGCCATTGGTGATGAGCGCGAGCAGCACTCCGCGCTCCTTGAGCCTGTCGAGCGTGTGGTGCGCATCGGGGAACATGCGCAGTTCGGCGTTGTGCAGCGCCTCGTACCGGTCGGCGAGGTCATCGCCGGTCGCCTCGTCCGGCATCCGATACCCGCGTGCGTTCAGACCGGCGAAGGCGTCGGCGACGATCTTGCGCCGCGCTTCGCCGATGCGGTGGCGCCAGTATTTGTGGCGGCCGGGATCGGCCCACAGCTCGCGCGACGCTTCCTGGATCGCCGCGACGACCACCGCCGGCTCGACCGGCGCAAAGCTCGCCGCGGCGGCGCCGATCGTGCGCTCCCACTGCGATTGCGACCCGCCGAACGCGACCAATAGCGTGTCGTCGAGGTCGAACAGGATCGCGCGCGGCAATTTCATGAAAGCGGCACTGACTGCGGCACGGTCTTCCAGAATTCCGGATCGTGACCGAAAAAGATCCGGGCGCCGCCGCGCTCCAGCGCTTCGAGCCTGTCGAGCGAGCGGAGCATCTCTTCCTTGTCATGCGCAAAGCGCGGCAGCCGCCGCTCGCGCAAGGTCTGGCAGAAGTAGCAGGAATCCGCGGCCAGCACGATGTCGCCGCCGTCGAGGCGCACCCGCAGCGACTGGTGCCCGATCGTGTGGCCGTGCGTCGGCAGAAGCGTGACCGACCCGTCGCCGAACACATCGTGCTCACCGTGGATGAGCCGCACCTTGTGGCCGAGATCGAAATCGCGCGGGTTGTAGCCGTGCCGCACCGCGGCCTCGGGGTCCATCCCGGCGTCCCATTCCTTTTTCTGCACGACGAGGGTTGCGTTCGGCAGCAGGGCGTTGCCGCCGCAATGGTCGAAATGGAAATGCGAGTTGATCAACAGGTCGACCTTGTCGGGCCGCCGCCCGATCGCCTCGAGCCGGGCGCTGACCTCCTCGCCGGGTTCGTACCCGACGCGAAACAGTTTGGTCAGCCGCTCGCCCAGCCGCGTCGGCGCATCATGCTGGCAATCGGGATGCAGCCCGCTGTCGAACACCGCGGTGCCCTTCGGGTGCTCGATCAGGAACACCGGGATCGGCACGGTGACGTCGCCCTCGCCACCCTCCATGAGCCGCCCGAACTCGCCGGTGACGGTGCCGCAGGTAAAGGCGTGAAGCTGGACGCTCATCGCGGCACGTCGCCCTGGAGCATGACCCGGTACATATAGCGGAGCTGCCCCATGTCGTAGTCGCCGTTGGCCTTGTGGAGGAGGCAGCGGTTGTCCCACATCACCACGTCGCCCGACTGCCATTTATGCCGGTACTGGTGCCGCTCCTCGACCGCGTGGTCGAGCAGCCGATCGAGCAGCGGCAGCCCCTCCTCGTCGTCCATGTCGACGACGCCCTCGGTGCGGATCGGGTTGAGGTAGAGCGCCTTGCGTCCGCTTTCGGGATGCGTTCGCACCAGCGGGTGCGCGACCGAATCCGGCACCTTCGTCCCGTCGGGGAGCGCGATCAGCTTTCGGGCGCTGTAGCGGCTTTGGTAGACGTGGATCGCCCGCCGTCCGTCGATCCTCGCCTTTGTCGCCGCGTCGAGCGAGGCGTAGGCCTCGTGCATGTTGACGTACTGGGTGTCGCCGCCGTGGTCGGGCAGGCTCACCGCACACAGGATCGTCGCCTTCGGGGGCGCCTCGGCGTTCGAATGGTCCGTGTGATAGCCCGCGCCGGCGATGTAGCGCGATCCGTCCGGGTATTTGTCCTGGTTCGAGATGTAGTGGATCGGCGGGCATTCCGGCAGTGCGAACTTGGTGTTGTGCTGCTGCAGGACGTCGCCGAACTGCCGGATCGCGGCGAGAAGCTGCGGTGCGGTCAGGTTCTGGTCTCGCACCACCAGAACCGAGTGGTCGACAAAGGCGCGGTTGAGGGCCGCCGCGTCGAACGGCTCGCGCAGATCGACCCCGCGCACCTCGGCGCCGGTGTGCGGCGACAGTTTCTCGATGATCATTCCGCCGCCTCGGCCATCTTGGCCGCGTCGGAGGCGTGGCCTTTCTGGTGGAAATAGTTGGCCCGGTAGAATTCGAGCACCAGGTCGCGATAGACCGCCTTCGGGTATTTGGCCGGGTTGTCGGCCGACGTGCAGCTCGGCAGGCATTCGATCGTCGCGGCCGGGTTCGGGCTGTGGAAATAGGCGATCGAATAGCGGTCGGCGCCGCTTTCGTTGAGGACGCCGTGCGGCGTCGACAGAAACCGGTTGTTCGACCACCGCCGCATGATGTTGCCGAGGTTTATCAAGAACGTGCCGGGGATGATCGGCGGCGCGAACCATTCGCCCGAAGCCAGCCGCACCGCCAGCCCCGGCACCTCGGTGCGGGCGAGCGCGGTCATAAAGCTGTTGTCGGTATGCGGCGCCTGGCCGAAGAGGTTGTCTTCGTCGGCATCCTGCGGCGGGTAATGCAGGAAGCGCAGATTGGCGTGCGCCTCGTCGGCAAAGAACGGTGCGAAGAAATCTTCCGGCATTTCGAGCGCGACGGCGAAGACCGGCAAGATCCGGTCGCACATCGCGCCGAGCGCGGTGAAATACGCCATCATGTCGTCGCGCATCCCGGCGGCATCCGCCGGCCACTGGTTGCGACCGCGCAACGGCAGGCCGGCCTTGACGTCGGGGTGGTCGGCGCTGCGGTCGTGGCTGACGAAAAAGCTTTCGTTCCGGTTCGGCCGCGTCGCCTTGTGCACGGTCGAGGCGCCCTGCACCGACGCGTTCATCGGCAGATAGCCGATATTGTTCTCGTTGAGCCTAAGCGCGACCTTTTCGTCTGTCGGCAGCGCATGAAACCGGCGCGACGCGGCAAAGGCGCGGTCGATCAGCGCCTCGCCGACCCCGTGCCCGGCCGCATAAAAGAACCCGACATGCTCGCAGGCCTGTCCGACCTCCCGCGCCACCGTTTCGAGCGCCCCCGGCTCGCCGGCGAAATAAGGCCCGAAATCGATGACCGGGATCGCCGCCGCGGCCGCCGCCGCGTCCTTGACCCCTTCAGCCTTGAACAGGTGCATCGCGCCCTCCGTGAAGCGGGAAGTATAGCCTCCGCCGTGTGCCGCTGTCATTGCGAGGAGCGCAGCGACGCGGCAATCTCAATGGAGGAGCGCATTCGGCCCGAGATTGCTTCGCTCCGCACGCAATGACCGGAGGCTCTCTCAAATGCCCGTCGTTACCGTCGAAACCCGCGGTCCCGTGTCGATCATCGCGATCGACCGGCCGGAAAAATTGAACGCGATCAACAAGGCGGTGGCGCTCGATCTGCAACAGGCTTTCGCCGCGTTCGACCGGTCCGACCAGCGCGTCGCGATCCTTGCGGGGAAGGGCGGGCGGGCGTTTTCGGCCGGTGCCGACGTGACCGACCTGCCCGAGCTGTGGCGCTGCGTGCCGACCGTCGGGATCGTCACCGAAAAGCCGGTCATCGCCGCGGTCGGCGGCTGGTGCATCGGTGGCGGGCTCGTGATGGCGATGATGTGCGACCTGCTCGTCGCCGCCGATACCGCCCGGTTCTCGTATCCCGAAGGCAAGATCGGCATCACCGGCGGCATGATCGCGGCGCTTGCGGGGCGCATCCCGCACAAGATCGCGATGGAATTGATGTTGTTGGGCGAACCGATCTCGGCTCGGCGCGCCTATGAGGCCGGGCTCGCCAACCGGGTCGTTCCGGCGGGAACGGAGATCGACGCGGCGGTCGAGATGGCGGGAAAGATCGTCGATCTGGCGCCGCTTGCCCTTGCCGCGATGAAGCGCTTCGTCAACGACCACATCCTGCCCAAAGGCCCGGCCGAGATCGCGGCCAAAGCCGGCGCCGAACTCGGCGCCGTCAGGAACAGCGAGGATGCGGTGGAGGGGGTCCGGGCATTCCGCGAGCGGCGGAAGCCGCAATATCGCGGGCGGTAGGATTATCAAGCCGTCTTCCCGGCGAAGGCCGGAATCCACGCTTCAAGCGTGCGAGCGGCGGACAAATGGGTCCCGGCCTTCGCCGGGAAGACGGAACGCGGGGCGAGAGGACCCTAAGCCGCGGCGGGCTGCCGATAGGTCTTGAGCTTTTCGGCCCGAGCGGCCTCGCGGGCTTCGTTGTAATCGCGCAGTTTCGCGCGATCCGATTCGGCGAGGTCGGCGTGGGTCGGCACGGCGCAGGCGGTCGGACAGCGGGTCACGCCGCGACGGCGCATGAACTCTTCGATCTGGGCGGCGGTCTCGGCTTGGGTCATCGGGGAAAACTCCCGTCGGCTGTTGGCTGACAAGGAAATAGCGCCCCACTGGTTAACAACGCGTTAGAGCAAAAGTTGCGCAAAACTCTTTCGATATCGCCCGGCTGCGCCGCGCCGATATGGCGCTTATATGCAAATCAACGGTACAGTGACCCGGCACGGCCGGGGGTGAGGACGGTTGTTGGCCAAACCCGATTTTAGCGTCCGGTTTTGGGGAGTCCGCGGGAGCATCTCGGCTCCCGGGCCGCAGACCGTCCGCTATGGCGGCAACACCTCCTGCGTCGAAATGCGCTGCGGCGGGCACCTGTTGATCTTCGACGGCGGCTCGGGGCTGCGCGAGCTCGGCGCGGCGCTGGTCGCCGAGCCCGACCCGGTCGATGTCGACCTCTTCTACAGCCACACCCATCTCGACCATGTCATCGGACTGCCGTTTTTCGCGCCCT
Source organism: Allostellaceae bacterium (assembly GCA_036489765.1). Classification (GTDB taxonomy): domain Bacteria; phylum Pseudomonadota; class Alphaproteobacteria; order ATCC43930; family CGMCC-115725; genus DATARH01. Next base: position 16,888 of record DASXFE010000001.1, on the reverse strand, counting down.
GCTACAATCCGCAAAGCCGGATCCGCGTCTGGGCCGGACATCTGAAGCCCGAGCGCGACATCCGCTCGGTGCTCAAGATGATGATGGCGCCGCCGCTCTTCCCGATCCCGCTCGACATCTTCACCGCCCAGATGAGCTTCAACGACTTCGCCGCCGGCGAGTCGCTGACGCCGCAACCGGGCATCGCGCTCGCGACCGGCCCTCTCAATCACCCTGACCGCGCCACCGGCTACCGTGTCGAGTACGGCGGCAAGGTCGTCGCCTACATCACCGATACCGAGCACAAGCCGGGCCGCCGCGATCCCAACGTCCTGCGCCTGGTCGAGGGCGCCGACCTGATGATCTACGACGCGATGTTCACCGATGCCGAATACGCCACGCACCGCAACTGGGGGCATTCGACTTGGCAGGAAGGCGTCCGTCTCGCCGAGGCCGCGAAGGTCGGCCGGCTCGTGATCTTTCACCACGAACCCGCCCACGACGACGACATCATGGACGGCATTGCCGCCGCCGCCGAGAAGCGCCGCCCCGGCACCCTCGTCGCCAAAGAGGGGCTCGTGCTCCGGCCCTAATCTCGGCCTCGCGGCACGGTCGGATTTTTCATTCCGCTGATCCCGTCGCCAGGGAGTAAATCGGCGGGCCTCGTGTTTACCAAATGCGATCGTTCAGGGTTGCGCGACCCGCGCGCTCGTATCGCCATAACGCGAGGGGGTCCAGGTGAAGGTTTCCGTCCGTACTGCCGTGTTGATCTCGTTGGTTGCCGGGTTGGCCGCGTGCCATCCGGCGCCGCCACCACCCGCGCCGATGCCGCCCCCACCCCCACCCATGGCCGCACCGCCGCCACCGCCGCCGCCCATGGAGGCGCCGCCGCCTCCGGGCCCGCCGCCGGTCATGCATGGCGGGCAGTGCGGGCCGGGCATGCATTGGGTGCACGCGCACTGGTATCACCACCACCGCGTCCGCGGCCACTGCGTCCCGAACCACCACCACCACCGCTGATCCGGGTAAGCCGGCCCGTGTCGCTGGCCTCAGGTCAGTGATACGGGTCGGCCGCGTCTCGGAGGCCGTCGCCGAAGAAGTTGAAGGCGAGCACGGTGACGATCACCGGCACGACCGGCAGCATCAGCCACGGGTAGAGCGCGACGACGCTGATATTCTGGGCCTCGTTGAGGAGGACCCCCCAGCTCGTGATCGGGGGTCTGAGCCCGAGGCCCAGAAACGACAGCGCGGTCTCGCCGAGGATCATGCTGGGGATCACCAGCGTCGCCGACGCGATCAGGTGGCTCATAAAGCTCGGCAGGAGGTGCCGCCCGATGATCCGCGCCGGGTTCGCGCCCATCAGCACGGCCGCGGTGCAGAAATCCTCCTCGCGCAACGACAGCAGCTTTGAGCGCACCGCGCGCGCCAGATGCGTCCATTCGATCATGCCGAGGATGATCGTGATCCCGAAATAGACGAGGATCGGGCTCCACGTCACCGGCAATATCGCCGACAGCGCCATCCACAGCGGCAGGTGCGGAAACGACTGGATCACTTCGATCCCGCGCTGGATCAGGATGTCGGTCCAGCCGCCGTAATATCCGGCGATCCCGCCGATGATGATGCCGAGGGTAAAGCTGACCGCGACGCCGATCAGCCCGACGGTCAGCGAGATCCGCGCGCCGTAGATGATCCGCGAGAGCATGTCGCGCCCGAGCCGGTCGGTGCCGAGGAGATAGAGATGCCCGCCCGCGGCCGGGCAGACGATATGGAAATCGCCCGGGATGAAGCCCCAGAAAAGGTATTTGTCGCCACGACAGAAGAAGCGCAGCGGCTCGGGCTTGTCGAGGTTCGGGGTATAGACCCGGCGCAGCTGGGTCATGTCGAGCTTGTAGTCGCTGCCCAGCACATAGGGCGCCGCCGGGTGCCCGCGGTAGAGGAAATGGACCCGCTGCGGCGGGGCGTAGATGTAGTCGCTGTTGCGGGTATCGAGCGCATAGGGCGCCAGGACCTCGCAGAACAGGATCGCGACGTACATCGAGAGGAGGACCGCGCCCGAAAACACCGCCAGCCGGTGCCGCCGGAACCGCCACCACATCATCCGCCACTGCGAGGCGCGGTAGAACCGCTCCTGCGCGACGGTCATCTGCTCGACCGCGTAGGGGTCGAACGGCGCCCGCGAGACGTAATGCTCGAGCGGCTCGCCGGCTTCGATATCGATCTCGCTCATTGCGTCCGCCCGGTCTGGAGGCGGATGCGCGGGTCGAGCGCGGCGAGCGCCAGGTCCGACAGGAACACGCCGATCACGGTCAGGAACGCCATGAACATCAGGAACGAGCCGGCGAGGTACATGTCCTGGCTGCGCAGTGCGTCGAGCAGCATGGGCCCTGTCGTCGGCAGGCTCATCACCACCGACACGATCGCCGCGCCCGAGATCACATGCGGCAACAGCGACCCGATGTCCGAGATGAACGGGTTGAGCGCCATGCGCAGCGGGTACTTGAACAGCGCCTTGACCGGGTGCAGCCCCTTCGCCCGCGCGGTCACGAAGTACTGCTTCTGCAATTCGTCGAGGAGGTTGGCCCGCAGCCGGCGGATCATCGCTGCGGTGCCGGCGGTGCCGATGACGACGACCGGCACCCAGATATGCGCCGCCACCGAGCCGATCTTGCCCCAGCTCCATGGCTTGTCGATGTAATGCGGGTCCATCAGGCCGCCGACCGAGATGCCGAAATACACATGGGCGAAATAGACGAGGAGGAGGGCCAGCAGGAAGCTCGGCGTCGCGAGGCCGAGAAAGCCGAGAAAGGTGAGGGTGTAGTCGCCGGCGCTGTACTGGTGCGTCGCCGAATAGACCCCGATCGGGAACGCGACGACGTAGGTGAAGATGATGCACACCACCGACACGAGAAACGTCAGGAAAAGGCGGTCGCCGACGACCTTGGTCACCGGCAGATCATAGGCGAACGAGTAGCCCATGTCGCCGTGGAGGAGCCCCAGAGCCCATTTGATGTATTGCCAATAGATCGGCTGGTCGAACCCGTATTCGGCCTTCAGAAACGCGATCTTGGCCATGTTGGCGTGCTCGCCCTGGCTTTGCAGCTCGGCGATGTAGGTCGTGAAATAGTCCCCCGGCGGCAGATGGATGATCGTGAAGATCACGATGCTGATCGCGATCAGCGTCGGGATCATGATCAGGATGCGGCGGACGAGATAGCCGAGCATCACTGCCGCCGTGGCGGCGATTGCGCTTCGCCCCCGAGGTCGTTCCGGGGCGCGGCATCGCCGCGAACCCCATGAACACCAGCTCGTCCGGGGTACGCCTCGCCGTCGGGCGATCCCGGAATGGCCGCGGCGGGTTGAGGAGCTATCCGCACCTTGATCTCCTACCGCTTGTCTTCCGACAGCGACGCCGATGCGCTGCCTTGCTCATCGAACCAGAACCCGTCGGGTTTGTAGATGCCGAAATGGGCGCCGGGGTCCCAGGCATAGATGCCTTGGGCCGGCACGTTGCGCAGCTTTTTGTTGACGACGATCGGCTGCAACACGCCGGCGACGAGGCCGATCGAGAACACGTTGTCGGCAGAGATCTTCAGCATGTCGTGCCAGATCTGTGCGTGCTCGGCCTCCGAGGTCGCATCGAGCCACTGGCCGTAGAGCTTCTTGAGCTGCACCGCCGCGGGCAGATCGGGCGCCTCGCCGGCATGACCTTTCGTTTCGACGTATTGCCCCCAGCGTGGCCATTGCAGCTGCTGCTGGCTGGTCGGCGCGAAATCGGCGGGCGAGCGGTCGGCCGTCGGGAGCCCGTTGTCGATGCCGTTGTCGAGCGAGATCTGCGCCGAACCGGAAAACACCCGCTCGCGGAACAAGGTCAACTGCTCGGGCCTTGAGAAGAGGCGGATCCCGATCTTGCGCCAGGAATCGCGGATCAGCTCGAGCGTGTCGGATTTCTCGCTCGATTCACCCGAATCCTCGATGATCAGGTTGAGCGTCCGCCCATCCGGCAAGAGCCGCGTGCCTTCGCTGTCGTGCCTGTCGAGCCCGAGCCCGTCGAGCAGCTTCTTGGCCTGGTCCGGGTCGTACTTCGCCCAGGCCTCGCGATACTCCGGACGATAGAGCGGGCTTTGCGGCAGCACCGTGTTCTGCCCTTCGATCGCCAGCCCGAAATAGATCACCTGGTTGATCTCGTGCCGGTCGATCCCAAGCGACAGCGCGCGGCGGAAATCGACGTTCTGCATCAGCTTGCGCCACGCCGGGTCGGTGACGTTGAGGTCGGGATAGATCGCGAGTTGGCTGCACGGCCCGGTGCGCCACAGGCGGACGTGATACCCGTTCTCGGCCTCTCCGGCCTTGAGGAACGTATAGTCGTCAAAGCGCAGATAGCGCGCCTGCAGGTCGCTTTCGCCGGCCCCTGTCTTGGCCGGGATGATCTTGCTGTCGGCGATCGACATGACCACCCGGTCGATATACGGGAGCTGATGCCCCGCGCCGTCGAGCCGGTAGTAATAGGGGTTGCGCTCGAACACGATGCGGTCGGCCGGCGGCTTGGTCTTCAGCACCCAGGGCTGGAGGCTCGGCAGGTCGGGGTTGTCGTTGCGGTATCCGTTGTCGAGCTTCGTATGCAGCGACGCCCAGTTGCGGGCGCTGGCCTTTTTGACGAGCGCGGCCAGCTTGTCCTTGTCGGCGTATTTGACATGAAACTGCTTCAGGTAATGCGCCGGCGCAAAGATGTAGAGCGGATAGGCCCCGGCCAGCGCCGGCAGGAACAGCGGGTTAGGCCGCGGCCAGCCGTAGCGCACGGTCTCCGCATCGACGACCTGGAAATCCGGCTTCTCGCCATTGGGCAGGAGCGACAGCGGCAATCCCGACGGCATCAGGTCGGCATTGTTCGCCATATCCTCGAACCAGTAGCGAAAATCCTCGGTGGTAAAGGGCTGCCCGTCCGACCATTTGTGCCCGGCGCGCAGATGCAGGGTGAAGACGCGGTCCTCCTGGACGTCGACGGCGCTGAGGATGTCCGGCGTCAGCGCCAGCGCTGGGGTCGAGGCGACGAGCCGCGCATAGCCGTAGACGACCATCATCCGGGTGTCTTTCGGGCTCGACATCAGCATGCGCAGGTCGCCGCCGGGGCGGCCGATCGTTTCCACTTCGGCGAGCGCCGGATCTTGCGGGATGCGCTGGCGGATCGACGGCAGCGCGCCGCTCGCCACCTCGTCCTTGAAAAACGGGGTCTCGGCCAGCGTCGACGCCGCCCATGCCCGGGCCGGCGCCGCCAGCGTCGCCGCCGCCGCGGCGAGGCTCAGGGTGAAATGGCGCCGGTTCATTATGGGCCGCTCGCCACGGCGGCGTCGGCCTCGGCGCGCCATCGTCCCAGCGCGTCAGCCGGCCCGTTCATATCGACAAAATGCCGGTCGGCCACCTCGACGAGCCGCGGCGGGTTCGCCGGGTCGCGGCGGAACGGCACCGGCCACGCCGCCGGGTTCGACGCCTTGTCCTCCATCAACCGGTTGAAATCGAGCCGCTGCCCCGGATCCGGTGCCGGCACCGCGGCGATCAGCGCCTGCGTGTAGGGATGGATCGGGTCGCGGAACAAGACGCCGCGGCCGGCGACCTCGACGATCCGCCCGGCGCACATCACCGCGATGCGGTCCGCGATGTAATCGACGACGGCGAGGTTGTGCGAGATGAACAGATAGGTCAGCCCCAGCTTTTCCTTGAGGTCGATCAACAGGTTCAGGATCTGCGCCTGGATCGACACGTCGAGCGCCGACACAGGCTCGTCGCAGATGACGAGGTCGGGGCGCAGCGCCAGTGCCCGCGCGATGCCGATCCGCTGCCGCTGTCCGCCCGAGAAGCTGTGCGGATAACGCCGCACGTAACGCCGGTCGAGGCCGACGAGCTCGACCAGCTCCTCGACCATGTCGTGCCGGCTCTGTGCGTCGCCGATGCCGTGGATCACCAGGGGTTCGGCGATGATGTCGTAGACCGTCATGCGCGGGTTCAGGGATCCGAACGGGTCCTGAAAGATGTACTGCACCTTGCGCCGGAAGCGCTTGAGCTCGTCGCCCTGGAGCGCCAGCACATCGGTCTCGCTGCCGCGGTCGTTGAAGATGATTTGACCCGCATCCGGCGTGGCGGCGCGGAGCAGCACCTTCGACAGCGTGGTCTTGCCGCAGCCGCTCTCGCCGACGAGCCCGAGGCATTCGCCACGGGCGATGGCGAGGCTTACCCCATCGACCGCGACCGCCCGCGACGCGCTGCTGCCGCCAAAAATCCCGCCTCGGCGCAGCGCAAAGCTCTTCCGGATCTCGGTGCAGCGCAGCAGCACCCCGTCGGCGTCGTCGGGCCATGCGGCCTTTTCCGCCATCAGGTGCGGCGCGTCGCCGGAGGGGATCTCGCGCAGCGGGACGAGCCGCTCGCCCGGCTTCATGTCGAACCGAGGCACCGCCCGCAGGAGGGCCTTCAGATAGGGGTGGGCCGCCCGCTCGAAGACATCGTCGAGCGTCCCGGCTTCCATGATCTCGCCGTGGTACATCACGACGATCTCCTCGGCGACGTTGGCGACGACGCCGAGATCGTGGGTGATGAGGAGCACGGCCATGCCGAGCTCCTGCTGCAGCTCGGCGATCAGTTTCAGGATCTGCGCCTGGATCGTCACGTCGAGCGCAGTGGTGGGCTCGTCGGCGATCAGCAGCGCCGGGCGGCACACCAGCGCCATCGCGATCATCGCGCGCTGCCGGAGCCCGCCCGACAATTCGAACGGATAGCTCCGCCATGCCCGCGCCGGGTCGGGGAAGCCGACGAGGCGCAGCATGTCCTGCGTCAGCTCCTTGGCTTCCGGGGTGGCGCAGTCGCGGTGCAGGCGCAGGGCCTCGCTGACCTGGTCGCCGATCGTGTGCAGCGGCGACAGGCTGCTCATCGGCTCCTGGAAGATGATCGAGATCTGCCCGCCCCGCAGCGACCGCATCTCGGCGCCGTCGGCGGGAAGGTCGGTAAGGTCGATCATCTCGCCGCCGCGCCGCGGGTCGGCAAACCAGATCGCGCCGTCGGTGATCTCGCCGTTGCGGGGAAGGATCCGCATTATCGACTGGCTGACGACCGATTTTCCCGACCCGGATTCGCCGACAAGCGCGACGGTCGAGCCCGGGCGGATGCGGAACGACACGCCGCGGACTGCGCGGATATACCCGCCCGGCGCGGCAAAGCGCACGTGCAGGTCTTCAATCCGCAACAGCTCCTTCACCGGCCGTCTCCATATTCCGGCACCCGGATGCCGAGCGCCTGCAAGTTGGAGACCGTCGCCGGGCTCAGCTCCAGATGCCGCTCGGCCGCAACGATCGCGGCGCGGCGCACCAAATCGTCAAACCCGTCGATCCGGCTGTCCATCTTGATCCGCGTTTTCCCCGCGCCGAGCTCGATCTGCATCCACCCGGCGCGCCGGTCGCGCCGCGTCGAGTAATAGCCGAGCTTCATCCGGTCGAGCTCGCCCCATAGGATCGTCCGCCGCCAGGCGCCGACCGCGCGCATGCCCTCGTCGCCCGCCTCGATCCGCGTGCCGTGGCGCAGCACCGTGCGCACCGCGAAGGCGCCAAAGATAACCGCCAGTGCCGAGAGGACGATTCCGCCGACCGACAGGATCGACACCGACAACAGCAGGATGAGGCAGGGCACCAGCCCCGCCGCCGCGCGCAGGTAATCTCCCGCCATCGCCATCGCCGGATAGGCGTGTCGGGTGATCCCGACCGCGCCGTCGTGCGCTACCGCCGCCGTCACGCCACGACCTCGCGGATGTCGACCCACCGCGCCGCGCGGTGTCCGGCGACGACCGCGGCGAGCTCCGCGATAAACCCCGCCGTCGCCTCGTCCATGATCAGGTGATGGGTCAGGATGCCGGTCGGCCTCGCCGAATCGCCGAGCCGCTGCCCCTGCAGCGCTGCGACCGTGGCGCCGAGCGCCGGCTCGGTCCCGGCAAACCCGCGTCCGGCCCTCCACGCGACCGGGTCGACATGCATATCGACCCGCGCCGCGGCACCCCGCGCCCGCGACCCCATCGTCGACAAGGCGGCGATCCCCGCCCGCGGCAGCAATCCCTCGAACTCCGGCGCGAACCGGTTCCACGGCGGCGCCAACACCGGTGCGACCTCGCCGAACAGATCCACCAGCCGCTGCCGCCCCGCCATCAAATCCTCTTCGACCTCGGCCGCCGGGCGCTCGGCGGGAAACTCGCTCTTCTTTCCCGCGCCGCCGTGGTTCGTATGCGACCAGCCGTGCTGCACCACGGCCACATTCGTCCGCCCGCGCAACGCATCGGCGAGGCTCTTTTCGGCGGTTCGGGGGATCACGGCCAACGACAGCGGTGTCGGGCCGGCGAGCGACAACAGGCGATCGAGGGCGGGCGTCATCGCGACCGCGTCGTCGTCCCGCCACCACAGCGTGGCGACCTGTTCCGCTTCCTCCCACCGATCGAGCTCGCTCACCAGATCGGACCATGTGGCGTGTGCCGCACCGGCAGGCGCCTTGACGTTCATCGCACGATCATACCGCGACCGCCCGGCGACGCCAGCGTCGCGATGATCTCGGCCGACCGGCGCGCCCCACGGGTGTCGATCTCGAGGGGCTTAGGCGGCTGCGACGCTGCGCTTTCGATCGCGGCGGCGAGCCGCGCCGGCGTCAGCTCGTCGTCGCGCACCAGCACCGCAGCCCCGCGCGCCGACAGGTGCTGGGCGCGGGTCAGTTGCTCGGTCTCGTGCCCGCCCGCAAACGGCACCAGCACCGCGGGCGCCCGCGCTCCGACGATGTCGAGCGCGGTGTTGTAGCCGCACTGGCTGACCGAAACCCGGCACCGTCTCAACAATGCCGGAAAATCCCCACGAAACCGCTCGACCGCGACTCCGCTCGGCGCCGCGGCGCAGAGCTGGGCGAATTCGCCGTCGTCGACATTCATCCCGGTCAGAAGCCGCCACGGTGCATCGGCCAGACACCCTGAGAGCCGCGCCTCCAGCGCCGCCCGCATCAGCGTCGCCCCGGCCTTGCCGCCGCCCGCCGACACGACCACTTCGCCTGCCGGCCCGTCGCTGTCGGGCCGCTCCGGCTCAACGACGTAGCCCGTGTAGACGAGCCGGTCCGCGATCTCCGCGGCCGGCGGAAAGCTCGACGAAAATGGGATGAAATCGGGGTCGCCGTGCACCATCACGGTGTCGAACCCTTGCCGCACCCGCTCGATCGCGGCGCGGTGCCGCTTGGGGTCGTCGCGCATCACGATCACGTCGCGCACCGAGCACGCGACCCGCGCCCCCGCCGCGCGCGCCGCCGCGACGAGCGGGTCGAGCTCGAACGCAAAGGCCCGCCGCGCGAACGGAAACCCTTCGATGACGACCACGTCCGGCTGCTCCTCGGCAAACGCCGCCAACAGCCGCGCCCGCCGCACCGATCGGAATTCGTCGCAGATCGCCTCGCCGCGCTCGTCGACCAGCACGAACCCCGCATCGAGCGCCCTGATCGGCGGGAGCCGCACCGTGCGGATCGCCGGGTCGATCGCCACCCCCGGCGCCGCCGGTCCGCCGAGCGCCAGCGTCACTTCGGCGCCCTTGCCGACCAGGGACTCGGCGATGCGCAGCGACCGCTGCAAATGCCCGATCCCGAGCAGCCATTGCACGTGGAAGAAGACCCTCACGGCCGGGGTATCTCGGTCTCGTCGCCCCCGCGCAGGCGGGGGGCCAGGGGCAACCGCTCCGTCGCTTGCCCTCGGTTCCCGCTTTCGCGGGAATGACGAGCAAGGGTGACGTTGAGCTCGTGTATTGACGGCGCTCCGTTCCGGTCGAGCCGGAACAGATGCGCCGCCTCCCACGACAGTCGAGCCGGCGGCTTCTCGCGCATGTCCCATCCGGCCGCTTGGGCGAAAATCGCGCGAATCACCCCCTTGTGCGTGATTGCCGCGACGGGCTCGCCGGCCCCGGCAACGTCGCGCAACAGCGGCGCAACCCGCGCCTGGACATCCCGCGGGCTTTCGCCGCCCGGCGGCCGGAAATCGAGACCCTGCGCCTCGGCATTCTCCATCTCGGCGCCGAGCCGGGCCCGCAAGGCGGCGAGCGTCTCGCCCTCCCAATCGCCCCAGTCCATCTCGGTCAGGCGCGATTCCGGTACCGCCGAAACCCCGAGCAGCCGCGCCGTCTCGACGGCACGGCGCAGCGGGCTCGCGATCACCTGAAATCCATCGAGCGCGGCAGGCCAGCGCCAGTCGGGCAGGGGCGCGGCGAGCGGCACATCCGTCCGCCCCTGCATCCGGCCCTCATTCGACCAGGCGGTCGGGGCATGGCGGATCAGCGCCAGCAGGGTCATGCCGCCCGCGCCCGTCCGAGCGCCGCGATCACCGCGCCAAGCCGGTCCGCCGCCGCGCCGATATCGTGCTCGCGGAGCGCCTTGTCCCGCGCCGTCGCGCCCATCGCCGCCCGCCGCCCGGGATCGAGGATCAGCCCGCGAACCGCCTCGGCGAAGGCCTCGGCGTCGCCCGCCGGCACCAGCATCCCGGTCGTACCGTCCGCGACGATGTCGCCGACCCCGCCGCTGTTGCCGGCGACGACCGGCAGCCCGCTTGCCTGCGCCTCGACCAGCGCCAGGCCAAAGGCCTCGTTGATCGCCGGCCACACGCAGATATCCGCCTCTGCCAGCCGCGCCGCGACCTGTGGGGAGGGGAGCGCGCCGCGCCACGTCACGCGTCCGCCGAGCGGCGCCAGCGCCGCCGCGACCTCGTCCCGCGCCAGCCCGTCGCCGACGACCTCCAGCACCCAGTCGAGGTCGAGCAGCCGGGTCAGCGACGTGCCCAGTACCTGGTACGAGGCGAGCTTGTCCCCCGGCCGCATCATCGCCACCGCGATCAGCCGCGCGGGCCCGGCGACCCGTGCCCCCGCCCGGTATGCCCGCGTATCGATAAACGGCGCCAGCGTCACCCATCGTCCCGGATCGGCGAGCGCCGGCAGAACCCCGGCGCGGTCGGCGGAGTTGAGCCCGATCACGGCGTCGGCCCGGCGCAGGGCGTGTTCGACCGCGCGGTGGCTTTCGCCCCAGGGCCCGATCGCGCGCTTCCCGGCGAGCGAGGCCTCGGCGACGACGTAGGGGATGCCGAGCGCGTCGCACACGGCGGGGCCGAGATGGTCCGGCGCCTTGTAGTAAAGGTGATACGTGAACCAGAGGTCCGGTGCCGGCTCCGCGCGCCAGCGCCGCACCAGCCGCTCCGCCGTGCGCGCTGCCCGCGCCGCCAGCAGGCGCTGCCGCTCCGGGTCGCCGGCGCCGTCATAGAGGCACAGCCGCGACGCCAGCGTCACCTCGTGCCCGGCGCGGCGGAGGGCGGCGATCAGCAGCCGAGCGATCTGGCGGTCGCCCGACGGAACCGGGTGATCGGGGTGTTTCAGCGGCGCGTAGAAAGCGATCCGCACACTCACTCCGCCGCCGACAAGACCCGCTCTCGCGCCGGCAATCCGAACCGCGCGGCGAGCGCATCGATCCCGGCCTCCATGTCGAAGTGTGTCCGCACCCGTGCCGCCCCGGCGGCGCCCAATTCGCGGCGCAGCCCACGGTCGGCGATCAGCCGCGCCAGCGCCGCCGCCAGCGCCGCGGGATCGCCCGGCGGCACGAGGATGCCGGTCCGGCCGTCGTCGATCAGTTCGGGAATGCCGGCGATGTTCGTCGCGATGCACGGCAGCGCCTGGCTCTGCGCCTCGACCAGCACATTGGGGAGCCCGTCGCGGTCGCCGTCGCTCGCAATCTTGGCCGCCAGCACGAACAGGTCGGCCTCGCGATAGGCCGCGAGAACGTCGGGCTGCGGCCGTGCCCCGCGCCATTCGATGCGCTGCGCGAGCCCGAGCCGCGCCGCCTCGTCCTTCAGCTTTTGCGACAGCATGCCGCCGCCTATATGGACGAACCGCCACGGCAATGCCGCCGGCAGCCGCACCAACGCGGCGAGCAGGTCGTCATACCCCTTCTTCTCGACGGCGCGCCCAACCGACAGGATCGTCGCGACATCGCGGTCGGGCCGCGGCGGTGGCGGCGGAAACCGGTCGAGCGCCAGCCCGTGATAGCAGAGCGCGACCTTGCCCTTGGTGAGCGCGTCGAGGTGCCGGTGGCCGTGTGCCGTGCACGTCACGGCCCAGCGCGCATCGGCGAGCTTTTCGCGCTTCTCCCATTCGGGGGTGATCCAGATGTCCTTGGCATGCGCCGAGACGGTCCACGGCAGCCCGCGCACCATCGCGCCATAGCGCGTCACCGAGGCCGGCGTATGCAGGAAGTGCGCGTGGAGGTGCCCGACATCGTCCGGCAATTCCGCTGCCAGCACCAGCGCCTGGCCGAACCGGCGGATGCGGTTGGGCGTTAGGTCGCGCACGAGGTCGGCGAGGAATTGCCGCCGCGCCGCGCGATACCCCGGCAGACGCCGTGCCGCTCGCCATCCGCGCCACACCCTGAGCGGTTCCTGGTACAGGTACTCGGGCAGGTACAGCCTCGGCGCTCGCACCTCGCGATGCACGGGGTGGATAGCCTTGTCGGTCGGATGGCGCAGCGACACGATCAGGATGTCGAGCCCGCGCGCCTCGAGCGCCGCGATCTCCTGCGCGATAAAGGTTTCCGAGAGCCGCGGATACCCTTTCAGCACAAAGGCGACCCGGGTCGCGCGCAGACTGGTCATGCTCCCCGCCGGGCTCCGAGCCGGAGCCGTCCGGCGCGGTCGAAGGCGAGCCATTTCGCCGCCAGCCGGTCGACATTCGCCATCCCGTCGAGAAGTCCCGGCACGACGACGCCGGAAGGCCGCCGCTGCTGCGGCAGTTGCAACAGCGCCGCCGCCATCGTGGCGGGATCGTGCCCCTGGTCGTCGGACAGCATCGCGATGAGGCCCAGTTCGGCGGCGCGGCTCGCGCGGATGAACTGCTCCAGCCGCGGCGCCGTGCGCGGCACGATCAGGGCCGGCTTGTCGAACGACAGGATCTCGCAGAACGTGTTGTACCCGCCCATCGCGACGACCCCGGTCGCCCGGCTCATCAGCGCCTCGAGCCGGGTGTCGAAGGTCAGCGTGCGCACCTTGGCGAGAGAGGACGCCCGGGCGGAGAACGCCGCCTGGCGGTCAGGCAGCATGAACGGGCCGAAGACGATGACCGCCGGCAACAGACCGCCGGGGTCGTGCTCATAGGCCGCCAGCACCCAGTCGATCAGCGCCTCGCCGTCACCGCCGCCGCCGGGTGTCACCAGCAGGAAATCGCCGTCGACCGGACCCTCGGCCAGCGCGAGCGCGTGTGCCGGCACCTCGCGCCGGAGGTAGCCGGTATAGACCATGCTGCGGCGCACGCTCGCCGGCAGGTCGAGCCCCTCGAGCGGGTCGCAGATCTGCGGCAGCCCGTAGACCCAAAGCTCGTCGTAATAATCGCTGAGCGCCGGGACGGCTTCTTTTCGCTCCCACTCGCTTTCGAGCGCCAGCGGATCGTCCATCACGTCGCGCAGGCCCAGGATCAGCGGCGTCCCGCGGGCGCGCAACAGGTCGAGCGCCGGCCGCATCTCGCCGCGCAGGCCCAAGGGCTCCTTGTCGACGATCAGGATGTCGGGATCGAAGATATCCGCCGTGTGGCGGATGATCGACGACCGCATTGCCAGCGTCTCTTCGATGTCTATATGCAGGTTCAGCGACACATATTCGCCGTTGCGCAGCTTGATCACCCCCGGAATGCGTACGAAATCAACGCGCGAGCGAAAATCAAAGCTGCCGATGATCGGCGATCCCGATAGAATTAAGAGGGAAAGCGAGGAATTGGCCTCGACGAGCGAGTGGGCGATGGCGCGACAGCGCCGGAGGTGGCCGAGCCCGAACGTGTCATGGCTGTAGATCAGCGCCCGCTTATGGTCGCGGCGGCTTGGCACAAAGCGCCTCCTCTTTGCCGATAGCCGGGAACATCAATACATCAGGCGGTGAAAGCGCGGAAATGGTTCTTCTTTCAGGACATATCAAGTGAAGGGCATGGCCGCCGTTGCCTCGCCGGCCGAGGGGGCTCCGCGTTCGCGCTGGCTGCCGCGCCTTGCCTTGTGGCGCCGCGCCGACAAGCCGCCCGCCGACGATACCCCGCCGCCGCAGCAAGGCGACGCGATCGAGCCGTCGATATACCGCTTTATCCTCAAGCACAGCTACCGGCAGCAGGTCATGCTGCTGATGCTGACGCTCGTTTCGTTTCCGTTTCTTTACTATTCGCTCGACCTGCCCAAAACCATCACCAACCAGGCGATCAACGGCAAGGGTTTCCCAAGGGAACTCTTCGGCCTTCACCTCGCCCAGGTGCCGTACCTGCTCGTGCTGTGCGGCATCTTCCTCGTCCTCGTCCTGATCAACGGGGTCTTCAAGTACTACATCAATACCTTCAAGGGGCAGCTCGGCGAGCGGATGCTGCGGCGTTTCCGCTATGCGCTCTACCTGCGGCTCCTGCGCTTTCCGACCAGCTATTTCCAGAAGACGTCGTCGGCCCAGATCATCCCGATGATCACGGTCGAAAGCGACCAGCTCGGCGGTTTCATCGGCGATGCGTTCGTTCTGCCGCTGTTCCAGGGCGGGCAGCTGCTGACGATCATCTTTTTCATGTTCATGCAGGACCTGATGCTGGGGATCGCGGCGATCGCGCTCTACCCGATCCAGGGCTACCTGATCCCCAGGCTGCAGAGCAGGGTCAACGCCCTGCAAAAGCGGCAGGTCCGCATGATCCGCGTCGTTGCCGAGCGGGTCCAGGAAACCGCGTCCGGCATCTCCGAAATCCAGGCCAACGATAACGTCAAGCTGCAACTGACGGACTTCGCGCATCTCCTCGGCTCGATGTACGACAACCGGTTCGAGATCTTCCGGCGCAAGTTTTTCGTCAAATTCCTCAACAACCTGATCAACCAGCTGACCCCGTTCTTTTTCTATTCGATCGGCGGGTATCTGGTGATCACCGGGCATCTGTCGGTCGGTGCGCTGCTCGCCGTTCTTGCGGCCTACAAGGATCTGGCGTCGCCGTGGAAGGAGCTGCTCGACTTTTATCAGAGCAAGGAAAACACGCGGATCACTTACGATCAGATCGTCGAGCAGTTCCAACCTGCCGGGATGATCGACCAGAAGCTGCTGCTCGACGAGCCCGAGCGGGTGGTGCCGTTCACCGGCGAGGTCACGGTTTCCAACGTGTCGCTCGCCGAGGACGACAAGAGCCGCGTCGTCGACGGGGTCAGCTTCTCGCTGCGGCTCGACGAGCACACCGCGATCATCGGGCAGGGGGGCAGCGGCAAGGACGAGCTGGCGCTCCTTCTCGCGCGGCTGGAGCGGCCGACCGCCGGGCGCATCGCGATCGGCGGCATCGACCTCGCCGACCTGCCGGTCGCCGTCGTCGGGCGGCGCATCGGCTATGTCGGCTCGTCGCCTTATATGTTCACCGGCTCGCTGCGCGAGAACCTGCTTCTGGGTTTGCGCCACGTGCCGATCCAGCCGCCTGAGTATCTCGACGAAGGCACTGCGCGGCGCCGTGCCCGCCAGCTCGACGAGGCGCGCAAGGCGGGCAATATCGATTTTGACATCCACGCCGACTGGATCGACTACAAGAGCGCCGGCGTCGCCGATGCCGACGAGCTGATCGTGCGCATCAGCGAGGTGCTGCGGCGGCTCGACTTCGAGGAAGACGTCTACAATTTCGGCCTGCGCGGCCGGCTCGACCCCGAGAAGGAGCCCGATCTCGCCAAGACCATGCTGGCGGCGCGCGCCGCGCTCGCCGGCCGGCTCGAGGCCGACGGCATCACCAACCTCGTCGAGACCTACGACCCCACTCGCTACAACACCAACGCGACGGTCGCCGAAAACCTTCTCTTCGGCACCCCGATCGGCCCCGCCTTCGAGTTCGAGGCGTTGGCGGAAAACGAGTATGTCCGTTCGGTGCTCGACAAGGCCGGGCTGACCGACGATCTCGTCGAGGGCGGGCGCAAGGTCGCGGCGACGATGATCGAGATTTTCTCGGGTCTCTCCGCCGGGCATGAATTCTTCGAGCAGTACAGCTTTATCGATGCCGCCGATCTCCCGGAATATGCCTCGATCCTGTCCGCCGCCGAAGCCGGGCGTCCCGGCGACCTGACCCCCGAGCAGCGGCTGCGGCTCCTCGCGCTCCCGTTCAAGCTGATCGCCGCGCGGCATCGCCTCGATGTTCTCGACGAGGCGATGCAGGAGCGGCTGCTTCGGGCGCGGCACCAGTTCCGCGAGGAATTGCCCGCCTCCGCGCAGGGGCAGATCGCGTTTTTCGATCCCGGCGATTACAATGCCGCTGCCTCGCTGCAGGACAACATCCTGTTCGGCAAGATCGCTTACGGCGAAAGCGATGCGACGCAGCGCATCCCCGAAATCCTCGCCTCCGTGCTCGACAAGATGTCGCTGCGCCCGACCGTGATCGGGGTCGGGCTCGATTATCACGTCGGCACCGCCGGCGGCCGCCTCTCTCCCGCCCAGCGCCAGCGCGCCGCGCTTGCCCGCGCGGTGCTGAAGCGGCCCGACCTCCTCGTCCTCGGCGAGGCGACGTCGGCGCTCGACGGCCAGGCCCAGACCAAGGTCACCCAGGGCCTGCGCGAGGAAATGGCCGGGCGCGGCCTCATTTGGGCCTTGCATCGCGCCAGCCTCGCCCGAAATCTTGACCGGGTCCTGGTGATGAGCGCCGGCAAGCTGCAAGAGCAGGGGCGCTTCACCGAGCTCGACAACGAAAACTCGCTGACCACGTTGTTGATGGCCGCGGAATAGGGAGGAACGAGGTGAGTCTGCAGCAGGAATACGAGCTGCTTCGCCAGGTCCGCTTCTTCGCTGAGATCGAGCCGGCCAAATTGAAGCTGCTTGCCTTTATGAGCCAGCGCGTCGGCTTCGACGACGGCAAGAACATAGTCC
>DASXFE010000160.1:0-12542 GCA_036489765.1 Allostellaceae bacterium | reverse complement strand
CCTTCACCACCCGCTCACCAGGGGTCGTCTTCGAGGGCAAGGGTTTTGGTCCCATCTTCGTTCCTACGTCACTGCGATGAGACCAAAACCCTCCCCTAGCTGGAACCCTCAATCTGTCTCATGGGAGCTGACGGCGGACACTCAATTCTACCGAGGCGCTCTAAGAACTCTATAACATCGGTTAAATCTCCTGGCGCACGCGAGAGGGCGGCTCCAGCGAAGGACGCCGGAGCAGCCTTTCTCGCGGTCTCTACGCGACCCGCGTTCCCAATTGGGCTTTGCGCGTCTGGAATTCCTCGGCCATCGCTTCCAGCTGATCTTTGCTGAACTCATCGCGAGCGCAGCCGAACCCGGTGCTCTCCTCTTCGCCCACATGATGCTCGATGAGATCGATCAGCACCTTGAGCTCTCCCGACCAGCGGTCGCTCATCGGCGCGTCGAGGCTCGACAGCTTGCGGACCTGACGCTCGGCGGCTTCGTGCTCACTCGTGCCCTCGTGGCCGAACTGGCGGGCTTCGGCCGTCTTAGCGCCCTGGAGCCGCCGATAGAGAACCTCCTGTTCCGCTTCGAGATGCGGCAGCAGCTTGTCCTTCATCTCGTCAAATAGCCGCAGACGCTCCGCAGGGTCTTGCGAGTCCTGGATGTCGCTGAGGAGCGTGTCGACCTCGCCGTGATCGTTGTGCAGGTCTTGCAGGATGCCTTCGGCAATCCCGAGCATTTCCCGGATCATGTCAGTCCTTCCGTGGGAGTGTCCCCTGCGAACGCTTCCGATGTCTTCCGGTTGCGCATTTCTCTCGGCAACACAGGCCGGTATGCGGCGTTTTGAAGGGTGCGCTCTGTATCACAGGCATGCCCCATGAACGATTTCCCGGCACCACCTTTTGAGGCGCAGCAACAGGCCGTTCCTGGCCAAACCGAAGAAATGCGCCCGCGCCCCGATCACGGCGAGGACACCTATCACGGATCTGGTCGGCTCAAGGACAAAAAGGTGCTGCTTACCGGCGGTGACAGCGGCATCGGACGCGCGGTCGCGCTGGCCTTTGCCCGCGAAGGCGCCGACCTGGCGATCGCCTATCTGGACGAGCACGACGACGCGCGTGAATCTCAACGGCTTGTCGAGAGTGCCGGGCGCAAATGCATCCTGATGCCGGGCGACATCGCCGACCCGGGGCATTGCCGCGATATAGTCGACCGGACGGTCGCGGCGTTCGGCCGTATCGATGTGCTCGTCAACAACGCTGCGCATCAGATGAGCTTCAACGCGCCTGGCGAGATTTCCGACGAGGAGTGGAACCGCACCTTCGCGGTCAACATCTCGGCGATGTTCTACCTAGTCAAGGCCGCCACGCCGCACATGCCGGCGGGAAGCGCAATCATCAACACGTCGTCCGTCAACGCCGACAGCCCCAGCCCGCATTTGCTGGCCTATGCGACGACCAAGGGGGCGATCCAGAACTTCTCCGCCGGGCTCGCGCAGCTGCTGGCGGAGAGGGGCATCCGCGTCAACGCCGTCGCCCCGGGGCCGGTGTGGACGCCGCTCATCCCCTCGACGATGCCGGCGGAAGCCGTGACGCATTTCGGCGAGAAGTACCCGATGAAGCGCCCCGCTCAGCCGCGCGAGCTGGCGCCCGTCTACGTGCTGCTTGCCAGCGACGAGGCCAGCTACATCTCGGGCACGATGATCGGCGTCACCGGCGGAAAGTCGATCATATAGGGCTTGCGGATCGAAGCCGGAGATGTTGGCCGATGTCCAAAGCTACCCTTGGTTCCTAGCGGACCGGGTGGCGTTTCGACCAACCGGAACCAAGAAAACAGCGACCGTGTTCGGACTATATCTGATCCTAACGGAGAGCTACATGGACGGGACAACTGTTGCCACCAACGAAACCGTAAATTTGATTTCGTGCGACAAGGTGGTTGGCACCGCAGTGTACAATCGGCGTGGGGAAAACCTCGGTTCCGTGTACGGCCTGATGCTCGACAAGGTCAACGGCCAGGTTTCCTATGCGATCATGTCGTTCGGCGGGTTCCTCGGGATCGGCGAGCGCTATCATCCGCTGCCCTGGCGTGCGCTGACTTATGACACGCGCCTCAATGGCTATGTCATCGACATCGACCGCAACCGGCTCGAAGCAGCGCCGAGTTATGCGCAGGACCCCGACGCGCGGTGGCTGGGCGAGTGCGACCGGATCGACGCCTATTACGCGATCCCGCCGATGTAGCCGGCGCCGAGCACCGCCGGCTCTGGAGGGCTCCAGGCCGGCGGTGTCCTTGAAACTCCGTCCGATCGGGGCACAGCATGGCAAGTGACATATCCGTTGGTGACGATCGCGCCGCGCCGCCGGTCGGCGAAGAGGCGGTCGTCGCGGCGATCCAATCCGCGTCCGGTTCACCCGCGCTCGGGCCCGGTCTTACCCATCGCAAGCTCGTCGGCTTTATGCTCTCGCATGAGCAATTTACCGTGCCGCAACTCGCCGATTTCGCGACGCTCGCAGCCCGCGCCGGGTTTGGATTGCTGGCGACGAGCGACCATTTCCAGCCGTGGCAGGCGAACGAGCGCCACACGGGCGCGGCCTGGGTGACGCTCGGCGCGCTCGGCGCGAAGGCCGAGCCGGCGTGGATCGGCACGACCGTCACCTGTCCGACGCTGCGCTATCACCCGGCGATCGTCGCCGAGGCCTTTGCGACGCTCGCGCAGCTTTATCCGGGGCGGGTGTTTCTCGGTGTCGGATCGGGCGAGGCGCTCAACGAGCGCGCCGCGACCGGCGCGTGGCCGGCCTGGCGGGAGCGGTGGGATCGTCTCGCGGAGGCGATCGCGGTCATCCGCTCCTTGTGGAGCGGTGAGGCCGTGTCGCATAAGGGCAGGTACTACACCGTCGAAGGCAAGCTCTTCGACCCGCCGCCGCACCCGATCCCGCTTCTGGTTGCCGCCAACGGCCGAAAGTCGATGCGCCTTGCCGGCCGCCACGGCGACGGCCTCGTGACCGACCCGATGACGTGGCGGCAGTTCAAGGCGGAGTGGGAAGACGGCGCGCGCGATGGCGGGAAGGACCCGGCGGAGATGCCGGTCCTCGTCGAGCAGTTCGTCGTCGTCGGCGATCGCGCTGAGGCGGAAAAATCGGCCCGACTGTGGCGCTTCCTGCCAAAAGCGTTCGAGACGTATTACGACATCACCGATCCCGCCGAGATCGAACGCCAGGCGAATGCCGACTTGCCGCTCGACCAAGTTTACGGCGAATGGTCGGTCGGCACCGACCCCGAGATCCACGCGGCCGCGATCCGCGAGCTGTTCGAAAGCGGGGCGACGCTCGTCAATATCCATTCGGGCCAGGCGGATCAGAAGAAGGTCATCGAGTTTTATGGCCGCCACGTGCTTCCGCGGCTCGATGACCTCGTCCAAACGACGGCGCGATAGGAGGAGGAGGAGGGAAGCGGGACATCGCGATGGCGTGCGCGATCGAAGCTGACCCGCCGGCCTCTCTCGCCGCGCTGAGCCTGGCCGAGGCCGAGTGCCGTCGCTGCCCGCTCTACCGCAACGCGACCCAGGCGGTTCCGGGCGAGGGGTCGCCGCTCGCGCCGCTGATGCTGGTCGGCGAGCAGCCGGGCGATCACGAAGATCGGACCGGAAAGCCGTTCGTCGGCCCCGCGGGGCATCTCCTCGACCGCGCGCTGGCCGAGGCCGGGATCGACCGCCGCCGCGCCTTTGTCACCAATGCCGTCAAGCATTTCAAATACGAGCCGCGCGGCAAGCGGCGGCTGCACAAGCGCCCGAACGCCGACGAGATCGAGCAATGCCGGTGGTGGCTCGATCGCGAGATCGCGCTCGTGCGTCCCGCCGCGATCGTCGCGCTCGGCGCGACGGCGGCGCGCAGCCTCCTGCGACGGGTGGTGACGATCGGCCGCGAACGCGGCGTCGCCCGCCGGCGCGACGACGGGGCCGCGCTCGTCGTGACGATCCATCCTTCGATGCTGCTCCGCCTCCGCGACGAGACGGAACAGCGGTATGAATACGAGCGGTTCGTCGCCGATCTTCGCTTGGCGTCTCAGGCAAAGTAATTGAAAATATTGGAACTTTCCCGACACTTATTTTGCTTTAGACTTTGACAGTATTCGTTGAATTTTTGTGAGGTGTAACATGCGTTCCGACGGTAAATGGGGATTTCTTGCGGCTGCCTTCTTGACGATGGGGCTCGTCGTCGCGGCAGAAGGAGGACCGGCTCAGGCCACGCCTGGGGCTCGCGCGACCAACGGGACCGTGCTCGCGCCCAACTATGACCCCTATACCGCCGGCTGGGCCGCCTGCCCGCAGGGCGCGCCATATGGCGGCCCGAAATGCCAGAAGTTGCTTCCCCGCACCGGCACGCATTCTCCGATCGGCTAGCGTACGGCGCTTTCGCAGCGGCGGCAGTCGGCCGCAGGCCCGGTTCAGGAACGCGGGGTGGAGGCCCGCGTTGGCTTAGACAAATAGGGAGGCCATGCCGAATGCCGCGGCCCGACCGGCGAGTTGTGTTGAGCTCGATCGCCGCGGCGCTGGCCGCCTCGCCCCTTGGCGCACAGGCCGCCGTCATCGAAGGCGGGATGCCGTGGACCGCGGATCGCGCCGCGCCGCCCCCGAAGATCGATCCGATCGGCTGGCGCTATTTCACCAGCGACGAAGCCGCCGCTGTCGAGGCGCTGGTCGACCGCCTGATCCCGCCCGACCCCGAAACCCCGGGCGGCAAGGATTGCGGGTGCGCCGTCTTTATCGACCGCCAGCTCGCCGGCCCCTATGGCAGCGCCGAGGCGCTTTACATGAAGGGCCCGTTCCACGACGGCACGCCGCAGCAAGGCACGCAATCGGCCGATCCGCCGGCCGTCCACTACCGCAAGGCTCTCGCCGCGCTCGACAAGCACAGCCAGGACACGCTCCACAAAAAGTTCGCCGAGCTGTCCGACGAGCAAAAGGATGGGATCATCCACGACCTCGAAAGCGGCAAGGTGACGCTCGGCGGCAAGCCGATGGCGTTTTTCCAGCAGATCCTGAAAGACACCCAGCAAGGCTTTTTCGCCGACCCCGTCTATGGCGGCAATCGCGGCATGGCGTCCTGGAAGATGGTCGGGTTTCCCGGCGCGCGTTACGACTACAGCGACTGGATCGACCGCCACAACGAGCGGTATCCGCACCCGCCGGTCAGCATCGCCGACCACCCCGACTGGAACGGCTGATGGCGAGAAAGCTGCCGGCGAAGGACGTCGTCATCGTCGGGCTCGGCTGGACCGGCGCGATCCTCGCCCACGAATTGGCGCAAGAGGGGCTCGACATCGTCGCGATCGAGCGGGGCCCGTGGCGCGATACCGCGACCGATTTCTCGCCGGCCTATGCCCAGGACGAGCTGCGTTACCGCATTCGCCACGAGCTGTTCCTGCGGCCGGCGCAAACCTCGCTGACCTTTCGCAACAACCGTAGTCAGACGGCGCTGCCGGTGCGCGAGTGGGGCGCGTTCATGCTCGGGAACGGGGTCGGCGGCGGCGGCTTGCACTGGAACGCCGAGACCTGGCGGTTTCTGCCGAGCGATTTCTCCCTGCGCTCGCATCTGACCCAGCGCTACGGCGCCGGCGCCATTCCCGACGACATGACGATCCAGGATTGGGGCGTCACCTACGACGAGCTCGAGCCGCATTACGACAAGTTCGAATATCTCTGCGGTACCTCCGGCACGGCCGGGAATTTGAAGGGCGTCATCCAGAGCGGCGGCAACCCGTTCGAGGGGCCGCGCGGCCGGCCCTATCCGACACCGGCGCAAAAGCAGGGCTACGGCCACGCGCTCTTTGGCAAAGGCGCGGCCGAGCTTGGTTACAAGCCGTTTCCGCAGCCCTCCGGCAATCTGTCACAAGCCTACACCAACCCGCTCGGCGTCGAGATGGGGCCGTGCACCTATTGCGGCTTTTGCGAGTGGTTCGGCTGCGCCAATTACTCGAAGGCCAGCCCGCAGACGACGATCCTGCCGGTGCTCCTCCGTCACAAGAATTTCACCGCGCGCACCGAATGCGAGGTGACCAAGATCCTTCTCGATAAGGAGGGAAGGCACGCGACGGGCGTCACGTTTGTCGACACCTCGGGCACCGAGTGGGAGCAGCCGGCCGAGCTGGTGATCCTGTCGGCGTTTCAGCTTTTCAATGTCCAGCTTTTGCTGCTGTCGGGGGTCGGCAAGAGGTATGACCCGCTGACCGGCGAAGGGCAGATCGGGCGCAATTTCTCGCACCAGACGGTCTCGACCGCGTATGGGTTTTTCGACAACAAGAAGTTCAATTTCAACCCGTTTGCCGCGTCGGGCGCGATCGGGATGTGCGTTGACGAGTTCAACGGCGACAATTTCGATCACGGCGGCAAGGGGTTTGTCGGCGGCGGGTATCTCGGCCAGGTGCAGACCAATGGCCGGCCGATCGAGACGACCGCGCTGCCAAAGGGCACGCCGCTGTGGGGCCTCAAGTGGAAAGAGGCCATGCGCGACAATTACCTCAGCACGATCAACGCCGGCAGCGCCTGTCACGGCTCCTGCTACAGCTACAAGACCAACCATCTCGACCTCGACCCGACCTATGTCGATCGCTTTGGCCGGCCTCTCGTCCGCATGACGATGGATTTCCACGACAACGAGCTGAAGATGAGCGCCTATCTCACCGACCGCTACGCCGAGATATTGAAGGCGATGGGCGCGAGGGAGGTGGTGAAGAAACCGCGCAAGGGCCCCTACGACGTCACTGACTACCAGACCTCGCATCTGTGCGGCGGTGCGATCATGGGCACGAGCCCGCAGAACAGCGCGCTCAACAGATACCTGCAAAGCTGGGACGTGCCGAATTTGTTCGTGCAGGGCGCGACGGCCTTCCCGCAGAACGCCGGCTACAACCCGACCGACACCGTCGGCGCGCTCGCATACTGGTCGGCCCAGGCGATCCGCTCGCAATATTTGAAGCACCCCGGGCCGCTCGTCGATGCGTAGGGGGCTCGCCCTCTTCGCCGTGCTCGCGCTCGGGACCGCGTCGGCCTATGCCGGCGACGCGCAGGACTTCGCCAAGATCGAGCGCGGCCGCTATCTCGCGGTCGCCGGCGACTGCGCCGGGTGTCACGACGCGCCCGGCGGCGGCGATCCGATGGCCGGCGGGATGAAGATCGAGACGCCGTTTGGAACCGTCACCGCCAGCAACATCACCCCTTACAAGGATAGCGGGATCGGCGCCTGGACCGACGACGAGTTCGTCCGCGCGGTGAGCGAAGGCATCCGCCGCGACGGCGCGCATCTTTTCCCCGCGATGCCGTACCCGTATTACACCAAGGTATCGCGCGACGACCTCTTGACGATCCGCGCGTACCTCTCGACCGTCCCGGTCGCGCAGCACACGGTCGGGGGTGACGATCTGCCGTTCCCGCTCGACGTGCGCGCCGGCATGGCGGCGTGGAACAAGGTGAATTTCACCGCGGGTCCGTTCAAGCCCGACCCGAACCAGAGCGCCGAGCGGAACCGCGGAGCCTATCTCGTCGAAGGGCTCGGCCATTGCGGCGCCTGCCACACGCCTAAGGGCCCGGCCGGGGGCGACAAGACGAGCGAGGCGTACCAGGGCGGCGCCCTGCAGGGGTGGTTCGCGCCCGAGATCGGCAACGGCACGCCGCGCGGGCTCGGCACCTGGTCGGCGGACGAGATCGTGGCGTACCTCAAGACCGGGCATAACAAATTCACAGCCGCGGCCGGCCCGATGGCCGATGTCGTCGACCGCTCGACGAGCCGGATGACCGACGGTGACCTCCGCGCCATCGCCACCTACCTGAAGACCCTCAAAGGGAGCGGCAATGAGACCCCGAAGCCGGTTGCCGCTTCCGATAAGGCGATGAAGCAGGGGGCGGCGATCTTTGGTGACGAATGCGCCGCCTGTCATACCGGACACGGCACCGGCAGCCCGCGGCTCTTCCCGTCGCTCGCGGGGTCGTCCTCGGTCCAGTCGACGGACCCGACCTCGCTGATCCGCATCGTCCTCAATGGCACACGCAGCGTCGGCACAGAAAAGGCACCGACGAGCCCGGCGATGCCCGGGTTCGGCCGGCTGCTCAATGACGGCGAGGCCGCGGCCGTCTTGACCTATATCCGCAACACCTGGGGCAACGCCGCCCCAGCGGTTAATCCGGATCAGGTTCACGACGTCAGAAAATCGCTGACCCACCACAACGGCTGAGACCGCAGAGGTCCTACCCGGGTGCACCGAAGGCCTCGGCGGCGGCGACGCCGAGATCGGCGATATGGAACCGTTTGCTGATCCGGCGAACGGCGCGCAGATCGGGTGAGATGGTCGTCGGGTCGTCGTACCCGGTTAAGAACAGAAACGGGACCCCACGGGACACCAGCATCTGCGTTGAGTTAGCTCGCAGCCTAGACGACGACCACGTACGCGACGATGAGCGCGATAATCGCGAGGCCCAGCGAGATTCCCAGGACGTAGCGCCCGACGCCTTCCTTGGTGGCAGCCCTTGCTTGCTCGGACGGCGTCGGGATCATGGGTTCTGGCATGTCGGTTTCCTTGAAGCCCAATCGCTAACCCCGGCCTAGTCGCAGCGGTTCCGTGCGGCTCAGCCTTCGGGCTCGGCGAGGATGGCGATTGGCGGGAGGTCGCCGGCAAGCTGGCTGCGGTCGGCGTCAGCGTGCGCGATCGGCACCCGCAAGGATTGAGCACAACGCTGCGGTCTGCCGAGTGGTCTTTGAATTTCGCGCAGCCCGTGGATCATCGCCGCGAGCCTGATCGCGCGGGGATCACGCCTGCGGCGTGGTGCTCCATCGATTTGGCGAGGTCCGCGAGGACACGATCGATTGATCGCACGTAGCTTAATGGGCGGACAATCGTCGTCGCCCCTCTCCTCCATCGATTTCGCCAGACGTTTGGAAAGGTACCCGGGCTTCGCCTGCTCTTTCATGATTAATCGGAGCCGCGCGGTGACTGCCCGAGAAAGGGGTTCCGGTTTCGGCTGTCGTGCCGGGAACGAGCGCGATTGGCTTCGTTTGGCAGGGGTGACTCATCGCGGTTCGACGCTGCCGTGGCGGTTGCGCAACCCTCGTTCTTTTAAAGGTGACTGGTGACGCCAGACGGGCTTTACAGCCGGCGATTGCTGCTGGCTTCCACCGCGACCGCCGTGATGGCCGTGCCCGCCTTGGGCTGCGCCCAAGACCGGCCCGCCGCGCAGGCCGCGATCCCGATCGCCGATCCCCGCGCGGCGGTGTCGGTCGAGCTGGTCGTCAACAACCAGAAACGGCGCCTCGCGATCGATCCGCGCACGACCCTCCTCGACGCGCTCCGCGAGCATCTGGGGCTGACCGGCGCCAAGAAAGGCTGCGACCACGGTCAGTGCGGCGCCTGCACGGTGCTCGTCGATAAGGTGCGCGTGCTTGGCTGCCTGACCCTTGCGGCGGCGGTGCGGGGCCCGGTGACGACGATCGAGGGGCTCGCGCCGGGCGACGGCGCGCTGCACTCGATGCAGCAGGCCTTTATCGACAAGGATGCGTTTCAGTGCGGGTACTGCACGCCGGGGCAGATCCTGTCGGCGGTCGGGTGCGTCAACGAGGGCCATGCCGAGAGCGAGGCGGATATCCGCGAGCACATGAGCGGCAACCTCTGCCGCTGCGCCGCTTATCCGCACATCGTCGCCGCCGTCGTTGCGGCCAAAGGCAGCATGAAGGGATAGGGCGATGCGGCCATTCCTCTATCAGCGCGTCGCCTCGGTCGCCGACGCCGTCGCCGCGGCCGCGCCGAGCGGTCAGCCGGCTTCGCTAACATCGGCACCGGTGCAGTTTCTCGCCGGAGGCACGACGCTTCTCGACCTGATGAAGCTCGATGTGATGCAGCCGCAGACGCTAGTCGACATCAACGATGTCCGCCGCGGCGACCCGCATATCGTGCGGCGCGGCGATGCGCTTTATATCGGCGCCGAGACCCGGATGGCCGAGGCGGCGGATCACCCCGATCTGCAGCGCGACTACCCGGTCGTCGTGCAGACGCTCGACCTCGCCGCGAGCCCGCAGATCCGCAACATGGCGACGCTCGGCGGCAATGTGCTGCAGCGGACGCGGTGCAGTTATTTCCGTGACCCGTCGTGGAGTGCCTGCAACAAGCGCAACCCGGGCAGCGGCTGCGCCGCGCTCGACGGGATCAACCGCAAGCACGCGGTGCTCGGGGTCAGCGACCAGTGCATCGCCAGCTATGTCGGGGATTTCGCGCAGGCGCTGATCGCGCTTGACGCGGTCGTCGAGATCGCCGGGCCCGGCGGCATCCGCCTCCTGCCGTTCGCGCAGCTGCACCGCGCGCCGGGCGACACACCGCAGATCGAGACGATCCTCGCGCCCGGCGACCTGATCACCGGGTTCGTGTTGCCGGTCGCCCCGTGGACGCGCCGGTCGGTCTACGTGAAGGTGCGCGACCGGGAGTCGTACGAGTTCGCGCTGGCCTCGGCCGCGGTCGTGCTCGACATGGCCGATGACGGCACGGTCAAAGGCGCGCGCATCGCCTTGGGTGGGGTCGCGACCAAGCCTTGGCGCGCGAAAGGCGCCGAGGGTGCGCTCGCCGGCAAGCGCATCGACCAAAGCTCGGCGCGCGCGGCAGCCGAGATCGCCTTTGCCGGCGCGCAGACCCGTGACGGCAATGCCTACAAACCCGAGCTTGGCAAGCGGACGTTGGTGCGCGCGCTGCTCCAGGCCTCGCAGATGAGTATCTGATCGTGCAATCGACCCTGACCCCGCCCGCCGCCCCACCCAAGATCGGGGCCTCGATCACCCGCTTTGACGCGCGCCTCAAGGTCACCGGCGAGGCGCGCTATGCCTCCGACACGCCGCTCGCCGACCCGGTGTATGCGGTGCTGGCGACGAGCGCGATCGCGCGTGGCCGCATCAGCGCGATCGACGACGCCGCGACGCGGGCGCTGACCGGCGTCATCGACGTGTTGACCTACAAGAACGTCAATGGAGCGATCAAGACGACGAAGCTCTTCAGTGACGGCGGTTATGTCGGGTCCACGATCATGCCGCTGGGCTCCGACCGGGTCTGGCATGCCGGGCAGATCGTCGCCGTCGTCCTGGCCGAGACATTCGAGGCGGCGAGCGATGGCGCCCGACGCCTCAATATCCAGTATGCGCCCGACAAGCCCGCCGCCGGGTTCGACAGCGACGGCGCGACCACGGTCGCCGCCAAGGATGTCGCCAAATCCTACGAAGATCCCGCGGTCGGCGATGCCGAGAGCGCGTTCGCCGCGGCGACGGTCAAGGTCGACGCGCATTATTCGACGCCGCCGCAACACCACAATCCGATCGAGCTGTTCACGACGAGCTGCGCCTGGACCGGCGACCACCTGACCGTGTGGGAGGGGAGCCAGAATGTCACCGGGCTCAAAAATGGGCTCGCCGAGCAGCTCGGGATCGATTCCGAGAAGGTTCACGTCGTGTCGCCCTATATCGGCGGCGCGTTCGGGTCGCGCGGGTCGCTGACCCAGCGCACGGCGCTCATTGCAGTTGCCGCGAGGCGGCTCGACCGGCCGGTGAAGCTCGTCGCGTCGCGCAGCCAAGGATTTACGATCGCGAGCTTCCGCGCCGAGACGCGGCATCACTTCAAGCTCGCCGCGGATCAGGACGGCAAGCTGCAGGCGCTTGTGCACGAAGGTTGGGAGGTCACGAGCCGGCCGGACAACTACAAGGTCGCCGGCACCGACGCGTCGACCCGGCTTTACGCCTGCCCGAATGTCGCGTCGAAAGTGTCGATGGTGCATGCCGACCGGCAGACGCCCGGCTTTATGCGCTCCCCGCCCGAGGTGCCGTACCTGTTCCCGCTCGAATCCGCGATGAATGAACTGGCGGTCGCGTTGAAGATGGACCCGGTCGAATTGCGCCGGCGCAACGACACGATGAAGGAGCCGATCAAGGGATGGCGGTCCACGCGAGCGCCCTGAGCGCCGCCTCAGCAGATTTCCGGAGGAGATCGCCGCCGAGGCAGCGCGTGCGCGGGCGAGAAATTCGCCGACCATTTGCAGACAGGCCCGCCAGTTCTTCATAAGCCAGACCGATCCGGAGCAGACGCACAATCATGGACGCGTTCGTCTTCGAGTTGAGCAAATGCGAGAATCCGGCGATCCGACGGGCTGGGCCTCAAGGACATGCCAAGGCCGCGGACCCGGCGGAAGCCGATTACCGACCTACCCGCCTCGCCGACGCTCAGCGTCGTCAAGAACGGCCCGGAGAGCTTCTTCAAGGGGCGCAAACTTGGTGTGCTCGCGGCCGACGGCGCCGATTCGAAGCTCCTGGCAGCGCTCGAAAAGGCCGCGAAGGACGAAGGGCGCCCGGTCGAGTTCATCGCGCCCAAGGTTAGCCTGGATATCTCACCGCCGGGCTGCTGACGTTGGATTTTTTGGCGTTGCCACTGATTGTCGGGGTTGAGGGGTCACGAGTTGGGATTTTGCGCCGGTTAGGGCGCGGTTGAGCGGTCGCGGGTGGTGCGACGGTGCCGGGGCTATGTGGACTTGCGGTTTCTGGTTCGTC
>DASXFE010000154.1:0-21233 GCA_036489765.1 Allostellaceae bacterium | reverse complement strand
TATCCTGATCGAGGTTCGGGAAGGTCAGCCTTTGCGCCCTATTCTCTAGCCGAAATAGCTGGCTTTCAAGGTGGCGTAGGCCTGGTTGATGATCTTGAGCTTCTCCTCGGCGGCTTTGTCGCCGCCATGCGCGTCGGGATGGTGCAGTTTCACCAGCACCTTATAGCGCGATTTGAGGCGTATCGGGGTGAAAGGCGGTTCGATGTCGAACACGGCCAGCGCCTGCTCGGTCGCCGACGCGGCGCGTGCGGGCGCCTCGCCATTGGCCTTGTGCCCGTTGGTGCCGTGCGGCTTTCCGCCGGCCTCGCCATTGGGACCGTAAAACCCGAACGGGTCCCGCATGCGTTGCGCGGAGGCCGGACCGTGGCGCTCGCCGAGCTTCCAGCTCGGGCGCTGCCACACCGTGTCGCGGCGGATCTCCTGCTCGATCTCGGGCTCGCTCATCCCGGCGTAGTAGTTCCAGGCGGTGTTGTACTCCCGCACATGGTCAAGACAGAACCAGTAGTAATCGTGGAGATCGAGGCGCGAACGCGGTGCCCGGTACTCCCCGCCGCCCTCGCAGCCGGGATGGTCGCACAGTCGCGCCGGCGGTTCGGGTTCGGGCGCGAAAACGGGGTTGATGGCAGGACGCCGCATGGCTCCAGTATGGGAGGCGGACCGCCGCGTGACAAGGATTCGCGGCGCTATCGCAAAGCAACCCTGCCCGGCGCGCGGCTTCACAGCATCAGCTTCATGCCGAGATGGCTGGCGGTGAACCCCAGCCGCTCGTAGAAGCGATGCGCGTCGGGGCGAGACCGGTCGGTGGTGAGCTGGACAAGCCCGCAGCCTGCGGCGCGGGCGCGCTCGATCGCCTCCGCCATCAGCCGCTCGCCGAGTCTCTGGCCGCGCTGCCCGACGGCGATACGCACCCCCTCGATCTGGCCGCGTCTCATGCCGCTTCGGGCGAGACCGGGGATGATCGTGAGCTGCAGGCAGCCGACGACGGCGCCGCCGGCCTGGGCAACCAGCACCATATTGCCGGATTGCGCGGCGATCTCGTCGAATGCCTCGCGGTAGGCGGCGAGGTCCGCGGGGTCTTCGCGGGTCCGGCCAAGCGGGTCGTCGGCGAGAAGCGCGACGATCGCCGGGATGTCGTCGAGGTGGGCTTCGCGGATCGTGATCGGTTCGGTCACCGATTTCCCCTTCGCCCCAACCCTTTCCCCGCAAGCGGGGCGAGGGAGATGCGGGCGAGACGCCCGCGGTCCAAAAAGGAAGCTGCCCGCCCGCGTTGCCACGGACAGGCAGCCTTTACTCGGTACGCTATCGACGGATGGTGTCTAGAAGTCCATCCCGCCCATGCCGCCGCCGCCGGGCGGCATCATCGGGGCGCCCTTGGGCTCGGGCTTCTCCGCGACCATCGCCTCGGTCGTGATCAGGAGGCCGGCGACCGACGCCGCATCCTGGATCGCGTGGCGCACCACCTTGGTCGGGTCGATGATGCCGGCCTGGACCATGTTGGTGAACTCGCCCTTCTGCGCGTCGTAGCCGTAGGACGTGTCCTTGCTCTCGAGCAGCTTGCCGACGATGATCGAACCGTCGGAGCCCGAGTTCTCGGCGATCTGACGCACCGGCGCCTGCAGCGCGCGGCGGACGATGTCGATCCCGACCTTCTGGTCGTTGTTGCTCGGGGTCAGGCTGTCGAGCGCACGGGACGCATAGAGCAGCGCGGCGCCGCCACCGGCAACGACACCCTCCTCGACCGCGGCGCGGGTCGCGTGCATCGCGTCGTCGACGCGATCCTTCTTCTCCTTCACCTCGATCTCGGTCGAGCCGCCGACGCGAATGACCGCGACGCCGCCGGCGAGCTTCGCCAGCCGCTCCTGCAGCTTTTCACGATCGTAGTCGGAAGTCGTCTCCTCGATCTGCTGACGGATCTGGGTGCAGCGGCCTTCGATGTCTTCCTTCTTGCCGGCGCCGTCGATGATCGTGGTGTTTTCCTTCTCGATGCGCAGCTTCTTGGACTGGCCGAGCATGTCGAGGGTGACCGACTCGAGCTTGATGCCGAGGTCTTCGCTGATCACCTGGCCGCCCGTGAGGATCGCGATGTCCTCGAGCATCGCCTTGCGGCGATCGCCGAAGCCCGGTGCCTTCACGGCCGCGACCTTGAGTCCGCCGCGCAGCTTGTTGACGACGAGGGTCGCAAGCGCCTCGCCTTCCACGTCCTCGGCGATGATGAGGAGCGGACGGCCGCTCTGCACCACCGATTCAAGAACGGGCAGCATCGCCTGCAGCCCCGAGAGCTTCTTCTCGTGGATCAGGATGTAGACGTTCTCGAGCTCGGCCAGCATCTTCTCGGCGTTGGTCACGAAATACGGCGAGAGGTAGCCGCGGTCGAACTGCATGCCTTCGACGACGTCGAGCTCGGTTTCGAGGCTCTTCGCCTCTTCGACCGTGATGACGCCTTCGTTGCCGACCTTCTGCATCGCCTCGGCGATCTTGTCGCCGACATCGCGCTCGCCGTTGGCGGCGATCGTGCCGACCTGGGCGATCTCTTCGTTGGTCGAGATCTTCTTCGACTGCGACTTCAGCGCCGAGACGACAGCCTCGACGGCCAGGTCGACGCCGCGCTTCAGATCCATCGGGTTCATGCCGGCGGCCACGGCCCGGGCGCCTTCGCGCACGATGGCCTGGGCGAGAACGGTCGCCGTGGTGGTGCCGTCACCGGCCTGGTCGTTGGTCTTCGAGGCGACCTCGCGGACCATCTGCGCGCCCATGTTCTC
The DNA here is from genome assembly GCA_036489765.1 of Allostellaceae bacterium. Classification (GTDB taxonomy): domain Bacteria; phylum Pseudomonadota; class Alphaproteobacteria; order ATCC43930; family CGMCC-115725; genus DATARH01. Next base: position 18,474 of record DASXFE010000154.1, on the reverse strand, counting down.
GAACTTGTCGGCGAGCTCGATCTCCTTGGCGACGGTGACGCCGTCCTTGGTGATCCGGGGGGCGCCGAACGACTTGTCGAGCACGACGTTGCGGCCCTTCGGGCCCAGCGTCACCTTGACCGCGTCGGCGAGGATGTTGACGCCGCGCAGCATCCGGTCGCGCGCGTCGCCAGAGAATTTTACGTCTTTTGCAGCCATATTCCGCGCTCCTCTAGGCGATCACGCCCATGATGTCGGACTCTTTCATGATGATCAGTTCTTCGTTGTCGATCTTGACCTCGGTCCCTGACCACTTGCCGAAGAGCACCCGGTCGCCGGCTTTCACGTCCATCGGCACCAGCTTGCCGTCTTCGCCCCGAGCGCCGGGACCGGCTGAAACCACTTCGCCCTCCATCGGCTTTTCCTTCGCCGTGTCGGGGATGATGATGCCGCCCTTGGTCTTCTCCTCACCTTCCACGCGCCGAATGAGCACGCGGTCATGCAGTGGCCGAAATGCCATGAATACCCTCCTCAAAACGTCTGACCCAGTCCGGGGTGTAGCACTCTCCACCCGAGAGTGCTGCTGAAATAGTCGGGCGTCAAAATCTTGTCAAGGGAAGCGCCCCGATCTGCCCCGATCTACCCCAGCGAGATGGCCGAATTTTGACAACATGACACGCGCGGGGCACTCTCGCCGCGCTATACTCGGCACAACGCCAATCACAGGCCGCCGCCAATGCCGCGAAATATCGAGTGGGAAATCCCGAGCGAGCTCCAGCCCAAGCCCGAGGACTATTCGTTCGACCTCGACAAAAAGCTGGGCGGCGTGCTCGGGCTTCAGGCGACGGTTCCGGACGATGCGTTCACCGCGCAGACGCTGGGCACCGAGCGCGCCGGCAGCGGCGTCCTCATCCGCGACAGCGGGCTCGTGCTGACGATCGGATACCTGATCACCGAGTCTGAGACGATCTGGCTCACCTCGTCGATCGGCGGGGCGGTGCCGGGGACGCTCCTCGGCTATGACCAGGAGACCGGGTTCGGCCTCGTGCAGGCGCTGGGGCGGCTCAACGTCGAGCCGATCGAGCTCGGCACCGACACGCGCGTCGGCGCCGGCGACAAGGCGATCGTCGCCGCCGAGGGCGGCCGCCGCCACGCGATCGCCGCGACCGTCGTCGCTCGCCAGGAATTCGCCGGGCACTGGGAATACCTGCTCGACCGGGCGATCTTCACCGCGCCGGCACACCCGTTCTGGGGCGGCGCGGCGCTGATTTCGGCCGAAGGTTCGCTGGTCGGCATCGGCTCATTGCATGTCCAGCATTCTAGCGGCCGGCAGCTCCGCCGCGACGTCAACATGATCGTGCCGATCGACCTCTTGCCGGCGATCATGGACGACATGCTGACCTACGGCCGCCCCAACCGCCCGCCGCGGCCGTGGCTCGGGCTCTATGCGGCCGAAGTCGATGACGACAATGCCGTCGTCGTCGCCGGCATGTCCGAGCGCGGCCCGGCGATCAACAGCGGCTTGAAGCCCGGCGACCGCATCGTCGCGGTGCGCGACGAGCCGGTGTCGACGCTGGCCTCGTTCTGGCGGCGCGTGTGGGCTAGCGGACCGGCCGGCAGCGAGGTCGTGCTCCAGGTCGTCCGCGACAAGGACCCGCGCACCGTCCGCATCGAAAGCGCCGATCGCACCCGCCTGATGAAGGTGCCGCGGCTGCATTAGCCGGGACGCCCGCTGTCCTCACTTGGCCGCGTCGGCGACCTTGGGCGCCTCGCTCTTCCACGAATGCAGCACCGGCAGCACCTCTTTGGCGTAGAGGCGCAGCGACTGCTCGGCGAGCTTGTAGGGCGTGCCGCCGAAGCGGAACGAGGTGCACAGCTCGAACTCGCCGACCGCGGCGCGGCGCTCTTCGAGCGTGCGCAACACCTTGTCGGGCGTGCCGTAGACGGCGGCCTTGAGGAACGCCTCGACGATCCCGTCGCGGCCCGCCTCCCTCGCCAGCTCCGCCTTTTTGGCGTAGGCGTCGTAGCCTTTGATGCGGCTGAAATGGCCCGACAGGATCTCGTAGTGTTCGAGATTGCTGTCGACGAACGAGGCCATGTGCGTGCGCGCGAGGTCCTCGATCCCGTCCATCGTCGGCGTGCAGATGCAGAAATCGGCGATCAGGAAGGGCGGCGCCTCCTCGCCGTGGAACTTACGGAAGAGCTCCCGGTGTCGCTCGATCTGCGGCAGGCGCATCGGCCAGGGGCGATCGGCGAACATGACCATGCGGGCCTTGAGGCGGGCGGCGGCCTCGACCGAATCTTCGCTCGACGCAACCGCGTAGGTGCGGCCCTCAAAGCTTTTCGTCGGTTTCGGCCGGATCGGGGTCCGCGCCTGCTTGTAGAACTTGCCGTCGCCTTCGATGTAGCCGGTCTTGAGGGCGTTGAGGATCATCGGCGCGGCTTCGTCGAAGCGCTCGCGCGACTCGTCCATCGCGATCGGCCCGCGGAAATGGCCGAATTCGCGCCGCGACAGCCCGCGGCCGATCCCGAGACGGAAGCGGCCGTTCGAGACGTGGTCGAGGATCGCGACCTGCTCGGCGACCCTCAGCGGGTCGTGCCAGGGTACGATCACCGCGGCGGTGCCCAGATCGACATGGCTCGTCACGCCGGCCAGATAGCTCATGAGCTGCAGGTTATCGGGGCAGAACGAATAGTCGTAGAAATGGTGCTCGACCGACCACAGCACGTCGAAGCCGAGATCGTCGGCGAGCCGCGCCAGACGGATCTCCTCGTCCCACACCTCCTTGTCGCTGATGGCGCCGTTCCAGCCATAGCTGGCGAAAACCATCTGAATGCCGACATCCATAGCCGCCTCCGTCGTCGCGCGCGCTCAGCCTACCGCGTCAAGGCGTCGCGACCAAGGCGGCGCAGGCGGCGGGAAGATCGGAGACCAGCATCGGCGGCTTGGGCGCGCCGGGTTTCGGGTGGCGCGCCGCTTCGGTGAACCACCAGTCGAGCTCCTTGCCGCAGCCGTCGCCGGGCGGCGGCGGGGCCTGGTTTTCGCACTCGGTGGCCCTCGCGGGACACTTGATGCGCCAGTGGAAATGGTCGGCATGACCCCACCACGGCCGGATCAGACGCAGCCAGTCGCGGTCGGTGCCGGCCTCGCGGCAGAGCTGCCGTTTGATCGCGGCGTTGGCGAAGATGCGTGCCGTCTCCGGCATCCTTGCCGCGGTTTTGTAAAGCGCAAGGTATTGTGGGCCCCAAAGCCTCGGGTCGACCGCGGTGCCGTCATTGATGACGAGGTTTGATGCTCCGAGGGTGTCGCGCTCCGCCGGTGTCAGGCGCCGGTCGGGCATCGGGGTGATCCAGAGGTCGACATCGAGGCCGATCTGGTGCGACTCATGCCCGGTGATCATCGGGCCGCCGCGAGGCTGGGCGATGTCGCCGACGAGCAGCCCGGGCCAGCCGACCGCCGGCAGCTTCGCCGACAGCGCCTCGATCCCCGCGATCAGCGACGGCTGGCCCCAGGCACGGTTGCGCGACGGGCGCATCACCTGCCAGGCCGGGCCGTCCGCGGGCAGGGCGACCGCACCGGCCTGGCAGCCCTTGGCATAGGCGCCGATCGGCCGCGGCGGGCCGGGATAGGGGGTGGTCACGCCCCCGAACACGCGCTTCGCGGCATCGGCCGGCAGATGCGCGAGCAAGGCCTGGCGCCGTGCGGCGTCCTGGGCAGCGGTGTCCTGCCCGTATGCCGAGGTCGCCGCCAAAGCGGCGACGATGAGCCCGATCAGCGCGCCCGCCAGCCGCATGGCGATATCCTCTGTTGAGGGGTGTTTGTGGTAAAAACATCGTAATTGAGAGAATTAACCACCAATTTCGCGGCAAATCCGCCACGTCGCCGTTAAGTTCGCCGATGAAGCCTGCGGCCACTGTCGCGAGCCCGAACCGGTTTCTGGCGATGTCGGGTGAACACGGAAATATCCCCACGCAAGCTGCAGCAGCCAAACTGATCCTGATCGTCGAGGACAACGAGCTCAATATGCGCTTGTTGAACGACGTCCTCGAGGCGCACGGCTATGCGATCATCAAGACCGGCCGCGGCGAGGAAGCGGTCGAGCTGGCCCGGCGCGAGCAGCCGGACGTCATCCTGATGGATGTGCAGCTCCCGGACATCTCGGGTCTCGAGGCGACACGGCGGCTCAAGGCGGATGCGGCCACCCGCGGCATCCCGGTCATCGCCGTGACCGCGTTTGCGATGTCGGGCGACGAGAGACGGATCCGCGACAGCGGCGCCGACGCCTACGTGCCGAAACCGATCATGTTGCAGCCGTTCCTTGCTCTGCTCGAACGCTATGCCAGCGGCACGATCGCCGAGGACGGAACCAGGCCCGACTAGCGGCGTTTGGCCGCGCCCGCCCCCGGTGGGGCACAACCGCTCGTTCCGTGCCTTTGCGTAGCCCCAGCGCGGGAGTAGTTTGGCCGCGCCGAGGCTTACTTCGCAGGCATCGCCGATGAAGCTCTACGGGTTCTCCCGCTCTTCCGCCGCGTTTCGCGTGCGGATTGCGCTCAACCTGAAGGGGCTCCGGTACGAGCAGGCGTCGATCCACCTGCGGAAGCGCGAGCAGGAATCGCCCGACTATCTCACGGTCAACCCGCAGGGCCTCGTGCCCACGCTGGAGATCGGCGGGCATACGCTCATCCAGTCGCCCGCGATCATCGAATATCTCGACGAATGCTATCCGGATCCGCCGCTCTTGCCGGCTGGTCCGGCCGACCGCGCGCGCGTGCGGGCGCTCGCGGCGATCGTGGCCTGCGACATCCATCCGATCGACAATCTCAGGGTGCTGCGCTATCTGGTGCGGCCCCTCGGCCATGACGAGGCGGCCGTCGCGGCCTGGTTCAACCACTGGATCAAAGCCGGGTTTCGCGCGCTGGAGCCGCTCTTGGCCGGCGACGCGCGCACCGGCACGTTCTGTCATGGCGAGAGGCCGGGTCTCGCCGACATCACGCTTGTACCGCAAGTCTTCAACAGCTACCGCTATTCCCTCGATCTCACCCCGTTTCCGACGATCCAGCGGATCCACCAGAGCTGCATGAAACTCGACGCCTTTGCCGCCGCCGATCCCCGCTCCCAGCCCGATTTCGAGGCATGATGCCGCGCGCATTCCTTTGTTCCGCCTGTGCCGTTCTGGCGATTGCGCTGGCGGGTTGCGACACCTTGCCCTCGCACGTGCCCATCGCAGCGGGCGGCGGCACCGCGCCCGCCGATATCGGTCTCATTCAGGCCGCAATGCACGAGGTCGAGAAAAGCTATGTCGTGCCGGTCAATACCGCGCAGCTTACCAACAACGCGCTCAAAGGGATGCTAGGCCGGCTCGACCCCCATTCCGATTACCTGAGCGAGCACGAGTATCACGAGCTCGTGGCAACCACGAGCGGCCAGTTCGGCGGCGTCGGGATCGAGATTTCGGTCGAGGACGGTGTCCCGCAGGTCGTCGCCGCGATCGACGGTACGCCTGCCTCGGCGGCCGGGGTCGAGCCCGGCGACCGGATCATCAAGGCCGACGGTCAGCCGACCGTCGGCATGGACATCGAGGAGGTCGTGCGCCGCCTGCGCGGCGCGCCCGGGACGCGCGTCGTGCTGACCGTCGCCCGCGCCAACCGCGAGCCGTTCGAGATCCCGATCGTCCGCGCGGTCATCCACGTCGAGTCGGTAAAGGCCGATTTCCGTCCGGGCGGCATCGGCTATGCCCGGATCAGCACCTTCGACGACAACAGCAATGCCGAGCTCCGCGCGGCGATCGCCAGCGCCAAGCGCCGGGCCGGCGGGCGGCTTTCCGGATTTGTCCTCGATCTGCGCAACGATGCCGGCGGCCTGCTCGACGCGGCGATCGACGTCGCCAGCGATTTCCTCGACGGCGGTACAGTGGTGTCGACGCGCGGGCGCGATCCCGATGAAAACCGCATCTTTGCCGCGCCGGCCGATGGCGATCTGATCCGCGGCGTACCGATGGTCGTCCTGATCAATGGTGCCTCGGCCTCGGCTTCGGAGATCGTCGCCGGCGCGCTGCAGGACAATCATCGAGTGACGGTCATGGGGACGCGCAGCTTTGGCAAGGGGTCGGTGCAGAGCATCATCCCGATCGAGGGGCGCGGTGCGCTCAGGCTGACGACCGCGCTCTACTACACGCCGTCGGGCGGTTCGATCCAGGGCAGCGGGATCACCCCCGACGTCGTGGTCAACCTGCCCAAAGACGCGCAGGTGGCCAACGCGCTGATGACGCACGAAAGCGACCTGTTCGGCACCCTGAAGCCGACCGGCGCGCTGGCCCCGACCGGGCCGAGGAGGGCGGCCGGCGTGCCTCGCGACGAGGACGACCGGCCGATCAATCCCAAGCTGATCGACTCGGCGCAGGACACCCAGCTCAACGCGGCGATCGAATACCTCCGCCACCACCCGCAGGCGCCGCGGGCCTCGCGGCGCGCTCCGGTGGCCAAAGGCTAGACCGCCCGGGCCACCAGCGGGGCGAGGAACTCGCGCAGCACCGGCGACCATTTGGCGTGCTCCGGGCCGCTCGATGAATGTCCGAGATCGCTGTCGAGCTCGAAATAGCGGGCGTCAACCCCGGCCGCCTTCAATCCTTCCATGACGCCGGGCGCGATGTGCGGCGGGAAGAGGACGTCGGTGCGGCACAGGATGTAGAGCACTTTGGCCTTGATCCGGTTGAAATTGGGCCGCGTGTCAAAGCCGAGGAGGGCGCGTCGCAGGATGATCAGCGAGTTGGCATCCCATTTTGCCGCCCAGTCCGCGGCCTGCTTGCGGATCTGCGCCTCGCGCTCGGCCGGGTCGGGGAAGCGCGCTGCCAGGGCGGCCTCGATGCCGTAGCGCTTCAGCGTCTCGGCGCGGATATCCGCCAGCGCCGCCTTGGCGCCGCCCTTGCCGTAATAATCGCCGCCGTGCCAGTCGGGGTCGGTGGCGAGGCGCGCGGTCACCTCGGCGAGTTGCTTGTCGGTGTTGACCGAGGCCCAGGGCGCCGTGTTGACCGGCACGATCGCATCCATGTGGTCGGGATAGGCGGTCGCCCATTGGTATGCCTGATAACCGCCATAGCTCGGCCCCGCGACCGCGACCAGATGGCTGATGCCGAGCCATTCGATGAGCGCTTTTTGCGCCGCGACGATGTCGCGGATGGTCAGGTTCGGAAAACTGCTGCCATAGGGCTTGCCGGTCGCCGGGTTGAGGCTCGATGCGTTGGTCGAGCCGAATGACGACCCGATCATGTTCGAGGCGACGACGAACAGCTTGTCGGTGTCGATCGCCTTGCCGGGGCCGATCAGCCCGTCCCAGGCGCCGGGCAGGTTGCCGTTCGCCGGGTTGCGGCCGGCCTGGTGATGGCTGCCGGTATAGCCGTGGGTGATCAGCACCGCATTGCGCCCGTGGCGCTGCAAGCGGCCATAGGTCTCGTAGGCGATCGTCGCTTCAGGCAGCACGGTGCCGTCGGCGAGCCTGAAATCGCGGATCGAGAAAAACCGGTCCTCAACTTGGCCGATCTCGCCGGTCTTTACGGGTGCCGCGTCGTTCATTTTCGCCTCCTTGATCGGGAACGGGATCGGGAACGGCGGCAATTCTGCCATTTCGGGTTGCCCGCTGCCATACCGGGCGCTACACGAAGGCATGATGCGCCGGACCTTCGTGCTGATATCGCTCATGCTCCTCGCCGCCTGTGAGGGCAGCGGGCCGGCGCCGTTGCCGGTCGAGCAGGTGACCGCCGGCTTTCCACCGCACGGGATCACCGACGTCATCGTCATCGACGCGGTCGACCGGCTTGCGCTGCACGAGGCGACGCTGATCGCGCCCGACGGCAGCACGGTTCCGGCCGACGGGGTCGACGTCAACGCCCGGCCGCGCTCGGACTATCGCCTCGGAACGCGGACGGATCCGACCCATGGCGGGATCGGCGATCTGGTCCAGACCGGCCCGCCCATCATCCCGGCGGTGCAGGGCGAGGGTCAGCTCCTGACGACGATCTCAAAGGCGTCGATCACGCTGCCCGACCCGGTAGCCTATCGCCACGACTGGCAGCATTACCGTATCCGCCTCGATTTCGGCGTTCCCCCCGGCGCCGTCGAGACGCAGGAGATCGCCGCCCCGGAGCCGCCCGCCGCAGGTTAGCCTTCGCGCGCCCAACCCAGCAGCCGATCGAGGAACCCGCTCCCCGCGGCGAGCTCGTCGCGGGTGACGAATTCGTCCGGCTGGTGGGCGACGTCGATAGAGCCGGGGCCGCAGATGATCGCGGGGATGCCGGCCTGCTGGTAGAGCCCGGCCTCGCTGGCAAAGGCGACCGTCGTCGCGGTGTTGACGCCGGTCAGGCGGCGGGCGAGCGCCTCTGCCGCTGAGGCGGGGTCGGGGATCAGCGGCGGGACCGAGACGATGGTCTCGGTGGCGATCGCGGCGTCCGCGTAGACCGCGCGCATCCGTGGCAGGAGTTCGGCGGCGATGAAGGCGTCGATTCCGGCCTTCATCTCGAGCGGGTCGTCGCCCGGCACCGCGCGCAGATCCCATTCGAACCGGCAGTCGCGGGCGATGATGTTGACCGCCGCGCCGCCCTCGATCGTCCCGACATTGAGCGTCGTGTTCGGCGGGTCGAAGCGCCCGGCCCCCGCCATGTCGCCGCCGCGCCGCGCGGCCTCGCCGCCGACGCGGCCGATCTCGGCGATGATCCTGGCCGCCGCTTCGATCGCGTTGACCCCGCGGCCGGGAGCACTCGAATGCCCGTCGCGGCCGGTGATCGTAGTGCGGAAAAAGGCGCACCCCTTCTGGGCGTTGGCGACCTGCATCGAGGTCGGCTCGCCGATGATCGCGAGATGCGGCCGCGCCGCGCCATCGGGCAATGCGGCGATCAGATGCGGCGCACCAAAGCAGCCGGTTTCCTCGTCATGGGTGAAGGCGAGATGAATCGGGGTCTTGAGCGGCTGCGCGGTCATCTCCGGCACCAGCGCCAGCACGAGGGCGATAAACCCCTTCATGTCGGCGCTGCCGCGGGCGTGGAGGCGGCCGTCGCGCTCGGTCAGCGCAAAAGGGTCGCTGGCCCATTTCTGGCCGGCGACCGGCACGACGTCGGTGTGGCCGGAGAGGATCACGCCGCCACGGTCACGCGGCCCGATCGTCGCGAAGAGATTGGCCTTGCCCGCGGCGAGATCGCCGCCGCTGCGGATGCTATCGACGCCGCAGGATTTGAGGTAGTCGGCGATCCAGTCGATCAGCGCCAGGTTCGAGCGCGCCGAAACGGTGTCGAAGGCGACGAGGCGCTCGAGGATCGCGAGCGCGTCAGACGTTATCGCCGCCCCCACCAGGCGTGCCGATCATCGCCAGCACCTCGCGGCGGGTCGAGGGATCGGTGCGGAAGACGCCGAGCATGCGGCTCGTCACCATGTTGACGCCGGATTTGTGGACGCCGCGGGTCGTCATGCATTGGTGCTCCGCCTCGATGACGACCGCGACACCCTTGGGCTGCAGAACCTCGTCGATCGTGTTGGCGACCTGCGCGGTCATCTTTTCCTGGATCTGCAGCCGCTTCGCATAGACCTCGACGACCCGCGCCAGCTTCGAGATGCCGACGACGCGGTTGCTCGGCAGATAGGCGACATGGACCTTGCCGATGATCGGCGCCATGTGGTGCTCGCAGTGCGACTCAAAGCGGATGTCCTTGAGCAGCACGATCTCGTCGTAGCCCTCGGTCTCCTCAAAGGTCCGCTGCAGCATCGCGACCGGATCATCCTCGTAGCCGTGGAAAAATTCCTCGTACGAGCGCACGACCCGGTCGGGAGTGCCGAGCAGCCCCTCGCGAGACGGGTCGTCGCCGGCCCAGCGAATGAGCGTGCGCACCGCCTCCATCGCCTCCTCGCGGGAGGGGCGGGTCGGTTTCTGGGTGCGGAGAGCGTGGACGGAGGAAGGCTTGGCGGTCGAAGACGGCATCTGGCGTTCTTTCTTGGCGCAGCCGGGGCTTTCTAGATGAACCCCGATTTACCGCGGGTGGTCCAACACAGTCAGTTGAGACGAATCTGCTGCTGCGGGCTGTCGAGCGAAAACGCTGGGACGTGCGCGAGGAAGCTGTCGCCGGCCTCGGTCGTCATCTCGTAATCGCCGACCATCATGCCCGACGGCGTCGGCAGCGGACATGAGCTCGTGTACTCGAAGCTCTCGCCCGGCTTCAGGGTAGGCTGCTCGCCGACGACGCCCGGACCGCGCACTTCCTGCTGCCGCCCGTCGCTGTCGGTGATGCGCCAGTGGCGGCTGCGGAGTTGCACGACCTCGTTGCCGCCGTTCTCGATCGTCACGTGATAGGCCCAGACGTAGCGGTCGTCGGCGGGCGACGAATGCTGCTCGAGGTAGAACGGCTTGACCGTGATCGTGATCGCGCGGGTCGTTTCTGTGTACATCGGCGTGACCTTCAGGGGCTCGGCGGTCCGGCAGAATGTCGGTTGCGGCGGCATAGCCGTCAAGAAGCGGACGCGAAGTCAGCCCTTGCCGGGTGCCAACAGCCCGAGCAGCCGTTCGTCCGGCAGGCGGGCGCCGTCGGGGCGGATGGTCTGGATGCAGACATGGTCGGCACCGGCATCCCAATGCTCCTGGATGCGCTTGCGGATCGCGCCCTCGTCGCCCCACGCGACATTGGCGTCGACGAATTTGTCGGACCCGCCGCCTGCCATCTCGTCGTCGCCGAGGCCGAGCCGGCGCCAGTTATTGGCGTAATTGTCGAGCCGCATATAGGGCGCCAGTGCCTGGCGTGCGGCGGCACGGGCCTTGGCCGCGTCGGTTTCGAGGCAGACCCAGACCTCGGGGCACAACAGCTTGCCGGGGCCCATGATCCGGCGTGCCTCGGCGGTGTGCTCGGGCGGGACGTTATAGGGATGGGCGCCGTCGGCGTGGCTGGCCGAAAGCTCGAGCATGCGGGGGCCGAGCGCGGCGAGGATCGTCAGCGGCGGCTCGGCGGGCTCCGGTGCGGCATAGGTCGCCGCCGCCATCGCCTCGAGATAGTTGCGCATCGTCGCGATCGGCCGGCCATAGGTGTGGCCGCGCAACCCCTCGACCGAGGGGACATGCGAGACGCCGAGCCCTAGCAGAAAACGCCCGCCCGATTGCTCGGCGAGCGCGCGCTGACCGTTCTTCATCGCCATCGCGTCGCGGGCATAGATGTTGGCAATGCCCGGCGCGAGGATCAGCTTCTCGGTGTTGGCGAGCAGCCACGACGAATGCACCATCACGTCGCGGCCGCGGCTTTCGGGCATCCAGAGGGCGCTGTAACCCCACCCCTCGATCCGTTTCGCAAACGCGGCCCCGTCGGCCGCGCTCATCGGGTCCATCGCATTCCATACGCCGAGCTTGCCGAGCCGCATCGGGTAACCTCCGCCGTGGTCGGGCGGAGGTTACGCCAATGGGCGCCGAATGCGTGCGAAGAAAACGCGCCCGACGATTACATGTCGCCGGCGATCGTGTTGAAGGTCGAGCTGAGGTTGGTGCCGACCGTGCCCATTACGGTCACCGCGGCGACCGCGATCAAGGCGGCGATCAGGCCGTACTCGATCGCCGTCACGCCGGTTTCGTCGCGCAACAGCGCGCGAATGGTGGTGGAAAGGTGCTGTTTGATCGACGTGGTCTCGCCCATGATTGTCTCCCGGGACTTAATGTTGCCTCGAATTGCTTCGAGGTAGAGTTTCCGGAAGGAAAATGCCGTGCCCAAATTAAGAAGACGTTAATTTAGAAGTTGCGTAACACTAAGTGGCATATATTTTGAACGATTTTTATAATAACGAGGTTTTCCCAAACATCGATTATATTATACATGTTAATATTACTTCTGAACGACAGAAAGAGGTTGTTAACCTTACCGCGACGGGGAGCGCGGCGGGCGGTCGCGACCGACGCGAGCCCCCTTGTTCGGGCCCGCGGGGGCGCGTATCTACAGCGCCACCCATGCCGGTACTTTTCCTCATCGTCTTCATCGACTTGGTCGGGTTCGGCCTCGTCATCCCGCTGTTGCCGTTCTATGCGGCCCGTTTCGGGGCGTCGCCGGAAGAGGTGACGATCCTTCTGACGGTCTATTCGCTGGTAGCGATGGTGACGGCACCGATGTGGGGCCGGCTCAGCGACCGGATCGGCCGGCGCCCGGTGCTGATCGTCTCGACGCTCGCCTCCGCGCTCGCCTATCTGTGGCTCGGCTTTGCCGGCTCGCTGTGGGTGCTCTACGCCGCGCGCGCGCTGGCCGGGGCCTGTGCCGGCAACATCGCGGCGGCGCAGGCCTATATCGCCGATGTGACGACGCCGGAAAATCGCGCCCGCGGGATGGGGATGATCGGCGCCGCGTTCGGGCTCGGCTTTATCGTCGGGCCGGCGCTCGGCGGCGCAGTCGCCGGCAACAACCTCGCGACGGCCGACCTCAAGACCCCGATGCTGATCGCCTGCGGCCTGTCGCTGGCGGCGTCGATCGGGGTCGTCACGATCCTCAAGGAGAGCCTGACGCCCGAGGCGCGAGCGCGCCAGCGACGCGGGCGGATCGAGGCGATCCGCATGGCGCTCGGCCGCCCCGTGCTGGCGCGACTCCTCCTCGTGTTCTTTCTCGCGACGCTCGCCTTTTCCGGGATGGAGGCGACGTTTGCGCTGTGGGCGATGCGCCAGTTCTCTTGGGGGCCCGCGCAGGTGGGCTATATTTTCACCTATGTCGGGGTGCTGTTGGCCTTGATGCAGGGCGGCGGGATTGGGCCGCTGACCAAACGCTTCGGCGAGGAGCGGCTGCTGCTGGCCGGGCTCGGGCTGATCGCGGTCGGGCTGGTGATCCTGCCAGGCGCGGCGCGGCTCCCGCTCCTTGTCGTGTCGATGAGCTTGCTGGCCTTTGGCATGGGGGCGATGCAGCCGTCACTGAACAGCCTCATCTCGCGCCGCTCCGGGGCGAGCGAGCAGGGCGAGGTGCTGGGGGTCGCGCAATCGGTCAGCGCGCTGTCGCGGGTCATCGGTCCGGCGATCGCCGGCCTGCTCTTCGCCGGGATCAGCCCCGGGTCGCCTTTCTGGTGGGGCGCGATGCTCGTGGCGCTGGCCTTCGCAATCGGGCTTGGCGTGCCGCGGCTCGCACTTGAGCCTGGGGAGTCCGGCCAGTGAGCCCGCACGGCCGGATGCCGCCGAGCCTCGCCGGCGCGCCGAATGGCCGGCTGATCGACGGGCTGCGCGCGCTGAAGGACCTGGCGCCATTCCTGTGGCCGCGGCAGGCGCCCAACCTCCGGCTCCGGGTCGTGGCGGCGCTAGGGCTCCTCCTTGCGTCGAAAATCGTCAGCATCTCCGTGCCGTTTCTTTACAAGCGCGCGGTCGATGCGCTGACCGGCAAGGGCGCGGCGGTGATCGTGGTGCCGGTGCTGGTCGTCGTCGCTTACGGCGCCGCGCGGGTGCTGGCGCAAGCGTTCAACGAATTGCGCAACGCCGTCTTCGCCAAGGTCGAGCAGCGTGCGGTGCGCACACTCGCGCTCAGGGCGTTCCGGCACCTGCACTCGCTGTCGCTGCGCTTCCATCTCGAGCGCCGCACCGGCGGGCTCGCACGGGCGGTCGAGCGCGGGACGCAGGCGATCGATTTCCTCTTAACCTTCATGCTGTTCAACGTCATCCCGACGCTGATCGAGATCCTGATCGTCTGCGGCATCCTGTGGCGGCTCTACGACTGGACCTTCGCCGCGGTGACCTTCGCGACGATCGTGCTCTACGTCGCCTTCACCTTTGCGATCACCGACTGGCGAATACGCTTCCGCCGCGAGATGAACGAGCGCGACAGCGAGGCCAATTCGAAATCGGTCGATGCGCTCCTCAATTTCGAGACGGTCAAATACTTCGCCAACGATGCGCACGAGGCGGCGCGCTACGACCGCGCGCTTTCCGCCTATGAGCGCGCCGCCGTCAAAAGCGAGACGACGCTCGCCTACCTCAATATCGGCCAGGGCTCGATCATCGCCTGCGGGCTCATCGGGGTGATGGTGCTGGCTGGGCTCGGGGTGCAGGCAGGCCGGATGACAGTCGGCGATTTCGTGCTGGTCAACGCCTACCTGATCCAGCTCTACACGCCGCTCAATTTCCTCGGCATGGTCTATCGCAATATAAAGCAGTCGCTGACCGATCTCGAGCAGCTGATGGCGATGCTGAAGATCCAGCCCGATGTCGTCGACCGGCCCGGTGCGCCGGCGCTCGCGGTGACCGAGGGCGAGGTGTCGTTCTCCCATGTCGATTTTCGCTACGACCCGCGGCGGCCGATCTTGCGCGATGTCGATTTTCGCATCGGGCCCGGCGCAAAGGTCGCGATCGTCGGATCGAGCGGGGCCGGAAAGTCGACGATTGCGCGCCTCCTCTTCCGTTTCTACGACATCGATGCCGGCGCGATCGAGATCGACGGACAAGACATCCGTGCGGTGACGCAGGACAGTCTCCGCCGCGCGATCGGAGTCGTGCCCCAGGACACGGTCCTCTTCAACGACACGATCCTCTACAACATCGGCTACGGTCATCCCGGCGCCAGCCGCGCCGAGATCGAGGTGGCGGCACGCTACGCCCGTATCCACGATTTTGTGGCCGGCCTCCCCGACGGCTACGACACGATGGTCGGTGAGCGCGGGCTGAAATTGTCGGGCGGCGAGAAGCAGCGGGTCGCCATCGCGCGGGTGATCCTCAAGAACCCGAAGATCCTGGTGTTCGACGAGGCGACCTCGGCGCTCGACACCAAGACCGAGCGCGAGATCCAGCAAAGCCTTGCCGAGGTCGCGACCAACCGCACGACGCTCGTCATCGCGCACCGCCTCTCGACCGTGGTCGACGCCGACGAGATCCTGGTGCTCGACCACGGCCGTGTGATCGAGCGCGGGACGCACCACGCGCTCCTCGCCGCCGGCGGCCCCTACGCCGGAATGTGGTCCCGCCAGCAAGAGGCCGCGCGCCGCGAAGCTGCGCTGGCGGCAGTGTGAGTCGGGATAAGCGCTGTGCGTCTCGAAGGACGCACTGTGCCTTTACGGCGTGCAAATGCCCGCCGACGATCTAGTACAAGCCCTCCGAAACGGCGATCGGCGCGCCCTTGCCCGCGCCGTGACGCTGATCGAATCGACCCGGCCCGATCATCGCGAGGAAGCGGAGCGGTTTCTCGACGCGATCCTGCCGCTGACCGGCGGGGCGACGCGGATCGGGATCTCGGGGCCGCCGGGGGCGGGGAAATCGACCTTTATCGAACGCTTCGGGCTTGATGGCGTCGCGGGCGGGCGGCGGCTCGCGGTGCTCGCGGTCGATCCGGGGTCCAAACGCGGCGGCGGCGCGATCCTCGGCGACAAGACGCGGATGAGCGATCTATCTCGGCATCCCGCCGCCTATATCCGGCCCTCATCGGCCGGGGCACAGACCGGCGGCGTCGCCCGCCGCACGCGCGAGGCGATCCTTGTCTGCGAGGCGGCCGGGTTCGACACGGTCATCGTCGAGACCGTCGGCACCGGCCAGTCGGAGACCACGGTAGCCGAGATAACCGACATGTTCGTGCTGATCCTGCCGCCGACCGCCGGCGACGAATTGCAGGGGCTGAAGCGCGGGATCATCGAACTCGCCGACCTGATCCTCGTCAACAAGGCCGACGGCGCGCTCGAGCCGCACGCCCGCGAGACCGCGGCGGAATACCAGAATGCGATGCGCCTCGTGATGTCGTCAGTCCCGGACTGGCAGGTCCCGGTCCGCGCGGTCTCGGCCCTGACCGGCGCCGGCGTGGCGGCGATCTGGGACGAAGTCGCGCGGTTCCGCGGGGTGCTGGAAGCCGGCGGGCTGTGGCAGGAGCGCCGCGCGGCGCAAGCCAAGGCGGCGCTGTGGACCGAGCTCGGCGACGGGTTGCTCGAGCGGTTTCACGCAGCGCCGGCGATTGCCGGCAGGCTTGGGGAGATCGAGCGGGAGGTCGCGGCTGGAGAGCGGATGCCGGCAGCCGCAGCGCGGGAGCTGCTGGAGACCTTCCTTCGCGAAGCCTAATTAAGAACCGTCTCCCCGGCTTCCGCCGGGGAGACGGTTCCTATTATCTTCGTCGCGTAGCTACCACTCCGCTTTTGGGTAGAGCCCCATCCTTCGCGCCTTCTCCACCACCAGCGCCGTCACCGCGTCGACGTGCGGGACCGGGAGGCTCGCGGCCCGGGCAAAGGCTTGGACGGATTTGAGGAGGCCGTCGATCTCGGGCGGGCGGTCGCGTTCGAAATCCTGCAGCATCGAGGATTTGTGCGGTGAGATCGGGCGGTCGCCGTAGGCGCGCTGGAAATCGACATCGAGGTCGATGCCGTGGGCGCCGGCGACGGTGAGGCCCTCGCGCATCAGGTTGCGGCTGAGGTCGAGGAGCTCGGGATGGCGGCCGATAACGCCGATCGGCTCGCCGGTCATCGCGCAAACGGGACTCGTCGCGAGGTTGCGGACGAGCTTGTCCCAGATGTCGGTGCGGATCGAGGCGCTGATCGGGGCCGGGATGCCCGCGCGGCCGAGCGCGGCTGAGATTGCCGAAAGGCGCGGCGAGATCGTGCCGTCGGGCTCGCCGAGGGTGAATTTGTTCTTGGTGCCGGGCGAGTTGCGGATGACGCCCGGCTCGATGACCTCGTTCGCCGAGTTGATCATGCAGCCGACGACGCGTTCGAGCCCGATCGCCCGCGCGAGCCGCTCATTGGGGTCGAGAAAGGCGAGGTCGGGGCGGGCGGTACCGGCTGCCTCGGCACGGTAGAGGTACCACCACGGGATCCCGTTCATCGCGAAGATCACCGTCGTCTCGGGGCCGACGAGGCTGCCGATCGCCTCGGCCGAATCCGACAGCACCGAGGATTTGAGGGTGACGATCACGACATCCTGATGGCCGAGCTCTCGCGGCCGGTCGGTGGCGCGGAGCCTGCCGGTGAAGCGCTGGTCGCCGATATGGAGGGTGAGGCCGCGCTCGCGAATCGCCGCGAGCTGCACGCCGCGCGCGACCGCCGCGACCTCGATCCCGGCGCCGGGACCCTCGGCGGCAAGCCGCGCTGCGAGATGGCCGCCGACAGCGCCGGCGCCAAAGACTACGATCCGCATCAAATTCTCCGCCGGGCTGTGCCGCGATGACGAGGTTCCTCAATCCTGTGCAGTTTTCGCGCCGCCGCCAAGCCCCTCTGGCCATGGTGCTTTTGGCCTGCCTGCTGGTTTGCGCGGGCGCGGAGAGGCCGGCCGCGGCCTTCAACCTCTTTGCGATGCGGACGGTCGATGTCCAGTTCGCGACCCGCGACGGCAAGCCGATGGCCGATGCCGAGGTGCAGGTTTTCTCTCCCGACGCGCCGAACAAGGTCGCGGTGACCGGCCGCACCGACAAGGACGGCAAGTTCTCGTTCGAGACCGATCGCGACGGATTGTGGACCGCCGAGGCGCGCAGCCCGACCGAGGTCGCCCGCGCCACGGTGCGGGTCGGCGACACCAACGCAAAGCCGGGCTTTGCGCAATCGCCCTATTTCCTGCTTGGCCTCTTGTCGCTGCTGCTCGTGATCGCGATCTGGTTCCGCTATCTGCGCGCCCGCTCGCGGTCCAAGCGGCGGCCCCGTCAGCGCTGATCGTTCTTGTCTTTCTTATCCTTCTCGTTCCTCGGCGGCGGCTTGCGTTCGCGTTGCTGTTGCTGCTGCGGTGGCTGGCGGTCCTGCCGGTTTTGCTCGACGGGTCTCGCCTGCTGCTGCCGCGACCGCTCGGGCGTTGTTTGCCGCTCGGGCGTTGTTTGCCGCTCGAGCCTCTGCCGCTCCGGCCTCTGCCTCTCTGGCCTGTCCCGCTCCGGCCCCTGCGATCTTTCCCGCTGCGGCCCCTGCCGCTCGGGCCGCGCCTCGCGCTGCCGCGGCGGCTCGGCACGATTGGGGGGATGGGTGGTGGTCTCGCGGCGGATTTCCCCGGCGGCTGCCGGGTTGGCGCGGATCGTCGCCTCATGGACCCGCCGAACCACCTCGGGCGAGGCTCCGGCATGACCGACGCCGCGGATCACGAACCGCGTTCCGGCGGCCCGGTTTTCGTTGTGGAGGGCCCGCGCCTCGCCGGTGTAGCGGAGCATCGTCGTCCTTGCATTCGGGTTCTCGCGCGCCGCCCGCGTCAGGAACGCGGTCTGTTCCGGGGTCCGCGGCCCTGCATTGGCGTGAAACAGACCGACCCGGTTGCCTTCGGTCAGCAGCCCGAGCTCGCCCGCGAGCGAGCCGCGGGTCGGCGCGTTCGGCATCGGCCGGGAGGTCGGCCCGGCCTGGCGCTGCTGCTGCTGTGCGGCGGGCACGAGGTCGGCGGCGCCCTGCCGCTTCAACCAGTCGTCGCTTTCCGTCGGGCGGTTGCCGAACGCCTG
Source organism: Allostellaceae bacterium (assembly GCA_036489765.1). Lineage (GTDB taxonomy): Bacteria > Pseudomonadota > Alphaproteobacteria > ATCC43930 > CGMCC-115725 > DATARH01. The sequence goes on along the minus strand of DASXFE010000154.1, from coordinate 148 downwards.
GCGCGGCGGCAGGTGCCGCTCGATGACGCCGAGTGCCTGCGCCGCGACCGGAGCCGGCATCGCCGAGGCGGTCATCGGCGCGGTCGAGGATGACGGGACCGCGATCGCGTCGCCGGGGTTCAGCGGGCTGCTGCCGGCCGGGTTGGTA
>DASXFE010000030.1:0-10391 GCA_036489765.1 Allostellaceae bacterium | reverse complement strand
CGCGTGCCGCCGAGCGTGACGCCCTGGTAGAGGGTGCAATCGTCGCCGATCTCGGCCGTCTCGCCGACCACGACGCCGACCCCGTGATCGATAAAGAGGCGCCGGCCGATCGTCGCGCCGGGATGGATGTCGATCCCGGTCACGATCCGGCCGAGATGCGAGATAAAGCGGCCGAGCAGATATCGGCGGTGGGTCCACAGCCAATGTCCGACCCGGTGGTACAGGAGCACCTGAAACCCCGGGTAGCACAGCACCACCTCGATGCGCGAACGGGCTGCGGGATCGCGCGCGAGCGTCGCATCAATTTCGTCGCGCAGGTTCTTGAAAGGCATCGGCATTCCTATGTTACTGTCGACACCGCGACGCGCCGCCCCCCGGTTACGGCGATCGCCCATGGGAATGAAAGATATAATTACCCCAGTAACCCAATCAAGTAAGTGCCCCCGCGGGCTCACAAGGCCCAGCCGCACCACTTGGAATTTCCCGACTCGAATAGTCGGGTATGAACGGATCGGCCATGCCTGACGTCATTTTCAACGGCCCGGAGGGTCGGCTCGAAGGGCGCTATCACCATGCCCGCAAGCCATCGGCGCCGATGGCGCTGGTGCTGCACCCTCACCCGCTGCACGGCGGGACGATGAACAACAAGATCGTCTATTCGATCTACCAGACCTTTGTGAAGCGTGGGTTTTCGACGTTGCGGTTCAATTTCCGCGGGGTCGGGCGCAGCCAGGGCAGCTTTGACCGGGGCGAGGGCGAACTGGCCGATGCCGCCGCCGCGCTCGACTGGCTGCAGACCTATAACGCCAACGCCGAAACCTGCTGGGTCGCGGGGTACTCGTTTGGCGCGTGGATCGGGATGCAGCTCCTGATGCGGCGGCCGGAGATCGAGTCGTTTATCGCGATCTCGCCGCCGGCGAACCAGTACGATTTCACCTTTCTCGCGCCGTGCCCGTCATCGGGGCTCATCCTGCAGGGTGATTCCGACACGCTGGTGCCTGCAGATTCCGTGCAGAAGCTGGTGCAGAAGCTGTCGCATCAGCGCGACATCAAGATCGATTTCCGCAAGATCGCCGGCGCCGACCATTTCTTCGGCGAGAAGGTCGAGCTCTTGACCAAGCACGTCGACGGCTACATCAACGACCACGGCCCCGGCGCGGTCGAGCAGCCGGCTCCCGCGCCGCGGGCACGCAGCCGCTGATAATTCTCTCTCCGCTAATTTTCCCCTCTCCGCCCAGTGGGCGGAGAGGGGAAAGATTTAGGCCTTAGTCCCCCTTCCTCGCCCTCCAGGCGGCCCAGGCCATTCCGACGATCCCGAACAGGGTTAGTCCTGCGAAGATCAGCACCGCGGTGCGGCTGGAGCCGATCGCCCGGTCGCCGATCTCACCGACCGCGTCGCCGATGAAAAGGAGCATCGGCGCCCAGACCAGGGCCGAGGTGATGTTGGCGAACCAGAACCAGCCGTTGGGCATCTGCAACACGCCGGCGGCGAGCGGGATCACGGCGCGGAGGGGGCCGAAGAAGCGGCCGATAAAGACGCTCTTCCCGCCGTGCCGCTCGAAAAACCGGATGCCGCGCGGCAGCATCTCGGGGTTGCGGTTGAACGGCCAGATGCGCCCGAGCGCACCGCCGTACCGCCGGCCGATCCAGTACGACACCGCGTCGCCGAGCACCGCGCCGACGACCGCGCCGATGATGACCGGCCAATAAGGCAGCGTCCCGTCCGCCATCAGTGCGCCGGCGGCGACGAGGAGTGTCGTGCCGGGAAACAAGAGACTGAGAAACGCGAAGCTCTCGCCGAACGAGGTGACGAACATGATCACGATCGCCCAGCCCGCATGTGCGGCGACAAAGGCGAGCATCGGGTGAACCAGATCGTCCATCGTCCCGTCCAAGGTTCTGCCGCGGCAGCGGGCTAGAGTCGATGAAGGATTTACCGCAGAGTATGCGGAGGATACGGAAGTCCCGCGGTCCTCGTATCCTCTGCGTACCCCGCGGTAAATCTTTTCTTGAGAGGGAGCCCCTGATGCCCGGATTGACGCCGCTGCAAAAGGGCGAACGCATCGCCGCGCTGTTCCGCGAGCGGCGGCAGATCGACGTTCTTTCGGAAGAGCTCTACCCGGCAAATCTGGACGAGGGCTATACGATCCGCGCGGCCTATGAGGCGGCCGATGTCGCGGCGGGACGCGGCGACGTCGCGGGGTTCAAGATCGCCATCACGACCAAGGTCATGCAGGAGCTGTGCGGCCTCGCCGAGCCTTGCTACGGCGCGGTCTTCGCCTCCGAAGTGCATCGCGGCGTCGCGCGGCTGCGGGCGGCCGATTACTGCCGGATCGCGATCGAAACCGAGATCTGCGTGCGGCTCGGCGAGGATCTGCCCGAGGGCGGCGACCCCGACCGGGTCGGCGGCGCGGTCGAGAGCTGCATGGCCGCGATCGAGCTGATCGAGGATCTGCGCTACGACTACAAGCGGCTCGACGGCGCCGCCCTCGTCGCCGGCAATGCCTGGAACGCCGGCATCGTGATCGGCCCGCCGGTGACGGATTGGCGCCGCCGCGACCTCGGCGTGCTCGTGGGGCGGCTGGAGATCAACGGCAAGGAGATCGGCTCCGGTGTCGGCGCCGACGCGCTCGGCCACCCGCTCAACGCGCTGTCGTGGCTCGCCAACCGCCGCGCCGCCGAGGGGAACCCGCTCCGGCGCGGGCAGGTCGTCATGACCGGCAGCCTCGTCGCCACCCAGTACCCGGTCGCCGGCGACCACGCCGTCGTCACGATCGAAGGGCTGGGCCAAGCGGAAGTTGTGCTGAGCTAGGGAAGCATTCACCTCGGCTGGGCTTGGCGGCCACCACGGCACGATGAGGAAGGATTTTTGTTGGCCGATTCGGCTCCGTTGCGGGTGGCGGCGCCCCCGTCACCGGGGGCGTGGCGTGGGTACCCGGGCCACGGCCATTTTGGGATTGGCTAGGTGGCTAATCTTTACACCCTGATCCGCCCCCTTCTGTGGACCCTGTCGTCGGAGCGGGCGCATTCGCTGACCCTGCGGGTGCTCGAGCGGGGGCTGGTGGGTGCGGCGGCGAGCCCCGACCCGGATAACCTGTCGCAGACGCTGTGGGGGATCGATTTCCCCAACCCGATCGGGCTCGCGGCCGGTTTCGACAAGGATGCGCGCGTGCCCGATGCGATGCTGCGGCTCGGCTTCGGGTTTACCGAGATCGGCACGGTGACGCCGCGGCCTCAGCCCGGCAACCCGAAGCCGCGGGTGTTCCGGCTCAAGGAAGACGCGGCGCTGATCAACCGGCTCGGGTTCAACAGCGGCGGGCTCGACGGCGCGATGGCGCGGCTCGCCGGGCGCGCGCGGCACGGCGTCGTCGGGGTCAATGTCGGCAAGAACCGCGACAGCACCGACGCCGTCGCCGACTATGTCGAAGGGGTGCGGCGGACTGCGGCGCTCGCCGATTATCTCGTCATCAACATTTCGTCGCCCAATACGCCGGGGCTGCGCGACTTGCAGACGAAGGCCAGGCTCGACGAACTGGTAGAGGCGGTGCAGACGGCGCGCGCGGAGAGCGGGGCGTCGCCGCCGCTGCTGGTCAAGATCGCCCCCGATCTCGGCCCCGAGGAGGCTGCCGACATCGCTGAGATCGCGGTGTCGCGCGCCATCGACGGGATCGTCGTCGGCAACACCACGGTCGGGCGGCCGGCTTCGCTACGGAGCCGCCATGCGCGCGAGGCAGGCGGGCTTAGCGGCCGGCCGCTCTTCGCGCGCTCGACTGAATTGCTCGACGCGATGTATCGGCTGACCAGCGGTGCGGTACCGCTCGTCGGCGTCGGCGGGGTTGCGAGCGCGGCGGATGCCTACGCCAAGATCCGCGCCGGCGCCTCGCTGGTGCAGCTTTATACCGGGCTCGTCTTCGGCGGGCCGGCGCTGGTCGCGGCCATCAAATCGGGGCTTGCGGAATTGTTGCGGCGCGACGGATTCGCGAGTGTGGAGCATGCGGTGGGGAGCGGGGTGCGATGACCATTCGCCAGATCGGCGGCATGCGCGAGCTGGCCTCGCAGTACGACGGCGTGATCCTCGATCTGTGGGGCGTCGTGCATGACGGCACGGCGCCGTTTCCCGGGGTACTCGACTGCCTGGAGCGGCTGATCGGCGAGGGCAAGCGCATCGTGCTGTTGTCGAACGCGCCGCGCCGGGCCGACGATGTCGGCCGGCGGATCGCGCAGATCGGGGTGCCGGAGGGGCTCTATCACGGGATCATGTCGTCGGGCGAGGAGGCGTGGCAGTTCCTCGCCGAGCGCACCGACCCGTTTTATGCCGGGCTGGGCCGCCGGTGCCTGCACATCTGTTCCGACCGCGACCTCGAAATCCGCGAAGGTTTGGGGCTCGATTTCGTCGCGACCCCCGACGCGGCCGATTTCATCCTCAACACGGGCCCGGCCGAATGGGAGAACACGATCGCCGATTACGACCCGGTGCTGCGCGCGTCGGTCGCGCGGGGTCTGGCGATGGTCTGCGCCAACCCGGACCTGATCGTCATGCACCGCGGCAAGCCGGCGCTCTGCGCGGGGGCGCTCGCCGAGCATTACGAAGGGATCGGCGGCACGGTGCGCTGGCACGGCAAGCCGCACCCGTCGGTTTACGAAAGCTGCCTGCCGCTGCTCGGGATCGACGACAAGAGCCGGCTCCTCGTCATTGGCGATTCGCTGCGCACCGACATCGCCGGGGCCAAGGCGGCCGGGATCGACAGCCTCTTCGTCACCGGTGGGGTGCATGCCGGTGAGTTCGCCGATCCGGCGGTGCTTGAAACCTCGCTAGGCGAGTTGGGGTTGGAGCCGATCGGAGTGACGGCCTCGTTTGTCTGGTAGGAAGGAGCGCGGGCGTCTGGCCCGCATCCAACGAACAATTGCGGGCGTGACGTCCGCGCTCCTTTTGCCTTCTAGTGCTCGCTCTTGTGCAGGATCGTCTCCGCGAGGCCCGTGTCGTATTCCTGGCCGGCCAGGGTCAGGATGACGGCTTCGGGGAGCTTTGGGCGGATGAGGCCCTTGCGTTCGAGGGCGGCCCAGACCGAGGGGTTGCGCAGGCCCGTCGCGTCCTTTGACGCGACGACGGCGTCGCCGAGGTGGAAATGGTCGCCGTGCGCGTGCGGCAGCTCGGTGATCGCGAGGCCGCCGGACTCGTCGTCGGGCGGCGGCTTGCCGGCGGTGCGCGCCAGCTCCTGCAACAGGGTCAGGGTCTTGAGCTGGAGCGGGTTGAGGCCGAGGGGGTTGCGTTTGGGCGGCATTCCGCTTGCTTAGCCCGGCGGTGGCGGGGCTGTAAACCCGATGTGATAGACTGGCGGGCGAAACGGCGCCCAGAGGATCTCGCATGCCGGTCGTCGAACGGGTCTGGGCGTGGCGGTTTCCGCTGTCGCCCGAGGCGCTGTGGCCTTACCTCCTCGATACTGGCCGGATCAATGAGGCGCTGGGACTGCCGCGCTATGCCACGACCGATACGACCCAGGCCGACGGCACCGTGCGCCGCACCGGCGCGACCCGGAAGCTCGGGATGAGCCTCACCTGGGACGAAGGCGTCCCGGAATGGATCGCCAACCGGTTCTATACGCACCGCCGCACGTTTCATAAGGGGCCGATCCGGTGGATCCAGGCAGCGATCGCGCTGGAGGCGCAGCTCGATGGCGGGACCGCCGTGCGGTATCGGCTTCGGATCGATGCGGCCGGCTGGGCTGCGCCGCTGCTGCGGCTCGGGCTGCGCCGGCGGTTCGGGCCGACGCTGGATCGGCTCTATCGCGAGGCGGCGGAATTGGCGGCTGCGGGAACGGCGCCCGATTACGCGAGCGGGCCCCCCGCAGTATCCGCTGCGGCGCGGCAGCGGGTGACCGATCAGGCGCGGAGCCTCGAGGAGCAGGGGTATGGCGCGGCGGGGAAACTGGCCGAACATCTGCTCGGCGCGAACGACCTCGATCTCCAGCGGATGCGGCCGCGGACGCTGGCGCGGCGCTGGGGCGAGGAGCCGCGCGGGGTCATCGAGACCTGCCTCGCTGCGGCGCGGAGCGGGCTGTTGCAACTGCGCTGGGATCTGCTCTGCCCGCGCTGCCGCGGCGCCAAGGTCGTCGCGGCGAGCCTCGACCGGCTGCCGCAAGGCGCGCATTGTCCGAGTTGCAACATCGATTACGAGCGCGATTTCACCCGCAACGTCGAGGTCACCTTCGAGCCGGCGGCGGATATCCGTGCGCTGGGGATCGGCGGGTATTGCCTGTCGAGCGCGCTCGACAGCGCGCATGTCAAGATTCAGCACCCGCTGGCGCCCGACGGGTCGGTGACGCTGGCGGCACGGCTTGCCGACGGCGACTATCGCGCGCGGACGATCGAGCCCGGCGGCAGCGCCGACTTCCGCGTCGAGAACGGGATCGTGCCGGACATCGCGCTGACCGACGGCGATCCGGTGCTGACGCCGGGGACTGAGCCGGGGCAGGTCGCTGCGCGCAACGACGGCCGGGCGCCGCGCACGCTGGTGATCGAGGATCGCGCCTGGGCCAGCGATGCGCTGACCGCGCATGAAGTCACGACGATGCAAGCGTTCCGCGACCTCTTCGCCGACTCGGTGCTGCGCCCTGGCGACCAGGTCGAAATCCGCCGCGTCGCCCTCTTGTTCACCGACATCAAGGGATCGAGCGAACTCTACAACCGCGCCGGCGACGCGCGGGCCTATGGATGGGTGCGCGAGCACTACGCGGTGCTGACCGGCGCGGTGCGGCGGCATGACGGCGCCGTCGTCAAGACGATCGGGGATGCGGTCATGGCAGCCTTCGCCAATGCAATCGATGCGCTCGATGCCGCCGTCGTGATTCGCGCCGACATCGTCCGGTTCAACCATGGGCTGGGTCCCGACGCCGGGGAGATTCTGGTCAAGTTGGGCCTGCATTGCGGCCCCTGTATCGCGGTCACGCTCAACGACCGGCTCGACTATTTCGGCCGAACGGTCAATCTGGCGGCGCGGCTGCAGGGGCAAAGCCGGGGCGGCGACATCGTCGTCTCCGAGGACATGACGGCCGAACCCGGCGTCGCCGCGGCGCTCGACGGGCTGGGCGCGGTGGCGGAGACGGCCTCGGTGAAGGGGTTCACGGAGCCGGTCGGATTGCGCCGGGTGTCATAGGGCGAGAGGCAGTTGGAGCGGGTGTGATGTTGAAGGGCAGGCGAGCGATCGTGACGGGGTCGACGAGCGGGATCGGGCTCGCGATCGCGACGGGCTTCGCGGCCGAGGGCTGCGACGTGATGCTGAACGGGTTCGGCGACGCCGGCGAGATCGAGCGGCGGCGCGCGTCGCTCGCCTCCGAGCACGGCGTGCGGGTCGCGTATAACGGCGCCGACATGACCAGGCCGGAGCAGATCCGCGACCTTGTCGCCGCCACGGTGCGGGAGTTGGGCGGGGTCGACATCCTCGTCAACAATGCCGGCATTCAGCACGTCGCCAAGGTCGTGGATTTCCCCGAGGACAAGTGGGATGCGGTGATCGCGATCAACCTGTCGGCCTCGTTCCATGCGGCGAAGGCGGCGCTGCCGCATATGACGAAGGGAAAATGGGGCCGGATCATCAACATCGCCTCGGCACACGGGCTCGTCGCGAGCGGCGAGAAGGCGGCTTATGTGACCGCGAAGCACGGCCTCGTCGGACTCACCAAGGTGATCGCGATCGAGGCGGCGAATGACGGCGTCACCTGCAACGCGATCTGCCCCGGCTGGGTCTTGACCCCGCTGGTGCAGGCGCAGATCGAGGCGCGGGCCAAGGCGCAGGGGATGGCGGTCGAGAAGGCGCGGCACGACCTGCTGGCCGAAAAGCAGCCGATGCTCGATTTCACGACGCCGGAAAAGATCGCCGCGCTCGCCGTGTTCCTGTGCGGCGACGGCGCCTCGACGATGACCGGCGCCGCGCTGTCGATCGATGGCGGCTGGGTGGCCCAGTAAGGATCATGGTCGACCAGGCGGTCATCTTGTGCGGGGGCGCCGCGGCCTTGGAGGAGGTCGGCGGTGCGCCGTTTCTCGACCGGCTGCTGTTCGAGGTCGGCCGCTACGGTATCCGCCGTGTCCTGCTGTTGGCCGGCACGCAAGCCGACCGGGTCCGCGACTATGCGCACGACACGCCGGTGCGCGGACGGTTCGGGCTCGATATCGAGATCATGGCGTCGCCCGAGACGGCCGGCACCGGCGGTGCCCTCCACCAGGCGCGGGCGCGGCTCGACGAGCATTTCGTGCTGCTCGACGGGACGGCGTGGTTCGCCGTCAACCCGCTCGACCTCGCGGCGCGGCTCGTGGCGGCTGAGCCCGTGGTGGTTGGTGCCGTCGCGATGCGGCAGGGCGGGACAGGGGTCGTCAGTGGCGGCATCGGCGTCTTCCGCCGCCGCCTCGTCGACGTGCTGACGCCGGCTTGTTCGTTCGAACGCGACGTGCTGCCGCGCCTCGGCCGCGAGGGGCGGCTGATCGGGTTTGCCGCCGGCGGGTATCACATCGACGTCGGCACCTCCGAGGGCCTCGCCCGAGCGCGGGAAGAGCTGGTGGAGACCGTCTGAGACTGGACCGCGGGTGTCCCGCCCGCATCTTGCGTCGGCGCGGGCGGGACACCCGCGGTCCATAAGAAAACCTATTTCCCGGCCAGTTCGTCGTAAGCGGCGAGCGCTTTGGTGGCGTAGGCGATGCCGGGGCCGCCGCCCATCTGGGCGCAGAGGATCAGGCCCTCGACGACCTCCTCGCGCGGCACCTTGGCGCGGACGCAGCGCGAGGCGTGATAGGTGACGCAGTCGTCGCATTTCATCACGACGCCGAGGAGGAGGGTGATCAGCTCCTTCTGTTTTGTCGTCAGCGCGCCGTTGCCCATGACGCCCTGGTCGCGGCGCTTGTAATTGTCGGCGAAATCGCCGCTGCTGCCGAGGAAGGCGATGGTGCGCTTTTGCAAATCGTCGAGCTGTTCCTTGTATTTCGGCATCGCCATTCTCCTGGTCGCGCGGACACTTCGAATGGGGGGAAGATAGGAGCCGCTCCCTCGCCAGACAATGCGCGAGCCGGGCGTGATCCGATGCGATTGACTTGCAATCGCATCTTTTCCTATAAGGCTCGGCCGAGAAATGGATGTGGGGCAGGGCGATGAGGGGCGGGTGGATCGCGCTGGCGGTGGTCATGGCGCTGGCCGGGACGGCACCATGGCCGGGTGCGCGGGCGGATGACGCGGCGCCCATCGCCGTCACGATCAAGGATCATAAATTCTCACCCGCCGAAATCCACGTACCGGCCGGCAAGGCGGCGACGCTGAAGATCACCAACCAGGACCCGACCGCCGAGGAATTCGACTCGACCGCCCTCAAGGTCGAGAAGGTCATCGTCGGTGGAACCTGGGGCCTCGTGCACCTGCACCCACTCGGGCCGGGCAAGTACCCGTTCATGGGCGAGTACCATTCCGACACCGCGCAGGGGGTCGTGGTTTCGGAATGACGTCACGCGCGTCTCGAAACGTTCGCGCACTTCGCCTCATCTCGTCATTCCCGCCTTCGCGGAGGTGGTGGCGAATAAGGGAGGGGTTAGCAAACGAAACCACGAGCCCAACGGATAGTGGGTCGCGCCGCCCCTCCAGATCCGACAGTCGCGCTCCCTGCACTCTACGAATGCGAATTATTCGCTGGACAGATGAGAATGATTATCGATAGCGTTCGCCGATAACGGGATCGTGATCGGCGGAAGCATCATGCGGGTTTTGGGGAAGACGTTGGGGGCGCTGGCGGTGGTGGCGCTGGGGGGCATCGGAGCGCCAGCCATCGCGGCGCCGCCGCAGATCCAGGTTCCGACGGAAGAGTCGCTGCAGCCGAGCGAGGGCGCGTTCGCGACCGGCGGCGCGCTCGGGTTTCTCAACAACCTGGAACGCACGAACTTCCTGCTCGGCGACATGTGGGGGGTGCGGCCGCTCTTGAGCCAGTACGGCATGTCGTTCGCGCTGCAGGAGACGAGCGAGGTGCTCGGCAACGTGACCGGCGGGTTCCGGCAGGGGGCCGAGTATGACGGGCTGACCCAGATGGCCCTGCAGCTCGATACCAAGCGCGCCTTCGGCTGGTACGGCGGGCTCTTCAACGTCAGCGCACTGCAGATCCACGGCCGCAACCTCAGCGCCGACAACCTCGGCACGCTGCAGACCGCGAGCGGTATCGAGTCCGATCGCGCTACCCGCCTCTGGGAGCTGTGGTACGACCAGAAGATGCTGCCGGAAGACCGGCTCAGCGTCCGGATCGGCCAGCAGAGCCTCGACCAGGAGTTCATGGTCAGCCAGAACGCGCTGTTGTTCGTCAACACGATGTTCGGCTGGCCGATGGTGCCGTCGGCCGACATGCCGGGCGGCGGGCCGGCCTATCCGC
>DASXFE010000120.1:0-42971 GCA_036489765.1 Allostellaceae bacterium | reverse complement strand
GGCGTAGCCCCAGGCAAAGCGGCCCTTGACGCAGCTATGGCCGTGATTGGCCGCGCCGTCCTTCCAGGGGACCATGCGGATGACCTGGTCGCCCCTCATCTCGGCCTTGAAGCTGCACCCGACGCCGCAATAGGCACAGGTGGTGACGACCGAATGCTCGGGCTGACCCTGCTCGATGACCGATTTTTCCATCAAGGTCGCGGTCGGGCAGGCCTGGACGCAGGCGCCGCAGGAGACGCATTCGGAGGCGAGGAAGCCTTCGTCCATCCCGGCTGCGACATGGCTCGCAAAGCCGCGCCCGTCGATGGTCAGCGCGAAGGTGCCCTGCACCTCCTCGCAGGCACGGACACAGCGCGAGCAGACGATGCATTTCGCCGGGTCGAAGGTAAAATACGGGTTCGACGCGTCCTTTCCGGCGCCGAGGTGGTTGTCGCCGGCGTAGCCGTAGCGCACCTCGCGAAGCCCCACCGCGCCCGCCATGTCCTGCAATTCGCAATTCCCGTTCGCCGAGCAGGTCAGGCAGTCGAGCGGATGGTCGGAGATGTAGAGCTCCATGACGTTGCGGCGGATGCGCCCGAGCCGCTGGTTCTGCGTTGTGACCTTGATCCCCTCGGCCACCGGGGTCGTGCACGAGGCCGGGGTGCCGTTGCGGCCCTCGATCTCGACGAGGCAGAGGCGGCATGAGCCGAAACTGTCGACCATGTCATAGGCGCAGAGCTTCGGCACCTTGATGCCGAGTTCCATCGCCGCCCGCATGATCGAGGTGCCCTCAGGCACGCTCACGGTGAAACCGTCGATCGTCAGCGTCACCATCCGCTCGGACTTCGAGGCGGGCGTGCCGTAATCGATCTCGTGGATCAGGGACATAATAAGGCTCCGCGGAGAACAGAAGCCCTCCCCCTCGATGGGGGAGGGTATGGGTGGGGTGGAGGGTTGGAATGGGGTGGTGCGAGCCGCGAGATCACCCCCTCCCGGCCTCCCCCATCAAGGAGGAGGAGCTTGAAGAGTGCTCGCGGCAACAGCATTGCGAGCCCCCTCACTCCGCCGCCTCGCTGAGCGGGGCGCCGCCGAAATCTTCGGGGAAGTGCGTCAAGGCGCTCGTCACCGGGAACGGGACGAAGCCCCCGAGCGCGCAGAGCGAGCCGAACCGCATCGTCTCGCACAGCTCCTGCAACAGGATGAGGTTTTCGGTGCGGCGTTCGCCGTTGACGATGCGGTCGATGACCTCGACGCCGCGGGTCGAGCCGATCCGGCACGGGGTGCACTTGCCGCAGCTTTCGATCGAGCAGAACTCCATCGCGAACCGTGCTTGCCGCGCCATGTCGACGGTATCGTCGAAGACGACGACGCCGCCATGGCCGATAAGACCGTTCTTGGCGGCGAAGGCCTCGTAATCGAACGGCGTATCAAAGAGCGCGCGCGGGAAATAGGCGCCGAGCGGCCCGCCGACCTGAACCGCGCGCACAGGCCGTCCGGTCGCCGTGCCGCCGCCGATATCGTCGACGATGTCGCCGAGGGTCAGCCCGAAGGCCGCCTCGAACAGCCCGCAATACTTGACGTTGCCGGCGAGCTGTATCGGCATCGTGCCGCGCGAGCGGCCGTAGCCGAGATCGCGATAGGCGTCGGGCCCGTCGGCGAGGACCGCCGGCACCGAGGCGAGCGAGATGACGTTGTTGACGACGGTCGGCCTGCCGAAGGCGCCGTAATGGGCCGGCAAGGGCGGCTTTGCCCGTACCTGACCGCGCTTGCCTTCGAGGCTGTCGAGCAACGCCGTTTCCTCGCCGCAGACATAGGCACCGGCGCCGACCCTGACCTCGATGTCGAAATCATAGGGCGAGCCGGCGATCCCGGCGCCGAGCAACCGTTCGTCGCGGGCGATATCGAGGGCGCGCCCGAAAATCTCGATCGCGTGCGGGTATTCGGAGCGGATGTAGACAAACCCCTTCGTCGCCCCGACCGCGATGCCGGCGATCGCCATTCCCTCGATCAGCGTGAACGGATCGCCTTCCATGATCATGCGATCGGCGTAGGTGCCGCTGTCGCCCTCGTCGGCGTTGCAGACGATGTATTTCTGCGCAGCCGGCGCGTCGGCTGTCGTCTTCCACTTGATCCCGGTCGGAAACCCGGCGCCGCCGCGCCCCCGAAGCCCGGACTTGGTCACCGTGTCGATGATGGCGGCGGGTCCGAGCGCCAGCGCCCTGTCCAACCCGCGCAGCCCGCCATGCGCGCGGCAATCGGCCAGCGACAACCGGTCGACGATACCGCAGCGGGCAAAAGTGAACCGGGTCTGGCGCTTGAGGAAGGGGATGTCCTCTGGCCGCCCGAGCCGCAGCGCGTGCGGGCCGTCCTCGAGCAGGCGATCGAAGAGCCCCGCGACATCCTCGGCCCTGACCGGGCCGTAGGCGATCCGACCGCCGGCGGTTTCGACCTCGATCATCGGTTCGAGCCAGAAGAGGCCGCGCGAGCCGGTACGGACGATCTCGATCTCGACCCCGCGCATCCGTTCGGCGGCGAGGAGCGCGCGTTCGACCTCGTCGGAGCCAAGCGCCAGCGCAATCGCGTCGCGCGGGACAAAAATCCGCAGCCGGCTCATTCGCGGGCCCCACGGGATGTGGAGTCGATCAGGGACGAGAGCCGCGCTTCGTCGAGCGCACCCACGACCCGGCCGTCGAGCATCGCCGCCGGCGCGCAGGCGCACAGACCGAGGCAGAACACCGGCTCCAGCGTTACCCGCCCGTCCGCCGTCGTCTCGTGCCAATCGACCCGCAGGCGGTCACGGGCGCACTCGGCCAACGCGTCGGCGCCCATCGACTGGCAGGCCTCGGCGCGGCAGAGCTTCAGCACGTGGCGGCCGGCCGGCGCCTCGCGGAAATCGTGGTAGAAGGAGACGACGCCATGCACCTCGGCGCGTGAGAGGTTGAGCGCCTGGGCGACCATCGGCACCGCCTCGCGGTCGACATAGCCGAACTCGTGCTGCAGCGCATGGAGGATCGGGAGCGCCGCCCCCTCCAAATGGCGATGGGCTTCGATGATGTCTTGCGCGCGTTCGCGGTCCCAGGCGGTCCGGCTTTGCATGATATTCCGATGATCCAGTGTGTCAGTCAGAATGGACGTGCCGGCGCCGCAATCAATAAAGCGGTCCCGTCCCTCGATAGGGAATTTCTATCGATCGTCCTCGTCGGTCAGGTTTGGCGCGATCCGGCGTGCCTCGGCGACCAAAGCGGCGGTCAGCGGGGTCATCGGCTCGCGGTGCGGCACGACCAGCCCGATCGTCGGATAGGGCTCGTCGCCGATGATCGGGATCGCCCGCACCGTCTCGGTCAGCCCGAGCGTCTCTGCCAGCTGCGCCGGCATCACGCTCGCCCAGCGGCCGGTGCGGACATGCGAGAACAACAGGATCATCGAATTGGATTCGAGCATCGCCGTCGGCTCGGCCCCGGCCATGCGGATATAGCGGTCGATGATCCGGCGGTTCTGCATATCGGGGGTCAACAGGCACAGCGGCACCCGCGCAACCTCCGCCCAGGTCACCCGCTCGCGACCGGCCAGCGAATGGTCGGGCGCGGCCAGCAGCCTATAATGCTCGCGGTAGAGCGGCACCGTGCGCACGCGGCCGACCGGCTCGTTGTCGAGATAGGTCAGGCCTGCGTCGATCTCCAAATTCTCCAGCATCCCGAGAATGGCGATCGAGGTGCAGGAGAGGACCGTGAACGACACGTCCGGATGCGCGGCGCGATACGGCGTCGTCAGCGTCGCGACCATCGCCAGCGCGGTCGGCACCGCGGCGATCCGGAGGTGGCCGGCGAGCCCCTGCTTCAGTGCGCGCATCTCCTGGCGCAGCGCCCGCTCATCGCCGACGATGCGCCGTGCCCATTCGAGCGTGCGCTGGCCCTCGGGGGTGAACGAATGAAACCGCGAGCCGCGCTGCACCAGCAGCACGCCGAGAATGTCCTCGAGCTGCTTGATCCCGGCCGACAGCGTGGGTTGCGTGACGCCGCATGCCTCGGCCGCACGCCCAAAATGCTGCTCCTGCGCCAGCGCGATCAAATAGCCGAGCTTATCGAGCATGCCCGAAGGATGTCGTTTGTGCCGAGCGTCGTCATCCGGGCAAAGCTTATCGATCGATAGGAAAATTCTATCAACAAGAACGCCGGGGTCCCGTCAGCCGCCCTGGCATTTGAATCTGCGCCTGCACAGTCGGCGTCGAGCGCTCGGTTAGCGTCGACGCAGGATCTCGACCACGCGGTCCCTGAGGTTTCCCCCCGCGAAAAGGTATCCGGCGACGCCGGCGGCTTCTGCGGCGGCCAGATCCGTGTCTTTATCGCCAATCAGAAAGCTCGCCTCGCGATCGACCGGCCAACATCGCATCAGGTCGAGCAGCATTCCCGGCGCCGGCTTGCGCCAGTCGCTGGCGCGGCAGTATTGGGGAACGATCCCCTCCGGGTGGTAGGGGCAATAGCGGTAATCGTCGATGTAGGCGCCATATTCGGCGAGCCCGGCGGCGATGTGCTCGTGGACAGTGCGGACTGCGTCTTCGCCGTAACGCCCGTGCGCGACGCCAGCCTGGTTAGTTACGACGAAGACGAGAAATCCGGTGTCGTTGAGCGCCTTGACCGCTTCGTGGGCACCGTCGATCCAGCGGAAGCGTTCGATCGTGCCGATATACCCGTCGTCGTGGTTCAAGACGCCGTCGCGATCGAGAAACGCAGCGGGGCGTCGCTGAGACTGGGGCGCTAACCCCTTCATTTTACTTTATTGATCTGGCGCCCGCCCATGATCCCTCTCGCCGTCCGCGGCGCCATTATCGGCGGCTTCACCGGGACGTGTACAGGATCCTCTTATACCGCCTTTCCGCCCTCCCGGCGAACAACTCACCGTCCTACTTGCATCTTGCGGTTGTCGAGTGCTGAATAGTGTCACGACGGCAAGTCGAAGCGGAAGTTTATCTCGATGTCCGAACCGCGGATTTCTTCGGGCGCTGGTCCTAATCCTGCGGCGCCGCCGTCGTCACCGCCGAGGACTTCGGCGCGCCCGGTATCGTCTCCGCGCTGGCGGGATATCCAATTCGTCGAGTTCGAGGCGGAGAGCGAGCCGTCGCCGCAAGCCGCGCCCGAACCGCGACACCCGGCGACACCGCTCCTGGAGCCTGTCGCGCCGATGCCGGTTACGGCCGTCGCGGTGGCGCCGTTTCGTATCCCGGCGAACAGCAACGAGCGGCTCCCCGAGCCCGCGCCGGCCAGCGTGGAAGCCGAGCCCTTCGCCTCGGCGAAGCCGGTTTTGCCCGCCGAGCCCCCAACCTCTCCGCCCCCGACCTCTCCGCCCCGGAGCTTTCCACCCCCGACCTTTCCCCCTCCGCCGCTCGCCGCCGGCGCGCCGGCGGACGGGCTCAGAGCGCCCCGCTATGGCCGCGCGATCGCGCCGCTGCCGGCGCATCTGATCGCCTCGGTCAAGCCGCCACCCCGCGAGAGCCTGCCGCCCGCGCAGGTCAGGCTTCGTCCAGTTGCGGCGGCGACCGGAAAGCCGGGCACGCTGCAGGGCACGCCGTTCGGGCCGCGCCGTGGCGGCCGTGGCTGGCGCGGTCTGGTGGTGGGGTTGATCTGCGTGGCCGGGGCCATCGTTATCTCGCGGAGCGACTTTGTCGCCAACCTCGTCGATCGGATCGGCAAGGCGCCGCATGGTGACAGCGCCGCCGCCGCTCCCGTTGCCGTACGCGAGCCGCCCGTGCTGCCGGTCGCCGTCGAGCCCCCGCAGGTGGCGGCTGCGACCGATCGCGCCCCGCCGACCGGCGCCGTGGCCGCACCTGCCGCTGCGCCGGCCCCGGTTTCCGACCGTATGACCGACCTGACCATCAAAGCCAAGGCCGGCGACACCGGTGCTGAGTACGATCTCGGGCTGATCTTTGCGCGCGGCGACGGGGTGCCTCAGGATTATGCCAAGGCGGTCGGCTGGTTCCGCGAGGCGGCGATCAACGGCAACGTTCCGGCCCAATTCAATCTCGCCGTGCTGTACGAGCACGGCCTGGGCGTGCCGCAGAACATGAACGAGGCCTTGATCTGGTATCATAGCGCGGCCGCGCGGAATTACCCGTCGGCGCAATACAACCTCGCGATCTCCTATGCCCAGGGCCACGGCACGCCGCAGGATCTGGTCGCCGCCGCGCGCTGGTACCTCCGTGCGGCTCAGCAGGGGATGGTCGCGGCGATGGTCAATTTCGCGATCCTGTGCGAAGGAGGGCAGGGGACCGACAAGTCGCCGACCATGGCCTATGCCTGGTACCGCGCCGCCGGCTCCCGCGGCGACGAGGACGCGGCAAAACGGGCCGACGAGCTCTATCGGCAATTCTCCGAGAGCGTCCAAAAGGCGGCGGATATGGCGCTGGGCACGGCCGAGGACTCGATCCACGAGCCCTTGCTGGCGCAGCCGGCCTCGGGCAAGTCCGCCGCGGCGAAGCCCGTTCAGACGCCGGGCTGATCGGTCAGCAGCGCGCCGGCGCGCACCCACCATCCCGGTTCGGCGGCGAGGAGCGCGGCGCCCGCGCGCCCGGCCTCGTCGCGGTTGGCGAACAGCGCGAAACAGGTCGCGCCGCTGCCGCTCATCCGGACGAGCAAGGCACCGGGCAGGCGTTGGAGCCGGTCGAGCAGGGCTGCGACCTCGGGCATGAGGCCGATCGCCGCTTCGGTCAGATCGTTCCGGCACTCGGCCAAGAAGGCGACGAAGCCGTCGGCCGTGCGCGGAATCGCCATCGCCTGGGGCGCCGGCCCGAACCCGCCCCGGCGGGCGCGGAATACCGCAGCGGTCGGGAGCTGGCGGCGAGGGTTCGCCAGCACGATCCCCATCGCCGGCAACGGGTCGACCGGATCGAGGATCTCGCCGATTCCGCCGATCCGGAGCGGGGCTGCCGCGAGGCAGGCCGGGACATCGGCGCCAAGCGCGGCGGCCCAGGCGGCGGTTGCCGGCGCCGCGGGGTCGAGCGGGCGGCGCCACAGCGCGGCCAGCGCCCGCAGCGTCGCCGCGGCATCGCTCGATCCGCCGCCGACCCCGGAGGCGGCGGGCAGGTGCTTGTCGAGATGGAGCGCGGCACCGGCGCCGATGCCGTCGCGGGCTTGCAGATGGCGAGCGGCGCGCAAGACCAGATTGTCGTCGCCGAGCCCGGAAAGTGCCCCAGCCTCGGGGCCGCCGATTGTCAGCGACAGCGTGTCGGCCGGCGTGGCGGTGACGCGGTCGCCGATGTCGGCAAAGGCGATCAGGCTGTCGAGCAGATGGTAGCCGTCGGCGCGGCGGCCGGTGACGTGGAGGTACAGGTTGATCTTGGCCGGCGCGAAGATGGTGACCGCGCCGGCCGCCTCGGTATCGCTCAGCCGCCGCGCTCCGGCTGTGGCGGCGCCGTGGGGGTGGTCACGCCGTGCTCGAGCTTGGCCTCGATCGGCTTGATCTCCTTTTCCTCGGGGCCGAACTGCAGTGCCCGGCGCCATTGGTAGCGCGCCTCCGTCAGCCGCCCGACCTGCCAATAGGCGTCGCCGAGGTGGTCGTTGATCGTCGGGTCCTCGGGCACCAGCTCGACTGCCTTTTCGAGGTAGCCGACGGCCCCCGCGTAATCGCCCATGCGGTAATGCGCCCAGCCGAGACTGTCGATGATGTAGCCATCATCGGGCCGAAGCTCGACCGCCTTTTCGATCATCTTTACGCCGCGCTCAAGGTTCTGGCCCCTGTCGACCCACGAATAGCCGAGATAATTCAGCACCATCGGCTGGTCGGGCTTGAGCTGCAGCGCGTGCAAGAGGTCGCCCTCCGCGCGGTCCCATTGATGCGAGCGTTCGAGCGCGACGCCGCGGTCGTAGAACATCGACCAGCGCTCGGGCAGGCCGGCCGCGCTGGCGCGGCGGATCGCCTCGTCATAGGCGCCGACGGCGTCGTTGAACCGCTTCTTGTCGCGCAGCAGATCGCCGAGCTCGAGCTCGGCCCCGACCATCTTTGGCGACGCGGCCGACATCTTCTGCAACAGCGAGATCGCGTCGTCAGCCCTGTCGAGCGCGTCGTCGTCAGCGGCGATGCGCAGCTCGGCCGACCAGTAATAGGGCGAATTCTTCGGGATCCCCTGCAGCACGGCGAGGCTCTGCTCGGGCTTTTTCTGGGTGCTCAGCACATCGGCGAGAAGCAGCTGGGCGAGCGGGAAATTGGGCCTCAGCTCCAGCGCAAAGCGGTCGTAGATCAGCGCCAGATCGACCGTTTCCGCCTGGTTCAGCACGCTGGCGAGATCGAACATCGCCTCGGCAAACCCATCGGCCGGCGAGGTGACGGTGGGTGCCGGCGGGCCGGGCGGCCGCGCCGCCAGCACCGACTCGGCGAGTTCGCTCCCGGCGTTCTCCTTGATGAACTTGTCGTAGAGCTTTTTCGCCTGATCGCCCTTGCCGTTGCGTTCGTCGAAATTGCCGACCGCGTCGGTGAGCCGCCAGTTCAGCGTCCCGGCCGCGGCGAGCGCCTTGCTGTAATGGTCCTCGGCCTTGGCCGCCTGGCCGGCATAGTCGTAGAGGAGGCCGAGCTGGAATTCCTTGAGCGGGGCGAACCCGTTGAATTTGTCGAGCCCTTGCAGCGCCGTGTCGGCGCCGGCGAGGTCGTCATTGGCGATCCGCGTCCAGGCCAGCGCCAACGGGGCGACAAAGCGGTGGAGCCCGTCCTGCGGCAGCGCGGTGGCCGCCTTCAGCGCCCCGGCCTTGTCGCCGGCCTTGAGCTTGGTGACGAGCAGCACGAGTTGCGGCATCGCGTCGCTCGGGTCGAGCTTCAGCGCTTGCGGCGCCAGCTCGCGGGCCCGGTCGAAATTGCCGACGCTGATCTCCATCAGAAAGGTGCGGCTGATCAGCTCGGGCGAATCGGGGTCGAGCGCCAGCGCCTTTTCGAACCATTTCTCAGCGGAGGCAAAGTCGCGCTCGGCCTGGGAGGTCTTGCCGGCGAGGTAATAGCCGCTGAGGTGGCCGGGCAGGACCGGCTGAGCCGCCGCGGGCGGGTCCGATGCCGCCTGCGCCGCAGAGGTGCCCGCCGTCATTGCGATTGCGGCCACGCCGGCCCATGCCGCCGCTTTTAATCTGTTCACGATCTGCATCCGCCCCTATCCGTATGACTACCCATTCGGCCGTATGCCTACATGTTCGGGTAATTCGGCCCGCCGCCACCTTCCGGCACGACCCAGTCGATGTTTTGCTCCGGGTCCTTGATGTCGCAGGTTTTGCAGTGGACGCAATTCTGCGCGTTGATCTGCAGCCGTGGTTCGCCCGCCCCGTCCGGCTGCACGATCTCGTAGACCCCGGCGGGACAATAGCGCTGTTCGGGCGAGTCGTAGAGGCGATAATTGATCGCAATAGCCTTCTCAGGGTCCCGCAGTTTCAAATGGGCGGGCTGGTTCTCTTCATGGTTGGTGTTGGAGATGAACACCGAGGACAGCCGGTCGAAGCTGACCTTGCCGTCGGGCCGCGGATAGACGATCCGCTGGGCCTGCTCGGCGCGCATCAGCTGCGAATGGTCGGGATGATGGCGCAGGGTCCACGGCGCCTTGCCGCGCAGCACATAGGTGTCGAACGCGGCATGCGCGAGCCCGGCCCATAGCCCGAGCCGAAACCCTGGCCGCACGTTGCGCACGCGGTAAAGCTCGTCCCATACCCAGCTCTGCCGGATCGCGTCGCCGACCCGCGACCCCTGGTCGCCGCCCAGCCGCGCGAACACCGCTTCGGCCGCGACCATCCCCGATTTCATCGCGGTATGGTTTCCCTTGATCTTCGGGACGTTGAGGAACCCGGCGGCGCAGCCGATCAGCGAGCCGCCGGGGAAATCGAGTTCGGGGATCGACTGGAACCCGCCTTCGTTAAGCGCCCGGGCGCCATAGGCGATGCGCCGTCCGCCTTCAAAGGTGGGGCGGATCGCCGGGTGGTTCTTGAAGCGCTGGAATTCCTCGAACGGGCTCAAAAACGGGTTCCTGTAGTCGAGCCCGATGACGAACCCGACCGCGACCTGCCCGCCTTCGAGGTGATAGAGGAACGAGCCGCCATAGGTCGATTTGTCGAGCGGCCAGCCGATCGTGTGGATCACCTGTCCGGGGTGGGACTGCTGGGGCGCGACCTCCCACAGTTCCTTGATGCCGATCGCGTAGGTCTGCGGATCGTGCCCCTCGCGCAGGTGAAAGCGCTCGACCAGCGTCTTGGTCAGCGAGCCGCGGCAGCCCTCGGCGAACAGCGTCTCGCGGGCGCGCAGCTCGACGCCGCGGGTGTAGTTTGCGGTCGGCTCGCCGTCCTTGCCGATCCCCATATCGCCGGTCGCGACGCCGCACACGCGGCCACCGTCGTCGTAGAGCACCTCGGCCGCGGCAAAGCCGGGATAGATCTCGACCCCAAGCTCCTCGGCCTGGGTCGCGAGCCAGCGGCAGAGATTGCCGAGGCTGATGATGTAATTGCCGTGGTTGTGCATCTGCGGCGGCGTCGGCAGGCGATAGGCCTTGCGCTGCGTCAGGTAGAGAAACCGGTCGGCGATTGCCGGCGTGTCGAGCGGCGCGCCGCGCTCCTTCCAGTCGGGAATGAGCTCGCTGAGCGCCCGGGTCTCGAACACGGCGCCCGACAGGATATGCGCCCCGACCTCCGACCCTTTCTCGACGACGCAGACGCCGAGCTCGGTGCCGGCCTCGGCCGCAAGCTGCTTCAGCCGGATCGCCGCCGACAGCCCGGAAGGGCCGCCGCCGACAATGACGACGTCGTATTCCATCTGCTCGCGTTGTTCTGTTTCTGCCTCTGCCACCGGCGTAGCCTCATTCGTTCGATTGAGCGGATTATAAGCGGAATACAAAGCGATGGGTTTCGCTTCGCTCGACCCATCCTGCGACTCCGGCTTCGCAGGATGGGTTGAGCATCGCGAAACCCATCGGATGCGACTACTCTTCGATCATGCCTGCGCCCGAAGCCGCCATCATTGACCGCGTTGCCGCGCTCGCCCTGTTGCGCTGGCAGATCGAGATGGGCGCCGACGAGGCGATCGACGCCGTCGCGCTCGACCGGCTTGAGCCGAAATTCGTGACCTCGGCTGACATCAACGTCGCCTTACCGCCCGCCAACGCAGCGGATTCTGGTCACGTGAGATTCGGCGGCGGCCGGCTCTCCCGAAGTTCCTCGGCCGTCGCCCCGCCCAACAGCTTTGCCGAATCGCTGGCGGAGGCGGCGCAGTCGGCGCGCGCTCTGGCCGCCGGCGCGGAGACGATCGAAGCGCTCGCCGCGCTGGTGCACGACTTCGACGATTGTCCGCTGAAGCGGACCGCGACCAACACGGTCTTTGTCGACGGCAACACCGCGGCGCGGCTGATGATCATCGGCGAGGCGCCGGGGGCCGACGAAGACCGGCTCGGCAAGCCGTTTGTCGGCCGCGCCGGCCAGCTTCTCGACCGGATGCTGGCGGCGATCGGGCTCGACCGCACCGGCGCGCAGATCACCAACGTCATCTACTGGCGACCGCCCGGCAACCGCAAGCCGACCTCGGCCGAGATCGCGACGTGCCTGCCGTTCGTGCTGCGCCACATCGCGCTGGCGCGGCCGAGGGTGCTGGTGCTGGCGGGCGGGACGGCGGCGAGCACGCTCTTGCCGCTGACCGAGGGGATCACCCGGCTGCGCGGCCGGTGGTTCGATCTTGCCGTGCCCGGGCTCGACGCGCCGGTGCCCACCCTGCCGATGTTCCACCCCGCCTTCCTCCTGCGCAGCCCCGAGCGCAAGCGCGACGCCTGGCGCGACCTCCTGGCGTTAAAGGCACGATACCAGTCGGAGTAGCCCGATGCCGCTGAACCTCGAACGGCCCTTCCTCGCCGTCAACATCGCGATCCTGACCGTCTCCGACACCCGCACCGAGGCCGACGACCGCTCCGGCGACGCGCTGATCGAGCGCGCCAAGACCGCCGGGCACAACGTCGTCCGCCGCAAGATCGTCAAGGACGATTTCGCCGCGATCACCGGTCAGCTCAAAGAATGGATCGCCGACCCGGAGGTCGATGTGGTCATTTCCACCGGCGGCACCGGCGTCACCGGCCGCGACGTGACGCCGGAGGCGTTCCAGAGCGTCTACGAAAAGGAAATCGCCGGGTTTGGCGAGCTCTTCCGCTGGCAAAGCTATGAAAAGATCGGCAGTTCGACGATCCAGAGCCGCGCCACCGGCGGCGTGGCCGGCGGCACCTACCTCTTCGCACTCCCCGGATCGCCCGGCGCCTGCCGCGACGGCTGGGACGGCATCCTCGTTCACCAACTCGACAACCGCTTCCGCCCCTGCAACTTCGTCGAGCTGATGGGCCGGCTGCAGGAGAAGTGAGGAGGCGTGGGTTTCGCTTTGCTCTACCGATCCTACGGCACCGGACTTGTAGGATGGGTAGAGCGTAGCCAATCCCGTCAAAATCCCTGCCGACGCCGTAACCGCCGATAGGAAGCCGCGTCATCGACGTCCGACAGCGTCCCCGCGAAGCCGACTGAAATACGCCCGGGCAGATTGCCGAGCGTGTCCGCCAGGGCGTGCGGGCTCGACCACCGCACGTTGCCGAAAGTCGGCGGCCGATGCCGCACCCCGACCAGCCAATATCCGCCATCCGCCGCTGGCCCGAACACCACATCGTGCCGCCCCAGGAGGCGAACGGCCGCGGCAATATGCGCCGCCGACAACTCGGGGATGTCGGCGCCGACGAGAATTTTCGGACCGGGCGGACAGGCGGCGAGCGCCCGCTCCATCCGCACGCCGAGATCGCCGCGCCCTTGCTTCACCGTCGCGATCCCGGGCAGTCGGGCGTGGTCCGGCGTCAGCGCGACCCGCAACCGCCAGCGCCGATCACGGCCCAGCCGGCGCACCAGCCGCGCCAGCATCAGCCGCTGAAAGCGCAGCGCCGCGACATCGCCGATTTCTGCCGCGAGCCGCCGCTTGCCGGTCCCGAGCATCGGCGCGCGCAGGAACAGGACGACGTGCCGTCTCATCCGTACAGCCTGGCGATGCGGTGTGGTGCAACCCCCGCGAGATACAGCGACAGGCAGCAGAGATTGCGCAGCGGCCGCCGGATGTACCCACCCTCGCGATAGCGCCGAGCCGAGGTCGTGATCCGCGCGCCGATCGGCGCCAGCCGTTTCCGGCCGATCCGGCGCACCAGATCGACATCCTCCATCAGCGGGATCGGCGCGTACCCGCCGACCGCCTCGTACAGTGCGCGCGAGATCAAGAGCCCCTGGTCGCCGTAGGGGAGGCCCAACGCGCGGCTCCGCCATGCCACGACCCGCTCGATCCGCCGAGCCGCCGGGGCCGGGTCGTCGAGCGCCAGGTCGAAGTAGCCGGCACGATCCGGCCCGCCGGCGAACGCCAGGATCGCGTCCCGCCAGCCCGGTTCGAGCCGGCTGTCGGCATGCACGAACAGCAGCCATCGCCCGCCTGCTGCCGCTGCGCCGGCGGCGAGTTGTGGTCCGCGGCCCCGCGCGGCCGAGATCACCACGGCGCCGCCAGCGCGCGCCACGGATACGGTGCCGTCTGTCGACCCGCCATCGGCGACGACAACCTTTTCGTCGCGCAAGTCTTCGAGGCACCCCGCGAGGCTGTCAGCGGCGTTCCACGTCGGGATCACGACAGCCAGGTCGATATGTTCTTGTAATGTTCTCATCAAGAGCGTATGTTCCGCGTCATGGATATGCCGGCCATCCCCCCGCCGCGCAAGGGACGCGGCGCCGTCACCAACGCCAGCGGACGCTTCGAGCGCGAGGAGCGGGTCGTGTTCGACGACGGCTGGGGCTCGGCCGATCCGGATCCGGCGCCGCTGCAAACCCGGCTCACCGTCGACACGACGCGCACGATCATCGCCCGGAACAATTCCCCCGATATCGGCTTCGATCGCTCGATCAACCCGTATCGCGGTTGCGAGCATGGCTGCATCTATTGCTATGCCCGTCCGAGCCATGCCTATCTCGGCCTCTCGCCCGGCCTCGATTTCGAAAGCCGCATCTTTTACAAGCCGCAGGCCGCCGCGCTCCTCGCGCAGGAACTGTCGAAGAAGGGCTATAGCTGCAAGCCGCTGGCGCTCGGCAGCAACACCGATCCGTACCAGCCGACCGAGCGGCGCCTCGGCATCACCCGCTCGATCCTCGAAGTGCTGCGCGATTTCCGCCATCCGGTGACGATCGTCACCAAATCGGCGCTCGTGCAACGCGACATCGACATCCTCGGCGAGATGGCGGCCGAGAAGCTGGCCGCCGTCGCGGTCTCGGTGACGACGCTCGACCGGCATCTGGCGCGGGTCATGGAGCCGCGCGCCTCGACCCCCGAGCGGCGCCTCGAAGCGATCGCCGCGCTCGCCAAGGCCGGCATCCCGACCGGCATCATGGCGGCGCCGATGATCCCGGCGCTCAACGACAGCGAGATGGAGGCGATCCTCGAAAAAGGCCGCGCCGCCGGTGCGGTCACCGCCGCCTATACGATGCTGCGCCTGCCCCTCGAATTGAAGGCGCTGTTCAAGGAATGGCTCGAGGAGCATGCGCCGGACAAGGCTGCGCACGTGTTGTCGCTGGTGGCGCAGGCGCATGGCGGGCGGCTTTACGATTCGGCCTGGTCGAACCGGATGATCGGTTCGGGCCCTTATGCCGCGCTGCTCGCCTCGCGCTTTGACAAGGCGTGCCGGCGGCTCGGGTACCGCCGCCGCGACATCGAGATGCTCGACAGCAGCAAATTTCGCCCGCCGCCGCGTCCGGGCGACCAGCTTGTGCTCTTCTGAGCGTCTGGCCCCGGTCCGCCGTTCTCGCTAGAGTTCGGGTACGGCGGCAGGGAGGGCGGCTTGGCACGAGAGCGGCGGCTCGAAGCAAAGGATGTCGAGGCTATCTTCCGCGCCTTTGCTGAGGTGCTGCGCGAATTGCCGCCGGAAACCGAAGCCGGTTTCCTCGACGCCGAAGGCGACCTCCGCCTCGCCCCCGATATCGGCCGCAAGCTCCGCACCGCCAGGAACGTGCGGGACTTGCTGCGCGAGATCAGGGAGGCGGAAAAAGGGGAGTAGCGGTTTTGGCGCTGTGAGTCCTTCGAGACGGGCGCTTCGCACCCTCCCGAGGATGAAGGGCGCCTGTCTCGTCATCTTGAGGAACGAGCGCCGAGCGCGTCTCGAAGGACGCACGGTGCAAATGCAGCGCTTGCTAACGCCCCGGCCCCGCCACGACGCCCTGGTCGTGCAACTTGCCGATCTGCACGGCCGACAATCCCAGTACCTCGGCCAGCACCGCGTCCGTGTCCTGCCCTAGCCGCGGCGCCGGGCGGGTCGGTTCGCGGGGGGAGGCCGCGAAATCGAGGGGGAGGCCCGGCATCAGGTAGGGCCCGATCCCGGGCTGGTCGACCTCGCTGAACATCGGGTTGGCCGGCGAGCAGCGCGGGTCGCTCGCGACAAGGGTGGCGAAGTCCTGGAACGCCCCCCAGAGGACGCCGGTGCCGGCGAAGGCGGTCTCGACCTCGGCGAGCGTCCTTGCCGCACACCATGGAGACAATAATTCGGCGATCGCGTCGCGCGCGGCAAAGCGGCCGGCCTCGGTGTCGGGGTCGGCGCCGAGCCTTGCGCAGGCCTCGGCGAATTTGTCGGCGAGCCCGGTGGCGCGGCCGAGCCCGCGCCATTGCCGTGGGGTCAGTGCGATGACCATGATCCGGCGCCCGTCCTTCAACCCGAAATCGCGGCCGAAGCTGCCGTAGAGATCGTTGCCGAGCGCCGGGCGCGACGTGCCGTTGATCCGGATGTCGCCGATATAGCCGAGATGCCCGACCATCCCGAGCGCGACATCGGCGAGCGCGGCGACGACCTCCTGCCCCGCGCCGGTCTGGGTGCGGTGGCGCTCGGCGGCGAGGAGCGCCATCGCGAGGTAAAGCCCGGCCGCGATGTCCCAGGCGGGCAGCACGTGGTTGATCGGCGCGCCGCCACCCGACCCGGTGACCAGCGGAAATCCGCTCGCCGCATTGACGGTGTAGTCGACCGCCGCGCTGCCGTCGCGGTTACCGAGGAGGCGGAGGAGGATCACGTCGGCGCGCTTGGCCTTGAGACTCGCATAGTCGAGGCCGGGCAGCGGCGGCAGGTTCGTCAGCACAATCCCGCCGCCCGGCCCCGGCGCGGTCGCCAGGGCCTGCGCCAGCTCGCGCCCCTCGGTCTTGTGGAGCGCCAGCGCGACCGAGCGCTTCGCCTTGTTGAGTCCGGCCCAGTAAAGGCTCGTGCCGTTCTCGGCGACCGGCCAGCGGAAATGGTCGATGCCGCCGCCGATCGGGTCGATGCGGATCACCTCGGCGCCCATCTGCGCCATCGTCATGCCGCCGAGCGGCGCCGCGACAAAGGCCGAGATTTCGACGATGCGGAGGTCCGCGAGGAGCCGGTTCATACCCCTATTCAGCCGGAACCGGGTGCCGCGCGCAATGCTTGGCCGATGAACTTGTCCCACAGCGACCGGACGTCGTCGTGGTACCCGACGGTCACCGCGTCGACGAACGAGCGGCCGTCAAGGATGGCGCTGATCGCCCGGTCGAGATCAGGTGGCGCGTTGCCGGTGATGAAAAAGCGGCGCCTGCCCCGAGGAAGATCAGCGCCGACGACCACCCAGAATATCCGGCGACGCATCCTGCGAAATTTCCGAAGACACTATTCGGCCGGGAACAGCATGGGCGCCGGCACCGCCGGATGCTCGCGGGGTGGGCCGAACAGCGCTTGGGCCCAGGCGCCGACGCTCCTCTTCCGCCCCAAATCGCGCGCGAGCGCCAGGTATTCGTGAAACGCGATCCTGATCGGGTTGTCCGACCGCAGCGGCGTCACGAGGCCATAGCGGCACGGCGCATCGTCGCGCTCCTCGGCGAAGGTACCGAACAGCCGGTCGAAGACGATCAGCACGCCACCGTAATTCTTGTCGATGTATTCCGGGTTCGCAGCGTGGTGGACGCGATGATGCGACGGCGTGTTCAGCACCAATTCGAGCGGGCCCAGCTTTGGCGCCCAGCTATTGTGCAGCCAGAACTGATAGAGCAGGGCGAGGTTGAGGGTGATGAACACCGGGCCCGGCCGGAACCCGAGCCACATCATCGGCACGAAAAACACCGACGTGCCGATCAGCCGGCTGGTCCAGCCGATGCGGAACGCGGCGGCGAGGTTCATCTCGTTCGACGAATGGTGCACCGCATGCGACAGCCAGAAGAAGCGGACGCGGTGGCTCGCGCGGTGGAACCAGTAGTAGCAGAAGTCCTGGCCGATAAAGAGCGCGACGATCGCGCTCCAATTGGCGAGCGGCACCGTCGTCAGCCGATGCGCCCAGACCCAGCCGATCAGCGGCGCGGCGAGGCTGAAGCCGAGATAGGCGTAGACGACGTAGTCGCGCATCAGCATGTCGGTCATCGACGCGAGGTAGGCGCGCCAGTCGTATCGGCGCCGGGCCCGCCACAGGATCAAGCCTTCGATCGTCGCGAAGACGGCGACGGCGGGGGTCGACCATTTGAGGATCAGGAGGATCGCCGACATCACTTCGCCTCCAGCGCGGCGGCGAAGAACGCCGTGACCTGGCGGTTGAACCCCTCGTGGAAGGCGGCCCGGTCGAAGTCGGGCGAAGACTCGCAGATCTCCGGGATGCGTGCGGCGAGGTCCGGGGTGCACGGCGCGAGGAAATCGAAATGCCCGGCGTTGGACACGACGTGCAGCTCGGGCGGCTTTGGCAATTCGGGACCGATGATCCCGTTCACGACGATGCGGTCGTTCTGCGCTTCCCAGAGCTCGACCGGCACGGTGATGTGCGCCAGCGACTCCGGCGTCAGCATCATTCCGGCTGCAGTTGCGGCGACGACGACCGCCTTGATACGCGGGTCTGCGCTCTCGTTTGCCGGCGCCACGCCGCTTCCGAAATTGACGTTCTTCGCGCGCGCTCGCTCGCAGCCCCAATCCTCGGGGTGGGCGCGGCAGAAGGTGGCGATGCGCGCGATCTCCGGCACGGCGCCGACGCTGGCGAGCGCCGTGTATCCACCGGCCGAATGACCGAAGACGCCGATCCGCGCCGCGTCGATCCGGTCATGGTCGCGCCAGGCGCTCAGCATGTAGTCGATCGTCGCGCTGAGCTGGTGCGGCCGCTCGATGAAATTGCGCCAGGTGAAGCTGTCGCTCCGGTCCTGGAAATTGTCGCCGGAATGGTTCAGCGCGGCGACGACGAACCCGGCCCGGGCAAGCGCCTGGGCCGTGTCGTAATGCCCGCCGAAGCTGCCGCCAGTGCCGTGCGAGATCACGACCAGCGGCAGGCCGGCGCCGGCAACTGCGCCATTTTTGGCGACGGTCTGCTCGAAGGGCCCGAACGGCTGCAGCGTTGCCGGCGCCTCGCTCGGGTACCAGATCGACAGCTTGATCGTGCGGCCGTCGGGGCCGGGAAAGGTTGCATATTGCCATCCGACCGACGCGGCGGTAGCGCTGGCGACCGTGGCGACGGTCACGATGGCGGCGAGGAGACAGGTTCGAATGGCGAGCGTCATGGCGGGGCACCTCCGCCTCCGACATTCGCGATGATCCGGGTTGTCGGCTCGCCGATTTCCACGGTGCGCTCGGCGATTTCTGCAAACCGCTCGCCGATTTCGGAATCGGCGAGCTATTGGGCCGCTCCGGGCTCGCTGCGCAGGCGGCGGAACTCGGTCGGGGTGACGCCGGTCTCGGTCTTGAAGGCGCGGTTGAACGGGCCCAGCGATTGGAACCCGGCGTCGAGGGCGATCGTCAGGATCGGCACCTGCGTCTGGCTCGCGTCCGACAAGGCGGCGATCGTCTCGGCGAGGCGGTAGCCGTTGACGAAGCCGGTAAAGTTGCGGTGCCCCAGGCGCTGGTTGATCAGCCGGCGCAGGCGGTATTCCGGGATGCGCATGCGTTCGGCGAGCACGGCGACGCCGAAGCCTTCCTCGCGATAGATCCGTTCGGTCTCCATCAGCCGGCGGAGCGTGTCGAGCAGCGCTCGCTCCTCCGGATCAGACGGGGCCGCGGCCGGCCGGCTGCGCGACGGCTGGGGCGCCGGATCAAGGATACCGACCGCCGAACGCGCGGTGAGGCTGATCACCGCCGAGCCCAGTGCCAGCAGCATGATGAGCCCGGCGCTGAACACCGTGCCCTCGGAAAGCAGCCACCGCGACGCGAAAAACGTGATCAGCGTCAGCGACCCGATGGCCAGCCCGACGGCGACCGCAAGGACGAGCCGGAACCGTCGCCGCGCCTCGATCAGGTCGGCGGCGCGGCCGGCCAGGGTCTGCCACAGCCCGACAACCACCAGCGCCAGGGCCACTAGGTTGACGATCCGCCACGGGATATAGCGATCGGCGAGGATGGCCCACAGCGCCAACGCGGCCATCCCCGCGAGCGGCAGCCAGCGCCACCATGCCGGCCGGAACCCGTCGTCGAAATTGGCCGCCGCCCAGAGCTGGAAGATCGCGGCGCCGCAGGCGCTGAACATCCGGATCGGGACCAGCCACAGCGGGCATGGCCCGTAATTCAACACCGGCATCGATTCGATCATGTAGGCGATGCCGCAGGCGGCGAACAGCGCGCCGTATCGCGCCGCCGGCACCCGCGCGGCGTCGCGCAGGTACATGATCTCGAGCAGCACGAACAGCGCGATCGCGCCGCCCCGCAAACCGGCGTTTAGTGGCGTCATGCCCCCTTCCCCTACCACGCTCCCCCGGCCGCGCGGTAGGGCAGGCGTCGCCTCCGGCGTCAGGCGCCCGCGATGAATTCGCGCAGCGAGCTCGCCTCGTACTCGACCTCGTCGATCCGGCTTTTGACGAGGTCGCCGATGCTGACGATCCCGCACAGCCGGCCGTCGCGCATGACCGGGAAATGGCGGATGCGGCGGTTGGTCATTTCGGCCATCAGCTCGGCGACGCCGTCTTCCGGGCTGCAGGTCACGACGGCCCGGGTCATGATGTCGGCGACCGGAAAATCGAGGAATTCGGCGCCATGGCGGGCGAGCGCGAAGACGATGTCGCGCTCCGACAGCATCCCGACCACGTCTGTGCCGTCATTGCTGACGACCAGCGCGCCAATGCCGTGCTGGCGCAGCCGTTCGACCGCGTCCGTCACCATCGCGTCGGCGCGGATCGTCGCGACCCGCCGTCCCTTGTTGCGGAGAATCGTCTCGACATTCATCGGGGGCTCCCAGTCATGGGTGCGGCGCCCCGTCGCCTCGGGCTGCGGAGCGGCCGCTGGCTGCGACCGAAATTAGGACAAAATGCCGCAGGTGTCCAGGCCGCCGGAGAAATGCGTGCCGTTACAGACGGATGCCGGGCTTTTCCGATTCGTCACCCCGCGAACGCGGGAACGACCAGATAATATGAGCCTTATGGCAGCGAATTGATGATCGCGCGGAACGCGGCCTCGGGGAACGCCTTCATCGTTCGGGTGCGGACCGAGCCCATCCGTTCGAGCATCAGCGTGAACCGGGCGGCCACGGCGTCGTCGGGCGCCTCGTAGACGACGATCATGTCGTAATCGCCCATCGTCATGTGGATATGGTCGAACCTGCCGCCCATGTCTTGCAGCAGCGCGCGGGCCTCGTCCACCCGCTTTGGCGATTCCTTGATCTTCTTGGCGCCCTGTTCGGTCCAGTTGGCCAGCATCACATAGGTCGGCACGGCGCACCTCCCTTGATTGATGCCGCGTCCCGCTCCTGCGGCGGGTCTGCGGCTTATTTGGCGACGGCGTCCTCGAACCGCTTGGTGAACGCCTGCGCCCATTCCTCGTTGCTCGTGAACCCGTCGAGCTTTTGCGCATCGCGCAGGGTCGCTGCCTTAAGCGCGGCGTCGTCCTGGTCGTAATCGACATCGAAACGGCAAGGCTGGGTCGCGTGCCACGGCGTCTGCGTAAACACTTCGATGCGGTTATCCTCGGGGTCGCGGAAATAGACCGACCAGGTGTTGGCGTGGCTGACCGGCTCCGGCTTTGCCTGATCGAGCACCCGCACCTTGTCGTAGACCCGGCGTACCTCGTCGAGCGTGTCGACGCGGAACGCGACGTGCCCGATGCCGCTGCCCGAGCTCTCGGTGGCGTCGGTCGGGATCAGCACGATCTGGTGGTGCTCGTCGGGGCTGTGGCTCATGAAGATGAGCTCGCGCCCGGCGGCGGGGCCGCGGGTCAACAGGCCGCGGTCGGTGATCTCGAAGCCGAGCACCTCGGTATAAAACTGCGCCATCTTCGCGCCGTCGCGGACGCGGATCTCGAAATGGCTGACGGTGTAGCTCATCGCGCGGGCCTTTCGCGTGTGATGACGACATGATGCGCGAATCGGCGGTGGCGGAAAAGGCCTTGCTCGCCGCTCCGGCGGCCGATAAAGCGGGGCACCTTCTTTCCCGCCTTGCCGGAGAATTCCCCGATGCCCGACTTCCCCAGCCCCGACAGCCTCAAGGCCCTCACCGCCTGGGACACGCCGACGATCTGCAATGCGCTCGAAGTGGTCGCGCCGACCCGGCGGAACTTCGGCTTTACCCGGCGCCCGGTCGTCGCGGCGTTTCCGGAGATGAAGCCGGTCGTCGCGTTTGCCCGCACCGCGCTCATCCGCTCGCGCGAGCCGCACCCGCGCGACCGCGACAGCGCGACCAAGATCCGCCTCGGCTATTACGAGCACATCGCCGAGCAGCCGATGCCGTCGATCGCGGTGATCCAGGACATCGACGGGCCCGATTCCGGGTTCGGGGCGTTCTGGGGCGAGGTGCAGACTCATGTCCATGCCGGGCTCGGCTGTGCCGGCGTCATCACCGACGGCTCGGTGCGCGACCTCGACGCGATGGCGCCGAATTTCGTGGTGCTCGCGGGCTCGATCATGCCGAGCCACGCGCACGTGCACCTCGTCGAGTACGGCGGCACGGTCAGCGTGTTCGGGATGATCGTCTCGGCCAACGACATCATCCATTGCGACCGCCACGGCGCCGTAGTCGTGCCCCGGGACGTCGTCGAGAAGATTCCGGCCGCGGTCGACCTGTTGACCCGGCGCGAGGCCGTCATCATCGGCGCCTCGAAAAAGCCCGGCTTCGGGATCGAGCAGCTCCGCCAGGCCTTCAAAGAACAGGAAGACATCCACTAAGAGGAATAAAGGAGCGCGGGCGCCCCGCCCGCATCTTTTTGTTGGGGGTGCGGGCGGGGCGCCCGCGCTCCTCCCTCGCCTAAATCTCCGTCTGCCCGCCCAGCTCGATGATGCGGTTGGTCGGGATGCGGAAGAACTCGGTCGCGTCGAGCGCCAGGTTCGACAGGAAGATGAAGAGGTGCTTGAACGGGAGCGAGAGGCTCGAGCCGCGCTTCGACACGATCTTCTCGCGCCCGACGAAGAACGAGGTCTCCATCAGGTTGAAGCGAAACCCGCCGACCCGGCACAGCGCCAGCACGCGGGGAATGTCGGGCTCCTCGATAAAGCCGTAGCGGATCATCACCGTGTGGAAGTTCTTGTCGAAATGGTGGATCTCGATCCGCTCGCTCTCGGGGATGCGGGGCACGTCGACCGTGCGCACCGTCATCAGCACATTGCGTTCGTGCAGCACCTTGTTGTGCTTCATGTTGTGCAATAAAGCGGCGGGCACGTTGTCGATCCGCCCGGTCATATAGACCGCCGTTCCCGGAACCCGCGCCGGTTGGTCGGGACGCAGATTGGCGATCAGCATGTCGAGCGGCATCCCGCCGGCGGCGCGCGTCGCGGCGATGCGCCCGCGCCCCCACATCCATGCCGCCATGATCGTGAACGACGCGGTGCCGAGCGCGAGCGGGAACCACCCGCCCTCGGTGATCTTGATCAGATTGGCGCCGAAGAACGACAGATCGACCGTAAAGAACACCGCGAAGAGCGGCAGCAGCCGCCACCACGGCCAGCGCGCGCCCCACGCCAGGTAGGTGAGGCCGAGCGTCGTGTCGACGATGAACGTGCCCGTCACGGCGATGCCATAGGCCGAGCCGAGCGCGTCCGACGAGCGGAAAGCGAGCACGGTCGCGACCACTGCGACCAGCAGCAGGTTGTTGATCCCGGGCAGGAAAACCTGCCCCAGCTCGGTCTCGGAGGTGTGCCGGACTTGCATGCGCGGCAGGTAGCCGAGTTGCACCGCTTGGCGTGCCAGTGAAAACGCGCCCGAGATGACCGCTTGCGAGGCGATCACGGTCGCGACCGAGGCCAGCGCGACGAGTGGAAACACCAGCCAGTTGGGGGCCAGGCGGAAGAACGGGTTCTGGATCGTATCCGGGTGGGCGAGGAGCAGCGCGCCTTGCCCGAAATAGTTGAGCAGCAGCGCCGGAAATACAAAGCGGAGCCATGCCCGTCGAATCGGCCCGCGCCCGAAATGGCCCATATCGGCGTAGAGCGCCTCGGCACCAGTCACCGCGAGGACCACGGCGCCCAGCACGACCACGCCGATCCCAGGCTCGGCGGCAAGAAAGCGGATGCCGTAGAGCGGGTTGATCGCCTTGATGATCTCAGGGTTGCGGGCGACCTCGACGAGCCCCAGTACGCCGATCGTCGAAAACCACACGATGATGATCGGCCCGAACAGCCTGCCGACCCGCCCGGTGCCGTGGCGCTGGGCGATGAACAGCAGGACGAGCAGCATCAGGGTCAGCGGTATGACAAAGGGCTCGAGCTCGGGCGCCTTGACTTTGAGGCCCTCGACCGCACTCATCACCGAGATCGCGGGCGTCAACACCCCGTCACCGAAAAACAGTGAGCCGCCGACCAGCCCCGCGAACAGAATCCAGCGGTTGCGGCGCCCGGTCGAAGCGCGCAGGGCCAGCACGGTCAGCGCAAAGATGCCGCCCTCGCCGCGGTTGTCGGCTCGCATCAGGACGAGGACATATTTGAGCGTCACGACGATCGTCAGCGACCAGACGATCAGAGACAAGATGCCGAAGACGCTCGCCGCCGACACCGACCCCACGCTGTCGAAGCATTGGTGCATCGTATAGAGCGGCGATGTCCCGATATCGCCGTAGACAACGCCCAGCGCGGCGATCGTCAGGTTCCGCGACTTGTGGGCGGCCTCGGCGCGCGGCGCGGCGGCGTTGGTGATCGGGGCGGCAGGTTCGCTCAACTGGCGTCGTTTCCGGCCTCGCGGTGCATCCCGCTGGCGAGGGCGCGGGAGATTGCCCAGAGAAGCGTTGTCGCGTCCAGCACTTCTGTTGCGGCAAAGCGGTGCACGGCTTGTGCCGGCCCGGTTTATCGCCGACGCTGGCGGTCAAACGAGGGCAGGATGGATTTCGATCCCGATACGATCCGGCAATTCGAGCACGCGGGGTGGGAGCGCGCGGCCGGCGCCTACGCCGACACGTTCGCCCACGCCAGCGGCACCTATATCCAAGCGTTGCTGGACGCCGCGGCAATTGGCACGGGAATCCGCGTCCTCGATCTCGCTTGCGGCCCTGGTATCGTGACTTGGGCTGCGGCGCGGCGCGGTGCCGTCGCCACCGGTTACGATTTCTCCGCCGCGATGCTGCGCGAGGCGCAGCGGCAGCATCCGGACATGACATTCGAGCAAGGCGATGCCGAAGCGCTGCCCTACGCGGACGGCACGTTCGACGCCGTCGTGTCGAATTTCGGGATGCACCATTTCCCGCACCCCGACCGCGCCGCCGCCCAGGCGTGGCGGGTGCTGCGGCCTGGCGGACACTTCGCATTTTCGAGTTGGGCCGATCCGGTGCGCAACATCGCCTGGCGGCTCCTGTTCGACGCAATCCGCGCCGAAGGTGATCCGGTGGCGGCGAAGACCCCGCCTTCGGGGGGCGGCCTCGCACAGATCGACGCGGTGTCCGCCGTGCTGCGCGGCGCTGGGTTTGACGACGTCGTGGCCGGCTACGAGACGCGCGAGTGGGTCGTCGCCGGCGCCGCCGACCTTGTCGCCTCGCTGCGCCGTGGTACGGTGCGGACCGCGGCGCTGATCGAGGCGCAGGACAGCGCGGCGATGCCGGCGATCCTTGCCCACATCGAGCGCGCCGCGGCGTCCTATCGCCGCGGCGGCCGCCTGGCGGTCCCGATCGTCGCGATCCTCGCGCACGGGACCAAGGGCTAGGCTGTGCCGGCTATCGACACCGACATCCTGATCGTCGGCGCCGGCGGGGCCGGGATGTATGCGGCGCTGTCGGCGGTGCGCAGCGGGGCCGAGCGGGTGCTGCTCGCCGACAAGAGCCTCGTTGGCCGCGGCGGGGCGACGGTGATGGCGCAGATGACCGTCGCGGCGGCGCTCGCCGAGGAAAGCGACGACGACATCGACCTGCACCTCGCCGATACGGTGGGGGCGGGGCGCGGGCTTTGCGTCGAGCCGCTGGCGGCGGCGTTGTGCGAGGACGCTCCGGCGCGCATCCGCGAGATGGAGGAATGGCGGGTCGGCTGGGCCCGGCGCGACACCGGCCGCATCGCCCAGGTCACCGCACCGGGCCATTCGCGCCCGCGCTGCTGCTATGTCGATTTCCTCAACACCGGGCCCGCGGTCGCGGCGACGCTGCGCCGCCGCGTCGCGCAGGTGCCGGCGATCCGTCGGGTCAGCAACCTCACGGTCACGGATCTCGTCACGGCAGACGGCGAGATCGCGGGCGCGGTCGGGCTCGACTTGACCGAGGGGCAGGCGGTCACGATCGCCGCCAAGGCGGTGATCATCGCGACCGGCGGGCTTACCCGGCTGTACCGGCGATCGAGCGCCTCGGCGAATATGGGCGGCGACGGGTATGCGCTGGCGCTTGGCGCCGGAGCCGAGCTCACCGACATGGAATTCGTGCAGTTCTTTCCGATTGGTCACTTGGCCCCGCGCCTGGTCGGGATGGACCCGATCATGTGGGACCCGTTCCGCTACAAGCTCGGCGGGCGGCTGCTCGACAGCGCCGGCGACGAGTTCCTCGCCCGCTATGGCAGCGACGAGGCGGGTGCCTATACGACCCCGCGCGACATCGCGACCTATGCGATCACCAAGGAGGTCGCGGCCGGGCGCGGCTCGCCGCATGGCGGCGTCTACCTGTCGTTTCAGCACGTGCCGCGCGCGGCACTCGAGGCGGCGTTCGGGCCGGTGATCGATCGGCTCGCGCGGCACGGCATCGATCTGACGAGAGCACCGATCGAGGTGTCGCCGATCGCGCATTACCACATGGGCGGGATCGCCGTGGACACGACGATGGCGAGCCGTGTGCCCGGGCTCTACGCCGCGGGCGAGGCGGCCGGCGGCGCCAACGGCGCCAACCGCCTTTCCGGCAACGCGATCCCCGAGGCCCTGGTGTTCGGCGAGCGCGCCGGCCACTTCGCCGCCGCCTATGCCGCCGGACGCAAGCCGGCGCGATGGCCGCACGACGGTGAGGCGGTCGGCCGCATTGCCCGGCTCGCCGAGGGCCGGCGCGGCGAGGTTTCTGCGCCGGAGCTGCTCGAGGAGCTGCGCACGGTGATGCAGGACTATGTCGGCCCGTTCCGCGCCGCCGGCGGGCTCACGCGCGCCGTCGCGCGGCTGCGGGAGATGCGGGCGGCGCTCCCCGTGCTGGCGATCCCGCCGGGCCGCGCGTGCAATCCGGGCCTTGCCGATTGGTTTGAATTGCGCGCGAGCCTCATCGCCGCGGAAGCGGTCGCGGTCGCTGCCTTGTCGCGCAGCGAAAGCCGCGGTGCCCATCAGCGTGACGATTTCCCCCAGACCGATCCGGCCTGGGCGCGCAACCAGCGCGTGGCACTGGCCGCCGGCGGTGGGGCCGCGGTGACATGACGACACTTACCGCCCATCTCAGCGTGCGCCGCGGCACGGCAGATAATCCGCCGCGCTACGACGAGTTCGCCGTGCCGTTCGAGGATGGTGCCACGGTGCTCGATGCCCTGATGTGGGTGCGCGCGCGGCTCGATCCGTCACTGGCGATCCGGTACAGCTGCATCAACGCGAACGTCTGCAAGGAATGCACGATAGCGGTCGACGGCCGGGTCGCCTATGCCTGCACGACGCGGCTCAAGGCGGGGGCGGTGATGGTGCTCGAGCCGCTGCCGGGCAAGCCGGTCTTGCGCGATCTCGTCAGTGACACCCGGCCGCCGCGGGAACGGCTGTAGGGGGAGAAGACCGCGGAAGTGCTCGCGATCTCGCTCTATTGAAACGATCGCAAACGTGATAACTCTAGGTGACTAAGCAGGGAGATCGGGGGGCAGAACGATGGCAAGATCGGCGCTTACCCAGTTGCAAGATCAGATCGAGGCGATCCGGAAAGAGGCTTACGCCGAGGGCTATGCCGCGGCGATGCAGGTGATCCAACGCGCGGTGGCAGGCGGGGCGACCGGTGTAGCGCCGCCGCGTCGCCGTGGCGGTGCTGAGAAGCCGGGTGCGGCGGCGGCCGCGAAACCTACTGCCGAGCCTGCCAAGCCCGCGCGGACGGCCAAGGCGCCGGCACGTCGCCGCACCGCAAAGGCGGCGGCGCCCAGGGCGGCGTCATCGCGTCCGCGCCGCGGCAACAACGCGGCGATGATCGAGGAAATCCTGAAGGAGATCGCACCGCGGGCCGCCCGCCCGGCGGAAATCCGGACCGCGCTGCAACGCGACAAGGGTGCCGCGGTGGCCTTCACCTCGATCCGCCACGCGTTGGGCCAGCTTTCCGCCCGTGAGGTCATCGAAGAGGTCGGCGACAGCAAGACCTGGCGGATCAAGGGCTAGAAGCGGCCTGTCGCCTCAGGCGCGCCGCGCGATCTGGCCGCGGGCCAGCGCGTCGGCGCGTTCGTTTTCGGCGTGACCGGCGTGCCCCTTGACCCAGTGCCAGTCGATCCGGTGCGGGGCGATCGCCTGTTCGAGCCGTTGCCACAAATCGACATTCTTCACCGGCTTTTTGTCGGCGGTTTTCCAGCCGCGCGCCTTCCAGCCGGGCAGCCATTTGGTGGCGCCCTCGAGAACGTAGCGGCTGTCGGTGAAGAGCTCGACCGGGCACGGCCGCTTCAGCGTCTCGAGCGCAACGATCGCCGCCATCAGCTCCATGCGGTTGTTGGTGGTCGCGGGATCGCCGCCCGACAATTCGCGCTCGACCCCGTGATAGCGCAGGATCGCGCCCCAGCCGCCCGGCCCCGGATTGCCGCTGCAGGCGCCGTCGGTGAAGATCTCGACCGGGTCAGCCAATGCCATAAAGCGCAGGATCGTTGATGCCGCGGTGAAAGCGCAGCTTTTTCAGGTATTCGAGCGGGTCCTTCGGACGCACCAGCGCGCCGGCCGTCTGGTTGAGCCAGTCGTAGAGCCGGGTCAGCAGGAACCTGAGCGCGCTGCCCCGCGCCAGCATCGGCAGCGCCGTGATCTCGGCGTCGTTGAGCGTCCGCCGCGCGGCGTAATGGCTGACGAGAAGCCGCCCCTTGGTGACGTTGAAGCTGACATCCGGTTCAAAGCACCAGGCGTTGAGGCACACGGCGATGTCGTAGGCGAGCGAATCGGTACAGGCAAAATAGAAATCGATGAGCCCCGACAGCGTTCGCTCGCGAAAGAACACATTGTCGGGGAACAGGTCGGCGTGAATGACGCCGCCCGGCAATCCCATCGGCCAAGACGCCTCGAACAGCTCGAGTTCGCCGCGGAGCTCGGCGGCTAGGCCGGGCATCACCTCGTCGGCCCGCTCGGCACAGCTTTCGTAAAGCCGCCGCCAGCCGCCGATGCCGAGGCTGTTCGGCCGGGCCATCGCAAACGAATCGCCGGCGCAATGGAGCTGCGCCAGGGCGGTGCCGACCTCGGCGCAGTGATAAGGTTCGATCCGCCGCGGCGACATGCCGTTGAGAAAGGTCACGATCGCCGCCGGACGGCCGCACAGCTCGCGCAGCGCGTGGCCGTCCCGCGCCCGCACCGGGGTCGGGCAGGCGACGCCGTGATGCGCCAGATGGTCCATCAGCGCGATGAAAAACGGCAGGTCGGCCGGTGCGACGCGCTTTTCGTAAAGCGTCAGGATGAAGTTGCCGTACTCGGTCGTCAGCAGGAAGTTCGAGTTCTCGATCCCCTCGGCGATCCCCTTGCAGGACAGCACCGCGCCGATGTCGTAGAGCGCGATAAAGCGTCTCAACTCGTCGTCGCCGATCTCGGTATAGACCGCCATATCGTCCTTTTTCCGCCCAGCCGCTCTCGTTTTCGCCTGCCCGCCGATGACACGAAAAAGCCGCGCTTCCATCCCATACGTTGTCGCCGTAAAGTCGCTCCGGCCCGCTCGGGGGCCGGAGCGGGGGGCTCCGGACACTAGCAAGGGCGGCGGCAGGGATGAAAGATGGCTGAACCGATCCCGGCGCAAAAGGCGCCGTACAACGTGACGGTCGAAGCGGGCAAGCGCTATTTCTGGTGCGCCTGCGGTCGCAGCGGCAAGCAGCCGTTCTGCGACGGTTCGCACACCGGAACCGGGCTCACGCCGATGCCCCACGTCGCGGAGAAGTCCGAGGAACTGTGGTTCTGCGGGTGCAAGGCGACCGGCGACAAGCCGTTCTGCGACGGAACCCACAACACCCTCTGATCCCGGGACCATTCCTTGCGCGCACGATTCTCTCGGCTGCTGCCGCTAGCCATGCTGGCGGCGGCGCTATCCAGCCTCGCGGCCTTGACCGGGTGCGGTCACCTGCCGTTTACGAAATCGGAGGAGACGGCCGCTGCTTGCCCCGCCGCGGTCGTCCTCAAGCCGCTCTCGCAGACGGCGCTGTTCAACACGCCCGAGATGTCGGCGCGGCCGACCGACGTGATGTATTACGGCATCCTCAGCGAGGTCGACGCCCGGTGCTCCACGAGCGGAGACACGCTGCAGACCTCGCTCGATGTCATCCTTGCCGCCGAGCGCGGCCCGGCGACCAAGGGCGATTCGGTCGATTTCACCTATTTCATCGCCGTGCTCGGCCCCGGCGACCAGCTTCTCGGCAAGAAATCGTATGGCGTCAGGATCAACGTGCCGCAAGCCTCTAGGCGGGCCGGCGTCACCGATCACATCGATGCGGAGATCCCGCTCGGTGGCCAGGCGCCCGGCGCCCTCCGGATCGTCGCCGGGTTCCAGCAGTCACCTCAGGTCGTCACCTTCTTCGAGCACTTCCGCGGCCGCTGAGTTGCCCACGGGCGCGTGACGGCTTCCCTGTGCCGCGCGGCGATGCTAAACAAGGGGCGCCGTAACCCCGTCCGCAGGAGAGACCGCGCGAGGACCGCGCGGCGCCGAAGGAGCAACCGCCCCGGAAACTCTCAGGCAAAAGGACTGCAGGCGGTAGGGCACTCTGGAAAGCGGCGGATCGCCGATTTGATCCGCACACCGACGGAGTAAGCCGGGGGTAATCCCTCCGGTGAATCTCTCAGGGTCAGCGACAGAGGGGGCATCTCCCGGGCGCGATGTGCGCCCGCAAACCGGAGGTGCGCCCGTGACCCCTGCCGCCGCTGCGGCCCCGCTCAAGCGGACCCCGCTATATGATCTGCACGTCGCCCGCGGCGCAAAGATGGTCGTTTTCGCCGGCTATGAGATGCCGGTGCAATACCCGGCCGGCATCATCGCCGAGCATCTGCACACGCGGGCGCAGGCTGGGCTCTTCGACGTGTCGCACATGGGCCAGGCGCGGCTTTCGGGCGTCTCGGTCGATCGCGCGCTCGAGATGCGGGTGCCGGGCGACCTCGTCGCGCTCGGCGACGGGCGGATGCGCTACACGCTCCTCCTCAACGACAGCGGCGGGATCATCGACGACCTGATGGTGACGCGGGTCGGCGACACGCTGTCGATTGTGGTCAATGCGGCGTGCAAGGACACCGATTTCGCCCATCTGCGCTCGTGCCTCGGCCGGGTCGTCGCCCTCGAGGTGTTCGACGACCGCGCGCTGCTCGCGCTGCAGGGGCCGGCGGCCGTGACGGTGCTGGCGCGGCATGTCCCCGGCGCGGAAACGATGCCGTTCCTCTCGGGCATGGCGGTCGGCGACGATGTCTTCGTCACCCGCTCCGGCTATACCGGCGAGGACGGGTTTGAGATTTCGGTTCCTGCGGGGCGGGCCGTCGAATGGGCCGAGCTCCTGCTCGCCGAGCCGGAGCTCGAGCCAATCGGCCTCGGCGCCCGCGACACGCTGCGGCTCGAGGCCGGGCTCTGCCTCTACGGTCACGACATCGACGAGGTGACCAACCCGATCGAAGCCGGCCTCGCCTGGACGATCGGCAAGCGCCGGCGCGAGGAGGCCGATTTTCCGGGCGCTCGGGGAATTCTCGAACAGTTAAAAGCGGGGCCGGGCCGCCGCCGCGTCGGCATCCTGCCCGACGGACGCGCGCCGGCGCGCGACGGCACCGTCATCACCGACGCCGCCGGCAACCCCGTCGGCACCGTAACCAGCGGCGGGTTCGGCCCCACGCTCGGCGGGCCGCTCGCGATGGGCTACGTCGCCGCCGAGCATGCCGCGCCCGGCAC
Source organism: Allostellaceae bacterium (assembly GCA_036489765.1). Classification (GTDB taxonomy): domain Bacteria; phylum Pseudomonadota; class Alphaproteobacteria; order ATCC43930; family CGMCC-115725; genus DATARH01. The sequence continues at coordinate 11,635 of DASXFE010000120.1, read as the reverse complement.
CGCGCTGAACCTCGTCGTGCGCGACGTGCCGCGGCCCGCCCGCGTCGTCGCCATGCCGTTTGTCGCCACCCGCTATTACCGCGGCTAAAGGATCGAGAAGGAGCTTTGTCGATGAGCGAGGTGCGTTTCACCAAGGACCACGAGTGGGTCCGCCGCGAGGGCGACACGGTCGTCATCGGCATCACCGACTACGCGCAGGAGCAGCTTGGCGACGTCGTCTATGTCGAATTGCCCGAGGTGGGCCGCCAAGTCGAGCAGGGCAAGGATGCCGCGGTCGTCGAATCGGCAAAGGCAGCGAGCGAGGTCTATGCCCCGGTCTCGGGCGAGGTCGTCGCGGTTAACGAGGCAATCGCCGGCGACCCGTCCAAGGTCAATGCAGATCCGATGGGCGACGGCTGGTTTATGAAGCTCCGCCTCGCGGACCCCGCCCAGCTCGATGCGCTGATGGACGAGGCCGCGTACCAGAAATTCGTCGCGGAGAGCGGCTGATGCGCTATCTGCCGCTGACCGACCAGGATCGTCGCGCGATGCTGGCGACGATCGGCGCGCCGTCGGTCGACGCGCTCTTTGCCGACGTGCCGGCGGCGGCGCGGCGCGACGGGCTGGTCGACCTGCCGCTGGCGGCAGGCGAGCTCCAGGTCGAGCGGCGCATCGCTGCGATGGCGGCGAAGAACCTCGCGGCCGGCTCGGTGCCGTTCTTTTGCGGCGGCGGCGCATACCGCCACCATGTCCCTGCCGCGGTCGACCATCTGATCCAGCGCGGCGAGTTCCTGACCTCGTATACGCCCTACCAGCCCGAACTCGCGCAGGGCACGCTGCAATCGCTCTTCGAGTTCCAGACCCAGGTGGCGCTGTTGACCGGGATGGAGGTCGCCAATGCCTCGCTCTATGACGGCGCGACCGCCTGCGCCGAGGCCGTAGCGATGGCCCGGCGGGTCACCCGGCGCGGCCACGCGATCATGTCCGGCGGCCTCCATCCTCACTACCGCGCCGTTTGCGAGACCTATGGCGGGTTTGCGGACGGCCGCCTGACCGCGCTGCCGCCGCGCCCCGTCGCGGAGGACCTTGCCGCCCGGATCGATGCCGACACTGCCTGCGTCATCGTGCAGAACCCTGACTTCTTCGGCGAGTTGCGCGACTACTCCGCGCTCGCCGAGACATGCCACGCGAAGGGAGCGCTGCTCGTCGTCATCGTCACCGAGATCATCTCGCTCGGCGCGGTGACGCCGCCGGGCGAGATGGGCGCCGACATCGTCGCGGCCGAGGGGCAATCGCTCGGCAACGCGCTCAATTTCGGCGGCCCCTATGTCGGGCTTTTCGCGACGCGCGACCGGTACGTGCGGCAGATGCCGGGTCGGCTGGCCGGGCAGACCGTCGACGCCGATGGCAGGCGCGGCTGGGTTCTGACCCTGTCGACGCGCGAGCAGCACATCCGCCGCGAAAAGGCGACGAGCAACATCTGCACCAATGCCGGGCTGTGCGCTCTGGCCTTTACGATCCACCTGTCGCTGCTCGGCGAAGCCGGGCTCACCGGCCTCGCCCGGCTCAATCACGAGGCCGCGGTCGCAACCGCCGAACGGCTCGAAACGGTGCCGGGCGTCGACCTCGTTACCGGCCATTTTTTCAACGAATTCACCGTGCGCCTGCTGCGTCCGGCGGCGCCGGTCGTCGAACGGCTCGCCGGGCGCGGCATCCTCGCCGGGGTCCCGGTCAGCCGGTTTTGCTCCGGCCTCGATGATCTGCTGCTCGTCGCCGCGACCGAGACGACGACCGACGACGATATCGAACACCTCGCGCAAGGGTTGACGGAGGCGCTGCGATGACCGGTTGGAGCCAGGCGCTGACCGCGCATCCGGGCGGCGCCGCCAAGGTGGAGACGACCACCGGCAACCGCGCCTTGCAACTCGAGGAAAAGCTGCTGTTCGAGCAGGATTCCGCGGGTCATTGCGGCGTCGACCTGCCCGAGCCGAAGGGGACCAAATCACGCCTCGGGGGGCTGGACCGGCGGACGCCGATCGGGCTGCCGGGGCTCAGCGAGCCGCAGGTGGTGCGCCATTTCACCCGTCTCTCGCAAAAGAACTACGCGATCGACAGCGGTATCTATCCGCTCGGTTCGTGCACGATGAAGCACAACCCGCGGCTCAACGAGAAACTGGCGCGGCTGCCCGGTTTTGCCGATCTGCACCCGCTGCAGCCGGTGTCGACCGTCAAGGGGGCGCTCGAATTGATCGACGCGCTGGCGCATTGGCTGAAGACCCTGACCGGGATGCCGGCGGTGGCACTGTCGCCGGCCGCGGGGGCGCATGGTGAATTGTGCGGGATGATGGCGATCCGCGCCGCGCTGACCGCCCGCGGCGACGCACGCCGCCGCATCCTCGTGCCGGAATCGGCGCATGGCACAAACCCGGCGACCGCGGCGGCCTGCGGCTACGCGATCGACAACATTCCCAACAACGCGCGCGGGCGGGTGGATCTGGCGGCGCTGAAACAGCATCTCGGCGGCGATGTCGCGGCGCTGATGCTGACCAATCCGAACACCTGCGGCCTGTTCGAGGATGAGATCCTCGAGATCGCCGCAGCGGTCCATGCGGCCGGCGCGCTGTTCTACGCCGACGGCGCCAATTTCAACGCGATCGTCGGGCGCGTGCGCCCGGCCGATCTCGGTATCGACGCGCTGCACCTCAACCTGCACAAGACCTTCTCGACGCCGCACGGCGGCGGCGGTCCGGGCAGCGGTCCGGTCGCGCTTGCGGCTGAGCTGGCGCCCTTCGCGCCAGTGCCCTGGGTCGTGCACGGCGAGCTGATCGAGGACCGCTCGGGGCCTGCAGAAAAGTCGATCGGCCGGCTCAAGGGCTTCCACGGCCAGATGGGGATGTTCGTTCGCGCTCTCAGCTACATGATGAGCCACGGCGCCGATGGACTCCGTCAGGTCGCCGAGGACGCGGTGCTCAACGCCAACTACCTGCGCGCCCGGCTGCAGGATGCGCTGACCCCGTCCTATCCCGGCCCGTGTATGCATGAGGTGCTGTTCGACGACCGGTTCCTCAAGGACACCGGCATTACCACGCTCGATTTTGCCAAAGCGCTGATCGACGAGGGCTTTCACCCGATGACGATGTACTTTCCGCTGATCGTTCACGGCGCCCTGCTGGTCGAGCCGACCGAGACCGAAAGCAAGGCCTCGCTCGATCAGTTCGCCGATGCGATCCTCGCGCTCGCCGCACGCGCCCAAAGCGGCGACGCGGCCGGCTTCCACGCCGCGCCGCAACTGACCCCACGCCGCCGCCTCGACGAGACCGGCGCCGCGCGCAAGCCCATCCTCCGTTGGCGCCCCGAACCCGAGCGACGGGACGCGGCTGAATAGCGGTATAGAGCTGTAAATATAATCTTATTGACGTATCGTAAATGCATAATATCCTCGCGCGCGCACGGCTGGCGCCGGGCGGCGCGTACCTTGCCGCGACTGGCGGGCGATGCCATTTTCAGCAATGGATCGATCGTAGGGATCGGTTCCCGACGGCGTACCCCCGCTCGAACGTTGCCGAGCACGAGAACCAAGGAGACTGAACAATGTCGCTGCGGATCAACGACGAAGCCCCGAATTTCACGATCGACACCACCCAGGGTCAGATCAATTTCCATGAGTGGATCGGAAACGGCTGGGCGGTGCTGTTCTCGCATCCAAAGGATTTCACCCCGATCTGCACCACCGAGCTCGGCTACATGGCTGGGCTGAAGCCCGAATTCGACAAGCGCGGATGCAAGATTATCGGCCTCAGCGTCGACCCGGTCGAAGACCACAACAAGTGGCAGAAGGACATCGAGGAGACCCAGGGCCACAAGGTGACCTATCCCCTAATCGGCGACAGCGAGCTCACGGTCGCCAAGCTCTACGACATGCTGCCCAGCGATTCCGGCAGCACGTCGCAGGGCCGCACCCCGGCGACCAACGCCACGGTGCGCTCGGTCTTCGTGATCGGTCCCGACAAGAAGATCAAGGCGATGCTGACCTATCCGATGGCGACGGGGCGCAACTTCGACGAGATCCTGCGCATCGTCGACTCGGTGCAGCTCACCGCGAAGCACCCGGTGGCGACCCCGGTCAACTGGAAGCAGGGCGAGCAGGTTGTCGCCTCTGCCGCGCTCTCCGATGAGGAGGTCAAGAGCAAGTATCCGGCCGGCTTCCGCGTCGTGAACCGCTATCTGCGCTATGTAAACCAGCCGCAGTAGACCGCGGCGATCCGGTTCAGGGACGATGATCGGGGCGGTCCGGTTCGTCCGGGCCGCCCTTTTCATTTCAATGAGGCTGCTCCCGCTCGAAGCCCGCCCCTTGGATGGGGGAGGGCTAACCAACGTCAATACTTCGGTGGGGCCAGCGGGCTGGGGCTCATGGGCATTCCCGGCGGGACGATGCCTTGCGTGCTGGGCAGGTTGCCGCCGCGCCGTCCGGGCTCACCGGGAAGGGTAAGCGGCGGGATCGCGGTCGACGGCGCGTCGATCCCGAGGAGGGCCTCCATCGGGTCCTTGCTGCGCGGCGGCTCGGCGGGCTTGACGAGCGCGTCGAGGTCCTTGTCGGTCAGCTTGACCTTGTAGAACGTGTCGTAGAACTCGCTGACCGTGTCGCGCAGATCCTCCTGCGTCGCGTCGCGGTACAAGAGGTCCGACATCCAGTAAAGCCCGATCAGCCGGTTGACCCCCGGCGGGTCGTCGACCCACCCGAACGGGCTCGCCGGAGCGAGATATACCTTGCCTCCGCTCACCGCGGAAAGGTGGCTCCAGCCGGGTGCGCGCCGCACCGTGTTATAGAACGACCGCTGCTCGGCGATGATGATGTCGGGACCCCAGCCTTGGACCTGGTCGACGGAAACCCGCACCCGCTCGCCGCGACCGAGCACACCGGCGACGTTGATCGCGCCGGCCTCGTCGAGAAACTCGCCCGCAGGCGAGCCCGGCAGCGCGGTTTCAAGCCCGTCGGCGCCGCGCGCGTAATAGACCCTCGGCCGCGGGCTGGCCGGCTGGATCAACAGGCGGCCGCGCAGCGCGTCGACCGCGTGCTCGGCATAGACCGCGAGGTCTTCGGCATGGTCCTTTACCCCCAGCACGGCCCCGACCGAGCGCAACACCCCGGCGATCCGGGTCATGCTATCGTCGACGAGGATGACCGGCACCCCGGTCTCCTGCTGCAACTGGTCGGCGAGCGCGGCGCGCTCGGGCGTCACGACGCCGGCGGCGATGACGAGGTCGGGATGCAGCCGCGCCACCGTACCCGCGGCGTCGGGGGCCTTGGGACCCAGCATCAGCCCGGTCACGGGAAGCCGGGCGATGCCCTTTGGCAGATAAGGCGGCTGCGGCGGGCGGCTCCAGCCCATCAGCTCATTCGGGGCGAGCACCGCGACGAGCGCGTCGGCGCTCGGTCCCGCGGTCAGGACACGCGAGACATGATCGGGCAGCGTCACGCGGCGGCCGGCCGAATCCGTATAGTCGCCGGCCTCGGCCGAGACCCCGATCAGCGTGGCCAGCATCAACGCCGCGACCGGCGCGATCAACAAGCGAAACGGCATCACTTCGGGGCCTCGGAAACCGGCGGAACTCCAGGTCGGACTATAGCCCTCGCGTCCCTTCTGGCAAGCACGGCGAGGGATCGTGCACCTGCGCGCGAGACTGTCGGCATCGGCCGAACGGCCGCGCTATAAGGCGCCATGCAAACCGAGCCTTATCGCTGGCGTCCCACGCCCGGTTACGCCGCGCATCTGTGGAAGGCGGTAACCCAGCAGCATCATCGCGAATTGCTGCCGCTGTTCCGGCGCCTGATCCCGCGCGACGGTGTCGTCGTCGATGTCGGCGCGCATGCCGGGCAGTTCGCCAAGCTGTTTGCCCGCTGCGCCGCGTCGGGGCGGGTCTACGCGATCGAGCCTTCGGCCTACGCGCGCTCGATCCTTACGACGGTCGTGCGGCTGCACCGGCTGGGCAATATCTCGATCCTCCCGGTGGCACTTGGGGCCGAAACGCGCGAATCGCTGCTGTCGACACCGATCAAGGCGAGCGGCTCGCATGGATTCGGCCTCGCCCATCTCGGCGAGCCGGAGAGCCGGTGGCAGCGGGTCGTCACCGAGGCCATCACCGAAACGACGCTCGACGCTCTCTCGGCCGAGCTGAAGTTCGACCGGCTCGACTTTATCAAGGCCGATATCGAAGGTAACGAGATGCGCCTCCTGGTCGGCGCGCGCGAGACGATCGCGCGGTTCCGCCCGCGCCTTCTCGTCGAGCTCAACGATGCCCACCTCGCCCGCGCCGGCGACACGATGACCGACGCCTTTGCATTGATGGCGGGGCTCGGTTACCGCGCCCTCACCCTCGGGCCGGACGGCGGGTTCAGTGCGGCCGAGCCGGGCAGCGCCGGCGATTTCTGGTTTCTCCCGGCGGAGTAACGCGAGGCCCACGCGCGTGGTAGCATCGGCGCATGCGCGGCTGGGGTTGGGCGAGGGATGGATTTTTCCGACATTACGATTTTGTGCCTGGGCGATGTCATGCTCGACCAGTTCGCCTATTGCGATACCGAGCGTGTCTCGCCCGAGGCGCCCATTCCGGTTCTGCTGCTGCGAGAAATCCGCTCGATGCTGGGCGGGGCCGGCAATGTCGCGCGCAACATCGCCGCGCTCGGCGGCAAGGCGATCCTCGCCGGCCTGACCGGCGAGGACGCGCCCGGTGCGGTGCTCGCGGGGCTCGTGGGCGCGACCCCCGGCCTCATCGACGGGCGCATCGTCAGCGCGACGCGGCCGACCACGCGCAAGACCCGCTACCTCGCCGCACACCAGCAGATCGTGCGGGTCGACGAGGAGAGCGTCGCGCCGCTCGACGGCGACGAGGAGGCCGCGCTGATCGCCGCGATCGAGCGCTCGGTGGGCGAGGCGGACGCGGTAATCCTGTCGGATTACAATAAGGGCGTCCTGACCCCGAAGGTCGCGGCGGCGGCGATCGCGCGGGCACGGGCGGCGGGGATCCCGGTCTATGTCGATCCCAAGGGGCACGACTTCGGCCGCTACCACGGCGCTACCTGCCTGACGCCGAACCTGCGCGCCGTAGGGCTCGCGGCACGGATGCCGATAGGCACCGAAGACGACATCGCCGCCGCTGCCGCGAGGCTGATGCTCGAGGCGGGGTCCGAGGCGATCCTCGTGACCCGGTCGGAAAAGGGGATGATGCTGGTCGAGGCCTCGGGCGCGATCCATGTCGAGCCGGCGCGGGCACGCGAGGTGTTCGACGTGTCCGGCGCCGGCGACACGGTGATCGCGGTCCTGGCGCTGGCGCGCGCTGCCGGGCATACGCCGGCCGAGGCGATGCGCCTTTCCAACATCGCCGCGGGCATCGTCGTCAGCAAGCTCGGCACCGCGACCGTCGAACTCGACGAATTGATGCTCGAACTGTCGCGCGACGTGCGCGACAAGGGCTGGCAGCAAGCCAAGCACTATACGGTCGACGAGGCCGAGACGCTGGTGCGGCAGTGGAAGGGGCGGGGGCTCAAGGTCGGGTTCACCAACGGCGTTTTCGACATCGTCCATGCCGGGCATGTCGCCCTCCTGGCGGCGGCGCGGGCCGAATGCGACCGGCTGATCGTCGCCCTCAACACGGATGCGAGCACGCGGCGATTGAAGGGGCCGACCCGGCCGGTCAATGCCCTTGCCGATCGCTCGGCCGTGATCGCGGCGCTCGAGGCCGTTGACGGGGTGGTGGGGTTCGATGCCGACACGCCGCTTGGGCTGATCGAGCGGCTGCTGCCCGACGTGCTGGTCAAAGGCGGCGACTACACGGTCGAAAGCATCGTCGGTGCTGGCGAGGTGCAAGATGCGGGGGGCCGCGTCGTCGTCGTCGATCTCGTCGAGGGCCGCTCGACAACGGCGACCATCACCCGCCTCCAGGCGCCGGCGCGCCGCAGCGCGGGCGGAAAGCAATGATCGGGATGGATCGAAGCAGTTCCTGCCGCCTCAAGTCGAAACCCTCCCCCATGATGGCCCATGATGGGGCAGGGCTTCGGGCGTGCGATAGGGGCCGGCCATGCTGATCGTCACCGGCGGCGCCGGGTTTATCGGTTCGGTTCTCGTCGCCGCGCTCAACGAGGCTGGGCACGACGATATCGTCATCGTCGACCGGCTCGGCAGCGACGAGCGCTGGCGCAACATCGCCAAGCGGGATTTCCACGAGATCGTCGCGATCGACGCGCTCCAGAACTGGCTGTCCCGCCGCGGCGACGAGGTCGAGGCGATCTTTCATCTCGGCGCCAACTCGTCGACCTTTGCCACCGACGCCGACGAGATCGTCGCCACCAATCTCAACTATACGATCGCGCTGTGGCGCTGGTGCACGGCGGCCGGGCGCCCGCTGATCTACGCCTCGTCGGCGGCGACCTATGGCGACGGGCTCGCCGGGTTCGACGATGCCTGCGACCTGCAATCCCTGAAGCGTCTGCGGCCGCTCAACCTTTACGGATGGTCGAAGCATGCCTTCGACCAGTGGGCGGCGCGCGAGGCGGCGCGGGGCAAGGCACCGCCGCGCTGGATCGGGCTCAAGTTCTTCAACGTCTTCGGGCCGAATGAGTATCACAAGGGCGAGATGCAGAGCCTCGTCGCCAAAAACTATCGCCGCGTGATGGATGGCGGGCCGATCCGCCTCTTCAAATCCTATCGCCCCGATTTCGCCGACGGCGCCCAGCTCCGCGATTTCGTCTACGTCAAGGATTGCGTCGCGGCGGCGCTGCGGCTGTGGCGGCACGGCGACGGCAGCGGGCTCTTTAACATCGGCAGCGGCACCGTGAGGAGCTTCCGCGACCTGATGCTGGCGCTCGGCGACGCCTGCGGCAAACCGGCCAACATCGAATACGTCGACATGCCGGAGGCGATGCGCCCGAACTACCAGTATTTTACCGAGGCGCCGATCGACCGCCTCCGCCTCGCGGGCTACGACGCCCCGTTCCTCTCGTTGGAGGCGGCGGTCCGGGATTTCGTCACGGGCTATCTGTCCCAGCCCGATCGTTATTTGTGAGCCGAGGGAGGAGCCCATGTCGCAGCATCAGCATTGGATCGGCACCTGGACCGCGAGCCCCGCGCCGAGCGAGGCCGGGTACGGGCTCAACAACCACACGATCCGGATGAACCTGCGCGTCAGCCTCGGCGGCGAGACGATCCGCGTCCGGGTGTCGAACGCCTATGGCATGCGGCCGCTCGCGGTCGGCGGCGGCACTGTCGGGTTGCGCGGCAAGGGGCCCGGCGTCGTGCCCGGGTCGCTGCGCGCGCTCAGCTTCAACGGCGCGGCGGACGCGACGATCGCTGCCGGCGCGGTGCTGGTCAGCGACCCCCTCAAGCTCGAGGTGCCGGCACTCGCCGATCTCGCCATCAGCATCCACTTCCCGGGTGAGATCCCGCCCGCCTTCGGCATCACGGGCCGTTACGCGCGCCAGACGAACTACATTTCGCCGCCGGGCAATTTCGCCGGCGAGACCGTGATGCCGGTCGGCAAGATCACCGACGAGTGGTTTTTCGTCAGCGGCGTCGATGTCGTCGCGTCTCCGGAGACCGGTGGGGTCGTCTGCCTCGGCGACTCGCTGACCGATGCCAACATCTCGACCCACGATGCGTTCTGCCGCTGGCCCGACCAGCTCGCCCGCCGCCTCGCCGAACGCAAGGACGGGCGGAAGATGGCGGTGATGAACCAGGGGCTCGGCGGCAACCGCATCCTGCACGATCTGCGCGGCGACAGCGGCCTCAAGCGCTTCGACCGCGACGTCCTCGCCCAGCCGGGCGTCACCCACGCGATCGTCATGCTCGGCACCAACGACCTCCGCAACCGGAACGCCAGGCCCGAGGAGGAAGTCACCGGCGAACAGATGATCGCCGGCCTCCACCAGATGGCCGTGCGCGCCCAGGCCAAGGGGATCGGGTTCATCGCCGCGACGCTGACCCCGTTCGGCAACGAGACCTTTATGGCCAACGCTTGGAACCCGACCCGCGAGCGGCACCGCGTGGCCGTCAACAATTGGGTCCGCGAGACCGACGCGCTCGATGGCTTTGTCGATTTCGACGCCGCGATCCGCGATCCGGCGATCCCGACCCAGATGGCCACACAATACGATTGCGGGGACGGCCTGCACCCGAGCGACCTCGGCTACTGCAAGCTCGGCGACGCGATCGATCTGGCGCTGTTCGACTAGGATGTCGCGTGGCCGGGGTGGCGCCCTGGCCGCTGCGGCAGCGCGAGCACGCAGGCGATGATGAATACGGCGATTACCGCCGAGGCCATCGGACGGCTGAGCGCGAACCCGCCTTGGCTCACCGGCTTGTCGAGCAGGTCGCCGACCGTCGCGCCGAGCGGGCGGGTCAGGATGAAAGCGGCCCAGAACAGCCCGACCCGCGACAGGCTCGTCCGGAAATAGAGCGCCGCGAGCACCGCAAGGCCGGCGGCAAAGACCAGGACGCCCCCGCCATAACCGAGCCCGCCGGTATCCGCCGCCCAATCGCCGAGCGCGGTTCCGAGGGTCTGGGAGACGGTGATCGCCGCCCAATAAAACGCCTCGACCCGCGGCGTCGTCACGGTCTCGACCTGGATCGAGCCCTGGGTCCCGTACCACAGGACCAGCACTGCGATCAGGCACAGGAACAGAACCGTCGACCCGCCCGTGTAGCCGATCCCGAGGGAGCGGTCGGCGAAATCGGCCATTGTCGTGCCGGCCGTCGTCGAGGCGACGATCGTGGCCCAGTAGAGGAACGGGTGAAACCGCCGCGCACCGATCTCGAGGACGAGAAGGACCACGAGCAGCGACAGGAAGATCGCCGTCCCGACCAGATAGCCCCAGCCGAGCGTCATCGTCACCGAATCGCCGCCGGTCTCGCCGAGCGTCGTCGCCGCGATCTTGATGATCCAGAACGTCAGCGTGACTTCCGGGACCTTGCTCAGGGTGGGATCGCGGATCTCGGACATGGCTTTACCCTCTGAGCCCCTTTTCGGCTCCCCCGGGCTTGTCCGGGGCCACGAAGCGCTTGAGGCGCGGCGTGGATGGTCGGGCCAAGCCCGGCCAAGCTGGTGGAAGATGAGATGGTCCTACAACCCGGCTTAAGTGTGGCGTTACGGCATCCGGTCACCAGCAGCGGTCAGCAAGCGCGCCATCCGCTCGGCCCAGGCCTGCTGTCCTGCCGGTTCGCCGATCAGATCCTGGCGGATTTCGATCTCGACATGGGGGATGCCGCGGCCTTCGCCATGGATGGGCACCGTGTAGTCGCTCGTGCCGGTGATCGCATAGGGCTCGTTGGCGCCGACCATCAGGTTCCCCTCGGCGCGCAGCAATTCGAGCATCAGCCGCGATAGCGGGGTCTCGTGGTGGAAGAGGACGCCGACCTCGACCGCACGGGCGACGTCCTTGAACATCGGCGTAAAGCTGTGCATCGCGACGAGGATCGTGCGTCGGGCCGTGCGCGTGTCAAGGATGCCCGCGATTGCCGCATGATAGGGGTCGAAGATCGTGTGGCGGCGGGACTCGCGGTCGGCATCCGACAGGGTCTCGTTGCCGGGGATGGGCGTCACTTCGCTGACCGGCGGGATCGAGGTCGGGTGGCCGGGCCTGCGGTTGCAGTCGATGACGAGACGCGAA
>DASXFE010000015.1:0-21312 GCA_036489765.1 Allostellaceae bacterium | reverse complement strand
AAGCGCCGGCCGCCGCGAAGTAACGTGGCTGTCATTGCGAGGAGCAGAGCGACGAAGCAGTCTCGTTGGTAAGGGGTTCCCTGGCCCGGGATTGCTTTGCCGCGCTCGCAATGACGGCTCCCTCAAACATCGTCCCGCCCTGCCCCGCGCTGCCGCCGGTGATCGGCCATCGCGGCGCCGCGGCGCTGGCGCCCGAGAATACGCTGGCGGGGTTTCGCGAGGCAAAGCGGCTCGGCTGCAGTTGGGTGGAGTTCGATGTACGGCTTACCGCCGACAGGGTGCCGGTCGTCTGCCACGACAGCGGGTTGCGCCGCACGACCGGCGGCCACGGCGTGATCGCCCGCCTGCCGCTCGCGATGGTGCGAGCCTATGACGCCGGCCGCTATTTCGACCCGCGCTTCGCCGACGAGAGGGTGCCGACGCTCGACGAGGTGCTGTCCCTCGCGAGCGAGCTGGAACTCGGCGTCAATGTCGAGATCAAAGCCGATCGCGGCCTCGCCGCCGCGACCGCCGAGGCCGTCGCCGACAGCCTCAGGCGCTTCGCCGGCCGGCTCTCCGGCATCCTCGTGTCAAGCTTTATCGTCGAGGCGCTTGCGGCTTTCCGCCCGCTGATGCCCGAGATTCCCACCGGGCTTCTGCTCGGCCGCTTCGCGATAAATTGGCAGGGTCTCGCCGCGCGGCTCGGCTGCACGACGATCAACCTCGCCCAGCAGCGTCTGACGGCTGCCCGCGTCGCACGGCTCCGCACCGCCGGCTACCCGGTCCTCGCCTACACCGTGAACGACCCGGTGCGGGCGCAGACGCTCTTCGAATGGGGGGTGACTTCAGTTTTCACCGACAAACCCGATATACTGCTCCAGCCGGGCGCATCGGCGCGAATAGGAGTTGTTGAGTGAGGGCGCTGAACCCGCTGGTTATATCCGGGCGTGAAGTGCTGCCGTTGGTAGAAGGCGGCAAGGGCATCTCGATCTCAAACGGCGAAAGCTCGGGCGCCTGGGCGGCGTCGGGCGGCGTCGGCACGTTCTCGGGCGTCAATGCCGACAGCCACCTCGAGAGCGGCGAGCGCATCGCGCAGACCTATGCCGGCCGCACCCGCCGCGAGCGCCACGAGGAGCTGATCGCCTATGCGATCGCCGGCGGCATCGAGCAGGCGAAAGTCGCGCATGAGCGCTCGGACGGCCAGGGCCGCATCCACATGAACGTGCTGTGGGAGATGGCCGCCGCCGAGCGCATCCTGCACGGCGTGCTGGAGGGGGCGCGCGGCCTTATCCACGGCGTCACCTGCGGCGCCGGGATGCCTTATCGCATCGCCGAGATTTGCGCGCAGTACGGCGTCCACTATTACCCGATCGTCTCGTCGGCCCGCGCGTTCCGCGCGTTGTGGCGGCGGGCCTATCACAAATTCTCCGAATGGCTCGGCGGCGTCGTCTACGAGGATCCGTGGCTCGCCGGCGGCCATAATGGCCTATCGAACAGCGAGGACCCCGACCAGCCCGAGGCGCCCTATCCGCGCGTGCGCGAGCTGCGCACCCTGATGAGCGAGTTCGAGCTCAACACCACGCCGATCTTTATGGCCGGCGGCGTCTGGTGCGTGCGCGAGTGGGAGGAGTGGCTCGACAACCCCGAGATCGGCCCGGTCGCGTTCCAGTTCGGCACCCGCCCGCTCCTCACTCAGGAAAGCCCGATCTCGGACGCGTGGAAGCAGAAACTGCTGACGCTGCAGGAGGGCGACGTCTTCCTCAACCGCTTCAGCCCGACCGGGTTCTATTCGTCCGCCGTGCGCAACACCTTCCTCAATGAGCTTAAAGAGCGTTCGGACCATCAGGTCGCCTTTGCGATCGAGTCGGTCGGCGAGCATCTCGTCGGGTTCGGCGTCGGCGCCCGCGGCCGTCTCGTCTATCTGACCGCGCACGACAAGGAATCGGCCGAGCGGTGGGTCGCGGAAGGGTTCACCGAGGCGCTGCGCACTCCCGATTCGACGCTCATCTTCGTGACCCCCGAAAAATCCCTCGAGATTCGCAACGACCAGATCAACTGCATGGGCTGCCTCAGCGCCTGCCAGTTCTCGAACTGGGCGCAGAACGAGGCCGGCACCACCGGAAAGAAGGCCGACCCGCGCAGCTTCTGCATCCAGAAGACGCTGCAGGCGATCCGCCACTCCGACGATGTCGAATTCCAGCTCATGTTCTCGGGGCACAACGCCTACCGCTTTGCCCAGGACCCGTTTTACGCCAACGGCTACATCCCGACCGTCCGCGAACTGGTCGATCGCCTGCAAAGCGGGGACTGAGTTCAACAACAACGAGGTCATTCCGGGATCGCGGCTGCGCCGCGCTCCGAAATGCCCCCAAGAGAAGTTCACGCCCGCGCTCCTAAACAAGCACCCGCTTTATTTTCTTTCCCTTCGCGCCTATATGTCGACGCATGGATCGGAACGCGACATCGGCAACGGCGCTGGACCGGCTTCGGGCGGTCGGGTTGCGGCCGACGCGGCAGCGGATCGCGCTGGCGCGGCTCTTGTTCGAAGGCAGCGACCGGCATGTTACCGCCGAGCAGCTCCGCACCGAGGCGCAAGGCGCGGCGATCCGTGTGTCGCTCGCGACGGTGTACAACACGCTGCACCAGTTCACCGCCGCCGGCCTTCTGCGCGAGGTCGTGGTCGAACCCGGCCGGTCGTATTTCGATACGAACGTGGACGACCACCACCACTTCTTCTGCGAGACGTCGGGCATGCTGCAGGACATCCCCGGCGAGTCGATCGCCGTCGGCGCCCTGCCCTCGCCGCCACCCGGCACCGAGATCAGCCGGGTCGACGTGATCATCCGCGTGCGCCGCGACGTCGCTCTTTAGAAATATTCTAAGAAACCGCTTGAACCACCCCCCGCCGGCTCTTATAACAGGAAAGTCGGAACGGGCGCCCCCGCGTTAACGGCCGCCCGTTTCGCCTCAGCTTGTGGAGGGAAGGATGGCGGCACTCAAAGGTTCAAAGACCGAAGGCAATCTGAAAGACGCGTTCGCCGGCGAAAGCCAGGCCAACCGGCGCTACCTCTATTTCGCCCAAAAGGCCGATGTCGAGGGCTACAACGACGTGTCGACCGTGTTCCGCTCGACCGCGGAAGGCGAGACCGGCCATGCGCACGGCCACCTCGAATATCTCGAAGAGGTCGGCGATCCGGCAACCGGTCTGCCGATCGGCGAGACCTCCAACAATCTGAAGGCCGCAGTCGCCGGCGAGACTCACGAATACACCGATATGTATCCGGGCATGGCGCGCACGGCCCGCGAGGAAGGGTTCGACGAAATCGCCGACTGGTTCGAGACGCTGGCCAAGGCCGAGCGTTCACATGCCGGGCGGTTCCAGCGGGCGCTCGATTCGCTGTAACGTACTCGCGGCTTAGATGATTCGGGGGCGCGAGGGCGAAGGCCTTTCGCGCCTCCTCTGCTTAAAGGAGCGGCGTTCCGCATCTCGCATGAGACAGGCGCCGGGAGATAAACCATGCGCGAAGGCAGCCTCGAGGCCCCGACCCGCCATCCGATCCGGTGGCAGGATCCCGACTTCACCGACCGCGCGAAGACCGAGGCGGAGATGGAGCGGGTCTTCGATATCTGCCACACCTGCCGCCGCTGCTTCAATCTCTGCGACTCGTTCCCGCGCCTCTTCGACCTGATCGACAACTCGAAAACCGGCGAGCTCGATTCGGTACCGAAGAGCGAATACGCCCAGGTCGCCGATGCCTGCACGCTCTGCGACATGTGCTTTATGACCAAGTGCCCGTACGTGCCGCCGCATGAGTTCAACGTCGATTTCCCGCATCTGATGCTGCGCTACCGTGCCGTCGAGCAGAAGGAGGGCAAGGTTCCCTGGAGCCGCACGCAACTCGGCAAGACCGACCGCAACGGCCACCTCGCCGCCCCGGTGGCCGGCCTCGCCAACTGGGCGAGCGCCGAAAAGAACACGCTGACCCGCCCTGTGCTGGAAAAGGTCGCTGGGATCGACCGCCATGCCGCGCTGCCGAAATATGCCGGCAAGACCTTTATGATGCGCACGAAGCGCAACCCGCCGCAGCGCGACGCGAGCGCCCCAGCCGCGCAGCGCAAGGCGGTGCTCTACGCGACGTGTTTCGCGAACTACAACAATCCTGGGATCGGCGAGGCGACCCGCGCGGTCCTGGCCAAGAACGGCGTCGAGACCGAGGCGGTCTACCCGCAATGCTGCAAGATGCCCCAGCTTGAGGCTGGCGACCTCGCTGCGGTCGCCAAGGCCGCGCGCGAGGTGGCGGCAGAGCTCGGCCCCTGGATCGACAAGGGCTACGACATCGTCGCGCTCGTCCCGTCCTGCGCGCTGATGCTCAAATTCGAATGGCCGCTGGTCGTGCCCGGCGATGAGGCGATCCTCAAGCTCGCCCGCGCGACCTTCGACGTCGCCGAGTATGTGGTCGACATCGCCAAGAAGGAAGGCCTCGCTCCCGGCATGAGCGCGCTTGGCGGCGACGTGACGCTGCACCTCGCCTGCCACGCCCGCGCCCAGAACATGGGCCCGAAAGCCGCCGAGATGCTGCGCCTGATGCCCGAGGCCAAGGTCAACGTCATCGAGCGCTGCTCGGGCCATGGCGGATCGTGGGGCGTCATGAAGGAGAATTTCGAGACGGCGATGAAAGTCGGCCGCCCGGTCGCGCGCCAGGCCTTGCGCGACCCGGCCCCGTTCCTCGCCGCCGAGTGCCCGCTCGCCGGGCTTCACATCAAACAGGGCATGGAGGCGCTCGCCAAGGACGAGAAGGTCCCCGACCGCTCGCATCACCCGATCGAGCTGATGGCGCGCGCCTATGGCCTGACGGGAGAATCAACATGACCACCCAAACGCGGCGCGAGATTACCCGCGCCGACATCATGCCGCTCGCCGACTACACCGCCGTGCGCCGGGAGCGCCGTCGCGCGATCACCGAATTGAAGCGCCAGCGCCGCGTCGAGGTCGGGCCGTATGCCACCTTTTACTTCGAGAACTACGACACGATGTGGCAGCAAGTGCAGGAGATGCTCTACATCGAAAAGGGCGGCGAGGCTCAGATCACCGATGAACTAGAGGCGTACAACCCTCTGATCCCACAAGGAAGCGAGCTCGTCGCTACGGTAATGTTCGAGATCGACGACCCGGCCCGACGCGCCCGCACGCTGGCCCAGATCGGCGGCGTCGAAAACACGATCTTCCTCGAATTCGCCGGCCATCGCGTCGCCGGCGAGGCCGACCCGACCCGCGAAAACACCAGTCCCGACGGCAAGGCCTCATCGGTCCAGTTCATCCGCTTCCCGTTCTCCGCAGACGAGGTCACGGCGTTCCGCACCCCCGGCGCCCGCATTATCGCCGGCTTCGACCACCCCAATTACGGCCACCAATCCGTAATGCCCGAAGCGGTCAGGCGGGCGCTAAGCGAGGACTTTGCTTGAGCGTACGAACCGCTTCGCCCGCAATGCGGGAGAGGGAAAAAATATCTACGGTACCGTCTCTGTCGCGCCGACACCGAAGATCTCGCCGCGCGTGACCCAGCCGGCGTATTCCGCGGTCTCTATCCGGCACCAGCCGCCTTGGCATTGATCGACCTTGGCGACGACGCCGGGTTCGGCACGGGCGACGACGGCGGCATTGGCTTGCGGGTAGGCCCGCAGCGCGCGGATCCCGCCCACGACGATCGCTTCCCGGTGCGGCCACAGCATTTTTTCGTGGACCCAGCCGACCGAGCCCTCCCAGTCGCGGATCTGCCGCCAATGCTCGACCGCGTGCAGCACCTCGACCGGCAGGTCGCGCCGCTGATAAACCCATTCGATCGGGTATTGCTGCCCGGGACCGGTCCGCAGGTCGACCTTGTTGGCCCTAAGGGCCTCGAAGCGCGGAAACGTCCCGGTCGCGTCGCTTTCCGGCGCCGTCCGGGGCGTGGCTGCCCAGGCGGCGACCGTGCCGCCTATCACTAATGCGAAGACAGCCGCGGCAACTCGCACGGCCATGGCACCCTCCGGGCCCCTTTTGCACCATCGCGTCGATAGGCCTGACCGCGCCAGGCCGTCAAGCGACCCGCCGAAAGCCGCGATGCCCGCGGCTTCAGCCGTGCCCCCCTCCACAGGTAGCGCAGTCGGGATCCTTACCGATTCGGATGCGATGGAACCGCGCGCCGAGCGCATCGTAGATGAGGAGCGTGCCGTCGAGGCTGTCGCCGAGCCCGAGGATCTCCTTCAGCACCTCGACCGCCTGCAAGGTGCCGAGCACGCCGGCGACCGCCCCCAATATTCCCGCCTCTTCGCAGCGTGGCACCAGATTGGGCGGCGGCGCCTCGTGGAACAGGCAGCGATAGCACGGGTGCCCATCGCCAAGATGAGGCCGGAACGTCGAGAGTTGCCCCTCGAAAGGCGACAGCGCCGCCGCGATCAGCGGCTTCTTCAGGCCGAAGCAGAGATCGGTCAGCAGATACCGCGTCGCGAAATTGTCGCTGCCGTCGGCGACGATGTCGTACTGCCCGATCAGCGCCTCGGCATTGTCGGCGTTGATCCGGGTCGCGTGGGTCTCGATTCGCACGCCGTCGTTGATGCGGGCGAGCGTCTCGCGTGCACTGTCGACCTTCGGGTCGCCGACCCGCCGCGTCGCATGCACGATCTGCCGCTGCAGGTTGGTCAGGTCGACCCGGTCATCGTCGACGATGCCGATCGTGCCGACGCCCGCCGCCGCCAGATACATCAGCATCGGCGAACCGAGCCCGCCGGCGCCGATCACCAGCACGCGGGCGGCGAGCAGCTTCGCCTGTCCTTCCTCGCCGACCTCGTCGAGAATCAGGTGGCGGGCATAGCGCTGAAATTGTTCCTCGGTCAGTTCCGGGGCAGTGACTTCGACTTCGGCAACCATCCCAAGGCCCTCACAAAGGGTCGCCCTCACAAATGCTCGAACAGCGCAGTCGATAGATAACGCTCGGCGTGGTCGGGCAGCACCGTCACGATGACCTTGCCCGCCATCTCGGGCCGCGCACCGATCTCGAGCGCGGCCGCGAGCGCCGCCCCCGACGAGGTGCCGACCGCGAGGCCGTCGAGCCGCGCCGCTTGCTGGGCGACGCGCAACGCCGTGTCGTAGCCGATGCAGACGATCTCGTCGATCAGGCCCGTCTCGAGCACTCGCGGGATGAACCCGGCGCCGATCCCCTGGATGCGGTTCGGCCCAGGCGGGCGGCCGGACAAGACCGCGCTGTCCTCCGGCTCGACCGCGACCATCCGCAGCCCCGGCTTTCGCGGCTTTAGGACCGAGCCGACCCCGGTCAGCGTGCCGCCCGTCCCGACCGCACTGACGACCACATCGACCGCGCCGTCGGTGTCGCGCCAGATTTCCTCCGCCGTCGTCTGCCGGTGAATCTCGGGATTGGCCGGGTTCTGGAATTGCTGCGGGATAAAGGCGTCGGGCAGCTTTTTGACCAATTCTTCGGCCCGCGCGATCGCGCCGTGCATCCCGCGCGCCGCCGGCGTCAGTTCGAGCTCGGCGCCGAGCAGCAAAAGCATCTTGCGCCGCTCGACCGACATGCTGTCGGGCATCGTCAAGATCAGCCGATAACCCTTTGCCGCGCAAACAAAGGCGAGCGCGATCCCGGTATTGCCCGAAGTCGGCTCGACCAGCACAGTACCGGGCTTGATGCGGCCCGCGGCCTCGGCCGCCGCGATCATCGCGAGGCCGATCCGATCCTTGACCGACGAAAGCGGGTTGAAGAACTCGCACTTGGCCAGGATCTCGGCCTTCGCCCCCGCTTCCCGGGCGAGCCCCTTTACGCGAACGAGCGGTGTCGCGCCGATCGTCTCAGTGATGCAGTCATAGACCCTGCCGCGAAACTCGCCGCGCATCGCCCTTCCCCGGAACCCGGAAAGGCTGATTTAACGTGCGGCCGCCGTTTTTGAAAGAGGGTCGCAGCGGCGCCGTGCGTCCTTCGAGACGCGGGCGACGCCCGCTTTCCAGGATGAGGAAGACAGAGAATGCCATCCACAACGACCCACATCCTGAGGAGCGCCGAGGGCTCGTCTCGAAGGACGCACGACTCCAATGCGGCTTAGATGTCGAAATTACCGGCCTGGACGACGCGCCCGGCAATCCCGGCGCTGTGGGCGCGGCTGCACAGCTCGTCGAGGGTCAGCCCGTCGAGCCGAGCCATCGCCTCTTCCTCGAGGTCGCGCCATAGCGGCCGCACGACCTGATGACTGAGCGGGCTGCCGGCCGGGTCGTCGATCGGGTTGTCGCCCGTCTCCAGCTCGCGCACGGACCGCACGACGTCGCCGAGGCTGATCCGCCGCCGCTCGCGGGCGAGGCGATACCCGCCGCTCGGACCGCGGATGCCGACGAGGATGCCGTCGCGCACCAATTCTTGCAGCACCGGCTCGAGATAGCGCCGCGGGATGCCTTGCCGCGCGGTGATTTCCGACGATCGCACCGGCACCGCGCCGCCGTTATAGGCGATGTCGAGAACCGCCTCGATGGCGAAAAGAAGCTTTTTTGTCAAACGGATCATCGGCGTCCGTCCCGGCGTTTGACCACCCTGCGCGGCTCCTCTTTTTTATGAGTTTCGCCGGCCTTTCTCGCCAGGACAAGCAGAAGCGACGCCGGTCGAGCCGAAACCGCCCGCCTGCCGCGCGCCGCTCTCCGAGAACGCGGAGACGACAACGAAGCCGGGCCGCGCGATCCGGGTGAAAACGAGCTGCGCGATCCGGTCCCCCGGTTGGATCTCGACCGCCTCGCGCTCCGGCGGGTTGCGATTCCACGCCGAGATCATGACCTGCCCCTCGTAATCGGCATCGATGAGCCCGATCGCGTTCCCCAGTACCAGCCCCGCCCGGTGGCCGAGCCCCGAGCGCGGCAGCACCAGCCCGCACCAATCCGCATCGCCGATGCGAAAGGCGATCCCCGACGGGATCAGCACCGCCGGCGCCTGCGGCTCGACCGCAAGCGGGGCATCGAGACAGGCATGCAGATCGAGCCCTGCCGCCAATTCCGACCCGTACCGCGGGAACCCCCACTCCTTGAGGCGCTCGTCGAGGATTTTGAGCTCGATGCTCAGAGGCATCGCGAATGAGCCCCCGCCCTAACCCCTCCCCCGCAAGCGGGGAAAGGAACATGCCGGAAGCATTTCGCCAAGCTTCCCCTGCCCCGCAAGCGGGCGAGGTTTGGGGTGGGGGCTTGCGTCACGAGGCTGAAGGACCAAGTCGCCCGGCAATCCGGTCCGCCAACCGCCGCGCGACTTCGACCTTGGTCATCGCCGGCCAGTCCTCGATACCAGCTTCGTCGACCAGATGGATCGTGTTGCGGTCGCCGCCGAAGGTGCCCGTGCCGGGCGAGACGTCGTTTGCAAGGATCCAGTCGCACCCTTTGCGCGCGCGCTTGGCGACGGCGTTGGCGACGACGTCGTTGGTCTCGGCAGCAAACCCGACCACCAGCGCCGGCCGGTCGTTCCGCCGCCCAGCAATCGTCGCGAGGATGTCCGGGTTCTCGACGAGCTGCAGCACCGGCGCGCCCTTCCCATCTTTCTTCAATTTCCGCAGGCTGGCGGACGCGACCCGCCAATCCGACACTGCGGCCGCCATCACCGCGACATCGAGGGGCAACGCCGCCTCGCAGGCCTCCAGCATCTCCGCCGCGCTCTCGACCGCGACGAGCCTGACCCCCGCCGGCGTCGGCTCCTGCGTCGGCCCCGACACCAGCACCGTCTCTGCTCCCATCGCCGCCAGCGCCGCCGCGATCGCGTGGCCCTGCTTGCCCGAAGAATGGTTCGAGATATAGCGCACCGCATCGATCGGCTCGCGCGTCGGCCCGCTTGTCACCAGGGCCCGCCGCCCGGCGAGCCGTGCGTCTACCGACAGCGCCTCCTCGATCGCGAGAACGATCTCGACTGGCTCCGCCATCCGGCCCGACCCGACCTCACCGCATGCGAGATCGCCCGAATTGGGCCCGACCCGCCTGACCCCGCGAGCCGCCAGCGTCGCCAGATTGGCCTGCGTCGCCGGATGCGCCCACATCATCGCATTCATCGCCGGCGCGATCAGGACCGGCTTGTCCGAGGCAAGGAGCGTCGTCGAGGCGAGGTCGTTCGCCATGCCGGCCGCCATCCGCCCAACAAGATCCGCAGTTGCCGGCGCGACTACGACCAGATCGGCCTCGCGCGACAGCCGGATATGCCCCATCTCGCTCTCGTCGGTCAGCGAGAAAAGATCGCTATAGACCTTGTCCTCGCTCAGCGACGCCACCGACAGCGGTGTCACGAACTGATGCGCCGCCTCGGTCATCACGCACCGCACCGCCGCCCCTGCGGTGCGCAGCCGCCGGATCAGGTCGAGGCTCTTATAGGCGGCGATCCCGCCCGAAATGATCAGCAATATCCGCCGGCCCTGCAGCACCGCCGCCTCCGTCTTCGCCTGTACACCATACACGAACCGCCTATATATGCGGAGCCAGAGACGACAATGCCCGCCGCCCTGCTCGACGATCCGATCCTGATCCGCTTTGCTGCCGAAGTCCGCGCCGCCTACGGCGACCGCCTCGAACGCATCGTCCTGTTCGGCTCCCGCGCGCGGGGCGACCACCGCCCGGACTCCGACTACGACGTTGCCGTGTTCATCCACGAGCCGGAGACGCTATGGCAGGAGCTCGGAGTCCTCTGCAAGATCACCCGTGAGATCGAGGAGGACACGGGCGCTGAGATTTCACCAAAACCGCTATTGGCGGGCTCGTATCAGCAGCGGACAATTTTCATGGCCGAGCTTCGGCGGGACGGTTGCGACCTGTGAAACCGGAAACTGCCAATGCGTTGGGGCGTGCCCGTCAATGTCTCCGCGACGCAGCGCATATCTTGCCCGTAGTCCCAAGGATCGCCGCTCGTGAGGCGTACCTAGCCGCCTTTCAAGCGGCCCAGGCCCTGATCTGGGAACGCACGGGGCGGGTGAGCAAGACCCATCGCGGGGTCCGTGCACAATTCGCCCTGCTTACCCGCGACGAGCCCCGGATCAGCCATGATCACGTGCTGTTTCTCGCTCACGGCTGCGAAATCAAGTCTTGGGCCGACTACGGTACCGGGCCGCAGGATCAGGTGATCCCGATCACACCAAGTGAGGCTATCGAGGCGGCCGAACGATTTATCGAGGCCGTGCAGGCTCTACTCGCCTAACTCTCTTTACCGCCACAACGCCACGGCGATCGCCGCCAGCGCCAAGCCGGCAAGCCACAGCGGCGCGATCAGGAGCCAGAGCTGCCGGCTCCTGTGCGCCGCTTGGGTGGCAATGGATTCGGCATGGAGGACGACGCCCTCGGTAGACCAGTCGTCGACGAGCTTGCCGAGCGAGCGCAACAGGCGCGGCAGCTCGTCGAAGGTCTCGACGAGGCTGTCGACGCGCTGGCGGAGCTGCGCCTCCGGCCCGCGGTTGTCGCGCATCCATTCCTCGACGAGCGGCCGCGCCAGCTCCCACACATTGACCGACGGGTCGAGCCGCCGGCCCAGCCCCTCGACCTGAACCATGGTCTTCTGCAACAGCAGGAGCTGCGGCTGCGTCTCCATCTGGAACTGCTGGGTCACGCGAAAAAGCTGCGCGAGGAGCCGCGCCAGCGAGATCTCGTGCAACGGCCGGCCGAGGATCGGCTCCCCGATCGAGCGGCAGGCCTGCGTGAACGCGCCGACCGAGCTGTCGCGCGGGATGTACCCGGCCCGCAGATGCACCTCGGCGACCCGCCGGTAATCGCCCGACAGGAACCCGATCAGCATGTCGGCGAGGTAGTACCGCGTCTCCCGGTCGAGCCGCCCCATGATCCCGAAATCGACCGCCGCGATCGCGCCGTCCTCGGCGACGAACAGGTTGCCGGGGTGCTGGTCGGCGTGGAAAAAGCCGTCGCGGAACACCTGGTTGAAGAACGCGTCGGCGCCCTTTTTGAGGACGTCGTCCAGACTGTGCCCGGCCGCGACGAGCGCCTCGCGGTCGTCGATGCGGATGCCGGTGACGCGTTCGGTCGTCATCACCGCGCGCCCGGTGCGGGCCCAATCGACCTTCGGCGTCCGGAAGGTCGGGTCGCCGGCAAAATTGTCGGCCAACTCGCGGCACGCGGCCGCCTCGAACCGCAGATCCATCTCGAGCCGCACCGCCTCCGAAAGCGTCTCGACGACCTCGACCGGCTTCAGCCGGCGCAATTCCGGTTGGGTGCGGCCGATGAGTTGCGCGAGCCACATCATCAGATCGAGGTCGCGGGCGAAATCCCGCGCGATCCCCGGCCGCAGAACTTTGACCGCGACCTCGTCGCCGGCGATCGTCCGGGCAAAATGAACCTGGGCGATCGACGCCGCCGCGACCGGCACGTCATCGAACGTCGCGAAGAGCGTATCGGTGCCGGTCCCGAATTCGGCCTCGATCAGCCGCCGCGCCTCGTCGCCGGTAAACGGCGGCAGCCGGTCCTGCAGCCGGGCGAGATCGGCCGCGACATCTTCGCCGACGAGATCGGCGCGGGTCGCGAGGATTTGGCCGAGCTTGATGAAGCACGGGCCGATCCGGTGGAACGCCTCGGCCAGCCGCTCGCCCGGTCGCTTTCGCGCCGTGTCCCGCCGCCGCATGAGGCGCAACAGCCCAACCCCGGGCACGGCGACGCCGTCGAACAGAAACAGCGCATCATGTCGCGCCAGGATCATGCCGACGCGAACGAGCCGCGCGAAATTGCGGAGATTGCGGAACAACGCGCCTAAATCCGCCAGGCCGAATGGAGAGCTGCGATGCCGCCGGTCAGGCTGCGGAAGCGGACCTGGCCGAACCCGGTGGCTTCTATCATCCGCACGAGCGCATCGGGGGGCGGAAAGCGGCGGATGCTTTCGGCCAGATAGGTATACGCCTCGCTGTCGCCGGCGACGATCTGGCCCAGCAGCGGCAAGATCCGGAAGCTGTACATGTCGTAGAACGGTTTGAGGAGCGGCGTCACGGCCGGGGTGAATTCCAGGCAGAGGAACCGCCCGCCCGGCCTCAGCACTCGCCGCGCCTCGGCCAGCGCGTGCTCCAGCCGCGTCACGTTCCGGATGCCGAAGGCGATCGTATAGAGGTCGAAGCTGCGATCGGCGAAGGGCAGCCGCTCGGCGTCGCCGCACAGAAACTCGAGGCCGCTCAGGATACCGTCGTCGAGCGCGCGGGTTCGGCCGACCTCGATCATGCTGTGATTGACGTCGCAGACGATCGCGCCGCCCGTCCTGCCCAGCGCCGGCAGCACGCGCCGCGCGATGTCGCCGGTGCCGCCGGCCACGTCGATGAGGCGCTGCCCGGCACGCGGCTTGAGCCAGGCGACCATGTCGGCCTTCCACATCCGGTGGATGCCCGCGCTCATCAGGTCGTTCATCAAGTCGTAGCGTGTCGCGACGCGGTCGAAGACATCGCGCACCAGCGGCGCCTTTTCCGCTTCGGGCACCCGGCGAAAGCCGAAATCGACTTCGGCGCTTGTCTCTTTTTCATGCATCGGGCAGGAAGATACCCCGATGCCCGAACTCCCCGAAGTCGAAACGATACGCCGCGGCCTTGCGCTCAAGATGACCGGCCGTCAGATCGTTCGCGCCGAGCTGCGCCGCCCCGATCTGCGCCGGCCATTCCCGCCGCTGCTCGACCGGCGGCTGATGGGGGCGCGGGTCGGGCGGCTCGGGCGGCGCGGCAAGTACCTCCTCATCGAACTCGATGACGACGGGACGCTGCTCCTCCATCTCGGGATGTCGGGGCGCATCGTCGCCAGCGGCAACAATGCCGAGGACGCCAAGCACGACCATGTCGTCCTCGGGCTCGACGACGGCACCGTCGTGCGCTTCAACGATCCGCGGCGGTTCGGGCTGATGGACTACATGCGGCGCGGCGAGGAACTGCAGCACCCGCTCCTCGCCGGCATGGGCCCCGAGCCGCTCGAAGCGGGCTTCGACGGCAAGTACCTCGCGGGCGCACTCGCCGGCAAGCTGACCCCGATCAAGGCGGCTCTCCTCGACCAGCGCGTCGTCGCCGGGCTCGGCAACATCTATGTCTGCGAGGCGCTGTACCGCGCGGGGATATCGCCGCGCCGCCTCGCCGGCACGATCGCGGCCGCGCGCGCCACCCGCCTCGCCGAGGCGATCCGCTCGGTGCTCACCGAGGCGATCGAGGCCGGCGGCTCGTCATTGCGCGATTATGTCCAGGCCGATGGCGAGCTCGGCTATTTCCAGCACCGCTGGGCAGTCTACGGCAAGGGGGGCGAGCCCTGCCCCGGCTGTACCTGCGCCGAGGGCGTCAGCCGCATCGTGCAGTCGGGGCGCTCGACCTTTTTCTGCGCGAAGCGGCAGCGCTGAGCTATCGCCGTCCGCGCATCGGCTGAGGTGCCGGGACGAACGGCGCCGCGGTCGAACCCGACCGGCTGCCGCCCCGCGCACGGTCGGCGAGATACGGCGCCAGCAGCGCCGCGGCCGCAGAAGCGTCATCCTCGCTGCTCCGCAACACTCGTGCGCAGAATGCGCTGTGCCGCTGCGCCTCCGCCCGTCTGCCGCAACGGCCTAGGATCCCGACGAGCAGAGCATGGGCGTCGAGGCGCAATTCGTCGAGCGCGACGACCCGCCGCGCCGCCGCGACGGCCGCGTCGTACTCGCCGGCGTCCAGGTGACCGAGTGCGACCCGTTGCATCGTCTCGGCAGCTATCGCGGCAAGGCGGATACGCTCGACGGTGATCCATTCGTCAAAATCCGGCGAGATCGTCGCGACGTTTTCGAGGAGCTCACCGCGATAGAGTGCCGCGCAACGGGATAGCTCGCAGCAATCGGCCGACCCGGCGAGACTCTGGAATTGAGCAACGTCGACCGTCACCCCTTCGAGCATCAGGCTGAGCCGCCCGCGCGAGAGGCGCACCAGACTGACACCGGCATGGTAGCGGATCAGTTGCAGCGTCTGCCGCAGGCCGAGGCCGCGACGCCACCCGCCGCCGTTGCCCCAGATCATCGCGACCGCGTCTTCGCGCGCGATTTCGTGGCCGTTGGTGAGCGCCAGCAGCGCGATCAGCGCCTGCGCCCGGCGCGGCAGCGGCGGGCAGTACCGGCCGTCGATCCGCATGCCGAACGGCCCCAGCAATGTCAGTGATATAGACGCGTCCTCGGTGCTCATTGGTGCCTTCCCCTGCGAGGCGTGGCGTTATTGGCTGACGAGGTTAGTTGGGGCGCGCTGGCCGCGGGTTCAGATGCGAATTTGCATGACTGCGGTTCAGCGACGCCGATTGCGACCCTCCTGACGACGCCTATGCAGCCGCGAGGCCAAGGCTGGGACAAATCTCTTATCCTATTGATTCGACTAACTCTACTCACGTCATGGTGAAGATCGACCGGCACGTGGGTCACCATCGCGTACTCGTATCCAACGCATATCAATGAGCCGTTTGCCGCCGCTTTGACGTAAGCTCGGCGCAGGTCAACGGTGCCGCGGAGACAGGGTATGAGCGAGTACGAGACGATCCTGGTCGAGCGCCGCGGCGCGGTCGGCCTCGTCACGTTGAACCGGCCGCAGGCGCTCAACGCCCTCAGCGCCGCCCTCATCCGCGACCTCGGCGCCGCGTTCGACGAGCTTGAATTCGACGACGCGATCGGCGCCATCGTGATCGCCGGCAACGAGCGCGCCTTTGCCGCCGGCGCCGACATCAAGGAAATGGCCGAAAAGACCTATATGCAGGCCTATCAGGAAGATTTCATCACCCGCGGCTGGGAGCGCGTCGCGCAATGCCGCAAGCCGGTCGTCGCCGCCGTGCAGGGCGTCGCGCTCGGCGGCGGGTGCGAGATCGCGATGATGTGCGACATCATCATCGCCGCCGAGACCGCCCGCTTCGGCCAGCCGGAGATCCTCCTCGGCGTCCTTCCCGGCGCCGGCGGAACGCAGCGCATGCCGCGCTTTATCGGCAAGGCCAAGGCGATGGACCTCTGCCTCACCGGCCGGATGATGGACGCCGCCGAGGCCGAGCGCGCCGGCCTCGTCGCCCGCATCGTCCCGGCCGAGAAGCTCCTCGACGAGGCAATCGGGGTGGCGACCCGGATCGGCGAGATGTCGCGGCCGATTGCGATGATGGTCAAGGAGTCGGTGAACCGCGCCTTCGAGACCACGCTGTCCGAGGGCGTCCGGTTCGAGCGCCGCCTCTTCCACTCGACCTTCGCGACCGAGGACCAGAAGGAGGGGATGGCCGCCTTCATCGGCAAGCGCAGGCCCGCCTTCAAGAACCGCTGACGAGGACCGCCGCGTGGCCCGACCCGAGATCACGATCCACAGCCTTCTCGACGGCGCCCGGCGCGCGGCCGGCACCGTCGCGGTCATCGATGTGTTCCGCGCGTTCACGACGGCCGCTGTCGCCTTCGCCAACGGGGCCGAGCGCATCATCATGGTCGCTGCGGTCGACGAGGCGCTGCGGCTGCGCGATGCCGGCATCGGCCAGATCTGCATGGGCGAGATCGGCGGCCGTGCGCCCGATGAATTCGATTTCGGAAACTCGCCGTTCGAGATCGCCGCGGTCGACTTCGCCGGCAAGACCATCATCCAGCGGACCAGCGCCGGGACCCAGGGCATCGTCGCCGCGGCAAGCCGCGCCGATCGCCTCTATGCCGCCTCGCTCGTCACCGCCGACGCCACGGTCGGGGCGATGCTGGCGGATGAGCCACCGGCGATCAGCATCGTCGCGATGGGCGGCGAAGGGTTGACGCGCACCGAGGAGGACGAGATCTGCGCCCTCCACCTGCGCAACCGCCTCGAAGGCCGGCCGGGCGACCCGGAGGCGGTTCGTCGCTTGATCCTCGCCGGCGGCGAGGTCGCGCGGTTTCACGATCTCGCGCGTCCCCACCTCCACGCCGAGGACGTCGAAATCGCGCTCGATGTGTCCCGTTACGATTTTGCGATCCGGGTTCGGATCGAGGACGGACGGCCAGTCGGCCGCATTGAGCAACCCAGCTAAAACAATGGTTGGGGTCCCACGCGGTTGACGCTCGGCGGCTACGCCGATATAAGCCCCCTCCACCTGATTGCCCCAGTGGCCAAATACGAGCACCGATGCCTCACCATAAATCGGCAGAAAAACGCCTTCGCCAGACCGAGACGCGTACTGCGGTCAACCGGTCGCGGATGAGCCGTGTCCGTACCTTTGTCAAAAAGGTCGAAACCGCGATTGCGAGCGGCGACAAGGCGGTCGCTCAAGCGGCATTTCAGGAAGCCCAGCCTGAACTCCACCGGGCGACCACCAAGGGCGTCATGCACCGGAATACGGTGGCCCGGAAACTTTCGCGATTAGCAATCCAAATCAACGGCTTATAAGCCAGATTTGAAGAGTGGGTTCAAGCGCGGCGCGGTGCGCCGGCGCGTGACTGTGTCTTTCGTCACTGTATTGCAAAAATTTTATTTGTTCATGGTTCATTCCTATTGATCCGATTCGCACTCCTAACCTAAAGTCTAAAGACGGTGGCCGAAATTACACGTTGGTCACTTGTACATCTAAGACGATCACCCAGTCTTGGCAGTGCTACTGTGGCCATTTACAATCATGATGGCCGCAACGGGGAAGATTTGTTTACGAAGCGGGGCGTGTAAGCCCAACTATTACCGCAACAAGTACTTCCGAGTTTCTGTGGTTATTCAAGAACATTCGTAGTTAAAACCTGAATATTTGGGGAGCGGTGGCCATCGACGCGACCGTAAAAAGGCAGAACAGTGCCATAGCGGAGGCGGTAGTGGATGATTGGAACAGGGTTCTGAAACGGCTTCGCGGCGATTTGGGGGAGACTCAGTTCCGGTCCTGGTTTCAGGAAATACACGTCGAGCGGATCGAGAACGGCGAGGGGGTCGTCTCGGTGCCGACGCGGTTCCTGCGCAACTGGGTCGAGACGCATTACGCCGATAAGCTGCTCGCCGCCTGGCGGGCCGAGAACCCGGCGGTGCGGCGCCTGACGATCATCGTCGAGCCCCACGCTGCGCCGGCGGTCCGTTCCGGCGGCGTCACGGCAGCGGCCGACACCGCCCTGCCCATCCCGATGGCGGTCTCCGACATCGGCGACGATCGGGCCCAGCTTTCCGCCCCGCTCGACTCGCGATTCACCTTCCCCAATTTCGTCGTCGGCAAACCCAACGAGTTCGCCAACGCCGCTGCGCGCAAGGTCGCCGAGGCGCTGTCCGGGCCCATCCACTCGGTCCCGTTTAATCCGCTGTTCCTTTATGGCGGCGTCGGGCTCGGCAAGACGCATCTGATGCACGCGATCGCCTGGCACGTGCGCACCCAGGCACCGCACAAGAAGGTGATCTACCTCAGCGCCGAAAAATTCATGTACCAGTTCATCCGGGCGCTGCGCTTCAAGTCGACGGTGGATTTCAAGGAGCAGTTCCGCTCCGTCGACCTCCTGATGATCGACGACGTGCAGTTCATCAGCGGCAAGGACTCGACCCAGGAGGAGTTCTTCCACACGTTCAACGCACTCGTCGACCAGAACCGGCAGATCGTCATCTCCGCCGACAAATCACCGTCGGACCTTGAGGGGCTCGAGGAGCGGATGCGCTCGCGGCTCGGCTGGGGCCTCGTCGCCGATCTCCACCCGACGACCTACGAATTGCGCCTCGGCATCCTTCACGCCAAGGCCGAGGCCGCGGGCGCCGACGTGCCCGCCAAGGTGCTGGAGTTCCTCGCCCACAAGATCACCTCGAACATCCGCGAGCTCGAGGGCGCCCTCAACCGCATCATCGCCCACATGCAGCTCGTCGGCCGGGTCATCACGCTCGACAGCGCGCACGAACTCCTGCACGACCTTCTGCGCGCCAACGAGCGCCACGTGACGATCGACGAGATCCAGAAAAAGGTCGCCGAGCATTTCAACATCAAGATGGCGGAGATGACCTCGGCTCGGCGCGCGCGCATCGTCGCCCGCCCGCGCCAGGTCGCGATGTACCTGGCAAAGCAGCTCACCCCGCGCTCCCTCCCCGAAATCGGCCGCAAGTTCGGGGGCCGCGACCACACCACGGTCATGCATGCGTGCAAGAAGATCGATGAACTGATCGTCGCCGACCGCGCCCTCGGCGAAGACGTCGAGCTTCTCCGCCGGATGCTGCTTTCTTGAGGTCATTCCGGGGCGGTCCGACAGGCCGAACCCGGAACCCGAGAACACGGAATTTGACGATCTGAGCGCCTTCGGAAGCACGTGTTCATGGGTTCCGATTTCGCCGCTCCGCGGTGCCCCGGAATGACCTCGGAGGACCGCATAACAAGCCCCTGGCCCCCGCGCGTTCCATGCTATAATCGGGCTCCGATTGCGGGTTTGGCCGACGGCATGTCGGGCCTGCCGCGGGCGCCTCGTCACCCACTCCTTTTTTTGAATGCAGCCACCATGAAGCTCACCATCGAACGAGCCGCGCTCCTCAAGGCGCTAGGCCATGTGCAAAGCGTCGTCGAGCGCCGCACGACGATCCCGATTCTATCGAACGTCCTGCTGGGGACCGAGGGCGGAAACCTGTCCTTGAGCGCCACCGACATGGATCTGGAGATCGTCGAACGGGTTGCCGGGCGAATCGAGCGCGCCGGCCGCACCACCGTGTCGGCGCATACGCTGTACGACATCGTGCGGAAGTTGCGCGAGGGCGCCCAGGTCGAGCTCGAGGTCGTCGCCGACCGCAACGAGATGGTGCTGCGCTCGGGTCGTTCGACCTTTACCCTCGCCTGCCTTCCGCCTGAGGATTATCCGGTCATGTCGGCCGGCGATCTGCCGCACCAGTTCGCGCTGTCGGCGACCGAGATGCGCAGCCTGATCGACCGCACCCGCTTTGCGATCTCGACCGAGGAGACGCGGTACTACCTCAACGGCATCTACCTGCATTCGACGAAGGCCAACGAGGTGCCGGTAATCCGCGCCGTCGCCACCGACGGGCATCGCCTCGCCCGTGTCGAAATGACCGCGCCGGAAGGCGCGGCCGGAATGCCGGGCGTCATCATCCCGCGCAAGACGGTGCTCGAGCTCCGCAAGCTGGTCGACGAGGGTGACGACGAGATCCAGGTCTCGCTCGGCGAAACCAAGATCAAATGCGCGATCGGCGAGGCGTCGCTGACCTCGAAGCTGATCGACGGCACCTTCCCCGATTACGATCGCGTCATTCCGTCGGGCAACGACAAGATCCTCGACGTCGAATGCAAACCCTTCGCCGAGGCGGTCGACCGCGTCGCGACGATCTCGACCGAGCGCAGCCGCGCCGTAAAGCTGACGATCGAGCGCGGCGCGCTCACCGTGTCCGCGGCGAGCCCGGAAAACGGCACCGCGGTCGAGGAGATCGAGGCACGCTATCAGGCCAACCCGATCGAGATCGGGTTCAATTCGCGCTATCTGCTCGACATCACCGAGCAGATCAGCGGCGAATATGCCCAGTTCGTGCTGGCCGATGCCGGGTCGCCGACGATCGTCCGCGACAGCAACGACGCGAGCGCGCTCTACGTGCTGATGCCGATGCGGGTGTGATCCGGGAGCGCCCGCCGGAATCGCGTCCGCTAAGGTGGAAATCGAGGCATTTCAAACCCATATGTCGGTAATGCTAATTCCGGCGCAGGACCAGGAAGGCGCGGGTGCGGTGGGGGTGTTGACCCGGCCCCGCGGGCGGGTTGGGGTGACCCGGCTGGCGCTCACCGATTTCCGCAATTACGGCACCGCAAGGCTCGATCTCGACACCGGGCCCGTCGTGTTGACCGGCCCTAACGGCGCCGGCAAGACCAACCTTTTGGAAGCCATCTCGTTCCTGTCGCCCGGCCGCGGGCTGCGCAACGCCAAGCTCAGCGAGATCGACCGGCACGGCAGCGCGAACGGGTGGGCCGTCGCGGCGACTGCGGAGACCCGGCGCGGCCCCGTTCGCCTCGGCACCGGCCGCGAGCCAGAGACCGGCGAGCGCCGGATCGTCCGCATCGACGGCGAGCCGGCAAAGGCGCAGGCCGCGCTCGTCGAGCGCCTCGGCCTCATCTGGCTGACGCCGCAGATGGATCGCCTCTTTATCGAAGGCCCCGGCGCGCGCCGACGGCTCCTCGACCGCCTGGTCTTCGGTCTCGACCCGGCCCATGCGAGCCGCGTCGCCGCCTATGAGCAGGCCCTGCGCGAACGCTCGCGCCTGTTGCGCGACGGACCGGCCGACGCCACCTGGGTTTGTGCGCTCGAAGCGGTGATGGCCGAGCAGGGCACCGCCGTTGCCGCCGGCCGCCGCGATGCTGTCGACCGGATCGACCTAGCCTGCGCCGAGGCCAAAGGCCCGTTCCCGCACGCCCGCCTCGCCCTCGCCGGCACGCTTGAAACCTGGCTCGACGAT
>DASXFE010000018.1:0-89354 GCA_036489765.1 Allostellaceae bacterium | reverse complement strand
CGTGATCGGGTGGATATAGCTCTCGTAGAGCACGCCCAGCACGATGTACATCGTGACGATCGCCGCGACGATCAGCATGACCTCGTTCGAGAGCGCATTCTGGAACGCGAGCGCGGCGCCCTGAAAGCTCGTGATCATGCTTGGCGGCAGGCCGATGTCCTTCTCGGCCTTTTTGATCGCGTCGACCGCATCGCCTAGCGCGGCGTTGGGCGCAAGGTTGAACGACACCGACACGGCCGGGAACTGGTTCATGTGGTCGACCGCCAGCGGCGCCGTTTGCTGCTCGAGAGTCGAGATCGCCGACAGCGGTACTTGCCCGGTGCCCGACAGCGACGAGGGCAGGTAGATCGAATTGAGCGAATCGAGCGATTGCTGCGCCGCCGGAGTGGTCTCGAGGATTACGCGGTATTGGTTGGTCTGCGTAAAGATCGTCGAGACGATGCGCTGGCCGAACGAGTCGTAGAGTGCGTTGTCGACCGTCGCCGGGGTGATGCCGAAGCGGCCGGCGGTGCTGCGGTCGATGTTGATATAGGCGGACGGGCCGTTCGCCGCGTAAGTGGTCGCGACATCGGAAAGCTGCGGCAGCCGCTGCAATTTATCCACCAGCTTCGGCACCCAGGTGTCGAACTCGCTCGCGTTCGCGTCTTCGAGCACGAACTGGTACTGGGTCGGGCTGACGGTGGTATCGATCGTCAGATCCTGGACCGGCTGCATGTAGAGCGTGATGCCCGGGATACCCGCGAGCTCGTTCTGCAGCCGGCGGATGATGTCGCTCGCGGTCAGGCTGCGCTCGTTGCGCGGCTTGAGGTTGATCAGCACCCGGCCCTCGTTAAGGGTCGCGTTGGTGCCGTCGACGCCGATGAATGCGGACAGGCTGACGACGTCGGGGTCCTTGAGGATCTCGGCGTCGAGCGCCGCCTGCCGCTGGCTCATCGCGTCGAACGACACCGAGGTCGGAGCGATCGAGATGCCCTGGATGAGCCCCGTATCCTGAACCGGAAAGAACCCTTTCGGGATCACGATGTAGAGAAAGACGGTCAGCGCCAGCGTCGCGAGCGCGACGAGAAGCGTCAGCGGCTGGTGGTCGAGCACCCAATTCAGCAGCCGCCCGTATTCATGGATGACCCGGTCGAACCCCTCCTGCGTCCGGCGCGCAAACCAGGACATGTCCTCTTCGCGCCGGAAGCGCAGCAGCTTGGCGCACAGCATCGGCACCAGCGTCAGCGACACGATCGCCGAGATGACGATCGTGACCGCCAACGTGATCGCGAACTCGCGGAACAGCCGCCCGACCACATCGGCCATGAACAACAGGGGAATCAGCACCGCGATCAGCGAGATCGTCAGCGATATGATCGTGAAGCCGATCTGTTCGGCGCCGCGCAGCGCCGCCTGGAGCGGCGGGTCGCCGGCCTCGATATAGCGCGAGATGTTCTCGATCATCACGATCGCATCGTCGACGACGAACCCGGTCGCGATCGTCAGCGCCATCAGTGACAGGTTGTTGAGGCTGAACCCGGCGAGATACATGAAGGCGAGCGTGCCGACGAGCGACAGCGGCACCGAAAGGCTCGGGATCACCGTCGCGGCGGGGCTCCGCAGGAAGACGAAGATCACTGCGACGACGAGGATCACGGCGAGCCCCAGCTCGAACTCGACATCCGACACCGAGGCGCGGATCGTCGTCGTCCGGTCGGTGAGCTGGGTGATGTCCACGGCCGCGGGCAGCGATGCCTGCAGGCTCGGCAGCAGCCCCTGGATCCCCTCGACCACCGCGATCACATTGGCGCCGGGCTGGCGCTGGATGTTCATGATCACGGCCTGGGTGTTGTTCATCCAGCCGTCGAGCTTGGTGTTCTCCTCACCGTCGGTCGCGATCGCGACGTCCCTGAGGTAGACCGGCGCGCCGTTCTTGTAGGCGATCACGATATTGTTGTAATCGCTAGCGCTTTTGATCTGGTCGTTGGCGTTGAGCGTGTATTGCCGGCTGGGCCCGTCAAAATTGCCCTTGGGCTGGTTGACGTTGGCGTTGCCGATGATCGTGCGCAGGTCGTCGATGTTGAGCCCATAGGCGGCGAGCTGGCGGAGTTGCGCCTGGATGCGCACGGCCGGGCGATGGCCGCCGCTGATGCTGACGAGTCCTACCCCGCTGAGCTGCGAAATCTTTTGCGCCATGCGCGTGTCGGCGAGGTCCTCGACCTGGGTCAGCGCCAGGGTCTTCGAGGTCAGCGCCAGGGTCAGAATCGGCGCGTCGGCCGGGTTGACCTTGGCGTAGATCGGCGGCGCCGGCAGATCGGAGGGCAGGAGGTTGCCGGCGGCATTGATCGCGGCCTGAACCTCCTGCTCGGCGACGTCGAGGCTCAAACTCAGGTTGAACTGCAGCGTGATGACCGACGAACCGGCCGAGCTCGCCGACGACATCTGGCTGAGCCCCGGCATCTGGCCGAGCTGCACCTCGAGCGGCGCGGTCACCGACGACGTCATCACATCGGGGCTCGCGCCGGGATACAGCGTCGTGACCTGGATCGTCGGATAGTCGACCTCGGGCAGCGCCGACAGCGGCAGAAACCGGTAGGCCATGATGCCGACCAGCATGATCGCCGCCATCAGCAGCGACGTCGCGATCGGCCGGAGGATGAAGATGCGCGACGGGTTCACCGGGCGCCCCTATGGCCCTGCCCCATGATGGGGGAGGGTATGGGCGGGGCTGATGCGAGGTAAGGACAGAGCGTGCAGCGGAGGTCACTCCCTCTCCGCCCGCCTCCATCGAGGGAGACGGTCAAGCAAGTCGCAGCCCGCCGCGGCCTCACTGGCTGCTCCGCTGATGTCCCTGTCCTTGCCCCTGGCCCTGGCCGTGCTGGCGTTGGCCGGGTTGGCCATTGGTACTCGCCGGCGGATTGGTCCCGCCACTCCCGCCCTGGCCGGAAGCCCCCGGCTCGGAGATCGTAACCTTGGCGCCGTCCTTGAGCCGGTCAGCGCCGTCGATCACGACGACCTGCCCCTTTGAGAGCCCTTTCGTCACCGCGACCTTCTGGCCGTCGTCGGGGCCGAGCGTCACCGGCACCGCCGAGACCGTGTTGTCTGGCTTGACGACATAGACGAACGTGCCGGGCGCACCGCGCTGAATCGCCGCGTCGGGCACGATCTCGGTGTTCTTCAGCGTGTCGACCAAGAGCTGGATGTTGACGAACTGGTTCGGGAACAGCGTGTTCGCCTTGTTGTCGAACGTGGCGCGCATCTTTACGGTGCCGGTCGTCGTATCGATCTGGTTGTCGATCGTCGACAATTGGCCGGTGTCGATCTTGGTGAGGCCGGCGCGGTCGTAAGCCGTCGCCTGCAGCGGCGCCGAGCCGCCGAACTGCTTCATCACCTGCGGCAGGTTGTCTTCGGGCACCGTGAAGATGACCGAGATCGGCGAGAGCTGCGTGACCACGACGATACCGTTGGCGAGGCTTGTCGGCGTCACGTAGTTGCCCTGGTCGACCTGGCGCAGCCCGACCCGGCCGGTGACGGGCGAGGTGATGCGGCAATAGGCGAGGTTCAGCTTTTGCGTATCGATGTTCGACTGGTCGAGCATCACCTGCGCCCTGTCCTGCGCGACGGTGGCGACCTGGTCGTCGCGGGTCTGGGTTGCGATCGATTTCTGCGCCGCGAGGGTCGTATAGCGCTTGAGGTCGACCTCGGCCCCGTTGAGCGAGGCCTGATCCTTGGCGAGTTGCGCCTGATCCGTCTCGAGCGCGACCTGGTACGGGCGCGGGTCGATCTGGGCGAGGAAATCGCCCTTTTGGACGATCTGCCCTTCCTGGAATCCGATTTCGATCAACTGACCGCTGATCTGCGTCTGCACCGTGATCGTCGCGAGCGGTGTCACCGTGCCGAGCGCGGACAGGGTGATCGGCATGTCGCCCTGCGCGACGGTCGCCGTGCCGACCGGCATCGTCCCGCCGGAGGCGAACCGCCCGGCCGGCGTCGTCTTTTCCTTGTTGTGCGTGATCGCCCAGGTCGCGGCGCCGGCGATGAGCACGAGGCCGAGGATCAGGTAAAGCACCCGGTGCCGGCGGGGCGGCCGCTCGGCCGGCGGGGCGGGCGGGAAAGGCGGCCGCGTCTCCGGCAGCGGCCGGCCGGGCGGCGGCGCGACCGGCGGCGCCAATGGGGTCGGCTGGTCGTTCATGGCAGCCCTATCGTCGCACACCGATCACGGCGCCGCGCCGCATCGGCACCGCCGTTAGGCAGAACCCTGTCACCATCGCCGACAAACCCCCTCAACAGAGCTTGTATGCAGCGGCAGGCCGATGTGTCCCCAGCGCGCACTACATCCCGACCGTAGGACAAATTCCACCACTGGGGAAATGGTTCCTGCCGAATTCGCCCACTCGCGCACACGCGGTGCGGGTATGGCTCCGGAACCGCGCAGCCCACCGCACAAACCGCTTTCGCCGCAGCGATGCATCGTCTCAAATGGCGCCCCCGTCAACAGCGACCGGCCGAATTTGACGATGAGCGCCAACCTTCCCCTGATGACCGGCGGCCAGCTCGTCGTCGCCGCGCTGCGCGCCCACGGCGTCGAGATGGCGTTCAGCGTCGCCGGCGAAAGCTATCTCGAAGTGCTCGACGCGCTCTTCGACGCGCCCGAGATCCGCCTCATTACCTGCCGCCAGGAGGGTGGCGCCGCGTTCATGGCCGAGGCCTACGCCAAGGCCACCGGCAAGCCCGGCGTTCTCCTCGTGACCCGCGGCCCCGGCGCCTGCAACGCCTCGATCGGCATCCACACGGCATTCCAGGATTCGACCCCGATGATCGTCCTGGTGGGTCAGGTCGCGCGCCACCAGATCGACCGCGAGGCGTTCCAGGAGGTCGATTTCCGCCGGATGTTCTCGCCGCTCGCCAAATGGGTGGCGCAGATCGACATGGCCGAGCGCGTGCCCGAGCTCGTCAACCAGGCGTTCCAGACTGCCGTCTCCGGCCGCCCCGGCCCGGTCGTTCTGGCCCTCCCCGAGGACATGCTGCGCGACCAGCGCCAGGCCGCCGTCATCGGCCCCTACCGCCCGGTGCGCGCGCACCCCGGGGCCGCCGATCTCGCCGAGATGCGGCGCCTGCTCGCCGCCGCCGAGCGCCCGATCATGATGGTCGGCGGCGGATCGTGGAGCGACGCCGCCTGCGCCGACATCGCCAAGTTCGCCCAGACCAGCGACATCCCGGTCTGCTGCTCGTTCCGCCGCCAGGACATCGTCGACAACCGGCTCGGCGTCTTTGCCGGCGATCTCGGCACCGGCGCGGCGCCGAGCCTCGTCGCGCGGATCAAGCAATCGGACCTCGTGCTCGCGGTCGGCGCGCGGATCGGCGAGATTACCTCGCAATCCTATTCGCTGATGGGCATCCCCGACCCGGACAAGACACTGATCCACGTCCATATGGCCGCCGAGGAACTGGGCCGCGTGTTCCGTCCGACGCTGGCGATCCAGTCCGGTATGGCCGAGTTCGCCGCCGCCGCGGCCGCGCTCGCCCCGATCCCGAACCCGCGCTGGGCCGAGTGGCGCAAGGCCGCGCGCGCCGAATACGAGGCCGGGCTGCAGCCGTCGAAACTGACCGACTCACCGGCGCTCGATCTCGGCCGGGTGATGACCTGGCTGCGCGAGCGCCTCCCCGAGGACGCCATCATCACCAGCGACGCCGGCAATTTCAGCGGCTGGCCCAACCGCTTCCTGCAATACCGCCGGCCCGGCCGCCAGCTCGGGCCGACGAGCGGCGCGATGGGCTACGGCGTGCCGGCCGCGGTCGGCGCCAGCCTCGCCTTTCCCGGCCGCATCGTCGTGGGGTTCTGCGGCGATGGCGGGTTCCTGATGACCGGGCAGGAGATCGCCACCGCGCTCGGCGCCGGCGCGACGCCGATCATTCTCGTTTTCGACAACGGGATGTACGGCACGATCCGCATGCACCAGGAACGCCGCTTCCCCGGCCGCGTCGTCGGTACCGA
This sequence comes from Allostellaceae bacterium, assembly GCA_036489765.1. Classification (GTDB taxonomy): domain Bacteria; phylum Pseudomonadota; class Alphaproteobacteria; order ATCC43930; family CGMCC-115725; genus DATARH01. The sequence continues at coordinate 83,380 of DASXFE010000018.1, read as the reverse complement.
GCTGAAAAACCCTGACTTCCTCGCCCTGGCCAAAGCCTACGGTGCCCACGCCGCGGAAATCACCCGAACCGAAGACTTCGGCCCCGCCTTCAACGCAGCCGTCGCCTCGAAGCGAGCCGCGATCCTGACGTTGAAGATCGACCCCGAGATCATCTCCACTCGCACGACCCTGTCTGCGCTAAGGCGGCAGGCTGAAGCGGCGAAGGAGAAGGCTTAGGCCTATCGCCGAAACACCCCTACCACCTCGAGATGCGGGGTCCAGGCGAATTGGTCGACGGGGGTGACCCGATCGAGGCGGTAGCCGCCGGCGATCAGGCAGACGGCGTCGCGGGCGAAGGTGGCGGGGTTGCAGGAGACGGCGGCGATCGTCGGGATCGTTGACGCGGCGAGCGCTGCGGCTTGCCGGAGAGCGCCGGCGCGGGGCGGATCGAAGACTGCGGCGGCATAGGGCGCGAGCGCCTCGGGCGGAAGCGGGTCGCGATCGAGGTTGCGGCGCTCGGCGGATGCGCCGGCGGCCGTGAGCGCGACAACGGCGGCTGCATCGCCTTCGACGGCGTGGACCGGGCCGGCTATGGTCAGGGCAAAGGTGAAGGTGCCGAGCCCGGCGTAGAGGTCGAGCGCCGGGCGGGCGTCGCCGACCGCGGCCACCACTTCGGCGATGAGAGTGGCTTCGGCTTCGGCGTTCGCTTGGATAAACCCGCCGGGCGGGGACGGCACGGCGGTGCCCGAGAACACCATGCGCACCGGGCGACGCTGGACGACCGGGGTGTCGGTCCCACGGACACGCCAGACGATGCGGGCGAGGTCGTGCTCGGCGGCGAAGGCGGCCAATCCCTCCAATGCGGCGAGATTGGGCGGCTCGTACGCCTCCACCAGCATGTCGATGCCGCTGTCGGTGCGCGTCAGGTTGACCTCGGCCGCGCCTCCCGGCGGCAACACGACGGTTGCGAGGTCACGCAGCGGGGCGACCAGCGCCCACAGCGCCGGCTCCAGCACCGGGCACTCGCGCATATCGACGACGGCATGGCTCGATCGTTCGCGGAACCCGACGACGGCAGGCGCGCGTGCGTCCTTCGGTCGACGCAAGCCGAGCCCGGCGCGGCGGCGGCCCGGCGGCACGGTGCGGAGGGGCCCGACGACCGCGGTGTCGATCCCGACCCGGCGGAGGGCGGCGAGGAGGCCGGCGAGCTTGGCGGCCCGGTAGGTTTCGGCATCGAGATGCTGGAGCGTGCAACCGCCGCAGCGGGCGAAATGGCGGCAGACGGGTTCGGCCCGGCCGGGGCCTCTCGCCAGCCATTCCATCACCCTCGCCTCGCGCCCGCCCTGACGGGGCGAACCGAGACGGGCGCGGACCCGGTCGCCGGGCAGCGTGAACGGCACGAACACGGTCTCGCCGCGCCAGGACGCGACCCCGTCTCCCTGGGAGCCGAGTTCGTCGATCGCGAGTTCGACGACCTCGGGAGGTGGTGGGTGCGACGATCGAGCCATGAGGTCACAGGATGGCTAGAATGCGGCGACGAGTCATGACGGGACCGGCGGCCTCCAGCCTTCTTCACAGCCGGGACCAGCCCCGATGAACCTTCGCGTCGTCCTCGCCGGCATTCTGCTCATCATCCTCGCGGCGGAATTTTTCCTATCCATGGAGACGCTCATCCCAGGCTCGAACGACCCGGTCGAGATGAGGCGCACCGCGGGGATGATTTCGGGCGGCGGCGCGGGCCTTGGAGCGGTGATGCTCGCCCTCGGCCTTTTCCGAGGGAAGCGCAGCTCAAGGCTGTAGCCATGGGCGCTATCGAGGTATGATTCATGCTAGGATAACTTTGCTCCTTATCCGGGTATCCTCGGGTAGCTAGGCTCCGTCCAACCCCGCGACTATAGAGAAAAGGGCCACGGCGATGGCGGAATTGGCGAAGCAGCACTGGTCGGCGCAACGTTACGCCGAGACGGCGCATTTCGTGCCGGCCTTTGGCACGCCGGTGGTCGAGCTTTTGGCGCCGAAACCTGGCGAGCGCATCCTCGACCTCGGCTGCGGCGACGGAGTTCTCACTGAAAAGATTGCGGCTGTCGGCGCGTCGGTCGTCGCGGTCGACGCCGCGCCGGACATGGTCGCGGCGGCCAAGGCGCGGGGGCTCGATGCGCGCGTCTGTCCCGGGCAAAGCCTCGATTTCGATCACGAGTTCGACGCCGTGTTCTCGAACGCCGCCCTTCATTGGATGCGGCCGCAAGAGCCGGTGCTGGCCGGCGTTCGCCGGGCGCTGAAGCCGGGCGGACGGTTTGTCGCCGAGATGGGCGGGCACAACAATACCGCGGCGATCATGACCGCGTTCCGCGCCGTGCTCGCCCGCCATGGCGTCGATTCGCTGAAGCAGATGCCATGGTATTTCCCGTCGGCCGCCGCCTATCGGACAAAGCTGGAAGCGGCCGGTTTCCGGGTCGAGGAGATCGCGATCGTGCCGCGCCCGACCCCGGTCGAGGCCGGGCTCCGGCGCTGGATGGACACGTTCTGCGAGGATTTCGTCAGCCCCCTCCCCCCGTCCGACCGCAGCCGAGCGCTCGACGAGGTCTGCGACCTCCTCGAACCGATCCTCCGCGACGAGACGGGGCTGTGGATCGCGGATTACGTCCGGCTCCGCTTTCGCGCGGTGGCGCCCGCCTTGTAACCCCCGCATTGGACCGCTTGTTGCACGGAATTTGTGCGCACGATCTTCGGCGGCTCACCCGCCTCGCTGCTGCACGACGGCACCGGAAGCCGGACCACGCTCTTCGCCGTCTGCATCGCCGGTCGCGCTTCTGGGACTATCCGTATTGAAACCGATATGCGCTCGCGCGGTGCGTAAATACATAGAAAGTAATTCTCTGTCCGCCACCGTAATTATAACATATGATGTCTTTTGTGTGGAACATCCCTTGTTTGGCCTCGTTTGCTGGAGACAAAGCGAAGGAGGTTCTATGGACGAAAATCGCAAACATGAACAACAGCGTAATGAGGGCGAGGGCAATCGCACCGCAGCACGAGAATATAACGAGGCGCAGCGGCGCTTTGTCGAATCCGGCAAGGTGGGCGAGAAGGCCCGCGAGGCGGAACGTGCGATGGATGGCCCCGAGCGGCGCGATCTGGAGCATGCCGAGTTGATCGGCAAGCGCCACGCCGCCAAGGAAGATCCGGAAGTCAAACGTAAATACTAACCCTGCCTCCCCTCCTCACAGACGGGGCCCGGCGTTTCGCGCGCCGGGCCCCGTCGCGTTGGAGGTCAGGCCGCGGTGGAGGTCAGGCCGCGTTTTCCTTGGCCCAGCGGGCGACGTCGGCATGTGTCGCGAACCACACGCCGGGCCGCGCCTGCGCCATCCGGATGATCTCTTCGAGGATCCAGATCCGTGAGCGATAGCTGATGATGTGCGGGTGCATCGTGAGCTGAAAGAGGCCGCCCGCGGCATACGCCGCCTCGAACTCCCGGCGGAAGATGTCGAGCACCCCCTCGGGCGGCGTATAGGGGCGGAGCGAGGAGAAGCGGTTCATGCTGAAATAGACGGCGTCGTCGCGCACCCATTCGACCGGCAATTCGACGACCCCGCACGGCTCGCCGTCGAGCAGAAGCTCGTAGCAATCCTCGTCCGACATCAGCGAGGAATCGTAGAGAAGGCCGAGCTCGGCCTCGATCGAGAGGGTGTTCCACGAGAAATCCCACGACGGCGTGCGCATGCCCACAGGGCGCACCCCGCTCGTCTTTTCGAGCACATCGGCGGCGCGGAACGTCAGATCGCGCTCGTCCTCGTAGGGGAGGATCGAGTTCAATTCGTGGATCCAGCCGTGGATGCCGATCTCGTGCCCCTCGGCGACGATGCGGCGCTGCTCGTCGGGGTGCAGCAGCGCGGTCACCGCGGGCACGTAGAAGCTGCCCTTGACATCGTATTTCTTGAGCAGGTCAAGGATGCGCGGCACGCCGACGCGGGCGCCCATCTGGCCCCAGGCGAGCCGGCCGATCGACTTGCCGCCCTCGCGCAGATCGCTCGTCTCATGATCGCTGTCCCACGACAGGGCGACGGCGCAGCGAGCGCCACCCGGCCATTTCGCCGGGCGGAGCGCCTTGCCGGCACGCACCCGGTCGACGAGCTTGCGCCAGTGCTCCTCCGGCCACTGCCAAGATTCCAGCGGGTTTTCCGGACGCTCGGTCGACATGGGCGGGGGCTCCCGATGCGAGAATTGGTCGGAGCGGAGAGATTCGAACTCTCGACCCCCAGCACCCCATGCTGATGCGCTACCAGGCTGCGCTACGCTCCGACCGGGACCTCTGGCGAGGAAGGCGGATCATACCGATGAGGCGGGGGCGGCGCAACGATGCGGAGGCATCGAAGACGTTGATCCGTGGGGCCGCGACGTTCGGCAATCTATCGGGACGCGTCGGGTGGTGGGTTCACCCCGCCCACTTCGGCGATGATCTCGAACGAGCGCTTGCGCTTCTCATGGTCGAAGATATTGGCGGTGACCATCAGTTCGTCGGCGCCGGTGCGGGTGGCGAATTCCTCGAGGCCGCGCCGCACCGTCTCCGGGCCGCCGACCACCGCAGACCCGAGCGCATCATCGACGACCGCACGCCGGTACGGGTCGAGCGAGGCGACAAAATCGGCCACGGGCGGCGGCACGCGGCTCGGCGTTCCGGTGCGGTTGTTGAGCGTCGACTGCTGCAGGGATGAAAACAGGAACCGCGCCTCATCATCGGTCTCGGCGGCGACGCAGGTGACGCCAAGCATGAGCCGCGGCTTGGGCTGCCCGTGCGTCGGGTCATAGCGATCGCGATAAGTCGCGATCGCCTCCATCATCGCAGCGGGCGCGAAGTGCGAGGCAAAGGCGAAGGGTAGCCCCAGATAGGCTGCAAGCTGGGCGCCAAAAAGGCTCGACCCCAAGATCCAGATCGGCACGTGGAGACCTGCCCCCGGCACCGCCAGGAGCCGCTGGCCGGGTTGCGCCGGCTCGAAATAATTCATCAACTCGACAACATCGCGCGGGAACTGATCGTCCCCGGCGAGCAGGTTGCGGCGCATCGCGCGCATCGTCATCTGGTCCGAGCCCGGCGCGCGGCCAAGCCCTAGCTCGACCCGGCCAGGATGAAGCGCAGCCAGGGTGCCGAATTGCTCGGCGACCATGATCGGCGCATGGTTGGGCAGCATGATCCCGCCGGCGCCTACCGTGATGGTTTTGGTGCCGGCGGCGATATGCGCCAGCGCCACCGCGGTCGCCGCGCTGGCGATGCCGGGGAGGTTATGGTGCTCGGCCATCCAGAACCGGCGATAGCCGAGCGCCTCGCAATGCCGGGCAAGGTCGAGCGAATTGCGCAGCGACTGGCCGGCATCGCCGCCTTCGACAATCGGCGACAGGTCGAGGATCGAGATCGGTACCACTGCGGTATCTTAGCGATACGGGATCTGGATGGCACCGGCAATTAAGGCATACCATTCACCCCGCCGGAAGCAGGGAAAACCCCGCCCTATTCGGTGGGTTATCCAACGTAATCGTCCGATTTCCGGCGTTGCCTCAACCGGGTGCGCCACCGCCACGCCGCGCGCGCCCAGTCCAGAAGTTCGTGGATTCGTCAAACAACCGCTCCGGCGCCCGCCAGAATGACAGATCGATGAGCTGGCCGCCTTTCTCGTAGTTGAGCGGCGGAACGGAAGCGGGCTCCGCAAAATGCGTCCGGTTATGCTCATCGACGCGGAGATGCAGCGTATTCTCCGTTACCATTCCGAGCATAACCATTAGGCAAAGCTGTCGCCCGCGACGATCGACCATCCCGGCGGGGAGCAGAAACGCGCTCGGCTACGCCCCGCTGCGGAGCTGGTTGAGCAGTTCGCGGATGGCAATCAACTCTTGCCTCGCCTCTTCGAGCGCGGCGCGGCCGAAGTCGGGGTGCTCGGGCTCGACCATTTTCGGCTCGGGGGCAACCCGGCGGGGACGCGGCGGCGTGGCCGGGATCGGGTCGAGCGGGAACAGGCTCGCCTCTGACGGCTCGGATGACAGCGGGATCGTGCCGTCCTCGCTGAGACCACCTTCGCGGAGCAATTTCTGCACACCCCGGATCGTGTAGCCGTCCTGGTAGAGGCACTGGCGGATGCGGCGGAGGAGCGCGATGTCCTCGGGCCGGTAATAGCGCCGGCCGCCGCCGCGTTTCAGCGGCTTGAGCTGCGGAAATTTCGATTCCCAAAAGCGCAGGACATGCGCCGGCAGGTCGAGGTCCTCCGCGACCTCGCCGATCGTGCGAAAGGCCGACGCCCGCTTGCTGGCCCGCCGGCCGACTGCGTCATCGTGTGCCTCGCTCACCTCAGCGCGACGATCCCTTGGCGCGGGCGCTCGGCGCTGCCAGCGTGTGGTTGATCTTGTCCTTGAGCGCGTGCGAGGCCCGGAACACGAGGACCCGTCGCGGGTTGATCGGCACTTCCTGCCCGGTCTTCGGATTGCGGCCGACCCGCTGCCCCTTTTGCCGCACGGCAAAGCTGCCGAACGACGAAATCTTGACCATCTCGCCCCGCGCCAGCGCCCCGGAAATCTCGGCTATCACCGATTCGACCAGCTCGGCCGATTCGTTGCGCGACAACCCGACCTCTTGGTAGACCGCCTCGGTGAGCTGAGCGCGGGTAACCGTCTGACCGGCCATGACGCCCTCCCCTACTTCGCGCGCAAGGTTAGCTCGACCAAAAAAGTTCGTCAAATTCCAAAGCGTTGTCGGTAGAAATTTAAGTACCGCCGAACATTCCTACCAGCGGATGAGCCCGGCGCCCCAGGTGAGCCCGCCGCCCAGCGCCTCGATCAGCACGAGATGGCCCGGCTTGATCCGGCCGTCCTCGACCGCCTCGCTCAGCGCTAGCGGGATCGACGCGGCCGAGGTGTTGGCGTGGCGGGCAACGACATTGACGACGCGGTCCGCCGAGAGGCCGAGCCGCCGCCCGACCGCATCGATGATGCGGCTGTTCGCCTGGTGGGGCACCAGCCAGTCGAGGTCCGCGGCCGTGTACCCGCCCGCGGCGAGCGCCTCCTCGACCGCTTCGGCGAGGTGGTGCACCGCTTGGCGGAACACCTCACGCCCCTCCATGCGGAGGTAGCCGGTCGATTGGGTCGCCGACGGCCCGCCGTCGACATAGAGGATGTCGTGCTGGGTCCCATCGCTGTGGAGACGCGTCGAGAGGACGCCGCGGCCGCCCGCGCTGGCCTCAGGCGCCGCATTCAACACCAGCGCCCCGGCGCCGTCACCGAAGAGGACGCAGGTGCCGCGATCGTTCCAATCGAGGATGCGCGAAAAGGTCTCGGCGCCGATCACCAGCGCCGTGCGCGCCTGGCCGAGCCGGATCGCGTTATCGGCGACCGACAGCGCGAAAACGAAGCCCGAGCAGACCGCCTGCACGTCGAAGGCGGCGCCACGCTTCATGCCGAGCTGCGCCTGGACCTTGGTGGCTGTCGCGGGAAAGGTGAGGTCCGGGGTCGCGGTCGCCAGCACGATCAGATCGAGGTCGCTGCCGCTCATCCCGGCACGGTCGAGCGCGCGGCGCGAGGCCGCAACCGCGAGGTCCGAGGTGAACTGCCCCGGTGCCGCGATGCGCCGCTCGGCGATGCCGGTGCGCTGGCGAATCCACGCATCGGAGGTGTCCAGCCGCTGCGCCAGCTCGTCATTGGTGAGGACCTGATCGGGGAGGTAGCCTCCGCACCCGGCGACCAGCGAGCGAAAACCCATCAGGGGGACGGCTACAGCGCAGCCGTCGACACCGCCTGCGGTGTCGGTTGCGCATCGTTGAGGCGTTGCAGTTCGGCCCGGATCTTGTCGAGGAACCCGAGGAGCTTGAGGTCGATCGCGACGCTGATCGCGTTGGCGAAGCCGAACGCGTCGGTCGAGCCGTGGCTTTTGACCGCGATGCCGCGGAGCCCGAGGAACATCGCACCATTGTAGCGGCGCGGGTCGAGGCGCGACTGCATTTTCCTCAACGCGCCGCGCGCCAGCAGATAGCCGAGCTTTGCCGACAGGGAAGAACCGAACGCCGCACGCACCGATTGCGAGAACATCCTTACCGTACCTTCGACGGTCTTGAGCGCGACATTGCCGCTAAACCCGTCGGTGACGACGACGTCGACCGTGCCCGCGGTGATGTCGTTGCCCTCGACGAACCCGTGAAAGCGTATCGGCATCATCCCGCCGCGCAGCCGGGCCGCCGCGCCGCGCACCGCGTCATTGCCCTTGAGGTCCTCTGATCCGACATTGAGAAGCCCGACGGTCGGCTCGACGAGACCTAGGACGGTGCGCGCGAACACGTCGCCCATCAGCGCGAACTGCACGAGGTTGTCGGCGTCGCATTCGATATTGGCGCCGAGGTCGAGCATCACCGTCTCGCCGCGGGTGGTTGGGAAGAATGTCGCGATCGCCGGCCGATCGATCCCCGGGAGCGTCTTCAGTACGAACTTGGCGATCGCCATCAGCGCGCCGGTGTTGCCGGCCGAGACGATACCGTCGGCGCGGCCGTCGGCGACCGCCTCGATCGCCATGCGCATGCTGGTCTGCCGGCCGGCGCGCAGCGCCTGTGACGGCTTGTCGTCGTCCTGGACCATCTCGCTCGTGTGGTGGACGGTCGCCACCCCGGCGAGCCGCGGCAACCGGGCCATCAGCGGCGCGATCCGGCTTTCCTCGCCGAAGATCAGAAAACGCGCCTGTGGATGACGCTCAAGCGCGAGATCGGCCCCCTGCACCACCGTCGCCGGTGCGTGGTCGCCGCCCATCGCATCGAGCGCAATCGTGATGTTGCCGGCCACCTGCGTCCTCTCTCCGCCCTACGGACGGATCAGGACGGCTGCGCAGGTGGGGGCGAGACCTCGCGGCCGTCGTAGTGACCACACGATGTGCACAGGTGGTGCGGCCGCTTCAACTCGCCGCAATTCGGGCATTCGGCATAGGCCGACCCGGGCAACGCATGGTGCGACCGCCGCATATTGCGGCGAGACGGCGAGACTTTTTTCTTCGGAACGGCCATGGGGAAACTCTTGGAAACCGAGCGGACGGAGCCGTCTTATTTAGCGAAAAAGATACCCCGCGGCAACAGCGATGGCGCCGTACCCGCCCCGCGAAGACGGCCGGTCACCGTGAGTCGAGCGGGTTCTTAAGCCGTTCGAGGACCGCGAACGGTCCCTCACCCGCAGGGTCTTCCTCGATCTCGAGGACGGCCTCGGGCAGATGCGGAAACGGCGGCAGAGACAGCGAGAACTCCTGCGCCACGGCCTCGCCGATATCGATCGCGTCGCTTTCGAGAAGCTCGAAGGCCGGCGCCTCGGCGTCGTCGTCGCCCTCGGCGTCGGCGGGTCCGTAGCGCAACTCGAACCGCTCGCGCGCGCTGCCGGGCACGGGGTCGAGGGAGACGACGCATTCCTGTGTGAACGCGGCCTCCCACTCGGCAGAAAGGAGGATCGTGTCGCCCGGCTTGCGTTCGAGGACCACGCGGGCAGCGAGCCGCTCCAGGCTCAGGAGCCCGAAACGATGCGCCAGCGTGGCGCATTCCTCTTCGGTCGCCGAGATCTCCTGCTCGAACGGCGCCGCGCCGATTCGGACAAGCGGTACCAGCCGCGAGAATTCCGGCGCCGCCCCGCTCATCGCTGCGGCACGCCGAAAGTGACGGAGCCGGCGAGCAAGGCGGCCGGATCCTGTCGGCCCAGTTGGACAGCCTCGTCACGCAGATAAGCCGCCATCGCCGCCAAGCCCGCATCGCTAGGCGCGGCGGTGCCGAAGAGATTGCGCCTCAGCGCCGCGTGGAGCCCAGCATCTCCCGGCATATCGAGGGCGTCTTCATAGGCGTGGATTCGGCCATAGAAGGCCTGGGCCATCTTCTGCACCTCGCGCCCCACGCTCAGATCCCCGGTGCCCATTTCGCGAAGCGAGCGGTCGAAATCGGCAAACATCAGGTCAAAAAAGAACTGCCCCAGCGATGCGCCCGGATCGCCCTCGCTCTTCAACCGATGGAGATAGAGAAACGCATGCAGGCAGATGAGCTCGAAGCGGCCGTCGACCGTGTCGGGCACATCGAAATCGGTGAAAAACACCGGGCGCCGCGCATGCTCGACGATCGAGCCGTAGGCGCGTGTCGCGGCTTCGCGCAGGGGATTGCGCCGGAACAGTGCCATCGCTACCCCCTCAACCCCGGCGCGAACCGTTGACAGCGTTTCGGGCGAGGCTACAGTCCGCCCGCTGTGGTTTAAATGGTAACAGGCTGGTCAATTCCATGTTTCCTCGGTTTCGCCACCTTACCACCGCGGCGGCCGTGACGGCGATGCTGGCGGCCGGCGGCTGCGCGGCGACAGTCGATCAGCGCGGCGCGTTGCCCGCGCCCGAACGCATGGCCGAGATCCATCCCGGCCTCACGAAGGAGCAGGTCGTCAAGATCCTCGGCACGCCGTCGAGCGTGGGCGTCTTCGACGATAACTCCTGGTACTACATCAGCCGGAAGACGTCGCGGATCTCGTTCTTTCAGCCCGACGTGCTCGACCAGAATGTCTTCGTGGTCGATTTCGACCCCAACGGCGTCGTCCGTGGCCTGGGCCACCGGACCCTCGCCGACGCCCGGGAGATCGAGCCCGCGCCCGGCGCCACCCCGGCGCCCGGCCGCGAACTGACATTCCTCGAGCAGATCATCGGCAATGTCGGCCGCTTCAACAAGGGTACCGGCGCTAACGCCGGCTCGGGCGCCGGCGACACCACCGAGGGCCGTCAGGCCGGTCCGCTGCCCAACGACCCGAACCGCAGCCAATAAGCGGCTAGGGCGGAACGGCCGGCCGAGGGGCGCCGGACCGCCCCTCAGTGGCTCCAGACCGCGAGGATCGCCAGCAGCAGCAGCGCGACGATGTTGGTGATCTTGATCATCGGGTTGACCGCGGGGCCTGCCGTGTCCTTGTACGGGTCGCCGACGGTGTCACCGGTCACCGCCGCCTTGTGCGCGTCGGAACCCTTACCCCCGTGGTGGCCTTCCTCGATGTATTTCTTCGCGTTGTCCCAGGCGCCGCCGCCCGAGGTCATCGAGATCGCGACGAACAGCCCCGTAACGATCGTGCCCAACAGCATCGCGCCGAGAGCGCTGAACCCGGCGGCCTGCCCGGCGACCAGCGACACGACGATGTAGAGGACGATCGGCGCCGCAACGGGCAGCAGCGACGGGATGATCATCTCGCGGATCGCCGCCTTGGTCAGCATGTCGACGGCACGGCCGTAATCGGGCTTCGCCGTCCCCGCCATGATCCCGGGGATCTCGCGGAACTGGCGGCGCACCTCGTTGACGACGGAGCCGGCGGCGCGGCCCACGGCAGTCATGCCCATCGCCCCGAACAGGTACGGCAAGAGGCCGCCGAGGAAGAGCCCGATCACCACATACGGGTCCTGCAGATTGAAGTGCACCTGCAGCTTGGGGAAATAGTGGGCTAGGTCCTCGGTATACGCGGCGAACAGCACCAGCGAGGCGAGGCCCGCCGAACCGATCGCGTAGCCCTTGGTGACTGCCTTCGTCGTGTTGCCGACCGCGTCGAGCGCGTCGGTGGTCTTGCGCACGTCGGCAGGCAGGTCGGCCATCTCGGCGATGCCGCCGGCGTTGTCGGTGACCGGACCGTACGCGTCGAGCGCAACGATCATCCCGGCGAGCGCCAGCATCGTCGTCGCCGCGAGCGCGATGCCGAAGAGACCCGCGATCAGATACGACACGATGATTCCGATGCAGATCACCAGCACCGGCAGCGCCGTCGCCTCCATCGAGATGGCGAGCCCCTGGATGACGTTCGTGCCGTCGCCGGTCGTCGAGCTCTGCGCGATGCTGCGCACCGGGCGGTATTCGGTCGACGTGTAGAACTCGGTGATCCACACGATGAGGCCAGTGACGACGAGGCCGACGACGGCGCAGCCCAGCACGTCGCAGCCGGTCAGCGATGTCGAGCCCATCGGCATCTTGACCTGGAGCCCGACGAGCCAGTCGACCACTGCGGCAATCGCGATCATCGACAGGATGCCGGTCGCGATGAGGCCCTTGTAGAGCGCCTTCATGATGCCCTGGTCGGAACCGAGGCGGACAAAGAAGGTGCCGATCACCGAGGCGACGATGCACACCGCGCCGATCGACAGCGGCAGCAGCATGATCGTGTCGCGCAGCGGCGGGGCGAAGAAAATGTTGGCGAGCAGCATCGTCGCGACGATCGTGACCGCATAGGTCTCGAAGAGGTCCGCGGCCATTCCGGCGCAGTCGCCGACATTGTCGCCGACGTTGTCGGCGATGACGGCAGGGTTCCGGGGATCGTCCTCGGGAATGCCGGCCTCGACCTTGCCGACGATGTCGGCGCCGACATCCGCGCCCTTGGTGAAGATGCCGCCGCCGAGACGGGCGAAGATGGAGATCAGCGACGCGCCGAAACCGAGTGCGACCATTGCCTGCAGCGTCTCGCGCAGGTCTTCGCCCGGCACCGTCTGCCGCAGGAACCAGTAATAGCCCCCAACCCCGAGGATGCCGAGACCGACCACGAGCAGCCCTGTCACTGCGCCGGCCTTGAAGGCGATCGAGAGCCCGGCCGCAAGCCCGCTCCGCGCCGCCTGCGCCGTGCGCACATTCGAGCGCACCGACACGTTCATCCCGAGATACCCGGCCGCGCCCGACAGCGTCGCTCCGATCAGATAGCCGAGGGCAACGCGCCAGCCGAGCGTCACCCAGAGGATGATCAGGATCACGATGCCGACGATCGCGATCGTCCGGTACTGGCGGTTGAGATAGGCCTGGGCGCCGACTTGCACGGCCCCCGAAATCTCCTGCATCCGCGCCGATCCGGCATCGGCAGCCAGCACGCTGCGGCTCGTCACGAACCCGTACAGCAATGCCAGGATGCCGCATGCGAAGATCAGATAGAAGGCCGCTGACATCGGCAAAATTCCCCTCGAAGAACGGTAGAAAAAACCTGCCCACAAGCGCCGCGCCCATGGCGCGACTGGGGGCAGGTCAGGGCAGTCGCAACATGCCAGAAGCGCAACAAAGAGGCAACCGCACCTTAGAGTTGCTCAAAGCCCGATATATTGCGGCTCCGTCCGGCGCGTCTGTATCCTCAGCCACAGCACCGCAGTCAGCGCGACCGCGACCGCCGGCAGCACCGCATATTGCACCGTCGGCCAACCGAACCCCGCCAAGAGCGCCCCGGACGAGAACGACGACACGGTCGAGGTGCCGAAGATCATGAAATCGTTGAACGCCTGCACCTTGGCGCGCTCCTCGGGCCGGTAGGTTCGGGTCAGCAGCGTCGTCGCGCCGATGAAGAGGAAGTTCCAGCCGACCCCGAGCAGCAGGTTCGCGGCCCAGAAATTGGCCTCTCCGACCCCCGCGAGGTTGATCGCGCAACAGGTCGCAAGCAGACCTGCCCCGGCCGTCATCACCTTGACGAGCCCGAATCGCGCGATCAGATGCCCCGTCACAAAGCTCGGCGCGTACATGCCGAGGATGTGCCACTGGATCACCAGCGCGGCATCCGGGAACACGAACCCGCACCCGAGCATCGCGATCGGCGTCGCGGTCATCACGAGCGCCATGACGCCGTATCCCGTCATGCCCGACAGCAGCGCGACGATGAAGATCGGCTGGGCGATGATCGTCGTCAGCTTGCGTCCCTCCCCGCGCAGATGGCCGCGCGGCGGCGGGGGCGGCAGACGCGTGAAATAGAGCAGCGCGGCGGCGGCGAGCTGCAACGCCACGACCAGCGCGAAACAGCCGGCAAAGGTCACCGGCGCAAAGAGGTCGCGCGACCATTTGGCGACCTCGGGCCCGAACGTGCCCGAGACGACGCCGCCGGCGAGAACCAGCGAGATCGCCTTCGACCGGAACGCCTCGTCGGCGCTCTCGGCCGCGGCGAAACGGTATTGCTGGGCAAACCCGTTCGAGCTGCCGATCATAAAGGTGCCGAGGCAGAACAGCGGGAACGAGGCTTGCCAGACCGCAAGCCCGGCCACCACCCCGCCCGACGCGCCCAGCGCCGATCCCGTCCAGAACCCGCCGCGGCGACCGATTCGCGCCATCAGCAGCGCGGCCGGGATCGTCGCGCACATCATCCCGGTCTGCTGCAACGCCACGGGCAGGGTCGAGAGCGCCTTGTTCGTCGCCAGCATGTTGCCGATGATCGCGGCCGTCGTCGCGAGGATGCTCATGCTGGTCATCGCGAGCGCCTGGCATCCCGCCAGCATCAGCACGATGCGGCGAGCCCCCGCCTGCGGCGTGGCGATCGCGGAAGGTACGGACATTTCCGCACGATAGGGGATGCGGCGGAGGCGTCAATCCTGCGCGGGGTATGGCAGACCGTTGTGGACCGCGGGCGTCTCGCCCGTATCCAGCGGAAGAGCGGGCGAGACGCCCGCGGTCCAGGCACCGAATCGCCTGCGCTGTAGTGCGCAAGCCCGGAGCCCCATCGCCGCAAAATCCAAGCCCTTCCGACCCACCCTTGCTGACGCCCACCCCGCTCCTTATGATCCCGAGCTTATGCAGGAACCTGAATTTCGGCATCGGCACCTTCTCGGTATCGAGGGGCTGACGCCGGGCGACATCAACCACGTCCTCGACCTTGCGGACTCCTACGTCGAGCTGAGCCGCCAGGCCGAAAAGAAGAAGGCGACGCTGCGCGGGCGGACGCTGATCAACTGCTTTTTCGAGAATTCGACCCGCACCCGCACCTCGTTCGAGGTCGCCGGGAAGCGCCTTGGCGCCGACGTCATCAACATGGCTGTCGCGGTTTCGTCGATGAAGAAGGGCGAGACGCTGATCGACACGGCGATGACGCTCAATGCGATGCATCCCGACGTGCTGGTCGTGCGGCACCCGGAATCGGGGGCGGTGCAGCTTCTCTCGGAAAAGGTCGATTGCGCGGTCATCAACGCCGGCGACGGCAGCCACGAGCACCCGACGCAGGCGCTCCTCGACGCGCTGACGATCCGCCGCCGCAAAGGCAAGCTCGGCGGGCTCATCGTCGCGATCTGCGGCGACGTGCTGCACAGCCGGGTCGCGCGCTCGAACATCGCGCTCCTCAACGTCATGGGGGCGCGGGTCCGGGTGGTCGCGCCGCGCACGCTCCTGCCGACGGCAGTCGAGAAGCTCGGTGTCGAGGTCTTCCACGAAATGGTGGAGGGGCTCAAGGGCGTCGACATCGTGATGATGCTGCGCCTGCAACTCGAGCGCATGCATGGCTCGTTCGTGCCGTCGACGCGGGAGTATTTCCACTTCTTCGGGCTTGACTACGACAAGCTGAAGTTCGCCAAGCCCGACGCCCTCATCATGCACCCGGGCCCGATGAACCGTGGCGTCGAGATCGGCAGCGAGGTCGCCGACGACATCGACCGGAGCCTCATCCGCGAGCAGGTCGAGATGGGCGTTGCGGTGCGGATGGCCTGCCTCGAAATCCTCGGCCAGGACCGCGGCCCCGGCAACGGGCCGGCGTTGAAATGAGCGGACCCCGGCAACTCTTCCGCAACGCGCGGCTGATCGACCCGGAGAGCGACCGCGACGGGCCAGGCGACCTCCTCGTCGAGGGCGACCGCATCGCTCAGCTCGGCACCAACCTCGTGGTCGACGATGCCAAGACGATCGACTGCAAGGGGCTCTGCCTCGCGCCCGGCCTCGTCGACATGCGCGTGCAGCTCCGCGAGCCCGGCGCCGCGCATATGGAATCGATCGAGAGCGGCGGCCAAGCCGCCGCGGCGGGCGGCGTCACGACGATGGTCGCGCTGCCCAACACCGAGCCGCCGGTCGACGACGTCTCGGTCGTCGAATTCATCGCCCGGCGCGCGCGCGAGGCACGGCTCGCCAAGATCCACACCTACGCTGCGGCGACCAAAGGCCTCGCCGGCAAGGAGCTCACCGAGATCGGCCTCCTCGCCGAAAACGGCGCGCTCGGCTTCACGGATGGAGTCAAGGCGATCGCCAATGCGCTGGTGATGCGCCGCGTCCTCGCTTACGCGCGCAGCTTCGACCAGCTTATCATCCAGCACCCGGAAGAGCCCTCCCTCGGGGGGGCCGGCGAGGTGACCGAAGGCGAAACGGCGACCCGGCTCGGCCTGCCCGGGGTCACCCCGATGGCCGAGGTGATCATGCTGGAGCGCGACCTCCGCCTCGTCGAAATCACCGGCGCCCGCTACCACGCCGCCCATGTCTCGACCGCGGAAGGCATCGCCGCGATCCGCAACGCAAAACAGGCCGGGCTTCCCGTGACCTGCGACACGGCCCCGCCCTATTTCGTGCTCAACGAGACCGCGATCGGCGACTACCGCACCTTCGCCAAACTGTCGCCGCCGCTGCGCGAGGAAAGCGACCGGCAGGCCGTCGTCGACGGCATCGCCGACGGCACGATCGACGCGATCGCCAGCGACCACTCCCCATGGGACCAGGATTCGAAGCGGCTGCCGTTCTCGTCGGCGACGGCGGGCATCGTCGGGCTCGAAACCCTCCTGGCGCTGGCGCTGGAACTCCACCATGGCGGCCGCCTCAGCCTGATCGAGGTGTTGCGGCGACTGACGGCCAACCCGGCGAGGATCCTTGGCCTCGATGTCGGACGGCTCAAGGAAGGGGGGGCGGCGGACCTCGTCCTTTTCGACCCCGACCTGTCCGGGCGCATCAACACCGACGCGCTCCGTTCGAAATCCAAGAACGCGCCCTTCGACGGCCGTCCGGTCCGGGGACAGGTGATGCGGACAATCGTCGACGGACGGACTATCTTTCAGCGATGATCATTATCCTCGCCGCCATTATCGGCTATCTGCTCGGCTCGATCCCGTGGGGGCTGCTGCTGACCAAGGCCTGCGGATATGGCGATGTTCGCGCCATCGGGTCCGGCAGCATCGGCGCGACCAATGTGCTGCGCACCGGCAACAAGGCGCTGGCCGCCGCAACGTTGGCGCTCGATCTGCTGAAGGGCCTCGCCGCGGTATGGATCGGGGCGAGCTGGGGCCCCGATGCGGCGCTGGCAGCGGGCGGGGCGGTCGTCCTCGGGCACATTTTCCCGGTCTGGCTCGGCTTCCGCGGCGGCAAGGGGGTGGCGACGGGGCTTGGGGTGTTATTGGCGCTGTCTTGGCCGGTCGCGCTCGGGGCGGCAGCGCTCTGGCTCCTCATGGCGGTGCTGTTCCGCTATTCGTCGCTGGCGTCGCTGGTCGCCACCGCCGGGGCAGCGGTCATCGCCGGTCTCACGCTCGACAGCCACAGCGCGGCGCTGGTCGTCGTGATCGCGATCCTCATCATCCTGCGCCACCACGAGAACATACGACGCCTGATCGGCGGTACCGAAAGCCGCATCTCGTTTTCCAAGAGCTGATTCTTCGCCCTATAGTTGCCGTCGCTATAGGGAGTGATCGCTCTGCCCACCCGCGAGCTCGAACCGCAGGAACGCCTCGACTGGCTGCGCCTGTGCCGGACCGATACCATCGGACCGGTGTCGTTCTATGCGCTCTTGCGGCGGTTCGGGTCGGCGGGCGAGGCGCTGGCGCAGTTGCCGCAGCTTGGGCGGCGCGGGCTCAAGGCGATGCCGCGGGTCGACGCCGAACGGGAATTGGCCGCGCTCGACCGGATCGGCGCGACGCTAGTCTGCTGGGGCGAGCCGGGGTATCCGGCGCATCTCGCGGCAGTCGAGGATGCGCCGCCGGTGCTCACCGCGCTCGGCAACCCCGATCTTTTGCACCTGCCGATGGTCGCGGTCGTCGGCGCGCGGAACGCCTCGGCGAATGGGCGCAGGCTCGCGCATGATCTGGCGGCCGGGCTCGGAGCGGCGGGGATCGTCGTCGTCTCGGGCATGGCGCGGGGGATCGACGCGGCCAGCCATGCCGGGGCGATCGAAAGCGGCACCGTGGCGGTCGTCGCCGGCGGAGCGGACGTCGTCTATCCCGAGGAGAATCGCGGGCTGTACCGGGCGCTCGCCGAGCGCGGAGCCGTCGTCGCCGAATTGCCGCCGGGGACCGAGCCGCAGGCGCGGCATTTCCCGCGCCGCAACCGCATCATCTCGGGAATGGCGCTCGGGGTCGTCGTAGTCGAGGCGGCGGCGCGGTCGGGCTCGCTGATCACGGCCCGGTTCGCCTTGGAGCAGGGGCGCGAGGTGTTTGCCGTGCCGGGCTCGCCGCTCGACCCGCGCTGCCGCGGCACCAACGACCTCCTGCGCAGCGGTGCGACGCTGACCGAGACCGCCGCCGATGTCGTGAGCCAGCTCGGCCCGCTGTTGCACGGGGCCCAGCCGCTGCCGCCGGCGCCACGGCGTACCCTGCGGCTGCCGTTCGAGGTCCCTCCTCCACCCGTCCCGCCGGCCCCCGTCGCGGCCGACGGCGACATCGATCTTTTGGTCGAACGGCTGGGGCCGACCCCGGTCGCGGTTGACGAATTGGTGCGCCAATGCCAGTTATCTCCCGCCGCAATCGCCACGCTTCTCCTCGAACTGGAACTGGCGGGACGCGTCGAGCGTCATCCCGGCAACCTGGTGTCTCTTCGCTAAGCGTTTGTTAAGCCGGCACTGTCTTAAAGATTTGGGCTGTTTGAACTGGTCATGAACGTCGTCATCGTTGAATCGCCGGCCAAGGCGAAGACCATCAACAAATACCTGGGTGACGACTACAAGGTCGTGGCGAGCTACGGTCATGTCCGCGATCTGCCGGCCAAGGACGGCTCGGTGCGCCCCGACGATGATTTCGACATGTCGTGGGAGGTCGACGGCAGGTCCGAAAAGCACATGAAAGAGATCGCCGCGGCGGTGCGCACCGCCGACCGGCTTTATCTCGCGACCGACCCCGACCGCGAGGGCGAGGCGATCTCGTGGCACCTCAAGGAGGCGCTGCTTGCCCGCCGCGCCTTGAAGAAAGGGATCGACGTCAAGCGCGTGGTCTTCAACGAGATCACCCGCAGCGCGGTGACCAACGCGTTCGAGCATC
This sequence comes from Allostellaceae bacterium, assembly GCA_036489765.1. Lineage (GTDB taxonomy): Bacteria > Pseudomonadota > Alphaproteobacteria > ATCC43930 > CGMCC-115725 > DATARH01. Next base: position 64,460 of record DASXFE010000018.1, on the reverse strand, counting down.
CGCGCGAGATCGATGCCGAGCTCGTCGACGCCTATCTTGCCCGCCGCGCGCTCGACTATCTGGTCGGGTTCACGCTGTCGCCGGTGCTGTGGCGGAAACTGCCGGGGAGCCGTTCGGCGGGGCGTGTGCAATCGGTGGCGCTGCGCCTCGTCTGCGAGCGCGAGGCCGAGATCGAGGCGTTCAAGCCGCGCGAATACTGGTCGGTCGAGGTCGAGTTCACGACCCCGTCGGGCGACAAATTCACCACGCATCTTTCCGACCTCGACGGCAAGCGGCTCGACCGTTTCACGCTCGACGACGAGGCGAAGGCGAAGGCCGCTGTCGCGACGATCCTCGGCGCCGGCGACTTCTCGGTCGCCAATGTCGAGCGGCGCCAGACCCGCCGCAACCCGTTCCCGCCCTTTACAACCTCGACCCTGCAGCAGGAGGCGTCGCGCAAGCTCGGGTTCGGCGCGAGCCGGACGATGCGGATCGCACAGCGGCTCTACGAAGGCGTCGACCTCGCCGGCGAGACCGTCGGCCTCATCACCTATATGCGTACCGACGGCGTCGCGATCGCCGGCGAGGCGATCGCCGCGACGCGCCGGCTGATCGGCGACGAGTTCGGTCAGCGCTATTTGCCGGGTTCGCCGCGGGTCTATCGCAGCCCCGCGAAGAACGCGCAGGAGGCGCATGAGGCCGTGCGCCCGACCGACCTGTCGCGCAAGCCCGACGACGTCGCCTGCTATGTCGACGCCGAGCAGCGCCGCCTCTATGAGCTGATCTGGAAACGCACCGTCGCGAGCCAGATGGAATCGGCGGTGCTCGACCAGGTCGCCGTCGACATCGCCGACCGCACCGGCAAGACACGGCTGCGCGCGACCGGGTCGACGATCGTCTTCGACGGGTTCCTCAAGCTCTATCAGGAAGACCGCGACGACCCGGAGGGCGACGACGAAGGCCGCCGCCTCCCGGCGATGCAGGCGAAAGATGCGCTCGGCCGCGGTCCGGTCACCCCGAGCCAGCACTTCACCCAGCCGCCGCCGCGCTATACCGAGGCGAGCCTCGTCAAAAAGCTCGAGGAATTGGGGATCGGCCGGCCCTCGACCTATGCCTCGATCCTGCAGGTCCTGCAGGATCGCGACTACGTCAAGCTCGACAAGCGCCGCTTCGTCCCCGAGGACCGCGGCCGGCTCGTGACGGCGTTCCTGACGAGCTTTTTCGAGCGCTACGTCGAATACAACTTCACCGCCGACCTCGAAAACCAGCTCGACGACATTTCCGACGGCAAGATCGACTGGAAGGAGGTGCTGCGCAAATTCTGGCAGGACTTCTCCGGCGCGATCGATGGTACCCGGGAGCTGACGGTCAAGCAGGTGCTGACCGCGCTTGACGACGGGCTCGGCAGCCATTTCTTCCGCGACGACGGCACCGGCAAAGACCCCCGCGCCTGCCCGGTATGCGGCGACGGCCGGCTGGCGCTGAAACTCGGCAAGTACGGTGCGTTCATCGGCTGCTCGAATTATCCGAACTGCCGCTACACCCGCGCCTTTGGCGTCGACAGCAGCGAGGCGCCGGAGACGGCGACCGACACGGCGCTCGGCAACGATCCCGCGACGGGCCAGCCGATCGCACTGAAGAAGGGCCCTTACGGGCATTACCTCCAGCTCGGCGAAGGCAGCAACGGCACCAAGCCGAAACGGGTCGCCCTGCTCAAAGGCATGGACCCCGCGGCGGTGACGCTCGACATGGCTGCCCGGCTCCTCGCTTTGCCGCGCGAGATCGGCAGCCATCCCGAAACCGGCGAGCAGATCAATGCCGGGATCGGCCGGTTCGGCGCGTATCTGAAGCATGGCAGCAGCTACACCTCGCTCGGCGGCGACGACGATGTGCTGACGATCGGGCTGAACCGCGCCGTGACCGTGCTGGCCGAGGCGAAAACCGGGCAGCGCCGCGGACCGCAGCTCCTCCGCGAACTGGGCGAACACCCCGATGGCGGCAAGATCGGCCTCTACCGCGGCCGCTTCGGCCCCTACGTCTCGACCGGCGCGACGCTAGCCTCGCTCCCGCGCGCGGCCGACCCCGAACTATTCTCGCGCGACGAGGCCATCGCGCTCCTCGCAGAGAAGGGCAAGGCGACCCGCGGCGGCGGCGGCGGCAGACGCGCAGCCGCCAAGGCGACGCCAGCCGCAAGGAAAGCTGTGCCAGCCGCCAAGAAGGCGGCACCGGCAGCCAAGACTGCGGCAAAGCCGAAGACTGCCGCAAAACCCAAGCGGGCGGCAGAGCCCGCGGCGCGCAAGCCCGCCGCCAAGAAGGCGACAGCAAGAAAGACCAATTCTTCGAACGCTTGAATGGGCGTCACGATGCCCCGCGAGGGATTTTGAGCGATGCCGAGGATGCACAACCCGCCGCATCCCCGCGAGATTCTCCGGGATGAGTGTCTCGAGCCTCTCGGCCTCTCCGTCACACAGGCGGCGGAAGGATTGGGGATCACGCGCAAGGCCCTGTCGGAACCGCTGAATGGCCACAGCGGCATTTCCCTTGAGATGGCCCTGCGCCTCGAAAAGGCGTTTGGCAGCACCGCGGAAACCTGGCTCGGGATGCAGCTCGCCTATGAGCTGCGGCAGGTGGAGCAACCCAGCCCTTATCTCAACGTGACGCGCTTTGCCGAACCGAACCCGGCGCGGGGATAGACAGCACCGCCACGTCCTGCCGTCGCGACGCCCTCGCGGGAGGGTGAGCTCGTCGCTTGCCCGCTCACCCGAGTCGAGGATCACCCGGATCATCGGCGTGTTCCGGCGCGGGTCCGACGGCGGGAGGATCGATTCGGCCGACCGGCGCGACCGGCGCGATTTCGCGGTCTCCGCGCGCGAGGCGGAGGGAGTCGAGGACGGCGAGTTGGTCGTGGCCGAGGAGATTGTCACCCGGCGCTACGGACCGCCGCAGGCGCGGATCACCGAGAAGCTCGGCTCGGCCGAGGCGCCGGGCGCGTTCAGCCTCCTGGCGATCGCGCAATTCGACATCCCGGAGGAGTTTCCCGCGGCGGCGCTGAAGGAAGCCGCGGAGGCGGGATCGCCGGAATCGGCGGGGCGGGTCGATCTGCGGGCGCTGGGCCTCGTCACGATCGACGGGCCGGACGCGCGGGATTTCGACGACGCGGTCTGGGCCGAGCCCGACCTGGACCCGGCCAATCCCGGCGGCTGGCACATCGTCGTCGCGATCGCCGACGTCGCCTGGTACGTCCGGGCCGACGGCGCGCTCGACCGCGAGGCGGCACGGCGCGGCAACTCGGTCTACTTCCCTGACCGGGTCGTGCCGATGCTACCCGAAGCGCTGTCGAACGGGCTCTGCTCGCTGGTACCGGGAGAAGATCGCGCCTGTCTCGTCGCGCAGATCTGGCTCGGCGCCGACGGACGCAAGCGGCGGCACCGTTTCGAGCGGGCGCTGATGCGCTCGGCGGCGCGGCTGACCTATGAGGGCGTTCAAGCGGCGCAGGATGACGCGGGGGTGGCGCCGGTCCCGCGCGAGCGGCTCGCCGCGCTCTACGGCGCCTTCGCCGTCCTCGATCGGGCGCGGATCGCGCGCGGCGCACTGGCGCTCGATTTGCCCGAGCACAAGGTGCTGCTCGACCCCGCGCGGAAGCCGGTCGCGATCGTCGAGCAACCCCGGCTCGACAGCCACCGGCTGATCGAGGAGTTCATGATCCTTGCCAACGTCGCCGCGGCCGAGGAGTTGGAGGCGCGGCACCGCGCCTGCGTCTACCGTGTCCATGACCTCCCCGATCCGGAAAAGGTCGAGGCTCTGCGCGACTTCCTGATCGAGCTCCACCAGCCCGGCCTTGCCCTGGCAAAAGGCGAGCGGGTGCGGCCCGAGCTGTTCAACCGCGTCCTGACCCGCGCGGCGGGGACACAAGAGGCGCCGCTGATCAACGACCTCGTCTTGCGGGCGCAGGCTCAGGCCGTCTACAGCCCGCGCAACATTGGCCATTTCGGTCTGGCCCTCGCCCGCTACGCCCATTTCACCTCGCCGATCCGCCGCTATGCCGACCTTCTGGTGCACCGCGCCCTCCTCGGCGAACTGCCGCGGCAGCCGGAGGAACTGGAGCCGATCGCCGAGCACATCTCATTCACCGAGCGGCGCGCGGCTTCGGCCGAACGGGCGGCGTTCGATCGCTATCGCACGGTGCTGCTCGCCGGCGCAGTCGGGAGCGTCTTGAGCGGGCGGGTGACCGGGGTCGGCCGCTTCGGGCTCTTCGTCACAGTCGCCGAGACCGGCGCCGACGGGCTCATCCCGATCTCGACCCTGCCGGCGGATTTCTACCGCCATGACGCCCGCCGCCACCGCCTCGTCGGACAGCGTACGCGGCGCGTCTTCGCGCTCGGTGATGAGGTGAAGGCCTGCCTCGAAGAGGCCGACCCGATCAGCGGCCGGCTCAGTTTCAGGCTCGATGACGCCGAGCCGCCGCCCACTCCGCGCAAACCATCTCCGCGCAACACGAGAGGGCGACGGTAATCGCGGCGGCTTGTTGATCGGGGCGGTGCGCTCTACTCTGTGGAAACGGCCGGCGTCAAGGCGACCGCGCCTCGCGGGTAAGGCAGAAGAGTGCCCGGGGGACAGGGGGAAACCCGGGGATGCGGATCCACCCGATCACGAGATCAGCGATGCAGGTGGCGCGGGCCACGGTGCTCGGCGGGCTTCTGGCGCTGGGGGCGTGCGGCGGCGGGGCGCCCCAAGGCACCACCGCGAGCCAGACCCCCGACGACAAGCTGTTCGGCTATACGTTCCGCCAGATCAACACCCTCTATATCCGCCCCGTCTCCGGCCAGACCCTGATCACCGCCGCAGTCGCGCGCCTCAACGCGATCGACCCCGCTTTTGCCGCCGCACCGGGCCCGGGCGTCGGGAGCCAGGCGTCGCTCGTGATCGCCTATCAGGGCAAGACGGTCGGATCCTTCGCGATCCCCGACACAAACGACCCGGCTGAGATGACGGCGTATCTCGACCGGATTCTGGTGCTCGCCCGCAGCGTGTCACCCCAGATCGCGGTGGCGCCGGCCGAGACGGTCGACCACGCCGTCTTCAACGGGATCACCTCCGCCCTCGACCGCTTCTCGCGGTACTCGCCGCCGGAGCTGGCGGGCGAGCAACGCGACGAGCGCAACGGGTTCGGCGGCATCGGCATCACGCTCGACAGCAGCAACGACGAGTTCCGCATCACCCAGGTGGACCCGCGCGGACCGGCGGAAGGCGCCGGCATCCGTGCCGGCGACCGCGTCTCGGCGATCGACGGCGCCGCGACGGCCAGGCACTCGCGCGCCTGGGTCGTCCAGCATCTGCGCGGCCCGATCGGCAGCCCGATCACGGTCGCCGTCCTCCGCGGCCCGAGCGAGCAGACCCACGAGTTCCGTTTCCAGCGCGAGCGGGTGATCCGCCCCAGCGTGACCATCGCGCACGACGGCGGCATCGCGATCTTTCGCATCGCCATCTTCAACCAGAGCACGACCGAGCAGATCGCGAGCGCGCTCCGGGCGGGCGGCGATCACATAACGGGCGTCATCCTCGACGTGCGCGGCAACCCGGGCGGCCTTCTCGAGCAGGCAGTGAGCCTGGCGGAGCTGTTTGTTCAGAACGGCCCCATCATCGCGACGGTCGGCCGCCATCCGGCGAGCCACCAGTATTTTGCCGCATCCGGCCACGCGATCGCGCCGCGGGTGCCGGTCGTCGTGCTGGTCAACGGCGGCTCGGCCTCCGCCTCGGAGATTCTTGCCGCGGCGTTGCAGGACGTCGGCCGAGCGGTCATCGTCGGCAGCTCCTCTTATGGCAAGGGCACCGTCCAGACGGTGATGCGCCTGCCGAACGACGGCGAACTGACGCTGACCTGGGCCCGGCTCGTCACGCCCTCCGGCTATCTCTTGCAGGATCACGGGGTCGTACCGACGATTTGTACCGGCGACCTTCGCGACGATGCCAGCGCGCTCGACACCGCGCTGCAGCGCGCGAAAGAGCCCCCGCCGTCGCCGCCGCGGGCGCGCCTCGACGAAGGCGGATGGCGGGCGCTCCGTCGTGCCTGCCCGCTCGATCACGAGAGCCCGCCGGTCGATGTCGCGGTGGCGGAGCGGATGCTGGGCGATCCGGCGCTTTACGCCTCGGCGCTGCGGGCGCTCCCCGGGGCGACCGATCTCGTTCGGAAATCGCCTGACGCGCCGAGCGGGCTCGCCTTGACAGGATCGGACCGCGCGCTAAATTCCGAGCCACGCTAGCATCGAGCCGCGCCGGAGTTTCTTATGGCCAAAACCAATACCGTGATGATCAAGCTGGTCAGCAGCGCCGACACCGGCTTCTTCTATGTGACCAAGAAGAACCCGCGCACGAAGACCAACAAGCTTGAGCTGAAGAAATACGACCCGGTCGCGCGCAAGCATGTCGTCTTCAAGGAAGCGAAGATCAAGTAGCGGCGCGACGGCACCCACGGAATTGCAAATCCCCGGGCTGGTCCCGGGGATTTGCTTGTTCGGCATTAGCGTATTGTCGGACGGCCGGCGTGTCGCCCGCTCTCTTTTTTGCAGATTCGGGTGAGACGCCCGAGGCCCGGGAAATTCCTACGACGCGATCGCGACGGGAGCCATCGCTACCAGAGGTGCGATCGGCGAGCTCTCGGTGCCGTGCGACACCACCCGGTTGCGGCCGCTGTTCTTGGCGGCATAGAGCGCCTCGTCGGCACGGTTGAGCAGCTTGTCGACCGTGTCGCTGGCAGCCTCGGCGACGGCGACCCCGATGCTGACCGTAACCGGAATTTTCTTGCCGGTCCCATTCAGCACGAACGGCTCGGCGGCGACCGCGCTGCGCAGCCGCTCGGCCACGACCATCGCCGCGCCCATGGTGGTTTCCGGCATCACGACAAGGAATTCCTCGCCGCCCAGTCGGGCAACCAGATCGACGCTTCTGAGCCCGCGCAGCGCACGCGCCGCGAGCTGGCGCAGAACGTCGTCACCGCCGGGGTGGCCGTACTGGTCGTTGACGTTCTTGAAGTGATCGATATCGAACATCAGGATCGCGGTGTCGACGGGCGCACCGTTGGATCGCGCCGCGACCTCTTCGAGATGGGCCAGCACGTAGCGGCGGTTGTAAAGCCCGGTCAGCTCGTCGGTCAGCGCCAGCGACAGGCTGCGATGATAATTCTCGTGCAGCCGGTCCTGCAGCCGTTTGCGGCGGATCTGCGTGCGGACGCGAGCCAACAGCTCGTTGCGGTCCACCGGCCGGATCAGATAGTCGTTGGCGCCGAGATCGAGCCCCTTTGCGAGCTGCGCAAGCTCGCCGTCATTGGCCAGAAGCAGGATCGGGAGCTGGCGGAACGCCTCGGTCGCCCGCCACTGCGACACCAACCGCAGCGGATCGCTGTCGGGCATAGACAGGCTGGCGATGACCAGCTCGGTGCTCTGGTCGAGGAGATGAACCGCGTCGGCGCAGGTATCGGCCCGGATGATCGCCTCAGCCACCGGCGCCAGCGTCTCGGCGATGCGGGCGGCTGCAAAGCCGCGTTCTTCGAGCAGGAGGATGCGCGCCGGACCGGGGCTTTCGATCGATTCCGCCTCGGTGCCGCGGGCGGCAAAGCGGCCGCAAATCTCTTCGCGCAGGCGAAGTTCCTCCATCATCCGCTTCAGGCGGACGAGCGAACGCACGCGGGCGAAGAGCGCGATGTCGTTGACGGGCTTCGTCAGAAAGTCGTCGGCGCCGACCTCGAGGCCGCGCAGGCGGTCCGCGACGTCGGAAAGCGCGGTGACCATGACCACCGGGATGTCGGCAGTGATCGGGTTGGCCTTCAGCCGGCCGCACACCTCGAACCCGTCCATTCGCGGCATCATCACGTCGAGCAGGATGATGTCGGGCGATTGAGATTCGGCGAGCTCGAGCGCGGTGATCCCGTTGAAGGCGGTAACCACCTCGAAATACTCGCTGGCCAATTTGGCCTCGAGCAGTTTGACGTTCAGCTCGACATCGTCGACGACTAGGACACGAGCGGTCATGGCTACGGAACCGGATAGCAGTTAGACGGAGGTTGCGGAAGTCGTAGCAGGAGACAGAAACTGCTCGACGGTCCGCAGAAATCCCAGGACGGAAATCGGCTTGGCGATATACGCCTCGCAGCCGCCTTCACGAATCTTTTCCTCGTCGCCCTTCATCGCGAACGCCGTGACGGCGATGACCGGGATCGCCTTCAGATCCTCGTCTTCCTTGAGCCACTTGGTGACCTCGAGACCCGAAATCTCCGGGAGCTGGATATCCATCAGAATGAGATCGGGGCGATGCTGCCGCGCGATCTGCAAGGCCTCGATCCCATCCTTGGTGCGCAGCGTGGCATAGCCGTGCGCCTCCAGGAGATCGTTGAAAAGCTTCATGTTGAGGTCATTGTCCTCGACAATCAGCACCTTCTTGGCCTTCGCTTGATCGGCGTGTTTCAACCCGTCTATCGCGTGAAGCGTCATTCCGATCGGCCTCGAAAAGTTGGTGCAGCCGGGACCGGTCTTGCGGGGGCAGCCGGCCGTCTGGTGCAGCGTCTTGTACGGCGTATTCACTTAACAATTGGTAAGCACGAACACAGCCTGCGGATACCCCGGGTTTGCAACCGGGCTCGGCGCGGCGCATCTATTGGGGTGGGATGGTCGCGACCGGAGGCGCGGGCATGGCGGGCGGGTTTCGCATCGGCATCGATCTCGGCGGCACGAAAATCGAGGCCGCGTTGCTGGATCCCGCCGGGGCGATGCGCGACCGGCGGCGTATTCCGACGCCGATCGGGGATTACGACGCCGAAGTCGCCGCGGTGGCTGGGCTCGTTGCCGCGATCGAGGCCAAGCACGGCGTTCGCGCGACGGTCGGCGTCGGCATTCCCGGCACGATCTCGTCGCATACCGGGCTTGTGAAAAACGCCAACTCGACCTGGCTGATCGGGAGGCCTTTGCGGCGGGACATCACCGGGGCGCTCGGCCGCGAGGTGCGCTTCGCCAACGACGCCAATTGCTTTGCCTTGTCCGAGGCCGTCGACGGCGCCGCGGCGGGCGCGGCGAGCGTCTTCGGGGTGATCATCGGTACCGGCGTCGGCGGCGGGATCGTCATCGACGGCCGCATCGTCACCGGGGTCAATGCAGTGGCCGGCGAATGGGGCCACAACCCGCTGCCTTGGGCGCGCGGGGCAGAATGGCCCGGCCCGTCGTGCTATTGCGGCCGCTCCGGGTGCATCGAGTCCTTCCTGTCAGGCCCTGCCCTCGCCCGCGACCACGGCGGTTCGCTGACCGGGCCCGAGATCGTGGCCGCGGCCGAACAGGGCGACGCCGCAGCAGGCGCGACCCTCGACCGCTATGCCGAGCGCCTCGCCCGCGCCCTCGCGACCGTCATCAACCTGCTCGATCCGGAGGCGATCGTGCTCGGCGGCGGCCTCTCCCGCATCGCGATGCTGTACGAGCGGGTGCCGGAATTGTGGGGGCGGTTCGTCTTCTCCGACAGGATCGCAACCCGCCTGTTGCCGCCGAGGCACGGCGACTCGAGTGGAGTGCGCGGGGCGGCGTGGCTGTGGCCGCCGGAGCCAGCAGGATGAGCGTCCTCTGCCGCGATTGCGGCGCCCTCTCCGCGCCGCTCGCCGTGCCTGAGCGTTGCGCCGAATGCGGCTCGCCGCGGCTCGTGGCCCATGACGAGTTGGCCGACCTCGCCATCGCCCATATCGATTGCGACGCGTTCTACGCCACCGTCGAAAAGCGCGACCGGCCCGGGCTCGCCGAGCTGCCGGTCATTGTCGGCGGCGGGCAGCGCGGGGTCGTGCTCGCCTGCTGCTATGTCGCGCGGATGTACGGCGTGCACTCGGCGATGCCGATGTTCAAGGCGCTCGCCGCCTGCCCCGACGCCGTCGTGATCCGCCCCGACATGGGGAAGTACCGCGATGTCGGCCGCGCCGTTCGGGCCGAGATGCGGGCGCTGACGCCGCTCGTCGAGCCGATCTCGATCGACGAGGCGTTCCTCGACCTTTCCGGCACCGAGCGCTTGCACGGCGCCGCGCCGGCGCAGCTTTTGGCGGCGCTGGCGCGGCGGGTCGAAGCGACGCTCGGGGTCACCGCGTCGATCGGGCTCAGCTACAACAAATTCCTCGCCAAGATCGCCTCCGATCTCGACAAGCCCCGCGGCTTCGCCGTGATCGGGCGCGGCGAGGCGGCGACTTTCCTCGCCGACAAGCCGGTCGGGATGCTGTGGGGCGTCGGCGCGGCGATGCAGCGCCGCCTCGCGGCCGACGGAATCGCCGTGATCGGCCAGCTTCGCCAGATCGAGGAGCGCGATCTCGCCGCCCGCTATGGCAGGATCGGACTGCGCCTCGCCCGCCTCGCCCGCGCCGAGGACGACCGCCCCGTCGAACCCGACTCCGCCGCCCGCTCGATCTCCGCCGAAACGACACTCGCCCGCGACGAAAGCGACGCCCAGCTATTGGGCCGCATCCTGTGGCCGCTCTGCGAAAAGCTGTCGGCCCGGCTCAAGCAATCCGCCCTCGCCGCCGGCACCGTGACACTGAAGCTCAAGACCAGCGACTTCCGAATCCGCACCCGGTCAAAGAAGCTCGCCGACCCGACCCAACTCGCCGAGCCGATCTTCGAGCTCGCGACGCGCCTATTGGCGATCGAAGCCGGCGGCCCGACCCGCTTCCGCCTGATCGGCGTGGGTGCCGACGCCCTTGTCGACGCGGGCGCTGCCGACCTGCCGACCCTGTTCGACCACGAGAGCGGCGGCCAGCGCCGCCTCTCCGACGCGATCGATTCGATCCGTGCGCGGCATGGAGAGGCGGCGGTGCTGCGGGGACGTGGGTTGGAAGCGGAATAGGTTGCTGCAGATGCGCCGTGCGTCCTTCGAGACGCACCACGCCTCAGCAGGTTGGCTTCGGCAGCGCCTCGATCGTCTTCAGCGTCGCCTTGATCGAGTAGTCGCCGTAGTCGATCAGCATGTCCTTCGACACGCCGTTGTCGAGGAGCAGCATCCCCAGCTCATAGTCGGGCTTTTCTACCTTCGCGTCGGCGGGGAAAAAGGCAAGGCGCATGCGCCAGCCGGGACGCGTCAGCAAGGGGCTCATCTTGCCCGCCTCGGCGTCCGGCTCGACCTGCGGGCCGATCACCGCCGAAACGAGGACCGCGCCTTCCTCCGTAGCGCCGTCGAAGACCTGCCTCGAGATGAAGTTGGTGCCCGCCTTCGCCCGATCGATCAGCATCATGGTATGGGCACTGGGGAACAGCGCGCCGGCCGGAAGGTTCATCGTCTCCGCTTTCGGCTTCTCGAACACGGCGGCGCCGCCCTTGCCGGGGCCTTGGAGCGTCGCCTCGCCGCGGATCTCGTCCTCGGCCTTGCCGTTATGCGTTTCCTTCTGGTTGTAGCGGTAGCGCAGCCCGTCTTTCGATTCCCAGGTCACGAAATTCGAGAGGATCTCGACGTCGTCCGACTCGGTGTAGCCCATCGTCAGCTTATAGCGCTGTTCGATGGTCCAGCCGTCGCAGGTCTCGCCCCATTGATAGGCCATCGTGCCGCTGGCCGCGGCGACGCCGGAATCGGGCTTCGCGGTCGCCAGTTCCATCGTATAGAGCGCCCGGTGCGGCGCGATTTCCGCGGCGGAGGCGGGACAAGCGGCAAGAGCGGCGAGCGCGGCGCCGGCCAGCGACAGCGTGCGAAATCCCACCGGGTTATCCTTTGTCGAGCGGCCGGACGAGCCGGCGGCGCGCGCAGATATGGGCCCTCGCGGGGGACGCGGCAAGAAGCGCAACGTCGCGGCGCTCACGAGCGCGGCCCGCGCGCCGGCGGCAGGTTCAGGCGGATATGCAATTCCCTCAGCCGCTCCTCCGGGATCGGCCCCGGCGCCTGCATCAACAAATCCTGCGCCTGCTGGTTCATCGGAAAGGCGACGATCTCGCGCAGATTGGCTGTCGCGGCGAGCTGCATGACGATGCGGTCGATCCCCGGCGCCGACCCGCCATGCGGCGGAGCGCCGAATTTGAACGCGTTGAGCATCCCGGAAAACCGTTCCTCGACATGTTCGCGCGTGTAGCCGGCGATCTCGAACGCCTTGTACATGATGTCGGGGCGATGGTTGCGGATGGCACCCGACGACAATTCGGTGCCGTTGCACACGATGTCGTACTGGAACGCGTTGATCGTCAGGGGGTCCCGGTTCTCCAGCGCCTCGAGCCCGCCCTGCGGCATCGAAAACGGGTTGTGGCTGAAATCGATCTTCCCGGTTTCCTCGTTGAGCTCGTACATCGGGAAATCGGTGATCCAGCAGAACTCGAAGCAATCCGTGGCGCTGAGCCCGAGTTCAGTGCCGATCCGCTGGCGCGCGGCGCTCGCGAATTGCATGAACGCGCTCGGCACGCCGGCGACGAAGAACACCGCGTCGCCGTCCTTGAGCCCGAGCGATATGCGCAGCGCCGCGGTGCGCTCCGGGCCGAGGTTGCGCGCGACCGGCCCCGCGCCCTCGCCGTCGCGGAAGAAGATGTAGCCGAGCCCCGGCTGCCCCTCCCCTTGCGCCCACGAATTCATCCGGTCGCAAAAGGCGCGATTGCCGCCGGTCGGTGCCGGGATCGCGCGGACGCGCACATTCGGGTCGGCATCGATCATCCCGGCAAAGATGCGGAAGCCGGAGCCGCGGAACGTCCCGGTCGCGTCCTCGATGACGATCGGATTGCGGAGGTCCGGCTTGTCGCTGGCGTAGTGAAGCAGCGCGTCGGCGTAGGCGATGCGGCGGAATGGCGCCGGGCTGACGCGCCGGCCCTCGGCGAACTCCTCGTAAACACCGTGCAGCACCGGCTCGATCGCGGCGAAGACGTCTTCTTGCGTGACGAAGCTCATCTCGAAATCGAGCTGGTAGAACTCGCCCGGCGCACGATCGGCGCGGCTCGCCTCGTCGCGGAAGCAGGGGGCGATCTGGAAATACCGGTCGAAGCCCGCGACCATCAGCAATTGCTTGAACTGCTGCGGTGCCTGCGGCAGCGCGTAGAATTGGCCCGGGTGCAGCCGGCTCGGCACGTAATAAGGCCGCGCCCCCTCGGGCGAGTCGGCAGTCAGGATCGGCGTCTGGAACTCGGTAAAGCCCTGCTCGATCATGCGCCGACGGATCGACGCGATAACGCGCGAGCGCAGCATGATATGCGCATGCACCGCCTCGCGCCGGAGGTCGAGATAGCGGTAGGCGAGCCGCATCTCCTCCGGATACTCGGCGTCGGTGTTGACCGGGAAAGGCAGCGGGTCGGCGGTCGACTGCACGGCCATCTCGGCGATCGTCAATTCGACTTCGCCGGTCGGGATGTTCCGGTTGACCGTGTCGTCGGAGCGGGCCACGACCTTGCCGGTCAGCGTCACGACGCTTTCCAGGCGCAGCGCGTCGGCCTCGGCGAACAGCGGCGACGACACGTCGATCACGCATTGCGTCACGCCGTAATGGTCACGCAGATCGATAAAGAGAAGCTGGCCGTGGTCGCGCTTGCGATGCACCCAGCCCGACAGGCGGGCGGGTTGCCCGGCATCGCCAAGGCGCAGCGCGCCGCAAGTATGGGTGCGGTATTCGTGCATCGGGACGGAAATCCGCTTTCGCTCGGAATGAGCGGCGAAAACGACAGGAACAGGCACGATTGTCAAGGAAGCGCAGGGTTCTCGCGCCCAGCGACAGCACCGAATGGAACAAATCGTCTTTTCTTGCGGCCGCCACGGATCGATTGTGGCCCCGGTAAGAGGATCGAGGGTGGAATGGCGCAACAGGCAAGGACGGCGCGCGGCCGCGCCGACGAATTCTGTCGGCGATACGGGCTCAGGGTTCCAATCCTGATGGCGCCGATGGCGGGGAATTGTCCGGTCGCGCTCGCCGCGGCGGTCGCCAATGCCGGCGGCCTCGGCGCGCTCGGCGCCTTGACCACCACCCCAGCCGGCATCGGCGAGTGGGCAGCCGGATTTCGCGGTCAGAGCAACGGCAGCTTTCAGATCAATCTGTGGATCCCCGACCCGGCGCCGGTCCGCGACCCCGCCCGGGAAGCGCAGATGCGCGAGTTTCTCGGCGAGTGGGGGCCGGCGGTGCCGGAGAGCGCGGGCGATGTCGTGCCGCTCGATTTCGCACCACAATGCGAGGCGCTGCTCGCCGCGGCGCCGCGGATCGTGTCTTCGATCATGGGGCTCTTCCCGCCCGCATTCGTCGCCGAATTGAAGGCGCGCGGCATCGCCTGGTTCGCCTGCGCGACGACCCTTGCAGAGGCCCGCGAGGCCGAGGCCGCCGGCGCCGACGCGATCATCGCCCAGGGGGCCGAGGCCGGCGGCCACCGCGGCGCCTTCGATGGCGACATGGCCGAGGCGCAGGCGGTCGGGCTCTTCGCGCTGCTGCCGCGTCTCGCGGACAAGATCTCGGTGCCGCTGATCGCCGCGGGCGGAATCGCCGACGGGCGCGGGGTCGCCGCGGCGCTGACGCTGGGGGCGAGCGCGGTGCAGGTCGGCACCGGGCTCTTGCGGTCGCCCGAAGCCGGCACCAACAAGGCCTGGGCCGACGCGATGGTGGAGCTGGAGCCCGAGGCGACAGTGCCGACGCGAGCGTTTTCGGGCCGGCTTGGGCGGGCGATCGCGACCGATTACGCGCGCGCCGCCGCGGCGGCGGAAAGTCCGCGCCCGGCGCCCTACCCGGTCCAGCGCAGCCTGACCGCGCCGATGCGCGAGACCGCCACCCGCGCCGGCGACGTCCAGCGCATGCAAGCCTGGGCCGGCCAATCCGCCCACCTCGCCCGTGCCGAGCCCGCCGGGGCGATTGTCACGCGATTGTGGGAAGAGGCGCTGGCGTTGCTGCCGTGATGTCGTAGGGCGGAAAAGCGAAGCGCATTCCGCCGTCACGGAGGCCTCAAAGCGGAAAAGCGCTCCACTCTTCCGCCCTATTAACCGAGCCGCGACATCTAGTCCGCATCTACTGCACCGGCGCAATCCGTTGTAGACTGTCGGGCAATGAGCCTGATCACGGATACCGAGGCGCTCGCCGCGTTTTGCGGACGGCAGCGCGGCGTCGAGTTTGTGACCGTCGACACCGAGTTCATGCGCGAGCGCACCTACTGGCCGATTCTGTGCCTGGTGCAGGTCGCAGGGCCCGACGAGGCGGTCGCGATCGATGCGCTCGCCGAGGGGATCGACCTCGCGCCGCTCCATGTGCTGATGGCCGAGCCGACGATCCTCAAGGTGTTTCACGCAGCGCGCCAAGACCTCGAAATCTTTTTCCAGCGCATGGGCTCGGTCCCGACGCCCGTGTTCGACACGCAGGTCGCGGCGATGGTGTGCGGGTTCGGCGATTCGGTCAGCTACGAGACGCTGGTCAAGAAGCTCGCCGGGGTCAACCTCGACAAGGCCTCGCGCTTTACCGACTGGGCGCAGCGGCCGCTGACCCAGCGCCAGATCGACTATGGGCTCGCCGACGTCGTCCACCTGCGCACGGCTTACGAGCGGTTGCGGCAGCGTCTGGCGCAGAACGACCGCACCGAATGGTTTGCCGAGGAAATCGCGGGGCTCGTCGACCCGGCGATCTACCGGGCCGAGCCGGCTGAGGCATGGCGGCGGTTCAAGTTGCGCGGGCGGGCCGACAAGAAGTTCCTCGGCGTCTTGCGGGCGCTGGCGGCGTGGCGCGAAAGCGCGGCGCAGCAGCGCGATCTGCCGCGTGGGCGGCTCTTGCGCGACGAGGCGCTGATCGAGATCGCGAGCCACGCGCCGCGCGCGATCGAACAACTCGCCCGCACGCGGAGCCTGCCGAAAGGCGTCGCCGAGGGCCGCCTCGGCCGCGAGATCCTCGATGCGGTCGCGGAAGGGATCGCCGACCCCGACCCGCCCGCCGCGCTGCCGCAAAAGGCCGAGAACCCGCCCGGTCTCGGCCCGCTGGTCGAGCTGCTCCGGGTGCTGCTCAAGCAGCGCTGCGAGGATTTCGCGGTCGCGCAAAAACTCGTCGCCTCGGCCGACGACATCGAGGCGATCGCCGCCGACGACGACGCCGACGTGCGCGCCCTCACCGGCTGGCGCCGCGACGTGTTCGGCGCCGACGCGCTGGCGCTGAAGCACGGCAAACTGGCGCTGACCGCCGGCCGCAACCGCATCCAGCTCGTCTCGCTCGAAAGCAAGGGTGAAGCGGCGTAAGAGCCGATGGATCTGAGCTCTGCACCTTCGGAGCGCGCGCCAGCCGAGCATGCCTTGCGCGCCGACGCGCTCGGGCTCGGCGAATCCGTCATCATGGGAGTCGCCGGAAGCGGCCCCGCCTATTCGGTCGCCGTCAGCACGGTGTCGCTGGTGGGCGCGGTCGGCGTGCTGGCGCCGGCGTCGCTCTTCTATTGCGGTGTCGTCATGTTCGGCGTCGTCTTCGCATTCCGCCATCTCAACCGGGTCGAGGTCAATGCGGGCGCGACCTACGCCTGGGTATCGAGCGTGTTCTCGCCGGCGCTAGGATTCTTTACCGGCTGGTCGGTGATTGTCGGGTCGGTGCTCTTCATGGTCTCCGGCACCTTGCCGGCCGCGACTGGGACCTTGCAGATCTTCGCGCCGGGCCTCGTCGACAACCAGACCGCGGTGACCCTTGTTGCGGCCGGCTGGCTCATCGCGATCGGCGGCATCGTCGCCAAGGGCATCAAGCTCACCAGTTACACACAGATCGCCTTCACCGTGGTGGAGGCAGGCGTGCTGGCGCTTTTGATCGCCATCGCGGCGTTCCGCCCCGATTTAGCCTCGGCCCGGCCCGTGTCATTCGGCTGGTTCGTCGGCGCGGGCATGACCCCGTCCCTCTTCACCAGCGGCGCGCTCGTCGCGCTCTTCGCGCTGAGCGGGTGGGACGTCACGGTCAACCTGAATGAGGAAACCCGCGACGGCGGCCGGCTCGCCGGGCTCGGCAGCCTTCTCGCGGTCGTTGCCATCATCGCGCTGCTCACCGGTTTCGCCGCGCTCGCACTTGCGGTGCTGAGCGACGCGGAAATCAAGAGCGCCGGGATCAACATCGTCTTTGTCGTCGCCGGGAGATTGCTGCCGGCGCCGTGGAGCTATCTCGCCGTGATCGCGGTGATGCTCAGCACGGTCGGGACGCTCGAAACCTCGATCCTGCAATTCACCCGGACGATGTTCGCGATGGGCCGCGACGGCGCGCTGCACGGCCGCTACGCCCGGCTGCACCCGCACTACCAGACGCCGCTGCTCGCGACGGTCATCATCACGGTGCTCGGTCTCGCGTTACTGTTCCTGTCGTCGTACCTGCCGGGGATCAAGGCGGTCATCGACGATTCGATCAGCGCGATCGGGTTCCAGATCGCGTTCTATTACGGGATCGGCGGGCTTGCCTGCGCCTGGTATTTCCGAGGGGCGGCGCGCAAATCGGCCGGGAATTTCATCTTCCTTTTCGCTTGGCCCCTCTTCGGCGCCGGGTTCTGCATCTTTATCGCCGCCGACAGCATCCCGACCTTCGACCTGACGACCAATATCGTCGGGATCGGCACCATCGCGATCGGGATCGTGCCGTATGTGCTGCGACGCCTACGAGGCTAACGCGGCGGCCCGATAGCGGACCGACCGCTGGCCGAGGTTAAGAGCGCGGCCGAGCGCGGCAAGGCGGCGTTCGACGGCCTCGCCGAGGAGAAGGCCGCCGGCTTCCGGCAACTCTAGGATCAGCGAGTCCGCCTCGCGCACAAGGCGAACCTCGGCGAGGAGATCGAGCGCGCCGCCGCACAGCGTATAGGCGAGGCGCAGGGCGAGGCCCAGCGCGCGCGATTCGGCGGCCATCGAGGCATTGAGCAGCGGCGCCGTCGCCAGGCGGACCGTATCGTCTGCGGCGCCGCCGTATCGGGTGTGCAAGGCAGCGGCGATGAACACTCGTTCGGCATGGTCGATCGCGCCGACCGGCATCCTGAGGCTACGGGTAAAGGCGTGCTCGGCGCGATAGTCAGGGTGCTCCATCCAGCCCAGGTCGCTGAGCCAGCAGACGGCGCGGTGCAGTCGCCGCGAGCCCGCCGGCAGACCGGGGAAGAGCGGTGCGATCCAGAGCTGCAGCCGGTCGCCGTCGGTGTGGAACCGCCCCCGCCCCTCAGCCATGCCCGAACACGCGGCGATCAGCGGATCGACCGGATGCTCGCTCGGCAACAGGCCGTAGGCGTAGCCCTCGCGCAGCCCAAAGGCGGAAAAGACCACGCGCTCGGGTCGGCCGACCGCGATCAGCCGGCGCAGGATCGTCGCCGCGAGCGGCACGACCTCGAGGCGCTTGCGATTGATCGTCGTGATCTGCTCGAGCGACCGGCGCGACAGGCGCGCGACGAGTTCGAGGAACCCGTCGGCTTGGCTCCGGCCGATCGCGTATTGATGGATGATGTGGAGCGGATAGTGCACCTGCTCCATGTGCAGCCGCGCGATGGCGCGCCACGCACCGCCGACGAGGTAGAGGCTGCGCCCCGCGACCGCGCGCAGCACCGGCGCCTCGGCGATCGTGCGGTCGATGGTTTCGACGATGGCCTTGCGACTGTCGCCAAGCTCGCCGAGCCGCAGCGGCCCGAGCGGCAGGGTCACGCCCGATCCGATCGCCGGCCGGCCATCCCCGCCGCCGATCTCGACGAGCTCGACGCTACCGCCGCCGAGATCGGCGGCGACGCCGTCCGCATTCGGGATGCCGGCCAGCACGCCGAGGGCCGACAGCCGCGCCTCCTCGGTGCCGTCGATGACGCGGACCTCGATCCCGTTGCGGCGTTCGAGCTCCGCTGCAAACCCGGCGCCGTCCTTGGCGTCGCGCACCGCGGCGGTGGCGATTACGGCCAGATGGTCGACCTGCAGCGCCCGCGCCAGCGCGACGAAACGCTGGACATTGGCGTAGGCGAGCTGGACGCCGTCGCGGTTGAGCCGCCCGCTCCGCGCGATGCCGCGGGCGAGGCCGCACATGACCTTTTCGTTGAGCAACGGCATCAACGCCTCGCCAAGCCGCTCGAAGACGACAAGGCGCAGCGAGTTGGAGCCGACATCGACCACCGCGATGCGGCCGGCGGGAAGCGTCGGGGCGCGGTCGGGCATCAGTCCACCAACATCGGCAAGCGGTGATCGGCTCCTCTAGCGCGCCACCAGGCGGGGCTGCCGCCGCCTGAGCGCCTTGCCCCGTCCCGACAGGCTCGGGTTGGTCATGAAGTAGGTATGGGCCGAGAAGCGCTCCTCGTCGGTCGCGGCGCGCGTATAGCTGCCATTGCCGGCGAGGTTCCAGGTCGACAGCGTGTCGCGCAGGTTGGCAACCATGATCTCGTCGAGCACTTGGCGGTGCACGGTCAGGTTCTCGATCGGCACCAGCGCCTCGACACGGCCATCGAAATTGCGCGGCATCCAGTCGGCCGAGCTGATGAAGACGAGTGCCTGGTCCGACGGCAGCCGGTTGCCATTGCCGAAGCAGACCACGCGGCCATGCTCCAGAAACCGCCCGATGATGCTCTTGACCCGGATGTTCTCGGAGAGCCCCGGCACCCCCGGCCTCAGGCAGCAGATCCCGCGGACGACAAGGTCGATCGACACCCCCGCCTGCGACGCCTGGTACAGCGACTCGATGATCGCGGGATCGACGAGCGCATTGAGCTTGGCCCAGATCTGCGCCGGCCGGCCGGCACGGGCGTGCTCGATCTCGGCCTCGATCAATTCCGTCAGGCGCGAGCGGATGTTGATCGGCGCGACGGCGATCTTGTCGAGGCTCGCCGGCCGCGCATAGCCGGTCATGAAGTTGAACAGCCGCGCCGCGTCCTGGCACAGCACCGGGTCGGCGGTGAAGAACGACAGGTCGGTGTAAACCTTGGCCGTATAGGGGTGGTAGTTGCCGGTGCCGAAATGCACGTAGGAGCGCAGCTCGCCGCCCTCGCGCCGCACCACCAGCGATACCTTGGCGTGCGTCTTCAACTGCATGAAGCCATAGACGACCTGCACTCCGGCCCGCTCGAGGTCGCGAGCCCAGCGGATGTTGGCCTCCTCGTCGAACCGCGCTTTGAGCTCGATCATCGCGGTGACCGACTTTCCGGCCTCGGCCGCTTCGGCCAGCGTGTGCACGATCGGGCTGTCGGCGCTGGTGCGGTAGAGCGTCTGCTTGATCGCCACCACCGCCGGGTCGCGCGACGCCTGGTCCAGAAACTGGACGACGACGTCGAAGCTCTCATACGGATGGTGGACGATAATGTCCTTTTGCCGGATCGCGGCGAAGCAATCGCCACCGAAATCGCGAATCCGCTCCGGAAAGCGGGCGTTATAGGGCGGGAAGACGAGATCGGACCGCTCGTCGGTAATGAGCTCCGACATCGCGTCGAGACCGAGGATGCCGGCGGTCTCGAACACCTCGGACGGCGCCGCGTCGAGCTTCTCGCTCAAGAACCCGCGCAAAACCGCCGGCATCTGCGCGTCGATCGCGAGATGGATCACATGCCCGCGCCGCCGCCGCTTCAGCGCCGTCTCGAACAGGCGGACGAGGTCCTCGGCCTCTTCCTCGATCTCGACCTCGCTGTCGCGCAGGACGCGGAAGACGCCACGGGCGATCACCGCAAAGCCGGGGAACAGCCGGTCCAGGAAGAGCGCGATCACCTGCTCGACCGGCAGGTAGCGCATCCGCGTGCCGGGCAGGCGGATGAAGCGGTCGACCGAGCTTGGGATCAGGATCAGCGCCTGCAGCCGGATCGAATCGCTGACCCGTTCCAATTCGAGCGCGAGGCCGAACCCGCGATTCTGGACGAACGGAAACGGGTGTGCCGGATCCATCGCCAGCGGCGTCAGGATCGGGAAGATATCGGCCATGAACCGTTCTTCGAGCCAGGCGCGGTCACCCGGTTCGAGATCGGTCGGCTCGACGACGGCGATCCCTTCGGTGCCGAGCTCGCGCAGCAACTGCAGCCAGATCAACTGCTGGTCGTGCATCAGCCTCCCGGCGCGCACCCCGATGGCTTCCAGCTGCTGCGCCGGGGTCATCCCGTCCTGGCTGATGCTCTTGATGCCGGCGAGGTGATGCGCCTTAAGCCCGGCGACGCGGACCATATAGAACTCGTCGAGATTGCTCGCCGAGATCGACAGAAAGCGCAGCCGCTCCAACAGCGGGTGGTTGCGGTTCTCGGCCTCGGCCAGGACGCGCTCGTTGAAGGCGAGCCACGACAGCTCGCGGTTGATGAATCGACCCGGCGGCGGCCCCTCCACCGTTCGCAGATCGACGATTTGCGCGCTCGTGTTCACCCGCACCCTCCGGTTCCGGCGAACCCCCTTTGCCACGATAAGTCTACAGCCCGGTGACGACGCTGTCATGCCTGGGGCGAAAACGGAGCGTGGTGGTCGCCCGCAGCCTCGGTGTAGAACGTCATGAGAAGGTTGCGGGAGGAAGCGTGGGATGATCCGGGCGGCGATCGTCGGCATCGGGCATTGGGGGCGGATGCTGGTCAATGCGGTGCAGGGCAACAGCACCGTGATCCAGTTTACCGCCGGCGTCACCCGCACGCGATCCAAGGCCGAGGCGTTTTGCGCGGAAAAGGGCATCGCGCTCTATGACGACCTTGATGCGGTGCTGGCCCGCAGCGACGTCGACGCGATCGTCTGCGCGACGCCGCACAGCGAGCACACAGCGCAGGTCGAGCGCGCCGCGGCGGCGGGAAAACCGGTCTTTATGGAGAAGCCGTTCGCGCTCGACCGGCGGAGCGCCGCACGGGCGCTGGACGCCGCGGCGCGAGCCGGAATCGCGGTCGGGGTCGCCTATCCGCGCCGGTTTCATCCGAACATGAAGGCGCTGAAGTCGCGAATCGACACAGGCGCGCTGGGCACGATCGCGCATTGCTATGCCGAGCAGAACACACCGGCCGGGATCTTCATGGCCGGGGAGTCGTGGCGGGCGACCGCCGACGAGGCGCCGGCCGGCGGGATGACGGCGCTCGGCCTTCACAACGTCGACGCCCTCATTCACCACTACGGCGAAATCGACGAGGTGTATGCCAAGAGCCTGCGCCGCGCCGTCTCCTATGCCGCCGACGACACGACGAGCGTCATGTTCGGGCTCAGGAACGGGATGGCGGCGACGCTGGTGTGCTCGCTGGTGACGACGGTCAGCTATCGCCTCGCCGTCTTCGGCACCAAGGGTATGGCCGAGCTCAAGACGCCGAACCTCGACCTCCATGTCACCCCGACCCCGGCGGAGCGCCAGCCCGGACGCAACGCCGCGCTGCCGTCCGAGATCACCGAAGGCAAAGGCTTCAACGCACTCCTGGCCGAGCTGGAGGCCTTCGCCGCCGCGATCTCTGGCGGTCCCGCCTATCCGATCCCGCCCGACCAGATCCTCCACGGCTGCGCCGTGTTCGAGGCGATCGTGCAATCCGCGACAAGCGGCCGTCCGGTCCGGGTCGCCAACGACTAGTCGCCATCGCCAGTTGCCGACGAAAGGACAATCCTCATGCCGATCACCGTGCTTTATCCCGAAGCCCGCCAGCAACCCGACGAGATGGAGCGCGGCGTCTTCGGGGCCGACGTCAACATCGTAAAGCGCGACCTGAATGCGCTGTCGGAATTGAGCGACGCCGATTGCGCTTCCGCGGACGGGCTGATGATCATGGGGTTCGGGGTGACCGGCGCCGATCTCGCGCGCTTCCCGAATCTGCGCTGCATCGTGCGGATGGGGGTCGGCTACGACAAGCTCGACCGGCCGGCGATGGCGGCGCGGAACATCCTCGTCTGCAACGTGCCGGACTACGGCACCACCGAGGTCGCCGACCACGCGGTCGCGCTGGCGCTGTGCCTGCGGCGCGGCATCCTCCTGCACCACGAATACCAGCGCCACAACCCGCCGGAGCCGTGGCGCTCGTTCCAGAACCCGCTGATCGAGCGGCTCGGCACGCAAACCTTCGGCATCGTCGGCTTGGGCCGCATCGGCACGGCCGTGGCGCTGAGGGCCAAGGCGTTCAATTTCCGCGTCGTTTTCTACGACCCGAAGCACCCGAACGGGCACGAGCTCGGCCTCGGTATCGAACGCGCGGCGACGCTCGAGGATTTGCTGCGCCAGACCAACACCCTCTCGATCCACACGCCGCTGACGGTCGAGACCAAGGGCCTGCTCGGCTATGACCAGCTCTCGCTGCTGCCGCAAGGCGCGGTCGTGGTCAACGACGCGCGCGGGCCGATCCTCGATCTCGACGCCCTCTACAAGCTATTGAAGAGCGGCCACATTGCCGGTGCGGGCCTCGACGTGCTGCCGGTCGAACCGCCGGTCGAGCCGATCCCCGAATTGCTGCGCGCCTACCGCGCCCGTGAGGAGTGGCTCGAAGGCCGGCTCGTGATCACCCCGCATTCGGCCTGGCTGACGCCGCAGTCGTGGATGGATACGCGCCGCAAATCCGCCGAGACGATGCGTGCCGCACTGCTCACGAACAATCCGCAAAACGTTATCACTCCGGATATGTACTGAACCTCCGGAGACCGCGCCGATGCACCGGCTGCACCTGTTGCGCCACGCCAAGTCGGGCTGGGACGATGGGGCCGAAGACCGCGAGCGCAAGCTGAACGGCCGTGGCCGCGACGAGGCCGAGACCGTTGGTGCGACCCTGCCCGGCGCGATAGGCCCGCTCGACCTCGTGCTGTGCTCGACCGCGCGGCGCACGCGGGAGACGGCGGCGCTGGTGCTTCGCGGCTTCACCCCGGCACCGCGGGCGACGTTCGAGGATTGGCTCTACCTCGCCGGCGCGGCGGCGCTGGTCGACCGGCTGTCGCGGCTCGACGAGGTGGCGGGGTCGGTGCTGGTGATCGGGCACAACCCGGGTCTGCACGAGGTCGCCTTAGCGCTGGCGGCGCCGGATTCGCCAGGCTATGCGGCGCTCGCCGGCGGCAAGTTCCCGACCGCGGTGCGCGCCAGCTTCGCCGTCGCGGGGACCTGGTCGTCGCTGGGCCGCTCCCGGCACCCGATGACGGACTACGTCACCGCCAAATCGCTCAAGACGTGACCGCGAAAATCTGCTTGGCGAGCGGGACGGTCACCGGCCCGCCGCGGGCGAGCGCCAGACGGTCGAGCCCATCCACGATCCGCGCCGCGGCGGCGAACGATCGCTCCATGCGCCGCAGCAGGAACCGGATCACGCCCGGCCCGACGCGAAGCTGGCGGTCGGCGAAGTGCTTGACCAATACGGCGGCGAGCAGCGTGTCATCGGGCGCGGCGATCTCGGCGACCGGCAAGGCGCGCATGCGCGACGCAAGGTCGGGCAGCGCGATCGGCCACAATGAGGGGGCCTGTGCGGCGACGATCAACACTCCGAACCCGCGCTCGACAGCAGCGTTGTAGAGATGGAGGAGCGAGGTTTCGGGCGCGCGCTCCGCATCGTCGATCGCGACCGGGCCGGTGATCTCGGCGGCCGTGCCCGAGGCGACCGCCCCACCCTCGACCAGCCGCCCCCCTGCCTGCTCGCACCACAGATGCGCGAGATGCGTCTTGCCGCTGCCCCGTGGGCCGTAGAGAACGAGGCCCCGGACGGGCCAATCGGGCCACCGCTCGACCTGCTCCAGCGCGGCGCGGTTGCTGTCGGACGCGAGGAAATCGGCCCGGCCCGTCGCGGTCGGCAAAGGCGGCCACTCGAGCGTCAATTGGGTCATGGTAGCCAGGTTGGCCCGCCATCGAGCTGGTGCGGGTCGTAGAGCCCGCTCGCCCGGTAGCGCCCGAGCGCAAAGCGGACCAGCACACCGATCACCGCCGCCGCCGGCACCGCCAGCAGGATGCCGGCGAAACCGAACAGCGTACCCCCGGCGAACAGCGCGAAGATCACCCAGACAGGATGCAGGTGAACCCGGTCGCCGACCAGCTTTGGGGTCAGGATGTTGGCTTCGACGAGCTGACCGAACGCGAAGATCCCCACGACCACCAGGATCCTGCCCCAAGTTCCGTATTGCGCCGCGGCAAGGCCGACCGACAAGGCGAAGCCCGTGGTGACGCCCAGGATCGGGATGATCGCGAGGACGCCGATCAAGACACCGAGCGCGAGGCTCGAATCGAGCCCGGCCGCGGTCAGCGCGATCGCGTAATACGTCGCCAGGATTACGCAGATCAGCGCCTGCCCGTGGATAAAGCCGACGAGGGTTTCGCTGATCACCCGCCCGAGCCCGCGCAGTGTGTCGAGCGACGGGCGCGGCAGGTACGAATCCACCATCGCCACCATCTCGTTCCAGTCGCGCAGCAGGAAAAACGTCACGATGGGCGTGACGATGACCAGCGACACGATGTTGAGGATGGCGATGCTGCTGGTGACGACGCTTTGCAGGGCGGTGGCAACCCAGGTCACCGCCTCGCCGAGCTTGCTCGTCAGCGCATCGCGTATCTTGGCGACCTCGTCGGCCGCGAGATGCTGCTGCAGCAGGTCCATCATGTGGCCGATCTGAGCCTGCAAGGCGCTGACGAGGCCCGGCACCCTGGCCACAAGCTGCACGACCTGCACCTGAATGAGGGGCACCAGCAAGAGCAGAAGGAAGGCGACGGCGAGCAGAAAGGTGATCAGGATGGCTAGGGTGCCCAGGCTGCGGCCGATACCGCGCTGTTCCAGCCGGGCGACCCCAGGCGCCAGCACATAGGCGATGACGAGGCCGGCAGCAAACGGCAACAGGATGCTTTGCACGAGCCCGAGCAGGATCAGCGCGGCGATCAGCAGGCCGACCCAGAACACCACATGGTAGACCCGCGGGATCACAAAGCCGGTTCCGCGCCCGAGAGGATGCGGGCCCAGCGCACGAAATACGATCCCCCCGAGAGAACCGTCGTCGCCGCGACCGCCCAGACCAGAATCGGCGTGACCGGCCCGTCGCTGAACCCGATGCCGAGCTTTGCCAGCACGAACGAGACGAGCACGATCTGCATCGCCGTGTTGATCTTGCTGATGTAGAGCGGGTCGAACTGGCGCGCCGCCGCGGTCACCTGGATCAGCATATAGCCGCCGATGATCATCACGTCGCGGAAGACGACGAGGATCACCAGCCAGTCCGGCAGTTTCGCCTCCATGCCGAGCGCGACGAAAACGCTGACGAGCAGCGTCTTGTCGGCGATCGGATCGAGCAGGGCACCGAGCCGCGTGCGCATGTCGAACCGCTTGGCGATAAAGCCGTCGAGCCCGTCCGAAACCCCGGCCGCGACAAACACCCCGAACGCTGTGCCATACCGGTCGCCGAGGATCAGCCAGATCACCAGCGGTGCGCATAGCAGCCGCGCCAGCGTAATGGCGTTGGGCACATTGAGCCCGATTGGGTTCATTTTCCGAGACCCGACGGTGTCAGGGACCCCGATGGCGAAGACGGCGCTGCAGACGGCGGCGCAAACGTGCCCGGCGGAGGCCCCGGCGGAGGCAAACCGGGCGACGGCGGGGCCGAGGCGCCGGCGTCCGAGCGCGACAGGTGCCAAACCGGGTCACCCTTGAGCAGGTCGAAGTTGAGCGCCTTGAGCGCCGCCGCGAGCTGGTCCGTATCGCCGATATAGTCGACATCGACCGTCGCTTCCTGCCGCGACAGCGAGCGCAGCTCGATCTTGCGAATCGCCGGTAGGCTGGTGATCCGGTCGCGGATCTTTATCCAATCGTCGAGCCCGGTGATCGCCACGGCGACGGTAAGCGTCCCCTGCTGTGTCGGCTGGGCGGTGACGCCCTGCCAGTTGGACGCGATCGCGGCCGCCGTCGCCTGCGCCGCGCGGCTGAAAAACGCCGTGGGGTCCTCGCCGGGATTGGCGTCGAGCGACTGCCCATGCGTGTCGACGAGCTGCCCGGCGCGATAGTGCTTGACCGCGATGTCCAGCCCGGCCGGACTGCCCGGCTGTCCGCGCAGCGCCGCGAAGGCGACGAGCACGTCGTCAGTACCGTATTTCTTGCCGACCGCGGTGAGCGCGTCGCTGTCGCCGTCGCGCGCCTTGTCGGCGTCGATCGCCGAGAGGTCGGTAACGTCGCCAAGCGGCAGGATCAGATGGTCGCCGCCATTGCGCGCGGCCCAGGCGTCGCGCCACGGGTTCGGGTCGTCCCACAGCACGAGCATCGCGCCGGCCTGGTAGATCGGCAGCACCAGCATCGGCTTGCCGGCCGCGGCGGCGGGTGTGCCTGGCGCCGCAATCCCGGCCCTGGCCAGAACCCTTTGCACGTCGGCGGCGCGGAAATGATAGGTGTAGTCGGCCGTATAGCGCACCGTCGTCATGCGCTCGTTGGCGACCTCGAAGCTGACGACCATGTCGGTGATCTGGTTGTCGCTGAGGGTCGGCAGCTTGCCTTTGCCGGCCCCGCCCGCGAGCGTGTCGGCGATCTGCGCGAGCGCCTTGCGCTGGCCATCGGTGCGAGCCTTGTCGCGCGCGTGGACGACATTGTCGGCGGTCGCGTCGACGGTGACCGTCGTCGTGTATGGATCATTGCCCGCGGCAGCCGGAGCCGGCGCTTGCGCCAAGACTCGGCCGCACAACAGCAGCAGCACGACGAGCAGCGCCCCGGCGAGCGGGCGGCGGGCGCCGGCAACCACGGGCCCCGGCGGCAGGGTCATTGCAATGCGCCCTCGATCCCGTATCTTCGCAGTTCCCCGACCGCGACAACGCGGTCATAGCGCAGTTTGCACGAGGACGCCATCGACAGGCGCGCGACTCCGCGGCTCAAGGTCGGAGTCTTGATCTCCGGCCGCGGCTCGAACCTGCAAGCGCTGATCGACGCCGCCCGGGGGCCGGACTACCCGGCCGAGATCGCACTCGTCCTCAGCAACCGGCCGGATGCGGCGGGGCTCGAACGCGCCGCGAAGGCCGGCATCCCCGCCCGCACGATCCCTCACCTGACCAAGGAAGCCTTCGCCACAGAGGCCACCGCCGCCCTGCGCGCGGCCGGCGTCGGCCTCGTCGCGCTCGCCGGCTATATGCGCATCCTCGACAGCGGGTTCGTCGCCGCGTGGCACAACCGGCTCGTCAACATCCACCCGTCGCTGCTCCCCGCGTTTCCCGGCCTCCACCCGCAGCGCCAGGCCATCGAGGCGGGCGCGCGCTTTTCCGGCTGTACCGTGCATTTCGTCCGCGACGCCGTCGACACCGGGCCGATCATCGTGCAGGCGGCCGTGCCGGTGCTGGCAAACGACGACGAAGACCGGCTTGCCGACCGCATCCTCGCCGAAGAGCACCGGATCTATCCGCTCGCGGTGCGGCTCTTCGCCGAGGGCCGGCTCGCGATCGCCGGAAACCGGGTCGTGGTCGCGGGCGCGCGCGAGGCGGAAGACGCGCTGATCAACCCCCATGATGCGGCGGTCGGCCCCTTTGCCTCGTCTGGCGGTTAGGCTATATCTGGGCCGATTGTATCTGTGGCGACGAGGCCGACATGGCGGTTGTGGACCCCGATTACCAACGGCATTACCAGTTCTGGATCGGCTTCACGAGATTGATGAAGTACGGGGTCGCATTCGTCGTGATCCTGTTGGCCCTGATGGGCTATTTCCTGATCTAGCCGTTATAGGAGCGCGGGCGTGCCGCCCGCCCCTCTCGGGACGATGCGGGCGAGACGCCCACGTTCCCTCCTGCCTACGGGCAGATTTCGTCTGGCTTGAAGAAGAAGGCGATCTCCTGGGTCGCGTTCTCGGGTGAATCGGAGCCGTGCACCGAGTTCGCCTCGATCGACTCGGCGAAGTCCTTGCGGATCGTGCCGGCGGCGGCGTTGGCGGGGTTGGTGGCGCCCATGATGTCGCGGTTGCGGGTCACGGCGTTGTCGCCTTCCAGCACCTGCACGACAACCGGCCCCGAGGTCATGAACGCCACAAGGCTCGCAAAGAACGGCCGCTCCTTATGGACGGCGTAGAACGCCTCCGCGCGCTCCTTGGTGAGCCGGACGCGCCGCTGCGCGACGATCCGCAGCCCCGCGCGCTCGAACCGGTCGTTTATCACGCCGGTAAGGTCGCGCCGGGTCGCATCCGGCTTGATGATCGACAGGGTACGCTCGACGGCCATGGCTCGAATCTCGGTGGGGAAATGGGTGCGGGGTTATAGCGGTCGGGAGAGGCGGGAGCAATTCCGTAGGGCGGGAAGGCGTAAGCGCATCCCGCCGACCGGCCGCTCAGAACACGGCGGAAGCGCGCTGCGCTTTTCCGCCCTACACCCTTTTCTCCCAGCCGCTGCCGGTCTGCTGCCAATAGGTCAGCAGGTGGCCGGCGGCTTGCGCGGCGCGCCAGCGGTTGCGGGCGGCCTGGACGGCGTCGGGGTCGTTGCCGTCGAACAGATCGAGGCAGCGGGCGAAATCTCCGAGGTCACCGGCGTCGACCCCATCGACGAGAAACAGCACGGTCGCGCCGTTCGGGTTTTCGTTCTTGTGCGACAGGAAGATCGGCTGTTCGGCCGCGTTGCCGTCGCGCTGCGAGCCGTGGGCGAGAAAGCTCGCCTCATCATAGGTCCACAGGAGCGAATTCAGATGCTCGACCCGCTCGGGCGAGCCGGCGCGGATCACGATGCGCAAATCCTGCTGCCGGGCGCGCTCGAGGAGGCGCGGCAGCGCCCGTTCGAGCGGCGTCGACAAGAGGTGGTAAAAGCCGACCTCCGCCATGGTCGGTCAGTCGGAGGCCTTTTCGTAAAACTCGCTGACGAAGCGGTCGAGAAGGCGCAATCCGAAGGCGGTGGCGCCTTTCGGTACGGTCGGGGCGTCGCGCTTCGACCAGGTGACGCCGGCGATGTCGAGATGCGCCCACGGCACCTTGTTGACAAAGCGCTGGATGAACTGTGCGCCGATGATGCTGCCAGCGCCGCGGTCGCCGGAGATGTTCTTGACGTCGGCGGCGTCGCTGTCGATCAGGCGGTCATAGGCCTCGGCGAGCGGCAGGCGCCAGACTTTCTCCCCGACCGCCTTGCCGGCCGCGGTGAGCCGGTCGGCGAGTTCGTCTTTGTTGCTGAAGAGCCCGGCATGCTCGTTCCCCAGCGCGATCATGACCGCACCGGTCAAGGTCGCGAGGTCGACGATCAGGCTGGGCTTGAACCGGTCCTGGCAGTACCAGATGGCGTCGGCGAGGACGAGCCGGCCTTCGGCGTCGGTATTGAGCACCTCGATCGTTTGGCCAGACATCGACTTGACGATGTCCCCCGGCCGCTGTGCCGTCGCCGACGGCATGTTCTCGACGAGCCCGGCGACGCCGACCGCGTTGATTTTAGCCTTGCGCGCGGCGAGCAGCCGCATCAGCCCGATCACGACTCCGGCCCCGGCCATGTCCCATTTCATGTCGCCCATGCCGGCGGCGGGCTTGATCGAGATGCCGCCGGTGTCGAAGGTGACGCCCTTGCCGACAAACGCGAGCGGCGCCGCGCCGTCGGCGGCGCCATTCCACTGCAGCACCACGACCCGAGACGGCCGCGCGCTCCCCTGCCCGACCCCGAGCAGCGCACCCATGCCGAGCTTTTTCAGATCCGTCTCGTCGAGAATCTCGACCTTGAGCCCCAATTCGGTCAGGCCCTCGGCGCGTTCGGCGAACGTCTCGGGATAGATGATGTTGGCCGGCTCGGAGATCAGGTCGCGTGCGAAGGCGACCGATTCCGCCACGGCATGGAGATCGTGATAGGCGTGCTTCGCGGCGCTCGGCTCGGCCGCGGCAAAGGTCAGCTTGGCGAGCGTCGGCTTGCGCTCCGGCTTTTCGGTCGTGCGATGGCGGTCGAAGCGGTAGGCCCTGAGCGCCGCGCCGAACGCGACCTGCGCCGCCGCATCCGCCGCCGAGAGCTTGGCGCCGGCGCCGAGGTCGATCGCGACCGTCGCCGCCATTTCGCCGGCCGTGTTCAAATGCGCGACGAGGGCGCCGCCGATATCCTGCAGCATCCGCTCATCGGCCTCGTCGGGTTTGCCGAGCCCCGCGAGCACGATCTGGCTGGCTCCGACGCCGGCCGGACCGACGATCGACAGCAATTCCCGCTTCTTGCCGCGAAACCGCCCGGCCGCCGCGATGGCGCGCGCCACCGTCCCGCCGCTCGCCTCGTCGGTCTGGCGGGCCGGCGCGGTCAGCTCGCCGCCCTCCCACACGCCGACGACGATGGCGCCGGAGCGCGACAGGTCGAATTCGCCGAAATTGATCTTCATCGCTCGTCTCGAACAGGAAGCCTCGACGCGATAATCGCGCGGCCGGCGCCGGTCTACAACGAGCCTTTACGGCAAATCCTGTGGCCGGGCCGGCGCGGCGCCCGTATGATCCGCGCGCGATGAGGGGGCTCACCCGCTACATCCTGCGGCAATGCATCGCCGTTATGGTCTTCGTCACGGCGGCGCTGTGCGCCGCGGTGTGGCTAGCGCAATCGCTGCGCCTCGTCGATCTGATCGTCAATCGCGGCCTGACCGCAGAACTCTTTCTGTACCTCGCGATCCTGATCCTGCCGCGCTTTCTCGACATCGTCTTGCCGGTCGGCGTGTTCATCGCGGTGTTATACGTGTTCAACCGGCTGACCGCGGAAAGCGAGCTTGTCGTGATGCGCGCGGCCGGGGTGGGGCCGCTGGGCCTTGCCAAGCCGGTGATGATCCTTGCCGGGATCGCCTTTGTGGTCCTGATGACACTGTCCGCGTACTTCCTGCCGGCCTCCAACCGCGAGTTCAAGGACGCGCAGTTCGAGATTCGCAACCGCTTTGTCTCGAGCCTTCTGCAGGAAGGATCGTTCACGACGATCTCGGACAAGCTGACGATCTATATCGGTTCGCGCGACGAGCGCGGCGAGGTGCGTGGGATCCTGATCGACGACGAGCGCGACAAAGCGCGCCCGGTCACGATCATCGCCGATCGCGGCGCGTTCAGCACCGCCGGCGGCGGCTCCCGCCTTGTCATGGTCCACGGCAACCGGCAGGAAATCGACAACAAGACCGGCAAGCTCTCGCTGCTGACCTTCGACCGCTACACGCTCGACCTCGATTCGATGCGCGACGCGCCGGTGGTACGGTTCCGCGAGCCGCAAGAGCGGTTCCTCGGCGAGTTGCTGTTCCCACCAGCCGGGCTCGACCCCGGGCTGCGCTACAATTTTCTGGTCGAGGCGCACCAGCGGCTTGCGATCCCCCTTTCGGTGTTCGGGTTTGCGATCATCCCGCTCGCCTGCCTGCTGCCGGGAGAGATCAACCGCCGCGGCCAGTTGAAGCGGGTGTTGCTGGCGGTTGGGCTCGCCTTTGTCTACCAGTCGGTCGCAATTGGGGTGCAGAACATGGCGAGCCGATACGCTCTCGCTATCCCATTGATGTATCTGATCGACCTCTTACCGGTCGCGCTCGGGTTTGGGATCCTGATGAGCGGCGGGATTCGGCTGAGCCTGCCTCGCCGGTCGGTCCCGCCGGCGCTGGCGGCGTCCTAATCGGCCGCGGCGGGGGAAGGCGGTCTACCGGTGCAGCTCGCGAGGACGCTTTCCTCCTATATCGCGCGTCAGTTTTTCGCGTGGTTCTGCGCCGTGTTCGGCAGCATGGCGACGATCACCTTCCTGATCGACTACATCGAGCTGATCCGCCGCGGTGCGAGCAAGACCAACGTATCGCTGATGACGCTCTTGGAGATGGCGGCACTGAAACTGCCGCAGACGACGCAGGAGATCATGCCGTTTGCGATCTTGTTCGGCACGATGCTGGCGTTCTGGCGCCTCACGCGCAGCAACGAACTGGTCGTCGCGCGTGCCGCCGGCGTGTCGGTATGGCAATTCCTGACCCCCGCGCTGCTCGTCGCGATGCTGGTCGGAGTCCTCGCCGTGACGGTCTACAACCCGATAGCCTCGTCCATGGAAGCGAGCTACGAGTTGCTCGACAGCCGCGACCTCAAGCAGTCGGGCGACGAGATGTCCATCTCGAACACCGGGTTGTGGCTGCGGCAAAGCGACGGCAACGACGGCGAGGTCATCATCCACGGCGAGAAGGGACCGACCCAGAACCTGCTACTGCACCACGTGTCGCTGTTCTTCTTCAACAACGCGACCGGGTTCACCTCGCGGGTCGAGGCCGATGAGGCCGATCTCGATGACGGGTTCTGGCTGGTCAAGGGCGCGCGGCGCTATCTGCCCGGCCAACTGCCGCAGCCGCTTCCCGACCTCCGGCTGCCGACCCAGCTCACCTCGGCGAAGATCGAGGAAAGCCTCGCCTCCCCCGAGACGATGTCGTTCTGGGATCTGCCTGGCTTTATCACGCTGCTCGAGCAGTCAGGCTTCGCCGCCCAGCGGCATCGGCTGCATTTCAACGTGCTGCTTGCCCGCCCGTTCCTGTTCTGTGCGATGGTCCTCGTCGCCGCGACCTTCAGCCTCAGGATGCAGCGACGGGGCGGCGCGACGATGATGATCGTCAGCGGCGTTCTCGCCGGCTTCCTTCTCTACTTCGTTTCGGACATTGTGTTTGCGCTGGGGTTGTCCGACAAAGTTCCGGTATTGCTTGCTGCATGGACCCCAACCGGGGTCAGCCTGATCTTCGGCGTATCGATGCTGCTGCACCTTGAGGATGGATGACGGAACCGCGAGACACGTAACTTTCCAGGAACGCCTTGCCTGAACCTCTCGGACGAGAAACGGATCCTCTGAACAAACTCGGCGCATGACAGGTCTCCCCCAACCTGCACTACGACGAATCGCGCTCGCAGCCGCGCTGCTGGCGCTAATGGCGATTCCGGGCAAGGCCACCGATTTGACGCACCGTGCCGCCGGCCAGGACAAGAACGCGCCGATCGTCTTCCAGGCCGACGAGGTGCAGAACGACGACTCGCTCGGCCTCACGGTCGCCCGCGGCCATGTCGAAATTTCCCAGAACAACCAGGTTCTGCTCGCCGACACGGTGACCTACAACCGGAACACCGACACGGTCACGGCCTCGGGCCATGTGAGCCTCTTGCAGCCGACCGGCGAGGTTCTCTTCGCCGATTACATCGAACTGCGCGATTCGATGAACAACGCCTTCGCGACCGAGGTGCGGATGCTGCTGTCCGACCGGTCGCGGCTGGCCGCCAATACGGCGCGGCGCGTCAACGGCAACCTGATCCAGCTCAGGAAGGGCGTCTACTCGCCGTGCGACCTGTGCAAGGAGGACCCGACCAAGCCGCCCGCCTGGGAGATCAAGGCGCGCGAGATCGACGACAACCGGGCCCAGCAGATCGTCGAATTCCGCGACCCCGTGCTCGATATCGACGGCTTTCCGGTCTTCTATTCGCCCTACCTGTCGGCGCCGGACCCGTCAGTCAAGCGCGCCAGCGGGTTCCTGATGCCGTCATTCGGCAACGGCAACAACACCGGCGTCCATTTCTCCATCCCCTATTATTGGGTTCTCGACCAGGATTCGGATTTGACCCTGGCTCCGCGCTTCAACTCGCGCGCAGGGCCGCTGCTCGAGGGACAATACCGGCAGCGCTGGGGCGACGGGGCGCTGAACGTCCTCGGCAGCATCAACTACAGCAGCGCCGGCAGCCAGAACGTCGAGAGCACGGGCGACCAGGTGCGCGGCCATATCGAGACGACCGGCGCATGGGACATCGATTCGACCTATCGCACCGGCTTCGACATCAACCGCGTGTCCGACCAGACCTATCTTTTGCGGTTCAACTTCGGCCTGCCGCTGATGAACACCATGGTCAGCCGAGCCTATCTCGAAGGCTTCAATTCGGACGGCTCGACCGACGTCAACGCCTATATGTTCCAGCCGCTGCAGCCGGGCATCGGCGACTCGACGCAGCCGATCGTGCTGCCGGTCATGAACCGAAATTGGCAGCTCACGCCTGACGAGTGGGGCGGAACCTGGAAATTCAACGCCAACCTGCTCGACATCGTGCGCGAGGTCGGCACCCAGGATCGCCGGCTGTCGCTTGGCGCCGAATGGGACAAGACGTTCTACGACGGGCTCGGCAGCGAATACAAATTCTCGGGCAGCGTCCGCGGCGACGGGTATTCGGTCTCCGGTCTCAGTCCCCTCTCGAACCCCGATCTGCCGTCGCGGTTCTTCTCGATCAACGGCGCCAAGCCGTCGGAACCGATCTCGCAGAACTATGTCGACGGCCGCGTCTTTCCGCAGATCGGCCTGCAGTGGGATTACCCGCTGATCAACCGCTTCGACGACACGACCGCGCTGATCGAGCCGATCGTCGCCGGCTATGCCGCTCCCAGCGGCGGCAACAGTTGGCGCATTCCCGACGAGGACAGCCTCAATTTCCAATTCCGCGACAGCGACCTGTTCCGCCCCGACCGGTTCTCCGGCTATGACCTGATCGATACCGGGCAGCGCGTCGATTACGGGTTCAAGACCGGGCTCTACAACAAGGATGGCGGTAGCTACCGGTTTCTGATCGGACAGAGCCTTCGCGCCCAGACCAACAACTACCTCGCCCCGGGCTCGGGCGCCGAAGACAACCTGTCGGATATCGTCGGGCGGCTCGAGCTGCAGCCGACCTCGTATATCGATCTGATCTACCGGTTCCGGTACGACCACCGGACGCTGAGCAGCCGCGACCAGGAGATCGGCGCGAGCCTTGGGCCGCAGAATTTGCGGTTCGGCCTCAACTACCTGCTTATGCCTGCCGAACAGCTCAACGATGTCGTGACCAACCCGGCGACCGGCCAGACCATCCTCTACGGCAAGCGCCAGCAGCTTACCTTCAACGTCACGACCCAGCTCACCCGCTACTGGTGGCTGCGCGGCAGCGAGACCGTCAACCTCACCAACTCGGATAATATCGTCAACGGAATCGCCACCCCGCAATCGAACAGCACCAGCGTCTACGCCAACCTGTCGGCGATCTATCAGGACGAGTGCATGGCGTTCGTGACCTCGCTGACGCAATCGGGCATCCGCAGCGGCGACGTGACCCCGGGCGTGTCGATCATGTTCAGCGTCGTCTTCAAGAATCTGGGCGAAATCGGCAGCACGGTCGCCTCGGTCGCAGGCAGCGGCTCGTAACCGCTGCGACCACCGAGCCGGCGACAGAAGCGGCGCAAAAGCGTAGATTACGGCGGTGGACAGGCGGCGGCAGGGCGCGTGACGATGACGGTATTCCGATGGTTGTGCGTGCTGTTCGCCGCGGCGATGATCGCGGCCGGCACGTCTGCGTCGGCACAAGCGCCGCATCGCAATCCCGCGCGGGCTCCCGCCGGAGCGCCGCCGAGCCCAGAGATGCAGACCCAGATCGCCGCTGTCGTCAACGACCAGGTGATCTCGGTCTACGACCTGATCTCGCGCATCCGCATCGTCCTGTTGTCGTCGAACCTGCCCGACTCGGCGGAAGGCCGCCAGCGCATCCAGAAACAGGTCCTGCACCAGCTGATCGACGAGAAGCTCGAACTGCAAGAGGCGAAAAAGCAGAGTGTCACCGCCAGCGACTCGGAGATCGAGGCCGCGATCCAGCTGATCGAAAAGCAGAACAACATGAAGCCGGGCGGCCTCAACGCGTTCCTGAAAGCACAAAACATCGATCGCGGCAGCCTGATCGATCAGATCACGGCCTCGATCGTATGGGGCAAGCTCGTGCGCCGTCAGGCGGCGGAATCGACGGAAATCTCCGACCAGGAGGTCGATGAGGCGATGCGCCGCGAAAAGGAGAACGCCAACGAGCCCGAGGCCCGCGTCGCCGAGATCTTCCTCGCCGTCGACACGCCCGCCCAGGAGGCCGAAGTGCGCTCGACCGCCGACCGGCTGATCGAAGAGATGCGCAAGGGCGCCCGGTTCTCGGCGATCGC
Organism: Allostellaceae bacterium; assembly: GCA_036489765.1. Taxonomy (GTDB): domain Bacteria; phylum Pseudomonadota; class Alphaproteobacteria; order ATCC43930; family CGMCC-115725; genus DATARH01. Next base: position 27,853 of record DASXFE010000018.1, on the reverse strand, counting down.
GCAGCAGTTCTCGCAATCGGCCACCGCGGCGGTCGGCGGTGATCTCGGCTGGATCCGGCCTGATCAGCTCACCCCCGAGCTGGCAAAGACGGTGTCGGGGATGAAGGTCGGCGAGTTGTCGCAACCGATCCGGACCGGCGCCGGCTATTACGTCGTCCTCGTCCTCGGCCGCCGCACCGGAACCACCGGCGAGGGCCAATCCGACGACACCGTCTACGACATCGTCCAGGTGGTGCTGCCGGTGCCGCCAGCGGCGAGCATGGTGCAAAAGCAGGCTGCGGCGATGACGATCATCGGGATCAAGAATGCATCGCACGGCTGTGCCGATTTCCTGCGGCTCGGCAAGGAAAAGGGCCCGCAGCTGACGAGCGAGGGCCATCTTCGATCGAGCCAGATCTCGCCGCAGATGCACCAGCTCGTCGACAAGCTGCAACCCGGCCAGACCTCGAACCCCATCCTCGAAAAAAACGGCGTCGGCATGTTGATGCTGTGCGCCAAGCGGACCGGCGGCGGTGGCGGCCCGACAGCGATCACCCGCGGCTCGGTCATGGAGACGATCGCCAAGCAACGCTACGACACGGTGGCGCGCCGCTATCTGACCGATCTGCGCCGCGCGGCCTATGTCGATATCCGCATGTAGCCTTCCGCTCGCGATGACGATGGGCGAGCCGGCCGGCATCGGCGGCGAGGTCGCCCTCGCCGCGTGGCGGCACCGGGATGCTCGCGTGCCGCCCTTCTACCTGATCGACGATCCGGCCCGCCTCGCCGCGTTGGCGGATCGCCTCGGTTGGGGCATCGCCGTCCGCGCCATAGCCACGCCGTCGGAAGCGGTCGACGCCTTCGCTGACGCCCTGCCGGTCGCGCCCCTCAGCGCAGCGCCGCGCGCCCGGCCAGGCCACCCCGACCCCGCCGATGCGCGCCTCGTGATCGAGGCGATCGACCGCGCCGTCGCCGATGCGCGCGACGGGCGCGCCGCCGCCGTCGTCACCAATCCGATCAACAAGGACGCGCTCTACCGCGCCGGGTTCAACCACCCCGGCCATACCGAATATCTCGCCGAGCTGGCGGGCCTCAAAGGGCCGGCGGTGATGATGCTGGCATGCCCGGAATTACGCGTTGTCCCGGTGACGATCCACCACGCCCTGCGCGAGGCGATCGGGCTCGTGACGACCGCCACGATCGTCCACACCGGCACGGTCGTCGCCGCGGCGCTCAGGCGCGATTTCGGCATCGCCGCGCCTAGGCTCGCGATCGCCGGGCTCAACCCGCATGCGGGCGAATCCGGCGGGCTCGGGCGCGAGGATATCGATATCGTCGCCCCGGCGGTCGTCGAATTGCGCCACGCCGGCATCGACGCCAGGGGCCCGCTCGCCGCCGACACGATGTTCCACCCGGCGGCGCGCGCGACCTACGACGCGGCTCTGTGCATGTATCACGACCAGGCGCTGATCCCGATCAAGACGATCGATTTCGACGGCGGGGTCAACGTGACACTGGGGCTGCCGTTCATCCGCACTTCGCCCGACCACGGCACCGCCTTCGACATCGCCGGAACGGGTACGGCGCGGCCCGACAGCCTGATCGCCGCGCTGCGCCTCGCCGGCGAGATGGCGGCCCGGCGCGCCGCAAACTGACGCTAGACCATAGCAACTCGGGCGACCCTGCCGCCCTGCCGCCCTTGCGCGAGGTCATCGCCGCGCACGGCATCGCCGCACGACGAAGCCTCGGCCAGAATTTCCTCCTCGACCTCAACCTCACCCGCCGTATCGCCCGCGCCGCGGGGCCACTCGAGGCAGCAACGGTCATCGAGATCGGCCCCGGGCCCGGCGGCCTCACTCGCGCGCTTCTCGCCGAGGGGGCAAAGCGCGTCATCGCTATCGAGCGCGACCCCCGCTGCCTCGCCGCCCTCGCCTCCCTCGCCGAGGCCTACCCCGGCCGCCTCGACCTGATCGAAGCCGACGCCCTGGCCCTCGACCCCGCCACCCTCTGCGACCCGCCTCGCCGCATCGTCGCGAACCTCCCCTACAACATCGCGACGGCGCTCCTGCTGCACTGGCTCGACAACATCCGCGCCTATGACCGCCTCACGCTGATGTTCCAGCGCGAGGTTGCCGAGCGCCTCACCGCCGCCACGCGCACGCCGTCCTACGGCCGCCTGTCGGTCATCACCCAATGGCTGTGCGAAGCCCGTATCCTCTTCGATATCCCCGGCCGCGCCTTCACCCCACCCCCAAAGGTGACCTCTACCGTCGTCCAACTGACGCCACGCCCGCACCCACTCGCCGAGGCCGACAAGGCGACGCTCGAACGCGTGACGGCGGCCGCGTTCGGGCAGCGGCGAAAGATGCTGCGGGCGAGCTTGAGGACGCTGGGGGTTGCGACCGAGGGATTGTTGGCCGAGGCAGGGATCACGCCAACGGCTCGGGCTGAAGAGCTATCGGTTGTGGAGTTTTGCGCCCTCGCCCAGTCTCTCTCGCAAACCCGAAATCACCTTGGCCGGGCTTGGCCCGGCCATCCATGACTCGGGGCAGAAAGAGGCTCGGCGACCGTCACCCGGAGAGGTGCGTAGGCCGCCGGACCAAGCCCAGCCAAGCTCAGGTGGGGAACGCCGCAGCCCCTCTCACCCGCCCCGGAGGCGGTTGACGAAGTCGGCCAGGCCTTGCTGGCGGGTGCGTTTGAGGCGTTCGGCGGTGACGATGGCCTGGGCCTCGGCGACGCTGCGGTCGAGGTCGGCGTTGACGATGACATAGTCGTATTCCGCCCAGTGGCTCATCTCTTCGGATGATTTCGCCATGCGCTCGGCAACGACGGCGGCAGTGTCCTGGCCGCGACCGCGCAATCTCGCCTCCAGGGCGTCGGTGCTCGGCGGCAGCACGAAGATCGTGACGATGTCCTCGTGCAGGCTGCCGCTGAGCTGCTGCGTCCCCTGCCAGTCGATGTCGGTGAGGATGTCGCTCCCGGCCTCGATCGCCGCGACGATCGGCGCGCGGGGGGTACCATAGGAATTCCCGAACACGGTCGCGTGCTCGAGCAATTCGCCTTCCGTTACCATGAGGTCGAACGTCGCCTGGTCGATAAAGCGGTAATCCTTGCCGTCGACCTCGCCGGGACGCGACAGGCGCGTCGTCACGGAAACCGACAGCGCCAGGGTCGGGTCGCGGTCGAGGAGGCGGCGGGTGATCGTGGTCTTGCCGGCGCCCGAGGGGGACGATAGCACCAGGAGGAAGCCACGGCGGCGGATCGGGTCTTGAGCGGGCGCCGCCGGGCTCATTCGACGTTCTGGACCTGCTCGCGGAACTGCTCGACCGCGGCCTTGAGCGCGAGCCCGATCCGGGTCAGCTCGATATCCGCGGATTTCGAGCACAGCGTGTTGGCTTCGCGATTGAGCTCCTGGCACAGGAAATCGAGCTGCCGCCCGACCCCCTCGCCCTGCCGCAGCAGATCACCGGCCTGGGTCAGGTGCGCGCGCAGTCGGTCGAGCTCCTCGCGGATGTCGGCTCGCCCGACCATCAGCGCCAGCTCCTGAGCGACCCGTTCCTGCGGCATCGTCGGGACCAATGCAGACAGGTCGGCGAGCGTCTGTTCGAGTCGCTTTCGGAGCGCCTCCGGCTGCGCTGCCGCCGAATTCGTCGCGGCCGCGACGAGCCCGGTCAATTCACCGAGCAGCGTGCCGAGCACCGCGTCGAGCTTAGCCCCTTCTTCGGCGCGAGAGGTTGCAAGCCGGTCAAGCGCGGCGGTCCAGCCCGCCGCAATGGCCGCCCGGCGCTGGTCGGCGAGCGAGGCATCCTCGTCGTCGACAACCTCGATGACGCCGCGAAGTCCGAGGAGCCCGTCGAGCCGCGGCGGCGCCGCGTCGATCGTACCGCCGAGATCGCGCAACGCCGCGCCGATTTGGGCGAGCAATTCCTTGTTGATCCGGACCGTCGGGGCCTGCGTGCGGTCCACGGAGAGCGTCGCATTCAGATTGCCGCGGCGAAACCGGCCGCCGAACGCCGCGCGCAGTTGCCCCTCTGCCGCGTCGTAACCCGACGGCAGGCGCAGCCGCAGATCGAGCGAGCGGCCGTTGACGCTCTTGATTTCCCAGACCCAGGCAACCCCCGCCGTCTCACCCTCGGCGCGGGCGAAGCCGGTCATGCTGGAGATGCCCATCGCCCCTTGCCTAGCGCGGGCAGGGATGGCCGGGGATGTGCCGGCAGCGCTCATGCGCCGGAGCCGGCGTCGGAGGCTTTTCCGGCGGCACCGGCGCGGCTGCCTGGGCGACCGCGGGTCCCGGCGGCTCAGGGGTCGGGACGCCGAGGAGCTGCTGGCGATACGCGGCGACGTTGCGCTCGTGCTCGGCCAGGGTCTGCGCGAACACGTGCCCGCCCTTGCCGTCGGCGACGAAATAGAGGTCGTCGGTGCGCTGGGGCCGGGTCGCCGCGCGCAGCGCGGCCTTGCCCGGATTGTCGATCGGCCCCGGGGGAAGGGCCTTGGCGACATAGGTGTTGTAGGGGGAATTGACCGACAGGTCGGCGTGGGTCAGCGGTCGGTCGAGCTTGTGCGACTTGTCGCCCTCGATCGCATAGATCACCGTCGGGTCGGATTGAAGCGGCATGCCGAGCCGCAGCCGGTTGATGAACACGCCGGCCATATGCTCGCGCTCGTCCTCCTTTGCGCTTTCCTTCTCGACGATCGACGCGAGGATCAACGCCTGTTTCGGATCGGTCAGATAGAGGTCGTCGCGGCGGTCGGTCCACGCCTGGGCGAGCGCTTCTTTCATCGCCCGCTGCATCCGCCCGATCAGCTCCTGGCGTTGATCGCCATAACTGTAGACATAGGTTTCGGGCAGCACCGAACCCTCGGGCGGCGGCGCGGCATTCTCGCCGGCGAGCGCGGGCGCCGCATCGACCAGCCCCGCGACCTCGTCGCTGGTGAGGCCCTCGGGGATCGTCAGCCGATGCTTGACCGTCTTGCCGCTGGCGAGCAGGTCCATCGCGTTGAACATGCTCGCCTGCGCCGGGAATTCGTATTCGCCCGATTGCAGCGCGCCGCCATGGCCGGAAAACTTCGCCGCGACCTCGAAGACGAATTTGTTGCGAATAATCCCGTCCTGCCGCAGCAGCTCGGCGATCCCCGAGACGCCGGTATGTGGCGGGATGACGATCGTACGCGCCTCGGCAGACGGCCCGGGCGCAGCCGCCTGGCCATAAACCCAATAGCCCGCGCCGGCGGCCGCGCCGATCAGGATGACCGCGGCGAGGAAACTTTTGGCCAGCAGCGACAGAAACGACTTCATCGCGCCCCGCGACGGTTCACGCACGCGACTCTGGGCGGCAGAAGATCAGCGAGGCATTGGTGCCGCCGAACCCAAACGAGTTGGTCAGCACATACTCGACCTTGCGCTCGCGTGCGACCTTTGGAACGAGATCGATATCGCAGGCCGCGGAGGGATTATCGAGGTTGAGCGTCGGCGGTGCGACCTGGTCGCGCAGCGCCAGGATCGAGAAGATCGCTTCGACGCTGCCCGCCGCGCCGAGCAGATGACCGATCGCCGATTTGGTCGACGACATCGACAGCTTGTAGGCGTGGCTCTCGAACAGGCGCTTGACCGCACCCAGCTCGATCTCGTCACCGAGCGGGGTCGAGGTGCCGTGGGCGTTGACGTAATCGATCTTGTCCGGCGTCAGGCGGGCGCTCCGGAGCGCGTTGCGCATCGAGCGGAACGCGCCGCTGCCGTCCTCGGCCGGCGCCGTCATGTGGTAGGCGTCGCCCGACATGCCATAGCCGATGACCTCGGCATAGATCTTGGCGCCGCGGGTCTTGGCGTGCTCGTATTCCTCGAGCACCAGAATCCCGGCGCCCTCGCCCATCACAAACCCGTCGCGACCCTGGTCCCAGGGTCGCGAGGCGCGCGGAGGGTCGTCGTTGTAGCTCGTCGATAGCGCCCGCGCGGCGGCGAAGCCGGCAAGGCCGAGCCGGCAGATCGCCGCCTCGGTGCCGCCGCAGACCATCACGTCGGCGTCGTCGAGCGCGATCAGCCGCGCAGCGTCACCGATCGCATGCGCGCCGGTCGAGCAGGCCGTGACCACCGCATGGTTCGGCCCCTTGAAGCCGTAGCGGATCGACACGTTGCCCGAGGCGAGGTTGATGAGACTCGCCGGGATGAAGAACGGCGAGACGCGCCGCGGCCCGCGTTCGGCGAGGGTCAGCGCCGTGTCGTTGATGCTGCGGAGCCCGCCGATTCCCGACCCGATCATGACCCCGGTGCGCTCGCGCGCCTCCTCGTCCTCCGGGGTCCAGCCGGAATCCTCGATCGCCTGCACCGCCGCCGCAATCGCAAAGAGGATGAACGTATCCATCCGGCGATGGTCTTTGGGCGGCACCCAATCGTCGGCGTTGTACTTGCCCGAGGCGGTGTCGCCGATCGGCACCTGCCCCGCGATTCGCGACGGCAGATCCGATACGTCGAACGACTGGATGGCGGAAATCCCCGACTCGCCCGCGATCAGGCGGCCCCACACGCGGTCGAGCCCGAGCCCGAGCGGCGTGACCAGCCCCATTCCCGTGACGACGACGCGTCTCACATGGCGCTCCCGGTGCAGCCCTTAGCTACGGTATGCGGCCTACCGGGCCGGAGGGACGATCTCCTCTCGGCCATCGGTTGCGAGGCTCGCTCAGCTATGCGCCTCGATAAAGCTCACCGCGTCCTTGACGGTGACGATCTTCTCGGCGGCATCGTCCGGAATCTCGCACCCGAACTCTTCCTCAAACGCCATGACCAGCTCGACCGTGTCGAGGCTGTCAGCCCCAAGATCATCGATAAAGCTCGCGTTCTCGGTCACCTTGGTATCGTCGACGCCAAGGTGCTCGACGACGATTTTTTTGACCCGATCGGCGACGTCGCTCATCCGTTCTGTCCTCGACTTCGTGGCTAATCAACTCGCCTCAACGCGGCCCCAGCGCCCGAAATCGGGCGATCCCCTGGCGTCTCACCGCAACGGGCGCATAAGGGCGATGGCTCACATAACACGATTCACCGTACTGGGGAAGTTGGGGCGAAAGGGGGATTTTTGCGAGTCAAACCATCGCCATGCCGCCGTTGACGTGGATCGTCTGGCCAGTGATGTAGGCGGCTTCGGGGCTGGCGAGAAAGAGGATTGCGGCGGCGACTTCGTCCGGTGTGCCCATGCGGGCGGCGGGAATCGCGGCCGAGATCTTGGCCTGTTGCTCGGCGTTGAGCTTGTCGGTCATCGCCGTGGCGATAAAGCCGGGGGCGACGCAATTGACGGTGATGCCGCGCGTCGCGACCTCGGCCGCGATCGATTTCGACATGCCGATGATCGCCGCCTTCGACGCCGCGTAATTGGCCTGTCCAGGGTTGCCCGTGACGCCGACGACAGAGGTGATCGAGACGATCCGCCCGTGCCGCCGCCGCACCATCCCGCGCAGCGCGGCGCGGGTCAGACGAAACGTCGCATTCAGATTGACGTCGAGCACTGCCTGCCAATCCTCGTCCTTGAGGCGCAGCGTGAGATTGTCGCGGGTGATCCCGGCATTGTTGACAAGGATGTCGATCTGGCCGAGCGCCGCCTCGGCATCCTTGATCAGCGCCTCGGCGCCTTCGGCGGCTGACAGGTCCGCGACCAGCACATGCGCCCTCTCGCCGAGCTCGCCTGCCAACGCCTCGAGCACGTCGCGCCGCATGCCGGCGAGGCCCACGGTGGCTCCGGCACCATGCAGCACCCGAGCGATCGCCCCGCCGATTCCACCCGACGCGCCGGTCACCAGTGCCGCTTGGCCCGCGAGATCGAACATCCGCCTAGAGCCGCTTCATCAGGTCTTCGGTTTCGGCCGGCGTGCCGACCGACAGCGCTGTCAGCTCGCGGTCGATCCGCTTGCTGAGCCCGGAGAGCACGCGGCCGGTGCCGATCTCGACCACCTCCTCAACCTCGTTCTGCTTGAACAGCAGGACCGTCTCGCGCCAGCGCACCATCTGCGTGACCTGCTCGACGAGGAGCTCGCGGATTATGTCGACATCCTCGGTCGCCGTCGCCGTTACATTGGCGACCACCGGCACCAGAGGCGGGTTGAGCCGCGTCTCGGCGAGAGCCTCGGCCATCACGTCGGCGGCGGGCGCCATCAGGCTGCAATGAAAGGGGGCGCTTACCGGCAGCAGTCGCGGTCGCGACCCGCGCGCGTGCGCCAGCGCGACCGCCCGCTCAACCGCCTCGGCGCTGCCGCTGACGACGATCTGGCCCGGGCAATTGTCGTTGGCGACGTCGCAGACGCCGTCGCCTGCCGCCTCGGCCGCAACCTCGCGCGCAATCCCGATATCGAGGCCGAGCAACGCCGCCATCGCACCGGTGCCCATGGGCACGGCCTTTTGCATCGCCTGGCCGCGCCGCTTGACGAGCCGCACCGCGTCGGCGATCGCGAGAGTTCCCGCCGCCGCAAGCGCGGAGTACTCCCCGAGCGAATGCCCGGCGACATAGGCGATGTGTTTCTCGGCGTCGAACCCGGCCTCCGCTTCGAGCACGCGGATGACCGCGAGGCTCGCCGCGACCAGCGCCGGTTGCGCATTCTCCGTCAGCATCAGGTCGCTTTCGGGCCCATCGAACATCAGCCGCGACAGATGCTGCGACAGCGCGTCGTCGACCTCCTGGAACAGCAGCCGTGCCGCCGAGAACGCCTCGGCGAGCCCCTTACCCATCCCCGGCGCTTGCGACCCCTGACCCGGAAACACAAAGGCGCGCTTCATCCCGCAATGTCCCCCCGCCCCGTAATGCGGTGGTCATAAACACACGGGCGGCCGTGTCAAGGCGAAGCGAAGCTCGGGTCAGCGGCAAAAGCGCAGATCGTCGCGCTCTTGCTCGTAGTCGCTCATGACCTGGCGGAGAACGCTGTCGCGCGGAAGTTTGTCTAGCGCAGCCTGGACCTTGTCGAGAGTCGCCTTGTCGTAGTGGACCGGGATCGGGCAGCCGGTACCCCGGCCGCTGCCCGTGTCCTGATCCTTGTCGCCGCAGCCCGCCATCAGCAGGCACGCGGCCACGGCCAGTGCCGCCGCGATCCGCATCGCATTCCCCCTGCCCCCGCGTCGGCGCACGATGCCGAGCGGGGGCAGGGGGATCAAGTGACACGGCGCCGCGCCCGTCAGCCCTGGCGCTGGTCGGCCAGGGTTGCGATCTGCCCGACAAGCTGGCCGAGCCAGATCGCGGTCGACAGCGCGTCGCCCGAAGGCGGATCGGCGCAAGCGGCATCGCCAAAGCTCTCGATCGAGGTGATCTTGGCCTCGGCCTCCCCCGGCACCAGCCCGGTCTTGACCACGGCGTCGGTCGCCGCCTTTCCGGTGTCGTAGGCGACGCAGGCATCCTTGACGACCGCGTCGGCACCGGCCGCAACCGTGTTGGCGATCGTCAGCACACTCGAAGCCGCCCCCAGCGCCGAGCCGGCCGCGACGAGCCCGCCGCAGCCCCCAAGGGACATGACCAGCGGCAGCGCCCCGCAGAGCGCCAGTGCCGTCCCGATCCGCGCCATCGTCACTTCGCCGCCGGCAGCGTGACCCCGGCGGCGGTCCACGCCTTTTCCAGCGCCTCATACAAATTCATGACCTCGCCGGCGGCCTGCGCCACATTGGCCGGCGCCGGGTTCGGGGGACACAGCGGTCCGGCGGCGGCGATGCTCGCGGCGATCGCCTGCTGCGTCGTGGCCGGGATCAGCTTCGGATCGATCCCTTCGATCGCCGAGACGATCTCGCTCCCCATCGACACCGCGCCGCAGGTATCGGAGAGGATTTTCGGCGCATCGGTCGCGATCGCGTTGTCGGCCTCGTCGAGGTAGCCCGAGATCGTCGGGTCGAGCACGGCGACATAGCTCAGCGCCGTCGACGCATCCGAGGAGCCCAAGAGGGCATTGATGTCGCTCGCTGGCTGCGAGCTGCATGCGGCGAGGCCGAGCACGGCGGCAAGAGCCGGGAGGGCGCGCCTCATCGGGCACCTCCCGAGTTCGCCGGGATCAGGATCGCCGGCAGCGACCCGATCATGACCGTCGCAAGCGCGCTCCAGGTGATCTGGCCGCTCAAGGCCGCGATCAGCGACCCGAGATCGGTACTGAGCGCAACCTGCGTCGCATGCTCGCCGAGGCGAGCCTTGATGTAAGTGAACATGCGATTGTCTCCGTTGGGGGAAAATCAGGCCGGGACCGGGCGCCACCGCGAACGCAGCGGGAGGCGCGCCGGGAAACCTGGAGTTCGGCGTTTCCGGCGCAGTGCCGGCGAGATCGATGAATGGCAGCCGCGCTTAAGGCGGCTTGGTTCACGCGGCGAGGAAGGGGCCGGTTGCGTGCCAGGTACGGAGCTGCGCCTCGGTCCCGACCCAGACCGAGCGATCGACATGGCCGGTGATCCCGGCGATGACACCCGCCTCGGTGTATTGGTGGAAATCATAAGGACGCGGGGCCGGGCGCCCCGGCGGCAGCCTCGGTACACGGGTGACGAGGCGCGCGTAGTCGCCGGTGCGGCTTCCTTGCGGGTATTCCGGCAGCATCAGCGGCCAGCCCGACAGCGTCGGGTTGGCCGCCGCGAGCTGCGCCCAGCCGTAATACATCGTTGGGTCGCGCCCAGTCGCCTCGCGGACGGCATTGCCGATCTCGACCACCGCCTCGACCGGCGCCGGCGTCTCCCAGTCGATCATTGCCGGGTCGCCTTTGCCGATCCCGGATACGTTGAGGAAATGCGCAGCCTGCGCGGCGCCGGCGACACCGGGATCGACAAAGTGGTACGGCACGGCGAGCAGGCCGGCCGCCAGGGCGCCCGCCCGGTTTTTCGCGTAGAGCGGGTCGACGTTTCCGCCGCCCTCGCTCGCCTTGATCAGCACGAGCGCGATCCCGGAGGCGGCAACCGCCCGCCAATCGATCGCGCCGTTCCAATGCGAGACATCGACGACCCCGTCGAACACGGGGTCGGGCAGAGCTGTCATCGGCGCCTCCGCTAGGTTAGGGATGGATATCGAGCCAGCGCGCGGCGACCGCGCCGAGAACGCCTGAGCCGCCGCTCAGGAGCGCCGTCACCGCCATGCGCCAGCGGTGATGAGCGTGGTCGGCGGAATTGCGCGCCGCCGCGTCGCTGGCGAGCCGCAGCTCGACCGCCCTGACACGGCGGTCGAGCTCCGCCAGGTCGCCCGAGCGCGACCGCAGATCGCCGCGCAGTTCGTCGATGCGCTGGCCGAGGGCACGGACTTCGGCGCATAAGACCCCGAGCGCGCGATCGACATTGTCGGCGTCGGCTATCACTGGTTCGCCGCCAGGTTGGCGATCGCGTTGTCGTTGGCGAAGGTCGGGAAGAAGATCGCCTTCCCGAAGTGGCCATCCCAGTCAGCGCCGCCCCCCGGATTGTTACCGAGACGCTCGGTCGTAACTCCCACGGGCATCGATCCTGACGACGCACTGATGACGGCCCCGCCATTGACGCTGGCTCGGAACGAATTCGCCTGGGCCGCGAAGGCGATCGTGTAGGGGGTGTTGGCTGAAGCCGCGCCAAGATCGATTGTCGCTTGAGTAGCGCCGCCCGACGCCACGACAAGGTTCAGATGTCCGGTCGAACCGTTGTAAATCAAGATGAAGCGGTTACTCGACGATCCGTCGTCGAGCTCCCAAGCCGTCATGTTTGATGCTGCAAATCCCGGGGGCGTGACGACCTTCACGACCTTGGTAAAGGCGCTTCCGATCGTCCACGGATTGTTGAGCGCGTCGGCTGCGCGGGTCACGGCGGCGCCGGTCGTCAGGATTGGGCTCGACGCAAATGGGTTCTGCTCGAGCTGCGGCCAGCCAATTCGCAGCGTGAAGTCGACGGCAACCCCCGACGACATCGTGGCGAGTATCTGGCTCATCACGAACGCCGTGGAGGCGTTGCTGAGAATTCGCGCCACGGCGGTGCGGGCAGCGGGGAGCGACCCTGCCGCGGGGGTTATGCTCGTCTGGGTCTTGGCGAGAAACGATCCGCTGTTGTCGAGTTCCAGAACCGCGGACAACAGGCTGACATTCGCCAGCGATCCGCCGACGAGAGTAATAAACGCCGATCCCGTCCAGGTCTGGCCAGAAACCGCCGCTACCAGAGCGGTCCCATCGAACCCGATGAGCGTTGCTCCTGACGCCGAACCCGACGTGGTGCCGAAGTATCGGATGTCGACGTAATTGATCCCGCTCTCGGTGCCCGACCCGACGATCTGGCGAGACAAGCCGGCAAATGTCGACGACGCGACCCAATCCGTCGGCAGCGTCCCCGGTGACCCGGCCGCGACGCCCTGCATCGTGTTGTTGCGGAGGCTGTTGACGCTTGCCCCTTCGAGCAAAAGCCCCTGCGCAACCCCGGTCGGACAGTCGAACCGGAGGACGTTGCTGCCGACGCTCGCGAAAGCGGCGGCAGGGCTCGTATAGGTCGCCGCGGACGCGCGCGAGAAGCTCGCACCGACCGCGGCGGCAAAGGCGGTATAGGAACCGTACGCCCGGCCGTTGTACCAGTAATGCCCGGCGGCGTAGTCCTCGTACTTGCTCGGCGCCCGGCCCCCGATCAGCGGCAGCCAGGACGGCGTGGTGTCGTTGAGGAGGAGCTGGCGCAGGAGATCGGCACGCGCGGGCCCGGCCCAGGCGCAGCCAAGCGTGGCCGCAAGGGCTAACCCCGCGACCTCTCGGCGGCGCGGCGTCATCGGTGGGCGCTTCATGGTGTCGCCGCTCACTGGTGCTGCTGAACGACCTGGACGCCGACCCGCAGGTCGGTCGTCGAGCCCGGGGTGAAGGTGCTGCCCGACACCATCGTGTAGTAGAGCGTCGCCGCGCCTGAACGCGGGATCCGGGCGAGGTTCGAATTGTCGCCGAAGCTGACCGAGCTTCCCGTGCCCGCCGCGAGCGTCACCGCGAACGGCACGATGACAAGCCGATCGATATCGAGAAGCCCGTCGGATCCCGGCGTCGTCGTGTCCAGCACGAACGTGCCCTTGTCGTTGAACGTCGAATGCTGCGGCGCACTGTCGAAGAGATAGACCGTCAGCATCGGAGTCTGCCCCGACAGCGACTTCACGTTGATGTCTTCGACCAGCGCGATGGGACCCGAACCCTGAAACGACAGCGAATTCAATCCGCCGACGTCGTTACCCGAGGCATAGGCCGACGCCGAGACGGCCGGAACCGAAACTGTCCGATCCGAGAAGCTTTCGGTCGGCAGCGGACGCGCGGTGCTCGCCGGCACGACGTGACCGCTCTGATCCGACCAGCCGACTTCGACCGGCGCCGCGGGCACGCCCTGCATCGCCGGCTGATAGTTCAGGTCGGCCCACGCCGCCGCGGCGGGAACGATCGACGCGGCCATCAGCAGCGCCGCGGAAACACGACGGTGTCGCATCAAAACCTCCGATACCAGGTGTTGTTGGTCGCGCGGTAGCGCCAGCCGGCGCCGGTATTGGCGGCGAGCGTCAGGCTGCCGCCGGTGACGCTTTGTCCCGATGCCGGATTTACCGTCAGCGCAGTGATCGTATGAGTCGTGCTGAGCTCGAAGAACTGCCCGTCATTGGCCGTCGGCGGGGTCACCACGGTCAGCGCCGACAGCGTCGCCGAGGGGTCGATGACGAATGCGGCGAGATACGTGCTCGCCGTCAACGTCACGCCGCTCGTGGGCTGCTGATAGGCATAGTTGCCGCCGCACGGTGCGCCGGCCTGATGGCCTCCGGCGGTGACGCCGTCCTGGACATGCAAAGTGAAATCGTCGCTGTTGACGACGATCTCGCCGGGGGGTCCGGTATAGCTCGCCACCTCGCCCGAGTTGCCCCGCGCGAGTTGAACCTGCGTGTGTGACATCAGGGTATCGTTCCGAAGTTGATGGAAACGCCGACCGCTGCGGTCGCAGTGCCGAGATCGGCGGACCCGATCAGACTGGTGGCGATCGTGCCCCAGTCCTCGCCGGTCCCCGCCGCCAGCGCCGCGATGATCGGATTACCGAGCGGGTTCGTACCCGCCCCGCCGAGCGCGAGATCATAGGGCGACACCACGGCGAGGCTTTGCAATTCCTGGCCGAGGAAATTGAATGCCGGCAGCTTCACGTAGATCGTCTGACCGATGAAGCTCGCCGGATAGCCGTAGCGGAACACCGCCGGGTCATTGGGGCCCAGCCGTCCGAATTGCGCGCCGCTCGCATGCGCGGTGACGGGCGTCCCATAGGCGCCGCGCCGCAGATAGGTGAGGTCGTATTTATACGATGCGGTCAGGGTCGCGGTCTCATACGCGACGAGCTCCCCGTCGCAGTAGCAGAGGGTCACCAGATTGTCGGCGTCGGCTGTCGTTCCCGACAGCAGCTGTCCCTCGCTTTCCGTCAGGTCCACGGCGAGCGTATGGGTCGTGTCCGGGTCGGCGGCGGCCGGCAGCGCGGCCGTCAGCACACCCTGGCGGGCCCCCCGATACGCCGTGCCGGCAAAGGCATAGGTATTGCCGTCGCTCGACACCCAGATCTGGCAACCGCCCCAGTTCGGGCCGCCGGTCGCAAGGATCCACACCTCGTTGGTGCCGCCGGTGAGCCCCGGCGGCGGCTCGAAGATGACGGGCGCGTTGGTGTCGCCCGGCAGCACAAAGGGGTCGAGCGCCGCCCCGGCCGTCGCCTGCTTCGGATAGGCCGCCGCCGTGCCGATCCCGATCGGCGTGATCGTGCCCGGCATGCTACGGCGTCACTCCGGGTATCTCTTCGGCGGTGACGGTCAGCTCGCCGTTCTCGTCCTCGGCGATCTCGGTGATGCGCACCGGTGCGGCGTCGAGCCCCAGCGCAGTGTCGGTGATCAGCACGATGTCCATCGGCTCCAACAGGCAATAGCGCCAGCCCAGCTTGAATTGGTAGGTGTTGCGGATATAGATCCGCCGCTGCAGCTGCAGCTGCGCCGATACGGTCGCAATGTTCGCGTTGGTGAATTCGTGCGCCTGGATCGACGGCTCGGTGCGCAGCCCGTACTGGTCGATCATCCCCTGGTCGAAAACGGCGATGATCTGCGGGTTGTAGCTGTTCCCTGCATCCATGTACTCAAGCGACAGCCAATTCGTCGCCTGCGCCGGATCGCTGCGGGTCAGCAGCACCGGGTCGCTGCCGCCGTCCCCGCCCTGTCCCCAGGGCAGGAAATCGTCGTCGTCGAGGCTGTATTCCCAGGTCAGATCCGGCGTCCACCTCGCCCCGTTGCCTAACAGCGCTTGGTCGCCATAGGGAATGATCCGCAGCGTGTTTCCGGACCACACGACCGCCGACACGGTCAGGTCGGTTACTTCCTCGAGCCAACGCGCCGCCGGCTGCTGCCGGTCGAGCAGCAGCGACATCCCGAGACCCGCCGCCTGGCAATAGGCGCCCCAATCGGCGATCGCCGCGCCGTCGAGGTTGGCGGCCGGAAAGCCGGCGCCGTAACGCGCATTCGTCAAGAGGTCGGTGACGATCAGATCCGGCCTCGCGTCGTTCGGAAATGCGCTGCCGACTGTCCCGGCACAAAAGCCGGTGACCTCGAACGAAACGTTCGGCATCGCCGGTGACGAGCCGAGCTGCATCGGCGTGCCGGTCGTATAGGCCGTACCGGAATAGCCGATCACCGGCTGGTTCGGATCGCTGCTGGCAAACACCGCGTCCGGCGCCTGTCCGTCGCTGCCGCCGTAGCCATTGAGCCCGACCGCGCCGACTCCTGCCGCAATCCCGCCGTTCGACCACACGCGGTTGCCCGAACTCGTCCCATAGATCGAGCCGGTATACGCGACCGGTCCTTGGCAGATCGCCATCGCGACATCGACCGCATATTGCTGCTGGCCTTTCTTGCCGCCGCCGGTGCTGCCGCCGCCGCCCTTGCCGCCCTTCCCGCCCGATGATCCGGTAAAGCCCCAGAACTCGATCAGATTGATCGTCACCCGCTGCGTGCCATAGCAGATCGGGATCGGGCTGCCGGCCTGGCTCGTGTTGTATCGAAACGAACCGATCGTATTGTTGGTAAAGGCGTTGACGAACGGCGTCGGCCCGCCGCCCTTGCCGGTGTAAGTCGGATCAGTCATCGATAATCCCGAAAAAGCGGGTCTCGCGCCCGGCGAGCGGATAGCGCGTCGCGTCGCCCCACACGACCCGGCCGACGGCCCAGTACGCGTGAATCACCACCGGCCATTGGGTGACGATCGCGCCATGCGAAAACGTCCGGCCAAAACGGAACACCGCGACATCGCCGGCCGCCGGCACCCGGTCCAGCTCATGCGCGTAGCTCAACAGCCGGTCGAGATAGCGTTCCGCGTCGCGGTGCATGTGCCAGTCCGGCGGGTAATAGCCGGGATCGACGCGGCCGACGACGCCGCAACGCTCGTACACTTCGGCCAGCAGCATCGCGCAATCGACGCCGGCGCCCTTGACTCGGCCCTGGTGGTGAAACGGCGTGCCGAGCCAGCTCCGCGCCTCGGTCACGACCAGGGCGCGGATCGAGTTTCCTTCGCTCATCTCACACCGCCAGTTCAGGGGGCGGGATATAGGGGAAGCCGCCGTAGTGGATCAGGTTGTTGAACGCATGCAGACAGGTCGCCGTGGTGTGGTCGCACCCGGGCAGCAGCTCGAACGTGTCCCCGACCGCCACCGGATAGAGCCAAGCCTTCAGCACCGACACGATACCGCCGCTAAGCTGGACGATCGTCCGCTTCTGCCCGGCATTGAGCCCGGTGACGCCGACGATCGTGCCTTGGTCGTAGAGCGTCGCCGGGCTCGGAGTAAGCGCCGTGACGACCTGCGCCTGGGTCGATCCCGCGAGCGCCGCCTGCGTCGAGGAGAGGCTCGCCCGATCGAACCTGCACATCGCGTCGCCAAAGACATGCGTGCACGCCGCCTGGTACAGCCGGCGCGGCATCTGCTGCGCGGCCAGCAGGTTCATCAGCGATTTCACCTTGATGGCGATGCTGGTCCGCCCGGCGTCGGTCTCGGCGACCTGCCCGCAAAACCACACGATGGCGCCAAGCGTGCTCGACAGCGCTCCGCCGTCCCTCTGCGGCGGCGCAAAGAACCGGTCGAGCTCCACGGTCGCCCCGTCGAGTTCGCCGACCCGCACCGCCTCGGCAAAGGCGAAAGTACCGATCATGTCGTCGGCGCCGGCCATCACGGTGATGTCCAGTTCGGCCGGTTCGACTCCGATCTTGATCGTCACCATCGACCGCCCGAACCGCGGGCCGAGCGCGAAATCGGTGTACCCCATGGCGTCGTAATTGAGGCTCCCGGACGGGAACGCGGTCCCCGGAATCGTCAGCGCCGTCGTCCACCCCGAATACCGCAGCACACGCCCGCTCGGCAGACTGAACGTGTACAGGTCGGCGATCACGACATTGTCGTTCTGCGCCAGGTATTCCCCGAGCGCGCCGGAGGCCGATCTCACAGGAACACCGATTGCAGTTTCACCTGGCGCAATGACCACAGCTGGAACATGAAATTCTCGAACTCCGCCGAATCGTCGGCAAACCGGACGCGGAAATAATAGGTGAAGTCGGCGCTGACCGCCTCGCCCGCCGGCGGCGGCGCGGCAAAGGTGACGACGCCGGTATCGGCATCGACCGAATAGCCGCTCGGGCTCTGCACGACGCCGTTGACATAGACCTTGGCCACCACATTCGGCGCCGTGATCGGCTCGGCGAACCCGCCCATCGTGCGCACGAGCCGGAACGCCGCCGTACTGCCGTCACCGATGCCGAGCGCTTGGCCCGACACGCTGTTGTCGCCTGGATCGACAAACAAGAACGGCGCGAACGCCCCCTGCTGTTCGAGAAAGAACCCCATCAGCGTCCGCAGCTCGTCGCACCCGCCGCCGTCGCGCAGCACCGAATAGCTCAGCGTCCAGGTCCAGCTCGGGTTCGGCTGATCGAGCGCCCGCAATTCGCGGCCCGACACGGCGCGCTGGATGCGGGTCGCAAAGCGCGGCTGCTTGGTGACGCTCCACGAGAGCCCCGGCAGCGTCGGAAAGATTGCGGTCATCCCCAATCTCCCGACCTACAGGCTGCGCGGGGTCAGCGCGTTCGAGCGAAAGAGATCGCGCAGCGCGCCGGCGTTTTGCTTGAGGTTGTCGCGGAACCACCGGCTCACCGCCGGCGCGTCGGCCGGCCCGTGAAAATGCGCATGGAAATGCGCCGCGCCACCGCCACCCCCGATCATCGATTGGAGCCCCTCGCTGATCGGCGCCGGCAGCACCATCTCCCGCGCATGCAGCAGCGCCGGCTGCGCCCCGGCGAAATTGGGCAAGGCCCAGCCGCCCGCCGCGCTCGGCACGATGCCGCCCGCGCCAAAACTGAATAGCCCGCCGAGCCACGAGAAAAGGCCGCCGCCCCCGGCTGCGCCGCCTGCCGCCGCCGCACCCGCGGCCGAGCCGAGCCCGCTCGCCGCCGCGCTTCCCCCGCTGATTGCCGCGGCCCCGGTCAGCGCGGTGGTCAGCGCCGTGACCGCGGTCGTGCTCGCGGTCAGCGCCGTCGTGTTGGCAGTCATTGCCGCGGTTTGCGCCACCCCACCGGCGCCGGCGAAAAGCCCGGTCCCGAACAGCCCCCCGGGCTGGTTTAGCCCGGTGAGCGCCATCAGTCCGGCGCCGAGCCCCGAAGCGCCGGTCGCCTGCGCGCCCGACACTGCGTTCTTCACCATCCCTCCCGCAAGGCTCGCGAGCCCCGACGCGGCCCATTTCGCCGCCATATCCTCGACTTGCGTCAGGAAGAACCCGTCGACCTCGCGGATCAGCTCCTTCGAGCCTTTCGCCCAGGTGGTCTGCCGGGTCAGGATCTCGTTGAACGTCCGCTGCACCGAGCCGCCGAGGCGGTCGAACGCCGCTTCGTAGGCCCGCTGCACCGACTGCGCCTGCGTCTTTGCCTGGTCGGCGATCCGACGCTGGTCGTCGGTGATAGTGGTTGTGTATTGCGTGTCGAGCTGCGCCAATTCGTCGAGCGCCTTGATCTTTTCTTCGAGCATCGACGAGTCGCTCGCCATCACCGCCTGCAGCCGCTGCGTCTCCTGGTCGCGGAGCTGCGCGGTATATTGGATGTCGAAGCCAAGCGCCTGCTGCGTCGTCATCTCCTTCATGTCGACCAGCATCTGCATCTGGTCGCGGAACACGCGCAGCGACGCACTGCTGAACTCCGACACCGCCGGCGCCAGCATCGACAGCGCGTCCCTCAGCCGGGTGGCCGCGCTGATCGCCCCGGTCGCATCGGCCGTGAATTTGATCTGGACCTCGTCGACCACGCCTTACTCCATCTTGTCGTGCAGCGTCGCGCGGGCCCGGTTGGCGGCGCGGAGCGCGTCGATATCGAAAACCGGCGGCGGCATTCCGCGGGCGCCTTGAACGACCGCCAGCCCCGCCGGCGGCGCGGTCGCGATCTCGGCCAATCCTTCACCTGCCGGCGGCACTACCGCCCGCCTTTTCCACCCGAGCATCGCCGCGATCGTCTGCACCATCAGGTGCGCCGGCGGGTTGTCCGCCCAGTAGGCAAAGACCTCCTCGGCCTCGGCCAAGGTCATCGCGTCGATCACCCGATAGGAATAGCCGCAGCCGGTGGCGAGGGCGCCGTAGATGCCGGCGAGCTGGGCGCCGCTGTCGCCGCCGGCACCGCTTCCCCCGACGGAGACAGCCCCGCCGACTTGAGGATCCCCCCGACCGCTGCATTGACCTCGTCGAGCGACGCTTCCAGCGCGAGGACCGCATCGAGCGTCACCGTCGGGTCGTCGCGCGACAGCCCGGCCTGGATGATCCGTGCCGCCGCCTCGACAAGGTCGCCGCCGCTCTTTCCCGGCAATCCGGCGACGACATCGAGCACTACCCTGAGCTGCCCGAGCGTCAGCGGGCGGATCGCGAAATCGCGACCCGCCAGCGTCACCACCGTTCCCGTCATTCGTTGGTGCTCAACATGCCGATCGCACCGGTCGCATCGGCAAAGGCGCTGAAGTCGAATTCCTGGATCTCGTAATCGTCGATCTTGGTCGGCAGCGACAGTTTCGTCGCCGTGCAGGCGTTGAGCACCAGCGAGAAGTTCCCCGGCACGTTCTGCGTCGTCTTCGCCGTGTAGAACGTCGCCTTGAACACCGGCGTAAAGCCCATGAACTGGTTCGTCAGTACCAGCTTCTTGCCCCCGGCCGCGGTGTAGAGATAGCTGATGTTGACCGCCACCCCGGCATCGGCCGCGGCAAAGGTGTAAATCCCGGTCGCCAGGTTCACCGAATACTGCCCGGCCGCCGCCGGCGTCGTCACGCGGGTAAAGCGCAGCCCGGCATTGTTGCCGCCCGCGTAATAGACGCCGAGATCGTCGGAATAGGCCGAGGCATTCGCGACCGTCACAGTGAACGGCGTCGTGCCCGGGACGACCTGCGCCTCGTTCTCCGATACGGTCACCTGACCCGAAGCCGGTGTCTGGCCGAAGAACAGGTCGCCATAGATCGCGCCAAAGATGCGGGCGAACTTGGCCTTACCGGTGATCTTTCCCTGGCCCCGCGCGATATCGAGCGGAAACTGGTACTGGCCCCAAAGCTCCTTGGTCTGCCAGTCCCAATCGATCTCGACATCTTGCAGAATCCCGAACTGGTCCGGGCCGATCCCCGAGCCGGTCGCGTCGGTACGGTTGCCCCACAGCGCGCCGGCGCCGAAAGCGAGTTGCATGTCAGGCCCCTTCCTTCAGTCGCCGCTTCAGCTCTTCCTTCGCGGCAAAGGTGTGGTTCCAGATCTCGGTCACACGGGCGACCGGGGATCCGGGGAAATGCTCGTTCCACCAGCACTCGACGATCGCGTCGAGCGGGTGCGGCGCCGGCCCGTCGACAGGCAGCGGCAAGGTGTCGTCCATCGTGGCAACTCCTATGAAACGCAAAGGATCTCGACAGGCACGATCGCCACCGCCTGGTCGCCGAGCACGCCCTCGTCGGTCGCGATCTTGCCCGCGAGATAGGCGTGCTGGACCATCGCGGGCAGCCCGAGGTTCTGCACCCCCGTCACCGCGTCAGGCAGCAGCGCCGCCTCGACCGCATCGATCAGCGGGTTCAGCACCATCGCCGGCGCCCGGTACGGGTCGCTCGAATGCACATAGACGTAGAGGTCGACCGACAACACCCACACGGTCGGCGCGCCGAGCACCTGCACCGTCGCGGTCTCCGACTTCTGGCTCAGGAACAGTGCCGGCTGCTCCGCCGGGGCGACATCGCTCCAGTGCCGCAGCCGACGACCGGCGGTGACGAACGCGCCCGCCGCCGCGGCC
Source organism: Allostellaceae bacterium (assembly GCA_036489765.1). Taxonomy (GTDB): domain Bacteria; phylum Pseudomonadota; class Alphaproteobacteria; order ATCC43930; family CGMCC-115725; genus DATARH01. The sequence continues at coordinate 6,637 of DASXFE010000018.1, read as the reverse complement.
AGCGTAAATAGCGCCGCATAGATCGGCTCGCGGCTGATCATGACGTCACCGCCCGGTTCGCCGCCGCCGCCATCGCCGCCCGGATCTCCGGCGCCATCTCGGCCAAGGCGGAGCGCATAAACGATCGTTCCGGCATCTGCACCGCCGGCAACTCGACCCGCTTGAAGAACCGCTCGCGCCCTTGCCACGGAAACGCCAGCGCCCGTGCGCTTTTCGGCAGGATCTCGTGCGCCGGGATCACGCCGCCATATTCGTGGATCGCGGCATACGGCACATCGCTTCCGACTGTCGCCGAAACCGCCGAGCCGGTCCGCTCGATCGACACGTCGATGCTGCTCGCTAGCCGCCCACTCCGCTGCTGCAGCACCGCACCGCTCAGGTTGCGCTCGACCGCCGCCCGTAACGCCTCGCCAAGCCGCGCCGCCTCGTCGCCGAGCGCCGCCGTCAGCTTCCCCGGCATCGCCTCGAGCCGCCCGACCAGCGCCTCGAGCCCTTCGATCGTCGCCGCCATCACAGCGCCCCCGCCACAACCGACGGGTCGGTCGCCGTCCCGGCGAGCCGCCGGACAAACCCCGACACCGGCGCAACCGCCTGATAGCGCGACAGGACCGTCTTGATGTCGTCGCTCATGTCCTTTTGCGAATAGGTGACGGTCTCGCCGCCACCCAACGCCTTCGACACCTCGCCGGTCCGCGGCCGCTCGCGATAACGCTGGCACACCAGCTCGATGCACGCCTGCGCCAGCTCGGGCGGCGCCGCCGCATAGCCCGCCGTATAGGTCACCACCACGTTCTGCGCCCGCCGCGTAAACAGGTATCCGCGCAGCACCAGTTCGGTCGGCGAGAACACATAACCGGCGGCAAACGCACTGCCCGCCGGCGACGGCGGGATGTCGATCCCGTCGACCGTCAGCGACAGCACCGCGCAGACCGGAATATTGGCAAAGCTCATCCGCTGCCCGCCACTCCCGTCCCGTACCTCAACCCAATCGGCCATCGCGATCGGCCGGCCGAGCCAGGTCTCGATAAAGCGGCTCGCCGCGGTCACGAGATTGCCCAGCAGCGCGTCGTCGGTACCGGGAAACGGGTTTTGCCCGGTCTGAAGCCAGGCCTTGACCTCGCCGAGCGTCGTCAGATCGCCAAACGCCATCGCCTCACTCCACCGCTTACTCGACCGGCACCGCAGAGGACACAGACGAAAGTCCCCCTTGTGTCCTCTGCTCCCCTGTGGTGAGACCTCGGTCAGCCGTTCCCGATATTGGTGATGACGCCCATCGCAAACGGCGCGTACACCGCCAGCACCTCTTCGGCATAGACGCCGACCTGGCGTTGCCGCGTCACCACCGGCCAGTCGATCTGGTAATAGTCCTGCCGCGTCTTCACCTCGGCGACATTCGGCACTTCGCTCGATTGGTACTGGATCGGCAGGTTCTCAGCCCAGCCGACGATCGTCCCCGGCGGCACTCGCGGATGGATGCGGATCGGAATGCGCAGCCCGCCGTTGAGGGCGAACGGGTTGAAGTAGAACGACACCGCCCCCGCCGCGGCGAGGTCATAGGCATTGCCGTCCGCCGCCACCTCGTACCGCAACAGCGGCGCCGATGCATTCGACAGCACCTTGTTGGTGATGTTCTTCAGCTCCTGCACGTTGACGTAGAGCACGGTCGGGCTCAGCTCGAAATTGTTCCACATCGTCTGGAACATCGTGTCGATCTCGACCACCGAGCCGCGCCCCGAGGCAGTCAGCGGCGTGCCGGTGCCGGCCGTCCCGGTCGCCTGAGTCGCGATATAGGCGTTGGAGCCGGATTTGAACGCGCTTGTCAGCAGTCCGTCATAGGCATAGCTCGGGTTCGCCGAGTTGTCGGCGCCGACCACCGATTGCGCCTGCTGCCCGCTCGCAAGCGGCGCCGAAAAGGCGGCCGAATTGATCGTCGTCATCGCCTGCAGCGTCTCTGCCCCGGTCGCCGTGCCGACGTACCACGCATAGGCGACCGCGCCCTGCAAGGCAGTGACGGAGCAGAATAGCGTCTGCCCCGACGTCACCGCCTGGCTCGCTTCGGCGCTGATGTTCGACGACCCGCCGTTGAGCGTATAGGAGTGACCGTCCGCCCCGGTGATCGGCTTCGTCGTCGCGACCCCGCCGGAAAGGCTCGAGTTCTGATACCCTTCGAGGGTCAGCCCGACGACCTTCACATAATAGGTCGCCGCCGGCAGCGTCCCGCCCGATCCGGAGGCGGACAACACCGGCGTCGCCGGCATGCCGAGCTGCAGCGAGGCATTGCCGCCGAGGATCGCCATCTCCTCCTTCAGCATCATCTTCTGCAGGAGCCGAAACGTCATCCGCGCCTGGATGTCCTCGAACCCGCGGCCGGCCGAGATCGCTTCATAGGTCGCCGCATCCTCTTCGCCGATCGTGACGAATGTCGCCGACTTGGTCGCGGTCGTGTATGACATCTGCGCCGAGCGCTGCCCTTCCGGGACCCACCCCATCGCGTCGTAGCCCGACCCGACGAGCGCCGTCACCTGGCGCCAGTTGGTGGCCGTGCCGGTCCCGCCGCCGACCCGCGGGATCACATTCCGGATCGGCGTGACGAACGGGTACAAATTCTTCGCGGGCGCCTGCAAATCGAACGCGACGAGCCCTGTCCCGGTCGAGATCGTCTTGGCGATCCGGTCATCCGGCGAGCGCAACGCCCCCTTCACCAGATCAAGCGTGTCTTGTGTCGGATTCATCAAAAACTCCCTCTGGGAGGTGGCAACAAAAAACCCGCCGAAAGGGCGGGTTGCATCTCACTGTCATCTCTTCTGGTCGTCATTCACGCGGAAGCGAGAATGACGAAGGCGAAAGGAAGCGGAACTACCCCCTTCCCGCCCCCACTGGCCGGATCGGGTTCGCGTGCGCGGCCTTGATCAGCGCGAGCGTGCGTTCCTCGTCGCTCATCCGCGACAGCGCCGTCACCACATCGTCGGCATATCCGCCGCCATCCCCGCGCTTCGAGATCCCGGCATACCCGCGCCCGGCCGTCTGCGGCGGCAAGGGCGTCGCGGCGATGTCCTCGACCCGCTTCGCCAGCGCGTCGAGCCGCGGCACGATCTCGCCGGCGAGCGCCTTCATCATCTCGCCCGGCCGCGCCGCCTTGTCGCCGGCGTCACTCGGCGGCATCTCGCCGGCAAGACCGTGCAAGTACCCGCACAGCCATTCGAGGTCCCCGATGATCTGCCCGATCCGCGTCAACTCGCCGGCCGTCTTGCGCATCCCGGCCCCCGCCGCCTTGCCGCCGCGGACACCATCCCCCGGCGGCCCCGCAGGATCGATCTTCTCCTGCCACGCGGCGACGATCCGCGCCCTCACATGCGCGAGCTGCGCCTCGGTATACCGATCGGTATTGTGGGGCTGGTGGATATACGCCCAGGCCGCCCGCACATGCGCCTCGGTATCGAGGGGATACCGCTTCTCGCCATCCGGCTGATACCCGGGATCGGCAAAATCCCCGCCCCGCTCATCGGCCGCGCCGCCGTCATCGCCGCCGCCGCGCGTCTCGACGCAGCGGATCGCCTCGGCTTTCGCCAGGTGACGATGCGCGGCGACGCCGCAATGCCAGACCTGCACGAGCGGGTTTGCGCCCGCCGCCGCTTCCGCCATATGTTGCCCTCCTTCGGCTTTCCAGCAATCGAACACCGCCTCGGGGTTGGCCGGACGGTCGACCAGGCTGATCTCGGTAAGCTTGAGCCCGGTGATGACAGACCGGTCGGCCGGGTGGCGTTTGGTCACCCGCCCGCCGATCGAGTACCCCTTATAGACGCCGCCCGTCACCTTCTCCCAGGCGCGCGGGTCGACGATGCGGGCGCCGACATAAAGCCCCTTGTCGTCGACCGCTGCCTCCTCGGCGACACCGACCGCCGACAACTGATGCATCTCGCGGATATTCGCGAACTTCATGTAGTCGTCGAGCGCCGCAGCCAGCGCGTCCCGCGTAATCGTCTCGCCCTGATCGTCCTCGGCCGCGGTCGAGGCATAACCCCAAACCATCCGCAGTGCCGCATCGACCTTCGCGAGCGGAGCAAAAATGCGCATGCGCATCACCGTGTTGTTGCGGGTCTTTATGTATGGATAGTTCGGCGAAGGTCTGAGGTCGGTCGTCGGGTTCTTAGACCGGAGACACGCGCTTGGTCAGATCGGATTAGCAGCGATATGGTCCCAAAGGTACTCGTGCGCTCGCCACTCGTCCGGTGTGTATCTGGCCGTCGTCCAATCTGGTGAGTGCCCCTTGCGGACGAGCTCCATCCGCTCTTGGTATCTACGGTCCAGGCCCACGAGGATATTGTGAATCTCTGATGGAAGGGGGGTAGCGCAGTCGATGGTCGTACCTGCATTCCCGACTTTCACACCGGTCGTTCGATCAAACAGTACATCCTGTTGGGTATGTATCCGCCGCGCGTGGATAGTTGCCTCATCGACTGCAGTCACGAGACACGTCAAGCTCGCATTGCTCGCGGTATTCCGGGCGTGGAAGATGTCTCCAGCCGCGAGATTGCGAAGGATGCTTTCTTTGTCGTCCACAGCGCGAACCTACTTAGCATCTTGATCAAAATCTTCTAAGGCTCTCCTTTGCGGCCCAGCCGGCAAATTTCCAATTCCTAGATATTTCACAGCACAATTCCTGCAAAGGTTCAAATTGTCGATCTGTATTTTGCGCTTGTTCCGCTGTCCCTTCCACTCTGACAGCCAGCAGGGAACCCGTCACATTTGGGCCCGCGATCGGCAACTTCGATCTCGCTATCATCGCCGCCCGTAGTCCACTCACCGGCTCCCGCGTGATGAGGAGGAACCCGCGGCTCGCTCTCCCAGTCGATGTTGTATTTGCGCAGCCTAGCGACGTTGGCAAGCCTGAGGTGGCTCGATTGGTGTGAGACCGCGTCTCCATCGGCCCCTGCTCCAAGCGCCACCGCTCCCTGCGTCCCGTACACCATCGGCCGGTCGCCGCCCGGCACCGGGTCGAGGCCCAACAAATCCCGCGCCTCGTTGATCGCGTAGATGCCGCTGCGGACATAGGTGTCGATCACCTTGGCCTCGACCGCGGGGTCGCTCGGCCGCCCCTCGGCCCACACGAATTCGAGGTCGGGTTCGCCGAGCCGGTCCTGGATCACGTGGTCGGCGAGGCGCTTCACCCACCCCATCAGCGGCGCCATGCCCTCGTCGAGCGCGGATTGCTGCGAGGTCTCCGCCGTCGCCCGGTTCACCTGCTTCGTAAACGCGGTCGGCGGTAGCGAGAACGCGTAGCACACGATCCGCGCCAGCCACTCGTCGAACTCGTCCTTGTACGGCGCCTCGCTGAACGCCTGGTATTTCGCCCCGCCCGGCGCCCAGACGAGCCGCGTGCGTGACGCCGTGTTCCCTGCCAGCACCGAGTCGAACCACTCCTGGAACTGCCGGATCTGCTCGACATTCCACCCGTCGGGCGCGCTCAACAGTCCGGGCGGCACGTTCCCTTCGGTGAAATGCTGGAGCTGCATCACCTGGCGCCGGAGCGCGATGTTGACCGTCATCACGATCTGCTCGACCGGCCCGAACCCGTAGGCCTTGTGCGGCCGCGGGTTGCGCGGCAGGTAGAGGAGGTCGTCGCCGGTCAGCAATTTCCACGGCCGCCCGCGGATCACCTGCTCAAAGGCCGGCGCCGGCGGCTTCGGCCGCCGCCCGGTATCGTCGACGAGCAGCTTGATCGTCGCCCCGTCGACGGGATCGAGCCCGATCAGCTCGCCGGCCCGATTGCGCCGCATCTCCAACACCGGCGCGTCGAGCACCAGCAAATCCTCGAGCACCTCGCGCAGCCAGGTCCCGAACGGCCGTTCGCCATCCGGCCGGCGCCAGAACGCCGCGACCTTCGCCACCTGCGCCGGATCGACCCGCGCGCCCTTCACCGGCTTGACGATCCAGTCGTGCTTTTCGATCTGGTCCTTGCGCGTCTCGATCGCGAGCCGGGTGATGTCGTGCGCGTCGGCGAGCGCCCGCAATTCCGCGAACGACACCGCCTCATAGGCGCGCGGCGTGTAGATCGTGTTGACGCCGACCGGAAAGTCCCAGACCCGCACCGCCTCTTCGTCGGGCGGCGCCAGCGGATACCCCGGCGAGAAAATCCCGAGATCGGGCTGGAACACGTCCTGGAACTGCGCTTCAAGCCCCTGCTGGCCCCAGGTGTAGGACGGGGTCAGGCCAGAGGTCAGAGAGGTGCGCTTACCGCCTTGAGGGGGCATCAGAAGCTGCTCCACGCCGTCCGCTTCCAATCATTCGGAGCGGTGCAGGCGTACAGATAGTTGCTGTCGAACTCGATCTGCCCGGTCTGGCACGCCGCCGAGCTGGTCGAGGGCGTCCCGGTCGCAGGAAACATCCCGTTCGCCGACGCGGTCGCCGGCGTCACCGATGTGACCCGGAAATTCGACCCGTCAAAGGTCAGCCGCAGATATTCGTAATTCTGCCCATACAGCGTCAGTGTGCTTTGCGCTCCCCGCGAGCCCGGCACCAAAATCTGCCCGCCGCCGCTGCCGTTCACCTGCACCGTTAGCGCCTTGCCGCTATCGGTGACAAACCCCATCGACCACCCCGCCGAAATCGCGCTGACCGATGGCAAAGTGACGGTGAG
>DASXFE010000007.1:0-18678 GCA_036489765.1 Allostellaceae bacterium | reverse complement strand
CCTCGATCGCCGCATCCCACATGCTGCGTTTCTCGACGCTGGGAAACGACATCCCGCCACAGCCGAAGGTGGGGAAGATGCGGGTGAGGCGCGGCTCGAGAGCGGCCAATAAAAAGCTGTAGACCCCACCCCAGCTCCCGCCGGCGACGTCGACCGGCGCATAACCTTCGCCGAACAGCCAGTCGGCCACCGCCCAGATCGCCGCAAGATTGTGGAACATGAACGAGGTGCGGATGTCGTCTTCCGCCATGTAGATCGGGTCGTAGTCGCAACGCACATGCGGATGCGCCGGCGACCGGCCGCGGCCGATCCAGTCGACCGCCGCATAGTTGGCGCCGAAATGGTCGGCCAGCCAGCAGAGGGTCGCCTCGTCGAACGCACCGCGCCCGCCGGGAACCGACAGCACGATGCTGCGATCGGCGGGGTTGCGGATACACACGGCGACATGCACCGCGACCTCCTCGCCGCGATAGGCGGCGGCGGAGACGAGATAGCGGGTCAGCATGCTCAGGCCGCGCTCCTGCCGCTCGACCACGCGCACCGTGTAGCGGTCGCGCGGCCGCAAGTGGCCGAGCAGCGCATAGGGCGCCAACGGCTCGATCTCGGGGAGGGACGGCAGCCCGAGCGGCTGCGGCGGCGTCATGAGGCGCCGTCCGCGCCCATCCCGGCTTCGATGATGTCGGCGATGCGCCGGCTCGCCTGTCCGTCGCCAAACGGAAACCCACCGCGCGCCATCGTCCGGTGCGCGTCGGGGCAATCGAGCAGGTTCTGGGCTTCGGCGACGACGCGTTCGGTTTCGGTGCCGACGAGGCGGGCAAGCCCCAATTCGATCGCTTCTACGCGTTCCGTCGCCTCCCGTGCCACCAGCACCGGCACGCCGAGAGCCGCCGCCTCCTCCTGGATGCCGCCGGAATCGGTCAGGATCAGGTGGGCGCGCCGCATCGCGGCGACCATTTGCGGGTAGTCGAGCGGCGCGACGAGGCGGATCCGCGCGTGGCCGTCGAGCAGCCGGGACGCGGGCTCGGCGACGTTCGGGTTCGGGTGGACCGGGTAGAGGACGACGAGGTCGGGATTGGCCGCCGCGAGCTGCCGGATTGCGGCGAAGGCGCGGGCGAGCGGGGCGCCAAAGCTCTCGCGCCGGTGCAGCGTGACGAGCAGCAGCCGCTGGCCCGGCTCGATCGCGACGCCGAACTCGGGACCGCGCGCGACGGTCCACTCCAAGGCATCGATCACGGTGTTGCCGGTGACGGAGATCGTCTCGGGGGCGATCCCCTCACGCAGCAGGTTGGCGCGCGCGGTCTCGGTCGGCGCGAAATTGAAGGCGGCGATGCGGTCGGCGACGACCCGGTTGAATTCCTCGGGAAAAGGATGCTGCAGGTTGCCGGTGCGCAGCCCAGCCTCGACATGGGCGAATGGGATGCGGGCGTAAAAGCAGGCGACGGCGCTGGCCATCACCGTGGTCGTGTCGCCCTGCGCGACGACGAGGTTCGGACGGTCCGCGGCAAGCACCGACGAGATGCGCTCGATCAGCCGGCTCGTCAGCGCCGCCAGACCCTGGTCCCCGGTCATCGCGTCGAGGTCGCGGTCGGGTGCGATGCCGAAAAAATCGAGGAGCGGGCCGAGCAGGTCGCGGTGCTGCGCGCTCGACACGACCGAAACCGTAAATCCCTTGCGCCGCCGCAACTCGTGGATCACCGGGGCCATCTTGATCGCCTCCGGCCGGGTTCCGACGAGGCAGGCTATGCGCACCTCGGCACTCCGGCGCGGCCCCTAGCCAAACCCGGGCTCGTTGCGATAGCGATGCGGCCGCCACGGGCCCCACCGCTCTTCGAAGATGGCCCGGTTCCTGGTCATCTGCTCCTGCGCCTTGGCGCCGAGCGTGTCGAACGCCGCCGACAGATGGTGGTGCACAAAGACATCGTCGGCGATGACCATGCGATAGCCGGCGCGCGCGACCCGCTGGCAGTAGTCGTCGTCCTCGAAAAAACCGAGCCCATAGACCTCGTCGAGCAGCCCGATTTCGTCGATCGACCGCCGCCGCAAGGCGACGCAGAAAAAGGCGAGGTTCGGGACCTCGAGACGACGCCGCAGCCGCGACCGGGAGAAAGCGCGCGCGGCGTGCTCCATCTCCCCCATCGAGCGATAGGCGATCCGGATCTTCTGCTCGTTGCCGATATTGTTGGTGAGCGGGCCGGAGAGGGCGATGCGCGGGTCGCGCTGCAGCGGCCGGATCAGGTCGCGCACCCAGCCGCGAGTGACGTAGGTGTCGTTGTTGAGGAGGATGACGTAGTCGCCGCGGGCCGCCCGGATCCCGGCGTTGTTGCCGGCGGCGAAGCCGAGGTTCTTGTCGTTGAGGATGAGCTCGATCCGGTCATCCTCCTTCGCGACCGCAGTGAGCTTTTTGGGAGTCTCGTCGGTCGAAGCATTGTCGACGACGATGATCTGCAGGTTCGGGTAGTCGCCCTGGCGCCTGACCGAGTCGAGGCATGCCGCGGTCAGTTCCCAGTTGTTGTAGCTGAGGATGACGACCGAGACCGGCGGCAGCGCGGCGTCGATCGCCGCGGCGAGCGCCTTGCCTCGAACCGCCCAGTCGTGGCCCCGCGCCCAGGCCTGGCGCCGCGCCCGCGCCTCGGCCGAATCCTCGGCGAGCGCCTGGGCGAGCCGGCGCTCGAACTCGTCGGCGTTGGCGGCGATGTAGGCAAGGTCGGTTCCGTCGATCACCTCGGGCATCGGGGCGGCGACGACCGGCTTCCCGGCCGCCATGTACTCGTAGAGCTTGACTGGGTTGGTGCACTCGATCAGCGGATTCATCTTGAACGGAATGATTGCCGCGTCGAACTCGCGCAGCAGGTCCGGAAGCTCGCGGTAGGGACGTTCGCCGTAAAAGCGAACGTTCGGCAACGCCTCGGCCGCGGCAACGTTGCACCCGTCGGTGCGCCCGATCAGCCGGAACTCCCACTGAGGACGGGCGCGGGCGCAGCGCTCGATCCAGTCGATCTCGAACCATTCGGCGATCGCGCCGATATAGCCGATCACCGGCCGCGGATTGGCCGGAGCCGGCGCACCGGCGGCGGCAAAATGTGCGATCTCGGCGGCGTTGCGGACGATGACGCTGTCGCGCCGCCCGGAAATGTGCTGGGCCAGCGGCTTCGAGGCGGTGACGACGAGATCGGCCTGCTCGACCAGCCACTCCTCGGCGGACGCCACCGTCGGCGCCGCATTGGCAAATCCGGTCGCCAGATCGAGGCAGTCGTAAACGACGGTCGCGCCAGGAATGCCGCAGGCGACAGGACCCCAGGCCGGGTGATCGACGACGACGGCCGGGCTGTGCAGTCCGACGCTCGCTGCCAGCTCGTCGAGGGCGGCCCAAAGATCACTGACGACGGAGGCCGAAAGCCCGGCATAGATGCTCGCCGCCGGGTCGCTTTCGACGCGCAGGCGAACCTCGCATACTCCCGGGTGCGGCGAATCGATGATGCGGAAACGGCCGGCGCGGTCGGCGCCGTCGAAGGTGATCGACACGTAGAAGACACGGAGGCCCGCATCGGCGAGCTCGCGGGCGAGGTGCTGCGGTCGCTGAATGCGGTAATTCCAGTCGATGACCCCTAGCCAGATCACGTCGTAGCGGCCGGCGGGGCGATCCACTGCCGCGGTCAATCGCGCATCGGCGGCCTGCGGCGCGTGAACGGCCGCGGCGGATGCTGGTGCGAGCGTCCCGCCGTCGATCTCGTCGGCGAGCAGTTCGTCGATCTCGACGCGGGCATGGCCGAGCACCGCGTGGAGCGACTCTTGCGCCGCGAGAAAGCCGGGCTCGATCCGCAGCGCCGCCGCGTAGGCACGCGCGGCGTCGCGCCGCCGGCCCTGCATTTTCATCAGGTGGCCGAGCTGCAGGTGGCTATCCGCTGCCCCCTCGTCGAGCGCCAGCGCCCGCCGGTACGCGGCCTCTGCGCCGCCGTAATCGCCGTGCTCCTTGAGGGCATGGCCAAGCTGGACCCATATGGGCATGAGGCCCGGCAGGCGGTCGAGCGCCCGCCAGTAGAAACGCGCCGCATCGGCCCAGCCGCGGGCGTCGCGCGCCCGGTCGCCCTCTTCGACCAGCCGGGGGTAAAGCGCGTCGACATCGCGTTTCATCACGGTATTGGTCGGCTCCAGCGCGAGGCCGGCCTCATAGCTGTCGACCGCGTCGGCCCAGCGGCCCTGGCGCCCCAGCACCTCGGCGAGCCGGAAATGCGTCGCTGCGACCTGGCCGTCGAGCGCGATCGCGCGGCGATAGGCGGCGGCGGCGCCGTCGTGGTCCTGGCGGCGGGCGAGCGCGTCGCCGAGCTGCGCCCAGGTCGGCGCCGATCCCGGCAGCAGGGCGAGGGCGCGCCGCGCGTGGCGCGCCGCCCGGGCCCAGTCGCGCCGGCCCAGCGCCCGCGCTGCCGCCCGCGATGACCGGTCGAAGCGTCGCCCGCGCGAGCCGAGCAACGCCGCGACCACCCCCGTGTGTCGAGCCGAAGCAGCCTCGGTGTCGGTGATCGCGGCGACCATTTCGCCTGTCCGCTCGCTGAAGACGGCTTCCCGGTCGGCGGCAACGGCGCGCAGGCGGGCGAGCCGCTCCATGGTCTCGACCAGCTTGGCCTCGACCCCCCGGCGCCCGTCCTCGCCACGGCGAACCGCCCGGGCCAGGCGCTCGGCGAGCTCGCGCGCCTGTACTTCGCGCTGCGCGTGGTCGCTGAGCCGTGTCGTCAGCGCCGCCTGGATCTCGGCGGCAACCCGCGCCGTCTCGCACATCCGCGTGCTTTGCTCGGCCAGCGCCCGGGCGCTTTCGCCCTCGCGCTCCGCAAAGCGGCGTGCCTGCTCGGCGGCGGAGGTTTCGAGAGCCGCCTGCCGCTGCGCCGCGGCGCGCACCTGCTCGTCGAGCCGCCGGTTGGCCTCGCCAAGGGCGCTCCGCGCCGCCGTTGCCTCCTGCACCTCCTGGGCGAGCCTCGCGTTTTCTTCCGCGAGCCCGGCGCGCTGACGCTCGAGTTCGGGAAGCGCCGCGGCGAGCGGCGCGGTGCGCTCGAAGGCCTGGTGGAAGCCGCGGTACAAGCGCTCGAAGCCGGCGAACCGAGCGACGAGGTCGTCGATCCGTTCCCGCGCCGCGGAGTCCCGGTCGGCCACTCGCGCCAACTCGTAGAACTCCCGGACGAGCGGCTCCTGCGGCTCTGGCCGCGCGGTGTCGTCGTGCCGCAGGGAGAGGTCGATCACCTCGGTCAGCGACCCGCCGCGATCCGGCTGACGCACCAGCCAGTTCGCGACGAGGAATTCGGCGAGCTTGTCCGCGTTCGCGCGCGGGTCGCTGAACCACTGCTCGTACTCGATCGTGCAGAACTCGACGTCACCGACATGCCGGAAGAAATCGGTCATGTAGACGAGCCAGCGATACTCCCCGGCGCGCAGGTCGAGCCCGTCGCGGGCGTTGAGCGAGCGCGCGACCTGGGCCGGGTTGCGCAGGCACAGCACCAGCTTCGGCGCCAGCTTCACATCGTCGAGGATATGGTGCCACAGCGGCAGCAGCCGCAAAGTCCGCGGGTCCTTGAAGCCGAACGGTGCGTCGCCCAGCCGCTCCTTTACGTAGGCGGCGATCTCGCGGCGGATTTCGGTGATCTGCGGCTGGGCCCACCAGCCCGGCGGCAGCGGCAGGTCGTGGAGCGGGCCGTAATAGCCGCGATTGAACATACCGAGGATGCGGTCGTGGAACTCGACGATCGGGAGCCGTTCCCAATGTCCGGCTTCGTTGCCCGCGCCGATGCCGATCTCCTCGGTCATGTCGACGCCGAGGAGGCTAAGGATCTGCGAGCACAGCGACGTGCCGCTGCGGTGCATCCCCAGAACCAGCGCGATGGGACGCCGCTGCTGGGCGTCGGCGAGCGCAGCCAAGCGGGGGCGCGTCGAGGCGATCAGCGGAGGCCTAGCGCGGGAACCTGGCACGACCTCGTCCATTTAAGCTGCCTAAACCCCGCTGAAGCCATCGCCGCGCACGCGCGCAACAATATCGTCCGGGGGCAAACGCGCAAGTTGCCGATCGCCCCGTCGTCACCGCACCGCCGCGCCGGCCTGGCGGAACCAAAGGCTGGCCCCGCCGGGCTCGTAGCGCCCGTGCATAAAGGCCCGGAGCCGCTCGATGTTGCGCTGCATATGATAGCTGCTGCCGTAAAGCACGTCAGCCCGGCGATTCTCGATCAGATACGCCATCACTAGGTATTGCTCCGTCCAGTAGATCTGCCAGTCGCGCAGGTGCTGCTCGGGGGCGGTGCCGGGTAGGTAGACATCGTGCACGTGCACCAGGACCGTGGGTCGGATCTGCGGCAGGATGTTCAGGTACAGGTGAAGGCAGTCCGAGCCATGCTTTACGGTATGCGTCGAATCGATAAAGACGATGTCGCCGTCGGACAGCCGCTCGTTAAAGAAATCGGGCGACAGGTTCTGGACTGGCTCCACGATCATCTCGGAAACGCCGGCGATGCGGCTGACGAAATCCGGCGGATAAGGGTCGATGCAGACGATCCGGCCCCGACCGTTCTGGCGGCAGGCCGCGTCTGCGATCAGGGTCGAGGCGCCGGCGCCGATCTCGATGATCGTGCGCGGCCTGGCGTGGCGCACAAAGCAGTGATACGCCATCGCGTCGCTGAACGAGAACGAGCGCGGGTACCAGTTATAGCCGTCGCCGCCGCTCAGCGGCGGGTCGAATTCGTGCGAATGGGGATACAGCGCATCGTCGAGAAACGCGGTCATCGCCGCGTGGTCGAAGATGGCGTCGTAGGAGGGGGGGGACGGCGCGCGGAACGCCGCCTCGATCTCGTCGACCGTGGGGATCGTCGAGTAGAAATTGCACGGCGCTAGGTGGACACCCAGGGCCTGCAGCCGCTTGCGGACCTGCGACGGCGCCCAGACGAGCTTGCGCAGCAGGGCGGCCAAGTCGGCGAGCTCGGCCTCGTCGTAGCAGAGCCGATCGCTCTCTGGGATATAGCTCCCCGGCGCGATCGCCTCGAGCAACGCCAGCGTCTTTTCCAGCATCAGGGGCGCCTGCCGAAATACAGCCGCACCCTTCGGCCGCGCTGCCGATATCGTTCCCGCCCGTCGATCACCCGATCCTTCTCCGGAGGCATTTGTGCGCGCCGGCCGCCGCCGCCTTTGCCGGATGGGTGGGCGCCGCCGGTGCGCCTCGATTACATCGAAATTCGAGGGGCGAGCAAGCGCCGTCGCGGCGTTTGGGGCCACGGTCTCCACGACCTGGGTGCGCGCGCCGGCGCTGGGTTCGCGGCCAGGTTACGCTAGGACCGGTGCGGGGCTTGCGATATACGGTGCGGTCCGCGTCTTGTGCGCGAACATTGAGGGAAAGCAAGGGATGCCGGAAGGGGTGTCTCCGGTAGCGGAGTTGGCGTGGGGTTCCGGTGCGCCTGTGGTCGAGCCCGTGATGCCGGAATCAGGTGCGGTCGAGGGCGATGGGGCGAGCGCGGGAGCCGCCGAGCCTGGGCTGGAGGCGCCGCCGACCGCGGCGACCGAGCCCACGCCATCATCCGGGGCGGCGGCGCAGAAGCCCGCCTATCCGCCCGCGTCGGAGGTGCCGACGCAGGAGGGGCCGCGGGGGCTCCGGTTCGATTTCAACGACGGCTGCCGGGTGCTGGTGCCGGAAGGCGCCGGGCGGTGGCGGGTGCGGCTCTTCGACCTCGATACCGGCAACATCCTGTTCGAGACGAGCAGCGATTTCGCCGCCGGGCGGATCAACTCGACAAAGCGCTACTACATCCGTTTCCGGGTCGAGGCCTGGGCCGGCGGCGAGCAGGTGCTGAGCCACGAGTACAATGCCGAAAATCGCGAGGTGATGATCATCTTCCCGGTCGGTACGATCGGCGACACGATGGGGTGGTTTCCCTATGCGGTGAAGTTCCGGCGCCAGCACCGCTGCAAATTGACGTGCGCGATGGCGGACCGGCTCATTCCGCTGTTCAAGGACGCCTATCCCGAGATCGGGTTCACGACCCACGAGGACGCAAAGCCCGAGCGGTACTACGCGACGTACAAGATCGGCCTTTTCTTCGACGACAAGGATTGCGTCCACCAGCCCTGCGATTTCCGGATGGTCGGGCTGCACCGGACGGCCGGGTACATCCTCGGCGTCGACCCGACCGAGGAGGCGCCTACGCTGGGCCTGCCTGACGAGGGGCGGCCGATCAAGGAGCCTTATGTCGTCATCGCCACCCAGTCGACGACCCAGTGCAAATACTGGAACAACCCGATGGGGTGGCACGAGATCGTCGCGTTCCTGAAGGAAAATGGGTACCGGGTCGTCTGCATCGACCAGAAGCCGGTGCATGGCACCGGGATCGTGTGGAACCATATCCCGCACGGGGTCGAGGACGAGACCGGCGACCGCGCGCTCGCCGAGCGCGTCCGCTGGATGCGCCACGCCGATTTCTTTATCGGGCTGACGAGCGGCCTCTCATGGCTCGCCTGGGCGACCGGCGTCCCCATTGTGATGATCGCGGGGTTCACCCATCCGACCAACGAGTTCCACACGCCCTACCGGGTCATCAACTACCACGCCTGCAACGGGTGCTGGAACGACCCGAAGGAGCGCTTCGACCACCACGACTTCCTTTATTGCCCCCGGCACAAGAATACGCCGCGGCAATTCGAGTGCACCCGCCTCATCACCGCGGACCAGGTCAAGCAGACCATCCGGCGGATCCCGGGTTTCGGCAAGAAGCGCGCGGCGAGGTAGAGGATCGCCGGGCGCGGCCGTGTCGGTGCCGCCGGCGGCGCTCGCCAGGGATTTCGCACAACGGCGCGCGGCCGCTCTGGCGTGGAACAACAGCGCGCTGTTCCTCGGCATCTCGCTCGGCGCGGCGCGCGGCGGGGTGACCCTCGACCACGCCGGATACGGCGCGGTGCTCGCCGCAGGCGCGGCGATCGCGCTCGCCGGCTGCACGCTGTTGCCGAAGCTGTTCCCCAGGTCTTCCTAGCCCGCGGCGCAAAACCAAGCGGTTGTGCGCGACGCTCAGCAGGGACGGTCGCCGCGCACCAGCATCCGATACAGGCGGCGATGTTGGCTGTGGTCGTAATCGAAGCCGGCTTTGTGCAACGAGGCGCGGTCGTCGATAATCAGCAGGTCGCCCTTTTGGTATTCGTGCGCGTAGCAAAATTGCGGCTGCGCGATCTTGTCGGTCAGATCCTGCAGAAAATCCTGGGTTTCTTCGGGCGACATTCCGGTGACCGTCTCGGTCTTGCCCTTGTGAAACCACACGGCCTTGGTGCCGGTCTCCGGGTGGGTGCGGACCAGCGGATGCACCGTCGGCGCTTTCCTCGCTTCGAGCTGGGCCTTCACGACATCCGGATTGCCCGTCTTCATCCGCGCGCTGCTGATCAGCGTGTTCTCGGTCTTCGCGCTGGCGATCTTCCGTTTCATGTCGTCTGACAGCGCTTCGTAGGCCGCGCGCGAGTTGCAAACCGATGTCGCGCCGCCCTTATCCGGCACTGCCACCGCGTACAGGATGGTGAATTTGGGCGGCAATTCCTGGTTGGTGTGGTCGGTATGCCAAGTGGCATTGGTGCCGACTTTTGCGGGCTGACCCTTGCTGTCCAGGTGACGATTGTCGAGCACGCTGATGAGCGGAAATCCGTCGACCAGATAGCGCCGGTTCTGGTCCTCCATCAGCTCGCCGAACATTTCCCCGGCGGCCTGCACCTGGCCCGGCGTGAGGTGCGCTTGCCCGCGAATGACCAGGACCACGTTCTCGACGACGGCGTCGTAAAGCTTCTTTTGCGTCGCGCGGTCGATCGGATGCGCCAGGTCGACACCGGTGACGATGGCGCCGATGTGCTCCTTGACCTTCGCGATTTTCATAGTCTGGGCGGGAAGCGACTCGGCAGCGCTCATGATCTGGCTCCTCATATCCTGACCCGCGGATTGCGGCGGGTGCGTGTGGCATTCCGGAAAACCACTCTCGCCAACAGGATCGGCCGAATATTCGCATCTATCAAGTATTGCCCGACAACTATGACGCGTCCGGCGATCCGAACCATCGGAGGGCCCGGCAGCGGGTCCCGGCCGGGACCGATGTCGCGTTTACGTGGCTCGCCGGTCAACCGCAAATCGGCAGAGTAGGTTTCGGGCGACGATCCACGTGCGGCGCATGCCTCAATGCCGCGCGGTGGGGCTTGATATGAAGGTCCGGATCGGTTGCCATATGTGTCGGGCGACCGGGACCCAGGTGGGGAATGAAGGAGATGACCTTGAGCGACAACCCGATCGGGGCTTCCTATCTCTATTTGGTGGAGCCCGAGATTCGCTTTCTCGAGGCCGCCGTCGAGCATCTGATCCCCACCGATGAGCTGGGGCCCGGGGCTCGCGATGCCGGTGTGGTCGTCTACATCGACCGCGCGTTGGCCAGCACCTGGGGCGTCCACGGCCGTCAATATCGCGGTGGCCCCTGGCTGGAGGGCACGCCGCAGCAGGGCTACCAATCGCGCTTCACCCCGCAGGAGGTCTATCGCATCGCGATTCGCGAGATCAATCTGCACTGCATAGCCGAATTCGACCGGCCTTTCGCTCAGCTTCCGGGCGACCGGCAATCGCGCCTTCTCGAGCAGCTCGAGAAGGACGAGATCGTGCTGCCTTCGCTGTCGTCGAAATTTTTCTTCGACATGCTGTGGCGCAGCACCGAAGAGGGCTACTTCGCCGATCCGCTATACGGCGGCAACCGTGACAAGGTGGGATGGAAGTTGCTCGGGTTCCCCGGCGTGCCCAGCGGCCAGTACCGCGAACTGCTGACCAGCCATGAGCCGTACCGCGCCGAACCGGTCAGCGTGCTCGACATCCAGACCGGTCGGACGCCGGTCGATGCCGAAGGTTTTCCGAAGCACGTCATCATCACGCGCAACAGCAACGGGGACCGGTAAGATGTCGGCTACGAAAATGAAACCCGTCGATGTCGTCGTCGTGGGCAGCGGCGTGGTGGGCTCGATCATGTCCATGGAGCTGGCCAGCGCCGGGATGAGCGTCGTGTGCCTGGAGCGCGGCAAGCAGTTCGATATCAACACCGACTTTCAGAAGCCCAACGTGTATGACGAACTGAAGTTCGATCGTCACAGCGACATCTTCCAGAACCTGGCGCGCGACACCCTTACATTCCGCAACAACGACGCGCAGACGGCGCTGCCGATGCGCGAGATGGGCGCGTTCAAGCCGGGCGAGATGGTCGGCGGCACGTCGGCGCATTGGGGCGGCAATGCGCGCCGCTTTCTGCCGCATGATTTCGAAATGCACTCGCGCATCAAGGAGCGCTACGGCGCCTCGTTCATTCCCGAGGACTGCAACCTGCAGGACTGGGGCGTCACCTGGGACGACGTCGAACCCTACTATGACCAATTCGAGGAAATCTTCGGCGTCGGCGGTAAGGCCGGCAATGTGGAGGGCGAAATCCAGGCCGGCGGCAATCCTCACGAAGGGCCGCGCTCGCGCGAATATCCGAACCCGCCGACGCGGCGCACGTATCAGGGCGAACTGTTCGCCGACGCGGTGACCTCGTTGGGCTATGTGCCGTTCCAGGGTCCAACGGCGGCGATGACCCAGGACTATCGCAACCTCTACCGCGTCCAGATGCTAGAATGCGCGCTCGGCGGCTTCTGCTCGAGCCATGTCTGCGCGCAAGGCGCCAAGGCCAATCCCCTGACCTCGGTGCACCCCGCGCTCGTCCGGCAGCCGACTTTCGAGTTGCGCCCGCTGTGCAACGTGGTGCGCGTCAACACGGATTCGACCGGCAAGAAGGCCACCGGCGTCACCTACATCGACGCCCGCGGCAACGAGGTCGAGCAGCCGGCCGGCATCGTGGTTCTGGGCGCCTATTGCTTCAGCAACGTGCGGCTGCTGCTGCTGTCGGGCATCGGCACGCCCTACGATCCGCGCACCGGCAAAGGGGTGGTCGGCCGAAACTACGCCTACCAGCAAGGCGGCTCGGTTCAGGTGTTCTTCGACGACCGCGAGTTCAATCCGTTCATCGGCGGCGGCCAAGTCAACACGTCGATCGACGAATTCAATGGCGACGTGATCGACCGCGGCCCGCTCGGCTTTATCGGCGGCGCCTATATCAACACCTCGACGAGCGGCGCGACCCCGATCAAGGGGAAGAACGTGCCGCCGGGCACGCCGCGTTGGGGCGGTGAGTGGAAGAAGGCCGTCGCTCGTCACTACCGCCGCAACATGACGATCTCGATCCACGCAACCTGCCTTAGCTATCGGCACAACTATCTCGACCTGGATTCGACCTACAAAGACGCTTACGGCCTGCCGCTCCTGCGCATGACGTTCGACTGGAACGACAACGACCTGCGGATGATGCAGTACATGAACGAGCGCTGCATGGAGATCGGCCGGGCGCTCAACGGTTCGGCCCTGGGCGGCAAAAGCAAGGGCACCCATTTCGGCATCACGGGTTACCAGAGCACGCACAATGTCGGCGGCGCGGTGATGGGAAGCGATCCGTCGACCAGCGTCGTCAACAAGTATCTGCAGTCGTGGGACGTCTCGAACCTGTTCGTGGTCGGCGGCAGCGCGTTCCCGCAGCAACCCGCGAACGGCCCCACCGAGACGATCGGCATGCTGGCCTGCTGGGCGGCCGATGCGGTCAAGGACTACGTCCGCAACCCCGCCTCCTTGGTCTGAACAGCGGCACGAAGACCTGGGCAACGACGACTGCCCGCTCAAAGCGGGCTTCGGGAGTAGACGAGTTGGGGCGGTCGGCGGGCTTTTCCGCCGCTGCGCTCCAGGTTCCGAGACTGCGCTCGGGCGGGAAGCGCAGGGTCACCATGGTTCCGGCCCCAAGCTCGCTGGCGATCTCGATGAACTCGTCGACGCTGCGGTCGGTCTTCCACAGATGGCCGCCCTCGATGTCGGCCCTCGGCAATTCTTCGAACCGGGTGGCCGGCACCAGGAGGTCCTTTGCATGCGGGAAGAAATCGCCGGTCGCGCTGTTGCAGATGACCAGCCGGTCGTCGGCGTCGAACAGCATCAGGCTCGCCGGTCACCGGTATGGTGCTGAAAACGCGGCCCTATCTGGTGGAAGATACACTCCATGACGCCAAGACGATCGCCGAGCCGCTTGACGGCATCTGGGCCCAGTTTCGACAACATCATCCAGTCGCGCCACTGATCGCTGCTGCATGCCGCCGCGTCACCCGCGGCGGCATGTGGTAACGCCGCCAAGAGAACCGCGTCGGCAGTGTCACTGCGGCCGTCCGGCGTGACGGCGGCTGAGCGAGGTGCGCGTCACACGCACTCAGCATGACGCCGCGGTCGCCTCAAGTCCTGCAGAAAATGGCGCGCCCGAGAGGAGTCGAACCCCTAACCTCCTGATCCGTAGTCAGGCGCTCTATCCAGTTGAGCTACGGGCGCATCCGGCAAGGCGGGCATGTCTAGCGCTTGGCCTCGCGAATTGCAATCCCGCGGGGTGCGGGGCAGGGCGGCGTCAGGCGAGGCGGCGGTGTTCGGCGAGGCCGGGCATCGCCGACATGGCGCCCGGCCGCATCAGGAGGCCGCCGTCGAGCGCGGCGAGCGAGGGGGCGCCGAGGAGGCCGAGATCGCGTTCGAGCTCGCCGCGCAGGATCGTGAGGGCGCGCTCTGCCCCGGGGCGGCCTCCCGCGGCGACGCCGTAAAGGGGCGCGCGGCCGACAAACACCGCGTCGGCGCCGAGCGCGATTGCCTTCAGCACATCGGTGCCGCGGCGGATGCCGCCATCGACGATCAGCGTAAATCGGGGGCCGACCGCCTCGCGCGCCCGCGGCAGGAGGTCGAGCGGCGCCACCGCCCAGTCGAGCTGGCGCCCGCCATGGTTTGAGATCGCCACGGCGTCGGCGCCCAGCGCCATCGCCTGGGTGATGTCGGCCACATCGAGGAGACCCTTGACGATCAGCTTGCGCGGCCAGCGCTCTCGAATCTCGGCGAGGGTCTTCCAGTCGAGGCCCTTGTCCATCTCCTCTCGGATCCACATCGCGCTGTCGAAAAAGCCGCGGCGGTTCTTGGGCACGAAGTCGAGCACGTTGTCGAAGCGCGGCATCCCGTGGGTCAGTAACCCTTCGGCGAGCCAGGCGGGGTGGCGCAGCGTCTCGGCAAAAGCGGCGAGACCGGGCGGGGCGAGACCGGGCGTCGCGCGGTTGTCCCATTCGCGGTTGCCGTAGATCTGCGCGTCGGTCGTGACGATGAGGGCCTCGCACCCGGCGTCGCGGGCGCGATCGATCAGGGTGTTGCGGATATGCTTCGGGCCAAACACGTAGAGCTGCCACCAATGCCGCAACCCCGGCACCCGAGCGACCTCTTCCATCGCGTCGTTCGACATCGTGCTCTGGGCGAACGGGACGCCGGCTTTTGCCGCTGCCTCGGCGAGGCGCAGATCGGCGTGCGGCCAGAAGAGGCCGTTGAGCCCGGTCGGCGCGACGGCAAGCGGCATCGCCATGCGTCGCTCGAACAACTCGGTCGAGGCATCGACCTTCGACACATCGACAAACGAGCGATGGCGGAAATGCCACTCCGAGAGCGCGGCGAGGTTGCGGGCGAGCGTCGCTTCGTCCTCGGCGCCGCCTTCAAGGTATTCGAGCGCAAAGCCGGGTAGCCGGCGATGGGCCATCGCGCGCAAATCCTCGATCGTCAGGGCCTGGGCGAGGCGATGGCCGCGATAGAACTGCCGCCGCGGGGTGCCGTCGACCAGCGCCGGCGACGCGCCCGCCAGCGTCTTGTCCGCCGGCCGCGGATTGCGGGGCCGCATCGTCAGCGCCGCTGCCGCGAAAACCAGCCCGGAGACTGCCGCGGCGGCCACGATTTCTTTTCTACCGATTCGTCTTTTCACCGCTGCCGTCCTCGCCATTCTGTCACTAAACCGGTGAAAGGCGGGCGAGGTTCCGGTTGGGAGGAAAATCGGGGAGCACGGAACGAGCGCGATCGGGCCTCGTTTGGCTGACGTGACGGATCGCGCGCCATAAGGGCAGGGCGGCCGTGAGACCCCTACGCTTTTGGAAGGTGAGTTGTGACACCAAAAGCGCTTTTCAGCCGGAGATCGCTGTTGACGTCCACCGCGACCGCCATGGCCGTGGCGCCGGCCTTCGCCAGGGCGCAAGAACAGCCGGTCGCGCATGCGGTGCCGGTCGCCGATCCGCGCGCGGCGGTATCGGTGGAGCTGACGGTCAATCGCCAGGTGCGGCGCCTCGCGATCGATCCGCGCACGACGCTCCTCGACGCGCTGCGCGAGCATCTTGGGCTTACCGGGACGAAGAAGGGCTGCGATCACGGGCAGTGCGGCGCCTGCACCGTGCTTGTCGACAATGTCCGCGTGCTCGGCTGCCTGACCCTGGCGGCAGCGGTGCGCGGCCCGGTGACGACGATCGAGGGGCTCGCCCAGTCGGACGGCACGCTGCACCCGATGCAGCAGGCGTTTATCGACAAGGACGCGTTCCAGTGCGGCTATTGCACGCCCGGGCAGATCATGTCGGCGGTCGGCTGCGTCAGCGAGGGCCACGCCGGCAGCGAGGCCGACATCCGCGAGCACATGAGCGGCAACCTCTGCCGCTGCGCCGCTTATCCGCACATCGTGGCCGCCGTCGTTGAGGCCAAAGCCAATATGAAGGGATAGGGCGATGCGGCCGTTCCTCTATCAGCGCGTCGCCTCGATTGCCGACGCCGTCGCCGCGGCGGCCCCGAGCGGGCAACCGGTGCCGCCGACCCTGGCACCGACCCAGTTCCTTGCCGGCGGCACGACGCTCCTCGACTTGATGAAGCTCGACGTGATGCAGCCGCAGGCGCTGGTCGACATCGCCGATCTTGGCCGCGCGGGCCCGCATGTCGAGCGCCGGGGCGACGCGCTGTTCCTCGGCGCCGAGATGCGGATGGCGGAGGCGGCGGATCACCCCGATTTGCAACGCGATTACCCGATGCTGGTGCAGACCCTCGACCTCGCCGCCAGCCCGCAGCTTCGCAACATGGCGACGCTCGGCGGCAACGTGCTGCAGCGCACCCGCTGCAGCTATTTCCGCGATCCGTCCTGGGCCGCGTGCAACAAGCGCAACCCGGGCAGCGGGTGCGCCGCGCTCGACGGCATCAACCGCAAGCATGCGGTGCTCGGCGTCAGCGACCAATGCATCGCGACCTATGCCGGCGATTTCGCACAGGCGCTGATCGCGCTCGACGCGGTCGTCGAGATCGCCGGCAGCGGCGGCGTGCGGCTGATCCCGTTCGCCGCGCTTCATCGCGCACCGGGCGATACGCCTTATATTGAGACGGTGCTGGCGCCGGGGGACCTCATCACCGGGTTCGTGCTGCCCGTCGCGCCGTGGACCCGCCGTTCGGTCTACGTGAAGGTGCGCGATCGCGAATCTTACGAGTTCGCGCTCGCCGCGGCCGCTGTCGCGCTCGATATGGGCGACGACGGCATCGTCAACGGCGCGCGCATCGCACTCGGCGGCGTCGCCACCACGCCGTGGCGCGCAAAGGCGGCCGAGGCCGCGCTTGCCGGCAAGCATATCGACCAGACCTCGGCGCGCGCTGCCGCGGAGGCCGCCTTCGCCGGCGCCAAGACCCGCGACGGCAACGCCTACAAACCCGAGCTCGGCAAGCGGACGCTGGTGCGCGCCCTGCTGCAGGCTTCGCAGATGAGTATCTGACCGTGCAAGGGACCCTGACCCAATCCGCCGTCCCGCCAAAGATCGGCGCCTCGGTCACCCGCGTTGACGGGCGCCTCAAGGTCACCGGCGAGGCGCGCTATGCCTCGGACACGCCGCTCGCCGACCCGGTCTACGCAGCTCTGGCGACAAGCGCGATCGCGCGCGGCCGCATCACCGCGATCGACGATCGGCCGGCGCGCGCGCTGCGCGGCGTCATCGACGTGCTGACCCACCTCAACATCAATGGCGCCGTCAAGACGACCAAATTGTTCAGCGACGGCGGCTATGTCGGGTCGACGATCATGCCGCTGGGCTCGGACCGGGTCTGGCATGCCGGGCAGATCGTCGCCGTCGTCCTCGCCGAGACCTTCGAGGCGGCGAGCGACGGCGCCCGGCGGCTCAAGATCGAATACGCGCCCGAAGACGCCGCGGCCGGCTTCGACAGCGACGGCGCGACCACGGTCGCCGCCAAGGACGCCTCCAAAACCTACGAAGACCCCGAGGTCGGCGACGCCGAAGGCGCCTTTGCCGCCGCACCGGTCAAGATCGACCAGCGCTACTCGACGCCGCCCCAGCACCACAACCCGATCGAGCTGTTCACGACGAGCTGCGCCTGGGCCGGCGGAAATCTGACCGTGTGGGAGGGGAGTCAGAACGTCACCGGGCTCAAGAACGGGCTCGCGGAGCAGCTTGGCATCGAGCCGGAGAAAGTCCATGTCGTGTCGCCCTATATCGGCGGGGCGTTCGGTTCGCGCGGGTCGCTCTCGCAGCGCACGGCGCTGATCGCGGTCGCGGCGAAACGGCTCGACCGCCCGGTCAAGCTCGTCGCCTCGCGGCGCGAAGGCTTTACGATCGCCAGCTTCCGCGCCGAGACGCGGCATCACGTCAAACTCGCCGCAGACCGGGACGGCAAATTGCAGGCGCTCGTCCATGAAGGGTGGGAGGTCACCAGCCGTCCGGACAACTACAAGGTCGCCGGCACCGATGCCTCGACCCGGCTTTACGCCTGCCCGAACGTCGCGTCGAAGGTGTCAATGGTCCATGCCGACCGGCAGACGCCCGGCTTTATGCGCTCGCCTCCCGAATTGCCGTACCTCTTCCCGCTCGAATCGGCGATGGACGAACTCGCGGTCGCGCTGAAGATGGATCCGGTCGAGCTCCGTCGCCGCAACGATACGATGAAAGAGCCGATCAAGGGCTTGCCCTACACCAGCCGCTCGCTGATGCCGTGCTTCGACAAGGCCGCCGCCGCGTTCGGCTGGGCGAAGCGCAACCCCGAACCGGGCTCGATGCGCGACGGCGACTGGATCGTCGGCTGGGGCTGCGCGGCGACGATGTACCCGACGCAGCTCGGTCCCGCGACGGCGCGGGTCACGCTGTTTCCGCAGGGTACCGCGCGGGTGCAGACCGCCGCGCACGAGATCGGCAACGGGGCTTATACCGTGATCGCGCTGACCGCCGCCGACAAGCTCGGCATCGGGATCGACAAGATCTCGGTCGAGATCGGAGATTCCGATCTGCCCCCAGCACCGGTCGCCGGCGGCTCCAACACCACGGCGAGCGTCTGCAATGTCGTCGCCAAGGCCTGCGAGCAGATCCGCGAGCGCCTCGCCAACGCCGCGGTGAGCGGCAAGGACGCGGTTTTCTCCGGGCAGGACCCGTCGCAGCTCGTGCTCGCCGACTGGAACCTCAAGGGCCCGAATGGACGGACGATGCCGCTCGGCGACGCGATCGACCGCGCCTCCAACGGCGCGATCGAGGCCTATGCCGAGAACGTGCCGCACGGCGTGCCGCCCGAGGCGCTGAAAAAGCTGTACCAGGGCCACGCGACGCTCGCCGGCGGCGCCAAGATGAAGGATCGCATCCAGTTCGCGTTCGGTGCCGAGTTCGTCGAGGTTCGGGTGCATGCGCGCACCCGCGAGATCCGGGTCCCGCGCCTGGTCGGCGCCTTCGCGGCCGGGCAGATCGTCGATTCGCTGACCGCGAAGAGCCAGCTGATGGGCGGGATGA
>DASXFE010000076.1:0-43493 GCA_036489765.1 Allostellaceae bacterium | reverse complement strand
TCTGCCCGATGTGTTTGTGCTGAAGCCCATTTTTGGTGAAGACGGGCCGATCGCGTGGGCCGGCACGGTGTGCCACCACACCGATGTCGGCGGGCGGGTGCCGGGGTCGAACGCGTCGGATTCGACCGAGATCTATCAGGAGGGCCTGCGCATCCCGCCGCTGAAGCTTTACGAGCGCGGCGAGCGCAATCCGACCCTGTTCGCGCTGATCGAGACCAATGTGCGGGTGCCGGTCAAGGTGTTCGGCGACCTCCGCGCCCAGCTCGCCGCGTGCCACATCGCCGAGCAGGCGATGATCGATCTTTCAACGCGATACGGCGCGCGGCTCGCGGAATATATGATCGAGCTGGTCGATTACGCCGAGCGGATGACCCGTGCCGCGATCCGGGAATTGCCAGACGGGGTCTACGATTTCCTCGACCATATCGACGATGACGGGATCGATGTGGGGGTACCGATTCCGCTCAAGGTCACGATCACCAAAAAGGGCGAGACGATCCATTGCGACTGGACCGGCTCGGCGCCTCAGGTCAAGGGCGCGATCAACAACACGCTCTCCTATACGAAATCGGCCAGTTATTGCGGCATCCGCTCGATCCTGCCGCAGAACATTCCGACCAACGAGGGCGTCTTCCGCGCGATCGCCGTCACGGCGCCCGAAGGCACGATCGCCAACATGGTGCTGCCCGGCGCCTGTGCGGCGCGGGGGCTGACCGGGTTCCGCATGGTCGACTGCATGTTCGGCGCGCTCGCCAAGATGCTGCCGGGCGAGGTCTTCGCTGCCTCCGACGGCGGCAATACCGGGGTTTCGATCGGAGGTTACGATTCGGCCCGCAACCCGTTCATCTACGTCGATTTCACCTGCTGCGCCTGGGGTGCGCGGCCGTATGCGGACGGGCTCGACGGCAACTCGCACATCTACGCCAACATGGCCTCGCAGCCGATCGAGGTGACCGAGACCGAGCAGCCGCTGCAGATCACCGCATACGAATTTATCCAGGACGCTATGGGTCCCGGCAAGTTCCGCGGCGGCGCGCCGTTCCGCCGCGAATACAAGCTGCTTGCCGAGGAGGCGATCCTCCAGGTCCGCTCCGACCGCCGCGATTTCCGCCCCTTCGGCCTCTACGGCGGCGGCGCCGGCCGTCCCTCGATGAACTACCTCAACCCCGATCGGCATCCCGAGCCGCTGCCCTCGAAGCTGACGATGAACATGAAAAAAGGCGACCTCTTCCGCCACGAAGTCGCCGGCGCCGGCGGCTGGGGCGACCCGCTGGAGCGCGACCCGGCGGCGGTGCTGGCGGACGTGCGGAACGAGTTCGTCAGCGAAAGCGCGGCGCGGGAGGAGTATGGAGTGGTGATTGCTGGAGGCGCGGTCGACGAGGCGGCGACCATCACGCTGCGCCAAGAAAAGCGGTCTCGGCGCTCGGGCGAAACGCCGGTTTATGACTGGGGCAAGGCGCTTGCGGCCGAATAAAAATCCCCTCTCCCGCATTGCGGGCGAGGGGATGATTTAGTGGGGCACCGCTGATGCCCCACTATCGCGTCGGCGTCGATATCGGCGGGACGTTTACCGATATCGTCGTGCTGGGCGAGACGGGCGAGCGGTATACGCGGAAGGTATCGTCGACGGTCGACGATTACGCGCGGGCGATTGTCGAGGGGCTGGCGGGGCTGCTTGGCGAGATCGGGGATGCGCGGGTCGTCGAGTTGCTGCACGGGACGACCGTGGCCTCGAACGCCATTCTTGAACACAAGGGGGCGAGGACCGGGCTGATCACGACGCGCGGGTTCCGGGATGTGCTGGAGATCCGGAACCTGCGGATGCCGCGGCTTTACGACATGTCGTGGACAAAGCCGGTGCCGCTGGTGCAACGGCGGCTGCGGGTCGAGGTCGACGAACGGGTGGATGCGCTGGGATGGGTCGATCGGGCGCTCGATGAGGCCAGCGTCGAGCGGGCGGCGCGGTTTCTCGTCGAGGAAGGGGTCGAGGCGGTGGCGGTGTGCCTTTTGCACTCGTACCAGAACCCGGCGCATGAGCTGCGGGTTAAAAAGATCGTCGCGCAGGTGGCGCCCGGGCTGACGCTGTGCCTCAGCGCCGAGGTGTTGCCGGTCATCAACGAGTACGAGCGGTCGTCGACGACGGTCATCAACGCCTATGTTCGGCCGATCGTCGAGCGGTACCTGACGCGGCTGATCGCCGAGGCGCAGCGGATCGGGATCGATGCACCGCTCCTCCTGATGCAGTCGAATGGCGGGCTGACGACCGCGAAGGCGGCGGCGGTGACGCCGATGCACATCATCGAGTCGGGGCCGGCGGCTGGGGTCGTGGGTGTCAGGGCGCTGGCGCGGCGGATCGGGGTCGGCAAGGCGATCTCGTTCGACATGGGCGGCACGACCGCGAAGGCGTCGCTGATCGAGGACGGCGAGGTGACGCGCGCGACCGAATATCAGGTCGGCGCGGGGATCGTGCTCGGGTCGCGGCTGCTGTCAGGGGCCGGGTACTCGCTGAAGGTGCCGGCGATCGATCTGGCCGAGGTCGGGGCGGGCGGTGGATCGATCTTGTGGATCGACGCGGGCGGGGCATTGCAGGTCGGGCCGCAAAGCGCCGGCGCCGTGCCGGGGCCCGTGTGCTACGGCCAGGGCGGCACCGAGCCGACGGTGACGGATGCCAATCTCGTGCTCGGGTATCTGAACCCGACGCATCTTGTCGGCGGGGCGCTGAAGATCGATGCCCGGAGGTCGCGCGGGGCGATCGAGACCAAGATCGCGCGGCCGCTCGGCATGAGCGTCGAGGCGGCGGCGCATGGCGCGCATCTGATCGCAGCCTCGAACATGATCCGGGCGCTGAAGGCGGTGTCGAGCGAGCGCGGGCGCGATCCCCGCGAATACGCGCTCGTCGGGTTCGGCGGGAACGGGCCGCTCTTTGCGGCGGGAATGGCGGCGGAACTGGGGATCGATCGGGTGCTGATCCCGCCTTCGGCCGGGGTGTTCTCGTCGTTCGGGCTGCTTTACGCCGACCTCGAATACTATTTCACGCAGACGCGGAAGCGGCTCTTGCGCGGGCTCGACCCGGCCGAGGTCGCTGCGGTGTTGGATGGGCTCGAAGGCGAGGCGCGGGCGCGGCTCGGCGAGGATGGGTTCGGGCCTGACCGGGTGCGCATCCGGCGTAGTGCCAGCCTGCATTACCAGGGGCAGTCCTTCGAATTGCGCGTGGCGATGCGCGACGGGCCGATCGACGCCGTGACACTGGCGGCGCTCGAAGCCGATTTCGGCGCCGAGCACGAGCGCACCTACGGGCACCGCGCCGGAATCGAGGAGCCGGTCGAGTTGGTCAGCCTCGAAGTCATCGGCACCGGCATCCCCGACCAGCCGCGCTCGGAGCTCGCCGCCGCGTCCGGGCTCGCCTCGGACATCGCGATCGCGACCCCGACCCGCCGCGCCTATTTCGGGCCGCAGCAGGGGTGGGTCGAAGCTCGTGTCGTCAACCGCAGCGCGTTGGCGGTGGCGCATGCGGGGCCGTGCATTGTCGAAGAGTACGATGCGACGTGCCTGGTGCCGCCGGGCTGGACGGCGCGGCTCGACGAGTTCGGCAATATCGAAATCGGGCGGTAAGCCGTTACAGGCTGAGGAGGGGCGCTAGGCGGGCATGGATCTCTTCGAGAACTTCTTCCGTTGCTTGACCCACCACTTCCATCTTCCGCGCGTCGCGGTCGACGCTGCGAAGCTGGTCCGTTAGATTTGTCGAGTCCGTGGATCACGCGTTCACCGAGCCCGACGCGTTCAACCGTGCCTCTCGGCGCGGGCCGAGATGACGAAAGGGTTGCTAGGCCACCTTCTCCAGTTTGTGGATCACCCGCCGCCCCGCCGGCGCATCGCCGGCGGCATACCGCGACCACGAGCGGCCGGTGAGCTCGCCGACATAGATGTTGCCCTGGCTGTCGACGGCGATGCCGTGGGGGGAGGTGAACTTGCCGGCTTCCATGCCGCCGGGCGTGTGGCCGAGCTGGGCCATCACTTCGTGGTTCTTCGTGGTGTGGATACTGACGCGGGGGCCGATATTGGGCCACAGGCGATTGATTTCGCCCGAAGGACCACCTTCGCCGATGTAGCAGAGCGGGCCCGATTCACCATTGACCGGGGCGCGGGCGAGGCACATGCCGTTGGGGCGGTGGAGGTAGTTCCACTGCGTCTCCCATTTGCCGTCGCCGTTGAAGATCTGGACGCGGTGGTTTTCGCGGTCGGCGACGTAGAGCCAGCCGTCGGGGTCGCAGCAGATGTTGTGCGGGATGTTGAACTCGCCGGGGCCGGTGCCCGGCTCGCCCCAGGACGAAAGCAGCTTGCCGGCAGGTGTGTATTTGTGGATGCGCGCATTGCCGTAGCCATCGGAGATGTAGAGGAAATCGCCGTGCGGCGAGAGGCAGGTGTGGGTGCAGCGATGGAACGGCTCGCCGCTCATGTACTCACTGGGCTTGCCGGGGATGCCAAGGGTCAGGAGGACCTTGCCATCGAGCGTGCAGTGGCGCACCGAATGGTCGCCGTCGTCGGTCAGCCAGATCGTGTCGTCGGGCGCGACGTGAACGCCGTGCGGCCGGGTAAAGACGCCTTCGCCCCAGGTGCGCAGCAGGTTGCCGCTTTTGTCGAAGACCGCGACGGGGTGGTCGCCCCGGTTGAAGGCGTAGACGTTGTCGCGGCTGTCGACGCCGACCGCGGCGACGTCGCCGAGCACGATGTCGCTCGGGATCTTGGCCCAATCCTCGTTGACCTCGAACGTATAGGCGCCGTCGCCGAGTCGGACCGTCATCTTGGGTTCTCCCGCCTTGAATAAGCCAGAATACCATCATAGGTCCCCTGGCACGCCGAGGTTAAGTCCGCTAGTCATTGCGAGAAGCCTGCTCCGCGCGAGATTGCCGCGTCCCCGCGGGTCGAGCCCGGGGCTCCTCGCAATGCCGGCGGATACGGGCTAGTGTGCGGGCGATTTCTTGGAGTTCGGATTTGATGCGCAGATGGGCAATTGCGGTCCTTTCGATCGCCCTCCTCGCGCCGGTCTCGGCGTTTTCGCAGGCGAAGAGCGGTGGCGGGGGAAGTAGCGGCAGCAGCGGCAAGAGCGCCGTATACGAGCAGCTCAATCTGTTCGACGAGGCGTTCGAGCGGATTCGCCAGGACGCGGTCGAGCCGGTCACCGACCAGACGCTGATCTCGACCGCGATCGCCGGGATGCTGCAGGCGATGGACCCGCACGCCGTCTACCTGACGCCGGCGGAATACAAGGCGCAGACCCAGCCCGCGCCGGAGCAGTCTGGGTCGATCGGCATCGTCGTGACGATCGAGAACGGGCAGCTCGAGGTCGTGTCGCCGCGCGACGGCTCGCCCGCGGCCGCGGCCGGCGTCAAACCGGGCGACCAAGTCTACATGATCGACAAGAACCCGACCTACGATACCTCGCTCGGCGATATCGAGCAGCAGTTGCGCGGGCCGGTCGGCAGCGAGGTCAAGCTCCTGTTGCGGCGCGGCACCGCCGCCCCATTCGACGTCACGGTCAAGCGCGCGGCGGACACGTTGAAGACCGTCACCGCGCGGCTCGAGCAGGGGGATATCGGGTATATCCGCGTCGCCGGGTTTGACGACAAGACGGCGGCCGAGGTGACACAGGCGGTCAAGGACCTCAGGCAGCAGGCCAACGACAAGCTGATCGGTTATGTGGTCGACCTGCGCAACGACCCCGGCGGCAATTTCGATGCCGCGGTAGCGACGGCCGACGACTTTATCGACAAGGGCGACATCGCGCTCGTCAAGGGCCGCAAGGGCGATCCGAAGCACATCGCGGCGACGCCGGGCGATGTCGCGAGCGGGCTGCCGATCGTCGCGATCGTCAACGGCGGCACCGCGCGCGAGGCCGAGCTGGTCGCCGGCGCGCTGCAGGACGACCATCGCGCCGTGCTCCTCGGCAGCAAGACCTTTGGCGAGAGCGCGATCGAAACGACGATCCCGGTCGGCACCGACGAGGGTGCGATCAGGCTGACGACGTCCCGGTTCCAGACCCCGCAAGGGCATACGATCCAGGGCAAGGGGGTCGAACCCGACCTCGCGGTCAGCCCGCTCAAGCTCGAGCGGCTCGCCCGCGGCGACACGCGGCACGAGGCCGATCTGAAAGGTGCGTTGAAAAATACCGACCCCGTCGCACCGCTCGGCAGCGGCGGCGCTGCGTCGAAGCCTGGCTCGGACAAGAATTCGGACAAGAAGACATCGGACAAGACGAACCAGGCGGCGCCGGTTCCGGGGACCACCCAATCGCCGAGCACCGCCGCCGCGCCACCCGGCGGTGAGCAGGCGGTCGCGACCAATGACATCGGCACGGCCGGCGACGAGCAACTGACCGAGGCGCTCGACGTGCTGCGCGGGCTGTCGATGACCAGCGCTCGGAACACGCGGTAAAGCGCGGCCAGGGGGACCAGCATGCGCATCCTCGTTCTCGGCGCCGGCGCGGTCGGCGGATATTTCGGCGGCCGGCTCGCGGAGGCCGGGCGTGACGTGACGTTCCTGTTGCGCGGCGCCCGCGCGGGGCTGCTGGCGGAGGGCGGGCTGACCGTCCACAGCCCGCTCGGCGATTTCCGGGTGCCGATCGCGGTGACGACGGCGGAAACGCTCGCCGGGCCCTACGACCTCGTGATGCTGACCGCCAAGCACTACGACCTCGACGCGGCGATCGCGGCGATCCGCCCGGCAGTCGGGCGCGAGACGGTGGTGCTGCCGCTCCTCAACGGGCTCGGGCATATCGATCGACTCGGCTCGGCGTTCGGGGCCGGGCGCGTGTTCGGCGGGGTCGCCTATGTCGGCGCGAGCCTCAACGCTGCCGGCGAGGTGCACCACCACAACCGCCTTTCCGGTATCGCCTTCGGCGAGCTGAGCGGCGGGGCGAGCGCGCGCAGCAGGGCCGTCGCCGCCGAATTCGCCGGGACCAAGGTCGACGCGCCGGGCAGCGACAACGTCATGCTCGATATGTGGGAAAAGTTCGTGATGATCACGGCGATGGCCGGGATGAACTGCCTGATGCGCGGCAATATCGGCGAGATCGCGGCCACCACGGACGGCGCGGCGCTGATGCATGGGTTCATCGCTGAGTGCGCCGCGGTCGCCGCGGCCGCCGGGTTCGCCCCGCGCAAGGACTACCTCGACCGGATCGGCGCGATGCTGACCGAAAAGGGCAGCGTCAACAACGCCTCGATGCACCATGATCTCGCCAGCGGCCGCCGCACCGAGGCCGAGGCGATCCACGGCGACATGGTCCGGCGGGCCGAGGGCTTCGACCTGAAAACCCCGCTGCTGCGCGCCGCATACTGCAATCTGCAGGTCCACGAGGCGAAGATCGCGGCGAGGGCGTAGCAGGGAGCGCGGGCGTCCCGCCCGCATCCAAGGAAAATTGCGGGCGGGACGCCCGCGCTTCCTTTAACCCAACCGCCGTCGATACAGCGCTATCAACCGTTCCCAGTGCCGCTCGGCCGCGGGCTTGTCGTAGCACCAGCGCTGCGGGAAGGCGAAGCCGTGGTGGACGGTCGGATACAGTTCGATCTCGCCCTGTGTCCGGGCGCGGGCGAAGAGGGTGCGGAGTTCCTCGACCATCGGCAACGGCGCAAGGTCGTCGTGCTCGGCGCAGGCGATGTAGGCCTCGCCCTTGATCTCGGCGAGGTTGAGGTGCGGGCTCTCCTCGGCGTCGTTGATCAGCCAGGTGCCGTAAAACGACGCCGCGGCGGTGACGCGGTCGGGATAGCGTGCGGCGGCGGCGAGCGCATAGGGGCCGCTCATGCAATAGCCGTGGGCGCCGACGGGGCCGGGCTTCGCCGCCTTGTCGCCGTCGATGTGTGCGAGCATCGCGGCGACATCGTCCATCACCGGCGGGATCGTCATCTTGGTGCGAACGGCGCGCATGCGGGTGTGATCGGCGCTGCCGTGATCGAGCACGTCGGGCCCGTACATCGTGTCGCGGCCGGCCCGGTAATAAAGGTTGGGCAGCAATACGTAATACCCCGCCGTGCCGAGCCGCCGCGCCATATCGCGCAGCTCTTCGCGGACACCCGGCGCGTCCATCAACAGCATGACCGCCGGATGGGCGCCGCCGCGCTCGGGATGGCAGATGAAGGTCTCCATCGCCCCGTCCTTTGTGGCGATGTCCAAGGTCTGTTCGATCATCCGTGCCTCTCCCATCCGGTGCGAGGGCAAACGATCCCACGCCGACAGTCAGTGGACAAGGGTGCAATCTCCGCGTGTCGGTGACGGTTGTGTGCGCTTATTATTTGAATTGGGTAGGAGATAATTAGGGTTAACGCGCCTTAACCTTAAAATGCCTGCTAATTTACTGGGGTAATATTGCCGATATAAATGGTGGATTAAGGGGTACGCGCCAATCTGGCAAAGCAGGCGGTGTGACCGCCGGTGCCGAGAAGGTCGGAGCGAGCCGTTTATGTACCCGGATACGCACGCCATTTTGATCGTCGACCACGACGAGGCGCGCCGCGAGGCGGCTGCGACGATCCTCCGCGACGAGGGCTTTCCGGTGACGGTGGTCGCGGAAGGCTTCGCCGGGCTGCGGGCGATCGGCGAGGATCGGTTTTCGCTTGTCATCGCGGCGCTGACCCTGCCGGGATCGCTCGACGGCGTCGCGACGATGCGGCGGGCGCGGGCGAAGCGCCCGGGGCTCGGGTTCCTGCTCGTCGCCGATTATCCCGACATGCCAATCTGGCCGACGCATGACGCCGACGATGTGATCGCGGCGCCGTTCCACCGCTGGGAGCTCTTGGGCTGCGTCTTCGAGCTCTTGGGCCGGCACATGCGCGGCGATGCGATCGACCTCGTCCGCCGAGCCCGCACCGAGCGCTGGGCGTCGTAGGTTCGCGCCCTTCTTCCGCACCGCGCGAAATTATTGTAAGACCCTGCCGGAACAAACGCTGTTTTTCGGGGCGTAGCGCAGCCTGGTAGCGCATCTGCTTTGGGAGCAGAGGGTCGGAGGTTCGAATCCTCTCGCCCCGACCAAATGGGGCGCCGTCGTCGGCTAGCGAGGGGCGCTGGGGATTGAGGACGATGGCGCGGGCACGGATCATCTCGCCGGCGAAAAACGCGATGCAGTCGGGGCGCGCGCGGCGGCGCAAATGGCTGCTCGAATACGAGCCGGCCACCGCGCGCACCCCGGAGGCGCTGATGGGCTGGACCGGCGCCGGCGACACCCTCAACCAGGTGCGCATCTGGTTCGACACGCTCGACGAGGCGACAGCCTTCGCGGCCAAGGAGGGGTTCGACTACACCGTCGTCGAGCCGCAGGTCAGAACCGCGAAACAGAAAAGCTACGCCGACAATTTCCGCTACGACCGCATCCGCGGGTAAGGCCCCGTAGCTCAGCTGGATAGAGCACCTGCCTTCTAAGCCGGTGGTCGCAGGTTCGAATCCTGCCGGGGTCGCCAGCGCGCCCGCACTTTTCTTGACCCGAGGGCGAGGCTAGGATCGGGTGTGGAAGCTGGAGAACGGTTCTGAGCGACGATCACCCGAATAGCGAGGCGCCACGGGCTGAGGCTGCGCCCGAGGCTGCGGCGCCGGTGTCTGGCGCGAGCGATACGGCGCCCGCGGGCGATGCGGCACGGCCGCCGCGCCGGCGCCGACGGAGACGGCGCTCGCCTCAATTCGGCGCGACGGTCGAGGTGGAACGGGTGTCTCGGGCCGCTCCGGAGGGAGCCGGTGAAGGCGAGAGTGACGGCGCGGCGGCGGGCGAGGGTGAGCCCGGCGCGGCTGACGGCGACGGCGAACATCGGCCGATCTTGCGGCTGAGGAACCGACGGCCGCGGCGTCGGCGGCCGCGCCCGGCGATCGCGACTCCGGGGGCTGAAGGGCAGGCGGCTGAAGGGCAGGCGGCTGAAGGCGCCCCGGCGGAGGGTGCGCCCGCCGAAGGGGCTTCGGCACCAGGTGAGGGCGAGGCGGCGGCGACACCGAGCGGTGATCGGCCGCGGCGCCGGCGGCGTCGGCGGAGGCCCGCGGCGGCAGCGGGCGAAGGTGGTTCGGCTGCGGCGGCGCCGGGCGAGGCTCGGCCTGAGCGGCCGGCGGGCGACGGCGGGCCGCGTCCTACTAGCAACCGCAACCGCAATCGGGCGCGGCGCGAGGGAGCGCCGGGCGAGGCCGGGGCGCCGGGCGAGCCGCGGCAGGCCGGGCCGCGTGCGGCCGGCGAACGCGGGGAGCGGCGCGAGCGTGGGCCTCGTGAGGGCGGCGAGCGGCGCGGCCGCGGGACCGGGCGTCGGGATGAGCGCGGCGGGCGCGGGCGCGATGGACGGGGACGCGACGGCGGGCGCGATGCGCCGCGGCGGCCGGAGCGGAAGCTCTACAGCGTCGATTCGGTAGTCGATCGCGGGTTCGAGGACGTCGAGGACGAGAGCGGCGAGCGGCGGATCCACTGGACGATCGTCAAGCGGACGGTCGCCGACCAGCTCAGCCGCAAGGCGATGTCGGCCTCGTATGTGCTGAAGCGCGACGACGCCGAGACCGAGTTTCCAAGCCTCGGCGAGGCGCGCTCGGCGGTCAACAAGACGATCGTCCATCCGGAAAAGCTGACGCTATCGAAGGCCGATCACGCCGCCGCGAAAGGCAATAGTCGTTAACGCGATTGTAATTCGCAGTGATGACGTTTATCGGGGCGCTCGGCACGACTGGGCGCGCAATGATATTGTAGTGGCCGTATAAATGACGTTGGCTGCGGATATATTGATTAATGCCGCGCGGCAAAAGCCGCTTCCGGCTGACTTGCGCCAGCTCGAAAACGAGGCGATCGGCATTTTGCGCGAGGCGGCGGCCGAGTTTTCGCGCCCGGTGCTGATGTATTCGGTCGGCAAGGATTCGAGCGTCCTTTTGCATCTTGCGCTGAAGGCGTTTCACCCGGCAAAGCCGCCGTTCCCGGTACTGCACATCGACACGACCTGGAAATTTCGCGAGATGATCGCGTTTCGCGACGCGACCGCGAAGCGGGTCGGGATCGATCTGATCGTGCATACGAACCAGGAGGGGCTGGCGCGCGGTATCAATCCGATCGCGTCGGGCTCGGCCCTCCACACTCAGGTCATGAAGACCGAGGCGCTGAAACAGGCGCTCGACCAGCACGGGTTCGACGCGGCCTTTGGCGGGGCGCGGCGCGACGAGGAGAAAAGCCGCGCCAAGGAACGCATCTTCTCGATCCGCGGCGCCGGACATATGTGGAACCCGCGGGCGCAGCGGCCGGAGCTGTGGCACCTCTTCAACACGCGGCTGCGCCCCGGCGAGACGATGCGCGTCTTTCCGCTGTCGAATTGGACCGAGCTCGATGTGTGGCGCTACATCGAGCACGAGGGGATCGAGGTGGTGCCGCTCTATTTCGCCCGGGAGCGGCCGGTCGTCCAGCGCGGCGGCACCTGGATCATGGTCGATGACGACCGCCTGCCGCTCGAACCCGGCGAGACGCCCGAGATCCGGCGGGTGCGGTTCAGGACGCTCGGCTGCTATCCGCTGTCGGGCGCGATGGAGTCGGGCGCGGCGACGATTGCCGACATCATCGCCGAATTGCGCGGCGCGGGCGTCTCCGAGCGCCAAGGCCGCCTGATCGACAGCGATGGCGAGGCGTCGATGGAGCGCAAGAAGCGCGAGGGGTATTTCTGATGCCGGATGGCGCCCCGATCGCGCCGAGCCCGCAGGGGCTGCTGCGCTTCCTCACCTGCGGCTCGGTCGATGACGGGAAGTCGACGCTGATCGGGCGGCTGCTGCATGAAAGCGCGGCGATCCATACCGATCAGATGGAAACGCTGAGGCGCGATTCGCAGCGATTCGGCACGACCGGCGAAGAGATCGATTTTTCGCTGCTGCTCGACGGGCTCGAAGACGAGCGGCAGCAGCGCATCACGATCGATGTCGCCTACCGGTTTTTCTCGACCCCGCGGCGCTCGTTCATCGTCGCCGACACACCGGGGCACGAGCAGTACACGCGCAACATGGCGACCGGCGCCTCGACCGCCGACCTCGCGGTGCTGCTGGTCGATGCGAGGAAGGGCGTCCTGGTACAGACGCGGCGGCATGCGCTGATCGCCTCTCTGCTCGGCATTCGGCAGATCGTGCTCGCGGTCAACAAGCTCGACCTCGTCGATTTCGATCGGGCGACGTTCGAGCGGATTGCCCATGATTTCGCCGCTTTCGCCGGCCCGCTCGGCTTTGCGGCAGTGACGGCGATCCCGATCTCGGCGCGGTTCGGCGACAACGTCACGGCGTCGTCGCCGCGGCTGCCGTGGTACTCGGGGCCGACGCTGCTCGGCCATCTCGAGAGCGTCGAGCTCGGTGACGCGGCTGCGGCGCCGTTTCGCTTTCCGGTGCAATGGGTGAACCGGCCCAACCTCGATTTTCGCGGGTTTGCCGGGACCGTCGCGGCCGGCTCGATCGCGGTCGGCGACCCGTTGCTGGCGATGGGGTCGGACCGGTCGACGCGGGTCAAGGAGATCGTCACCTTTGACGGCAACCTTGACCGCGCCGGCCCGGGCGACGCCGTGACCCTGACCGTCGCAGACGAGATCGACGTGTCGCGCGGCGACCTCCTCGTCGATCCGGCGGCGCGCGCCGAATACGCGGACCAGTTTGCCGCGCACCTGATCTGGTTCCAGGACGAGCATCTGGTACCGGGCCGCAGCTATTGGCTGAAGCTCGGCGCGAAGACCGTGCTCGCCTCGGTGACGACGCTGAAGCATCGCATCGACATCAACACCGGCGGCCACGACGCCGCCCGCACGCTCGAGCTCAACGAGATCGGCTTCTGCAATCTGTCGACGAATGCGCCGATCGCGTTCGATCCCTATGCGAAGAGCCACGAGACCGGCGCCTTCATCCTGATCGACCGCTACACCAACGAGACCGCCGGTGCCGGGATGATCGCGTTCGCGCTGCACCGCGCGAGCAACATCGAATGGCAGGCGCTGACGATCGGGCCCGGCGAGCGGGCGCGGCAGAAGGGGCAGCAATCGGCGATCCTGTGGTTCACCGGGCTGTCGGGCGCCGGCAAGTCGACGATCGCCAACCGGCTCGACCGCAAGCTCCATGAGCTCGGCCGCCATACGATGCTGCTCGATGGCGACAATGTGCGGCACGGGCTCAACCGCGACCTCGGCTTTACCGACACCGACCGGGTCGAGAACATCCGTCGCGCCGCCGAGGTCGCGCGGCTGATGGGAGAGGCGGGGCTTATCGTCATCACCGCGTTCATCTCGCCGTTCCGCGCCGACCGGCGGATGGCGCGCGAGATCGCCTCGCCGCACGCGTTCCTCGAGGTGTTTGTCGATACGCCGCTCGAGGAATGCCAGCGCCGCGACCCCAAGGGCCTCTATGCCCGTGCCGTCGCCGGCGCGATCCCCAACTTCACCGGGATCGACTCGCCCTACGAGGCGCCCGAGGACGCGGAATTGCGGCTCGAAACCGTGGGGGCCGACGCCGACGCGCTGGCCGACCGGATCATCGACGAACTGCGCCAGCGGCACATCATCGGATGAGCCGTCACAGCGCCTTGCAGTACCCGTCGCATTCGTCGGGGAACAGGCTCATGCCGCAGGCGCAGGGGCCGCGGTGGCCGGGGGGAAGCCCGTCGGGCTGGACAGAAGGCGGCGCCGGCCGGCGCTCCCGCTGCAATTCCCGCAGGCGGGCGCGGATCGTCTCGAAATCGTCCGCGGCGCGGGGCTGTCTCATCAACTCCTCCGAGGCTCCGCACTAACACGGGGCGAGCCGCTTCGCCAAATCCAATCTTGCCGGCCAAGTCGTTGACAGCGGCGAGGCACGGGCTGATCCTGATGCCCATGAGCGCCGCCGATTTCACCCGCACCGAACAAGCCCCGATCCGGATTCCGGTCCGGGAGATCCTGCCCTGGGCGATCTTCGGCGGGTTGATCTGCCTCCTCGCGCTGTATTTCGTCGGCGCGGAGCAGGGGGCGACCTCGATCTTTTCGGGGATGTATATCCACGAGTTCGTCCACGACGGGCGGCACCTGCTCGGCTTTCCCTGCCACTAGGGCGCTGATCGATGGTTAGGGGGCTGCTCGTCCGGGGAATGCTCGCCGGGCTCGCCGCAGGTGTGATCGCATTCGCCTTTGCCCGGCTCTTTGGCGAGCCGCAGGTCGACCTCGCGATCGGGTTCGAGGAGCACATGCGCCACATGGCCGGCGACGCGCCGGAGCCGGAGCTGGTGAGCCGCGCGGTGCAAGGCACGATCGGGCTCCTGACCGGCGTGGTGGTCTACGGCGCGGCGCTCGGCGGGATTTTTTCGCTGGTGTTTGCCTATGCGCAGGGGCGGACGGGACGGCTCGGACCGCGCGCGACAGCGGCGGTGCTGGCGGCGGGCGGGTTCGTGGCGCTGATCCTGGTGCCGCAGATCAAGTACCCGGCCAACCCGCCGTCGATCGGCAATCCCGATACGATCGGATCGCGGACGGCGCTTTATTTCACGATCATCGCGCTGTCGGTGATCACCGCGGCGGCAGCGGTGGCGGCCGGGCGGCAGCTCGTGCGGCGGCTCGGCGGATGGAATGCGGCGACCGCTGCCGGCGCCGCCTATCTCGCGGTCATCACCGCTGCGATGCTGATCCTGCCGCCGGTCAACGAGGTGCCCGCCGACTTCTCGGCGACGACCCTGTGGAACTTCCGCCTCGCCTCGCTCGGAATCGAGGTGGTGTTGTGGACCGGGCTCGGGCTGGTCTTCGGCTTTCTGGCAGAGCAATTCATGCAGGGGACCGCCGGCATCCCGCCTGCATCCAACGCAAGAATGCGGGCGGGACGCCCGCGCTCCTAAAGGACCAGAGCCCCCTTCAGTATCTCCCTTGCTTCCGGCGTGCCGTCGAGGGAGCGGAGGCTGCGGCTCTTGATTTTCCACCCCTCGCTCGTGCGGACGAAATCCCAGCGGTTGGCCGAGACGCGATGGATGTGAAAGCCCTGACCCGCGCCGTGGTTGGGCACCTCGAAATTGGGGCCGACGCGGTCGGGGACGAGGATCTGCAGGTAGGAGATCGCAAAGGCCGTGTCGCCGCTGACGCGGACATAGGGGTGGCCCGAGACGTGGGCAATCCCTTGCCCGAGCGCGCGGTGATGCTCGGGGTTGGACGAGCCGGCGGCGATCGCGTCGCGGCCCGTCGGGCGCGGGAACTGGGCGCCGCGGTCGAAGATGCCGTCCTCGGCCCACACTGTCCGGACGAAATCGCCCGAGCCGGTATCGGCGCTGGGCGGATGGCTCGCGATCAGATTGTAGATTTCCAGCCGGTCCTCGACCTCGCGCAGCCGTTCTTCGAGCGTCTTTGCCATCTTTCCCTCCCACGCGGTCATTCCGGGATCGGCCGTAGGGCGAGACCCGGAACCCATGAATACGGGCTTACGATACATGAAGCTCGGCGGTCGCAGCGTCGTTGGGAGGGTTCCGGGGTTCGCGGCGATGCCGCCCCCCGGACTGACAAAGAGCAGGCAAGGGTGACGATTGGAGATGGCAGAGGCTATGCTCCCGTAAAGCCACGGGAGGCACGCGATGGCGGATGCGCGCGAGGCGATGGAGCGGCTCAACGCCGAGGCCGGGAGGCACCATATCTGGCTGCGGACCCAGGCCAACGCGCCGGCGCAGCGTCCGTGGTTCCGCGACACCGCGATCGATGCCGAGGGGCGGGTTGCCGATGGGCGGGTCGGGGCGAACCAGATGAAGGCGGCGGCGCATCACTGGCGCTGGGGCGAGATCGGGCCCTATCTCGGCCGCATCGCCGAGATCGCCCGCGACGCGGTCGAGGGAGGCGGCGCGAGCCCGATCGAATTCGCCGACCGGCAGCAATTCCTCCTGGTCAATCCCGGGCTCGGCGGCCGGCTCCAGGTCGCCAGCACGATCCGTTGTGCGGTGTCGATCTACAATCCCGGCGACCTCGCGCCGGTGCACATGCACACGCCCAA
Source organism: Allostellaceae bacterium (assembly GCA_036489765.1). Classification (GTDB taxonomy): domain Bacteria; phylum Pseudomonadota; class Alphaproteobacteria; order ATCC43930; family CGMCC-115725; genus DATARH01. Next base: position 27,545 of record DASXFE010000076.1, on the reverse strand, counting down.
CGCCAGCCGCACGATCCTTTCGGACAATGGGGGCTATACGACGATCGAGGGTGAGCGCTGCCGGGCCGAGCGCGGCGACCTGATCCTGACCCCGCACGGCACCTGGCACGATCACGGCAATGACGGCCCGACGCCGGTCGTCTGGGCCGACATTCTCGACTTTCCGCTCCTCGAATTCCTCGACATCAACTGGATCGACGAGGAATTTCCCGGTGAGCGCGAAGGCAATGCGCGGGCGCAGAAGCCCACGCTTTCCGACGGGTATTCGGCGCGGCTCTACGGGACAGGTGGGATCGTGCCCGATTTCGTCTCGCACCGGCGCGGGATCGGCCACGACACGAGCCCCGTGTTCCATTACCGCGGCGCGGCGATCCGCGAGGCGTTTGATGCACTAAAGGGTGAGGCGGGCGACCCGTACGAAGGCGTGTCGATCCGCTTCGTCAACCCGGCGACCGGCGCCGCAGTGTTTCCGACGATGGATTACGCGGCGCAACTCCTGCGGCCCGGCGAGGAAACGCGGCTGAAACGCGAGACCGCTAACGAGTTCTACATCGTGCTGGCCGGCGAAGGCTCGACCGAGGTGGCGGGCGAGCGGTTCGACTGGCAGGAAAACGACCTCTTCGTCATCCCCAATTTCCGCTGGCGCCGGCACATCAACCGCGGCACTGGCGACGCTGTGCTGTACTCGGTGTCGGACCGGCCTTTGCTGCAAAAGATCGGGCAGTACCGGGCGCAGGGGCGGGATGCGGGTGGCGGGGTTGTCCAGTTAATCCAATAGATCCGTTCACCCGGCGGAAGCCGGGGCCCGTGCTTCGATCGCACGGGCAGTGGATAAATGGGTCCCGGCTTCCGCCGGGATGGACGGGAAAGGGAAGGGGCGGAGAGCGGGATGGACGTTTCCTTTTCAACGATCGCCGAGCTGGGCGAGGCGTATCGCAAAGGCGAGACCTCGCCGGTCGCGGCGACGCGAGCGCTGATCGAGCGGATCGAAAAGCACGATGGCGCGGTGCACAGTTTTATCCGGGTGACGGCGGATGTGGCACTCGTGCAAGCCGCGGAGGCGGAGCGGGAGATGGCGGCCGGCAAGACCCGCGGGCCGCTCCACGGCATCCCCTATGCGCTGAAGGACATCATCGAGACCGCGGGGATCGTCACGACCGGGCATTCGAAGATCCGGCAGGATTACGTGCCGGAGCGGGATGCGGAGGTCGCGCGGCGGCTCAAGGAAGCGGGGGCGGTGCTGGTCGGGAAGCTCGCGACCTGGGAGTTCTCGCATGGGGGCCCGAGCTTTGATCTGCCGTGGCCGCCGGCGCGTAATCCATGGAACACCGACTACCTGCCGGGCGGTTCGTCGAGCGGGGCGGGGGCGGCGGTCGCGGCTGGGTTCGTGCCGTTCGCGATCGGTACCGACACCGGCGGCTCGGTGCGCGGGCCGGCGTCGTTTTGCGGGCTGGCCGGGCTGAAGCCCAGCTATGGGCGGGTGAGCCGGCGCGGCGTCTATTCCAACACCTTCACGATGGACCATTGCGGACCTTTGACCCGCAGCGCCGAGGACGTTGCGGCGGTTATGGGGACGATCGCCGGGTACGACCCCGAGGACGCGTCGACCGAGGATGTGCCGGTGCCGGATTATCTCGACGAGATCGGCGGCGGGGTTCAGGGGCTTCGGATCGGGCTGGTTGACGGGTGGCATGAGGAGGCCGGCGCGCATCCCGAACTCGGCGGGGCGATCGATGCGGCGCTCGGCGTGCTGGAGGCGCTCGGAGCGCGGATCGAGCGGGTCAAACTGTCGGGGCTTCGGGAATACACCGACTGCAAGTCGATCATCTCGGCAGTCGAGCATTTCGCGATCCATGCCGAGGAGTTTCGCACCCGGCCCCAGGATTTCGGCCGCATCTTCCGCAACCGCGTACTGCCCGGAGCAATCATCCGCGGCGAGGATTATGTGCAGGCGCTGCGCTGGCGGACCGTGCTGGCGCGCGAGCAGGCGGCGGCGCTGAAGCGGATCGATGCATTCGTGACGGCCGGGGCTTTGGGCGTCGCCGACCGCGCCAACCCCGATGCCGTGGCGGCCGACCGGTTCGCCTTCGGGCTCAGCATTACCCAGCCGTGGAGCATCAGCGGCGTGCCGGCCTTGGCGGTGCCGTGCGGGTTCACGCGGGCCGAGGGACTGCCGCTGTCGCTGCAGATCGCGGCCGGGCCGATGCAGGACGGGTTGGTTCTCCGCATCGCGCACGCGTACCAACAGGCGACCGATTGGCACCGGCGCCATCCGGTTTTGGGCTGAGGAGGCGGGAATGGCTGAGTTGAGGAATTTGCCGCCGGCCTCCGAGGTCGAGTTGCGGCAGCGGTTGAAAGATGCGGGGGTGGAGCTGAGCGAGGAGCTGTTCCAGCAGTTCGTCGGGGTGTGGCCGGGGTTCGAGGCGATGGTGCGCCGGATCCCGCGCAGGTTCGCCTATGGCGACGACCCGGCGCACGTGTTTCCGCCGGGGCGGATTACGAAGGTGTAGGGCCGCGGGCGCTCGCCCGCCCTTCACGACAGCGACGCGGGCGAGACGCCGGCGGCCCTGGTTTTCAACCGTGGCAGCCGGAACAGGAGCCATAGGGCGATCGTCGTGTTCAAGAGGTTCCAGGCGAAGCCGTTGAGGAAAGCGGCGCGGTACGAGAGGGTCGCGTCGAAGATGGCGCCCGACATCCAGCCGCCGATGGCCATCCCGGCCAGGGTCGACGAGAGCACCAGGCCCACCCGGGTGCCGGCTTCGGAGGGTGGATAGCATTCGCGGACGATCAGCGCGTAGGTCGGCACGATGCCGCCCTGGACGAGGCCGAACACCGCGGTGACGGCGTAGAGCGAGGTGAGCCCATTCGCGCCGAAATAGGCCAACAGCGAGACGGCCTGCAGCGATGAGCTGACCAGCAGAGCGGGAGTAGGGCCGATGCGGTCGGCGATCCAGCCGAAGCCGATCCGGCTGATGATCCCCGTCCCGAACATCAGCGATAGCATCTCCGCGCCGCGGGCCGGACCATAGCCGAGGTCGGTGCAGTAGGCGACGATGTGGACCTGCGGCATGGCCATCGCCACGCAGCAGGACACGCCGGCCAGCATCAGCAGCAATTGCAGCCGGTTTCCGGCGCCGCCTGCCACTTTGGCGTGAGAAAGGTCGGATTGCCCGGGGCGCGCCCGGCGTTCCTGCGGCAAGCGGCGGCGCAGGGCGAAGAGCAGTGGCAGCATCGAGCACAGGCAGAAGACGGCGATCCCCAGATAGGCATGCCGCCATCCGACCGATTGGGAGAGCGGCTGAATGACGAGAGGCCAGACGGTGCCGGCGAGATAGCTGCCGCAGGCGGCGATGGCCACGGCGACGCCGCGGCGCTGTTCGAACCAAAGCGAAATATCCGCGATGATCGGCCCGAAACTCGCCGAGGTCCCGACGCCGATCAGCAGCCCGTGGATCAGCGTGAATTGCCATATAGTTGCGGCCTGGCTGGCGAGAGCAAGGCCGAGGGCAAGCATGACCGCGCCCGCGACGACCGCCGCGATGATGCCCAACCTGTCGGACAGCCATCCCATGGCCGGGCCGCCGAACACGGCACCGAACATCACCGCCGTGTAGGCGAGCGAGACATCCGCCCGGCTCACCCCGAAATCTGCCTGAAGGGTCGGGAGCACGACAGCGATCGACCACATGCCGACACCGCCGATGGTGCTGATCAGCACCGAGGCGAGCAGCCGCCACCGAGCATAGGCGCTGTCGACCTCGCCGGTCGGGCTCGGCCGCACCGAGATCGTTCTGAGCATGCCTCGTGGAGACTCCCGACCCCTCTCCCGTATTGCGAGAGAGGGGTGGCTACCGGACCGCAGGCGTCTCGCCCGCGGTCCCTTACTTCGCCGCGTCCTGCATTGCTGGCGCGCTCTGTGCCTTGAGCACGGCGGCGGCTTCCTTGGCGACCGGGGTGCCGGCGAAGAAGTCGGGGTTCTGCGTGCCCCACAGGCGGACGGCGTTGGCGAAGGTGAAGTCGCGGAAATCGTCTTCGCCGATGTGGCCGTCCTCGACCAGCTCCCACGCCTCGCGCAGCGGGTCGCGCATGTCCATGACGTCGAAATGGCCGATGTCGGACGAATAGATCGCGTTGATCCGGGCGCCGAGCGGCATCGACTTGCCGAACGCGACGGCGTTCATCCGGTCGTCCGCCTCGCAGCCGAAATAGTAGGGCGTCGCGAAGAGGTCGAGCCAATCCTGCTTCTGGGTGATGTTGCAGCGGATGTAGTCGTCAGGGGGCATGCCGCCCGTCAGGAAATCTTCTTCGAGCGGCCAGCCGTCGCGCTTTTGCAGCTCGGCGGCGATGTCGCCGTAGCCGTACTGGTCGACGAGCTCGCGCAGCAGACCGCGGTTGAGCTTTGACGGGTCCATATTTTGGAGACCCTTGGCGCCGCGCCGCTCCCAATGCTCGATCAGGTCGCAGAAGAGCTGGCAGCCCCAGCCGACGCCGCCTTCGAGGAACGCGAAGCGCAGATCCGGGAAGCGTCGCGTGACGCCGCCGAGGAACAAGGCCTTGGCGACGTTGTGCCCGGCGCTGGCGAAATGGCCGATATGGTTGAAGGTGAAGTTGGTCGGGCTGTTGCGCTCGCCATAGGAGCGGCCGCCGGTGTGGAAGGTCGGGGCGACCTTCAGCTCGCGGCATTTCTGCCAAAGCTTGTCATAGTCGTACTGACTGTCGATGCCGAGCTGGTCGAAGCCGAGCGTGTATTTCGCGACGTCGCTCGGCACGTCCTTGGCGTGCGGGACCGGCCGGCGCACGCCACTGCCGAACATGCACACCTTGGAGCCGAGCTGCGAGGTGACGAATTCGAGCTCCTCGATCGCCTCGTCCGGGGTGTGAACCGGGATGACGGCAACCGGGGTCAGCTTGTCGCTGAGGTCCTTGAAATAGTCGTGGGTGACGACGTTGAAGCCGCGGATCACGGCACGGCGGGTCGCGTCGTCGGCGATGCGGTGGATGCCGAGCCCGGCGGTCGGATAGACGATACCGAAATCGATGCCCAATTCGTCGAGCCGGTCATAAAGCATGCGAGGCATCATCGCGGTGGCGCGGTCCTTGGTGTTGACCGCCTGGCGGCCCCACTGGCCCTCCATCGCGACGCCCTTATGGGCGCGCTCCTCCGGGGTCATCGACAGCGAATCCGGGATGCGGCGCTGCGACTGCAGGAAGCCGTTGCCGCCGAGATCGCCCGTCACTTTGCGGATCTGCTCGGCGAAGACCGGCGCATATTCGACCCAGTGGCCATCGCCGTCGATGACCGGATGCTTCAGGTTTTTGCGGATCTCTGCGGGCGTCTGGTGCGAGCTCATGGGTTCCTCCCGAAAGGAATGAGGCTGGAGACCGGATGCTGCGAAAACGGTAAGCCCGGCGATGGTGCGAGTCAAACCGCCGCCGCCCCCCGCGCGTAGCCGTCATCAATCTCCCGGTAATCTTTGGGGCCGAGGATACCCCGGAAATTTGACGCGCATTTTGCGAACCGATTGGAGTCGCGAATATCAGAGCGCGTAGTGCATTCGGGAGAGGCCGTGATGAGGCTCATCATGATGCCTGTGATCGTTTCGATCGGCGTCGTGATGTTCGCTCAGCGCGACAAGATGCTGGATCTCTACCGCGCCGCCTACCCGGTCGACCCGGCAAAGGCCGAAGCGCTCGACGACTGCTCGAAAAACCGCAATTTCGACCGGCTCGACTCCGGCGACCGGGCCGCCTGCTATGCCCGGACTTACGGCAAAGACCAACCGGCCTACGGCAGGGTCGACGCCGCCCCCCTGATCGCGACGCCGCAGCCCGTTTACCCCTATAATCCGAGCCACTTGTCCGGCAGCGACGTAAGGCGCGAGGAGGCGAACTCCGCCTATCTGCGCGCGATCCAGCAACCTCCGCCGCCGGTCGCGGTCGCGGTGCCGACGCCGCCGCATCCGATCGTGCACCCGGTCGTGCCGGCCCACCACGTCGCCGCCCGCCACCGCCCGGTCCATCCGCACGCCGCCGCCGCGAAGCCGGCGACGGCCCCGCGATAGCCGGGCACGGGCGACTGGCCGACCCGGTTGCCGCGCCGGGGGCGGAGGACTACGTTCGATTTCAACGATGAGGTGCGCGCGACGCGTGAGGCCACACCGGACGACAGGGAGAACGGGCATGCTCGAATTGCTCGACCGCCAGGAATCGCTGACGGCCAATCAGTGGAAGATATTCACCGCATCGATCCTGTCGATTATGCTGGACTTCTTCGATTTCCTGCTGATCGGCTTTGTTCTCGCCTTTTTTGTCAAAGACTGGCACCTGACCTACGGCCAGTCGGGGCTGATCCTGTTTTCGTCGGGTGTGGCGGCCGTGCCGGGGGCGATCTTTTTCGGCTGGCTCGGCGACCGGATCGGACGCCGCAAGGTCTTTATGATCACGATCCTGATGTTCTCGCTCGCCACCGGGGCGATGGCGCTGACGCCGGAGCATGGGTGGCTGTACCTCACCGTGATGCGGTTCATCGTCGGGTTCGGGGTCGTCGGGGTCGCCGCCGTCGACATGCCGCTGTTGCAGGAATTCGTGCCGGCGGCCAAGCGCGGGTGGATCAGCGGGCTGTCGATCGCGCTGGTGCCGGGCGGCGGCCTGCTCGCGGCGACGTTCGCCGCGTTTCTCGGCGGGGTCGTCGGCTGGCGGGGGCTGTTCGCGCTGGGGCTGGTGCCGGCGTTTCTCGCCTTCCTGATACGCGTGTGGGTGCCCGAATCGCCGCGCTGGCTGATGAGCCGCGGCCGGGTCGAGGAGGCGCGGCGCTCGATCGCCTGGGCGCTCCAGGTCGACCCGGCGACTATCGTTCTGCCCGAAACGTTGCCGGAGCCGCAGAAGGCTTCGTGGCTCAAGCTGTTCAAATATCCGCGCAGCATCGCCGCGGGCGCGCTCGTGGGACTGAGCCAGACCGGCGCGGTAGGCCTCGCCCTCTGGATGGTGACATTGCTCGTCGTGGTGCTGAAGGTCACGCCGGCGCAGGCGTCGTTCCTCGCGATCTGGATCATGGCCGCCCAGATCCTCGGACGCGGGATGGGCTCGTGGCTCGCCGACCGGCTCGGGCGGCGCATCGCGGGCGGGTTGTGCTGCGCGCTCGCCGCGGCGGCGATGTCGCTCGCCGGATATCTGCACGACGTGCTGATCGGCACCGTGCCGCTGTTCTTTGTGCTGCTCCTCGTTCAAGGGCTTTTCGGCAACGGCAACTCGGCGATCAGCTATCCGTACATGGCCGAGATGTGGCCGGCCAAATTGCGGGCGAGCGGGTTCGGGCTCGTCTACGGCATGTCAAACCTCGGCAAGTTCATCGGCCCGGCCGGCCTTGCCGTGATCATCGGCGCGTCGAACTACGTGAGCCCCAAAGCCACCCTCGACGGCCTCGTCCCCGGCTTCAACTACTTCGCGGCGTGGTATGTGCTGGCCGTCATCGCCTACCTGGCGATCGGCTTCGAAACCAAGGGCCGCACGATCGAGGAACTCGACGCCGTGATCGCGCGGCCGTAGGAGGGATGGGGAGTGCGGGCATCTCGCCCGCACCCTAACCCAACGAGTGCGGGCGAGACGTCCGCGCTCCTCTTCTTTACTTCGCCGCGTCTTGCATCGCTGGCGGAAAGGCCTTAGCGAGGACGGCGGCGGCTTCTTTGGCGACGACCGTGCCTTCGAAGAAGCGGGGGTTCTGGCGGCCCCACAGCTTGACCGGATTGGCGAAGACGAAGTGGCGGAAGTCGTGTTCGGTGATGTGGCCGTCTTCGACGAGCTCGTAAGCTTCGGGCAGCGGGTCGCGGAAATCGATCACGTCGAAATGGCCGATATCCGACGAATAGATCGCGTTGAGCTTTGACCCGAACGGGTTGCCCTTGCCGAACGCGGTCGCGTTCATCCGGTCGTCGGCCTCGCAGCCGAAATAATAGGGCTTCGCGTAAAGCTCGACCCAGTCTTCCTTCTTGGTGATCTTGCAGGCGGCGAAATCGTCGAGTTCGTCGCGGTTGCCGGTCAGGTGCTGGCTATCGGGCGAGGGATAGCCGTCGCGCTTTTTGAGCGCGGCGAGGATGTCGTCGTAGCCGTGCTGTTCGACGAGGTCCATCAACAGCTTGCGGTCGAGCTGGTCGGGGTTCATGCGCTTCAGCGCCGGGGCGCCGCGCCGTTCCCAATGCTCGATCAGGTCGCCGAAAAGCTGGCAGCCCCAGCCGACGCCGCCTTCGAGGAAGGCGAAGTTGAGCCCGGGAAAGCGCCGGGTGACGCCGCCGAGGAAGATGCCCTTGGCGACCGCGTGGCCGGCGGCGGCGAAATGGCCGATGTGGTTGTAGACGAAGTTGCTGGGGCTGTTGCGCAACCCCTGGCCGCTCGCGCTCGAATGGAAGGTCGGCGGGATCCCGACCTCGAGGCATTTCGCCCAGACCGGGTCGTAATCATACGGGCTGTCGATGCCGAGGACATCGTACCATACCGTAAAGCGCTGCGACTCCGTGTCGTTGGCGCCGGCGGCTTTCACCGGGCGCGGCATGCCGCTGCCGAACATGCCGACCTTTGACCCGAGCTCACGGGTCACGAATTCCAGTTCCTCGATCGCCTCGTCCGGCGTGTGCATCGGGATGATCGCGGCGGGGGTCATCCGGTCGGCGAACGGGCGGAAATACTCCGCCGAGACGATGTTGTAGGCGCGGATGACGGCGCGGCGGGTGGCGTCGTCCTTGATCCGCGGCAGGCGGAGGCCGGCCGTGGGATAGATGACGGCGAAATCGGTGCCGATCTCGTCGAGGCGCTCGTAAAGCAGCTTCGGCATCATCGCGGTCGCGCGGTCGAAGGTGTTCTCGGCCTGGCGGTTCCAGAAATTGGGCTGGGCGACGCGGCGGTCGGCTCGGTCGCCGGGCATCAGCTTGAGGGCGTCGACCGTGGACGAAAGCGCTTTGAGGAAGCCGTCGGCGGCGAGGTCGCCCCCGGCCTTGCGCATCTTGTCGCTGAACACCGGCGCGTATTCGAGCCAGTGGCCGTCGCCGTCGACGACGGGGTGCGACAGCTTCGAATGAACTTGGGCGGGCGACAGATGGCGGCTCATCGTTTTCCTCCCGGATCGTCGATTCGTGTCCAAAAAGCCTAGTCCCCGGGTGGGACATCGACAACCGGTTTTCGTCGCCGTAGACTTCTCGAAACGCCTGGGAGGAAGCCATGCCGCGCATCAGACACATCGCGCTGACCACCAAGGACCCCGCCCGCACCGCCGCGTTCTACAAGGAAGCCTTCGGCCTCAAGGAGTTGCGCCGCAGCCCGAACGGGGCGGTGTTCCTGACCGACGGGCACATCAACGTCGCCGTGCTGAACCTGAAGGGCGAGGGCTCGCTCGACATGGGCGCGCACGGACCGAATTTCGAAGGCATCCACCATTTCGGGTTCGAGGTCGACGATCTCGACAAGGCCTGCACCGATCTCGAACATGCCAACGCGAAGCAGCTCTCGGCGAAGGACGGCGTCGACGCGGCGATGAGCGGCGGCGGGCACGCCAATTTCGAGATGAAATGGTCCGGCCCCGACGGCGTCGTCATCGACATCTCCCACACGGGCTGGGAAGGAACGCACGAACGCTGATGGGATTCGTAGGATGGGCTTAGCGCAGCGAAGCCCATCGATCTTTTTTCACCACAGAGACACAGAGGCGCTGAGGAAGAAATCAGACAAGAGATCCCTCCGTGTCTCTGTGCCTCTGTGGTCAATCCTTGATGGGCTTCGCTGTGCTCAGCCCATATTACGGCGGAGGGAATGATGTCCAAGGACTTCACGGTTCTCGTCGGGACGGTCGGCAGCGGGTTGTGGCTGAGTTCGGACGGCGGGGAGAATTGGCGGCGGATGCAGAAAGGGTTGTGGAGCGAGAGCCGGGTTTACGGGCTCGCCGTGCACCCTTCGGATAACCGCACGATCTTTGCCGGCGCCGATGACGGCATCCACAAATCGACCGATGGCGGGCAGAGCTTTACCCATATCGACTCGCCGATGAACGGGCGCGACGTGTGGAAGATCGCGTTCGATCCCGCGAACCCGAGCAACATGTACGCCGGGTCGCGGCCGGCGGCGCTCTATCGCTCGACCGACGGCGGCGCGAGCTGGACGCAGGCCAAGGCCGAGATCGCCGAGGAATGCCCTAACGTGCGTATCCCGCGGGTGACGGCGCTGACCGTCGACCCGAGCGACCCGCAGATCGTCTGGGCCGGGGTCGAGGTCGACGGGGTGCATCGCTCGGCCGATGGCGGCAGGAGCTTTCAGCGGATCACCGACGGGATCGACGACCCCGACATCCACGACGTCACGACCGCGGCGACCGCCGGTAAGATGGTGCTGACCACGACCCCACGCGAGATCTTCGCCAGCGACGACAAGGGCAAGAGCTGGCACGGCCTCGGCGTCGGCCGCCATTTCGCGCTGCCCTACTGCCGGAGCCTGGCGTTGCGGCCGGGCGACCCCGACATGCTGTTCGTCGCGACCGGCGACGGCGCGGTCGGCAAGACCGGCGCGATCCAGCGCTCCACCGACGGCGGCCAGCACTGGAAGATGGCCAAGCTCCCGGTCGAACCGAACTCGCCGATCAGGGCCTTTGCGACGAACCCGGCCGACCCCGATTGCATCTTCGCGTGCAGCCACTATGGCGAACTCTACCGGACCGACGATGCCGGTGAGGGCTGGCGGAAACTGCCGCGCGAGTTCACCGAGATCAGGTCGGTGGCGTGGGTGCCGAACTGACCCCTGGCGAGCGGGCACGTAACGCAATCGGTGCACAACCGGAGCAATCGAGAGCTTCTCGGCACCGCCATCTCGTGCCCGCTCAATCCTCTCGGCGCTTGACACCCGAGGCGACCGGCAACCCGGCATGACCCCGCGAGCCGAAAAGGATCGCGACGGGAACAATGACGAGCAGGCTCCAGTGCGAGAGCTTGTTCCAGTTTGCGAAAGCCAACCCTGCCGCGACGAGGAAGGCCCCGCCCGTCAGCAGCGGCGAGAGAGTCATGTCGCGGCGGCTGCCGGGCGCCATGTCCGGATCGGCGAGGAACGCCGGCCGAAAGGCATAGACCGACAGCGCGCCGGACAGCAGTGAAACCAACCCCATCAGGACCGCATAGAGGATGAAGGCGACCCGGCCGCCATGTCCGGTGAGGATGCTGGTGACGAAGGGCACGAGGCACAGCGTCATCAGATACAGCAGGTTCAGCCACAGCAGCCCATTGTCGATTTTGCCGACATAGCTGAACTTGCGGTGGTGTCCGAGCCAGCTCATGCCGACGACAAGGAAGGTGAAGACGAAGATCAGAAGGTTTGGCGCCATGCCCAGGAGGGCGCTCACCCGCGCCGGATCGCCGGCTCCGGTCTCGGTGGCCGGGAATCGCAGATCGATGACCAGCAGCGTGATGACGACCCCGAACACGCCGTCGCTGAAGGCCAACAGCCGCAGGGGCGCGAAGAACTCTCGCGTCGTGCCGGCGGCCATGATGCGAACCCCTTTGTCACCCAGCCGAGAGAGCGCTTGCCCGCGGTCTGCCCGTGCTGCCGCGGCGGCCATGCTGCAGCCATAGCAGCACGAATCCGAAAACCGGAATGATGATGTCGGTGTAGAAGATCGCCCCGGCGTTGCCCGGCGCAAAATTGTGGGCGGTCACCATCTGCTGCACGTGACCGACGGCAGCGCCGAGCGTGAAGATACTGGGTCCGATCACGGCGATGAGGCGACGGTCGAACCCGGCGAAGGCGGCGAGGAAGCCGGCCAGCGAAAATCCCAGGCTCGCGGTGCCAACTTCGAATTGGAAAGGGCTGTCGGCCCAGCCGATAAAGGACGCCGCCATCTCGCCGAAAAACACGTGAAAGACAAAATTGACGAGGTACATCAGCGCGATATTGAACAGCACGTACCACGCCAGGAGCTTTTCGGTCACCAGGTCGCCGCTGAGCGGCCGTGGAGCTCGGGCGATCGCGGCAAGCGAGACGATGAGCCCCAGGACGAAAAAGGTCAGCGGATAGTTCGCTATCGTAAAGATGATGGCGGTGCGGATCATGGCCTCTCCCTGCCGCGCAAACCCTGAGCGCCCACCGAATCTAGCGGAGATGGCCCGGACAATATAGCGCGGGGCTCAACCCGCCGTTTCCTCGACCGTCGTGACACGGACCGGAAAAGCGATCAGGGAATGTGCTGGACCCGATTTGCTTGCGCTAGAAGATCACGACGCTGCGGATTGCTTCCCCCGCCTTCAACGTGGCGAAGCCTTCATTGATCTGGTCTAGGGTGATGTGCCGCGTGATCAGCTCGTCGAGCTTTAGGCGCCCGTCGAGATAGGCCTGCGCCAGCATCGGGAAGTCGCGGGCAGGGCGGGTGCCGCCGTAGCTGGAGCGGCGGATGCGCTTTTCGGCCATCAGGGCACCCCAGCGGAAATTGACGTCGGTTTCGACATCGGTCTTGCCGAGCCAGATCACTTCGCCGCCGGGGCGTACCGCCTCGACGCTGAGGCGGAAGCCGGCGGGGCTTCCGGCGGCTTCGAGGACAACGTCGACACCGCGGCCGCTTTTGCCAGTCTTGCGGGAGACGGCGAGGGCGTTTTCACGGCTCGCATTGACCTTGATCGTCGCGCCGACCGTCTCGGCAAGGGCGAGCTTCTTGTCGTCGAGATCGACCGCGATGATCTCGCCGGCGCCGGCGAGGCGGGCACCCTGTACGGCCGAGAGGCCGACGGCGCCGCAGCCGATCACCATCACCGTGTCGCCGTAGCCGATCTCGGCAACGTTGAGCGCGGCGCCGACGCCGGTCATCACGCCGCAGCCGATCAGGCAGCCCCGGTCGAACGGCATCGCTTTCGGTACAGGCACAGCCTGCTCGGCCTTGACGATCGTGTATTCGGCGAACGCGCCGAGGAACATCAACTGCTTCAGGTCGCCGCCGTCGGCGCGATGGGCGTGGTGGGCTCCGTCGAACCCGACCGCCTTTGGCCCCTGCGTCAGGTACGTGTCGCAGAGGATCGGCAAATCGCGGTCGCAATAGAAGCAATGCCCGCAATGCGGGTTCCACGACAGGATCACATGGTCGCCGACCGCGACCCCCCGCGCGTCGGGGCCCAGTTCTTCGACAACCCCCGCCGCCTCGTGACCGAGGACGATCGGCATCGGATAGCGTAGCCCGCCCTCGATGACTTCCAGGTCCGTGTGGCACAGCCCCGCTGCCTTGATCCCCACCCGCACGTTGTCGCCGGTCAGCGGCGCGGCGGTGACGGTCTCGACGACGAGCGGCGAGCGGGGCTCGTGAAGAACAGCGGCGCGGTAGGTGACCCTCATAGCCCTCTCCGCCCATCGGGGGGAGAGGGAAGGGGCCAGCGCATGGCGCTGGGAGGGTGAGGTTGGCAGGCGCCGGCGGATTCCCTCCTCGCCCCGGCCCTCTCCCCACGATGGGCGGAGAGGGAGCGCATCTGTGCTGTGCGCGTCATCTCGTCAGACCGGCCGTTCGCCTTCGATGGTCACGCGGTGCATGACGCGGCGCTGGCCGTTGTAGTCGTTGATCGCGTTGTGCTGGACGCACCGGTTATCCCAGAACGCGATCGAGTTCTTTTCCCAGCGGAAGCGGCAGGTGAATTCGGGGCGGACGGCGTGCTTGTAGAGGTAGTGGAGGAGCGGCGCGCTTTCCTCCTCGGTCATGCCCTGGAAGCGCACCGTAAAGCCGCCGTGGACGTAGAGGCATTTCTTGCCGCTCCACGGGTGGGTGCGGACGACCGGGTGGTCGATCTCGGCGTGGGCGTCTTCCATGAAATGGATGCCCATCGAGGTCTTGCCTTCATCGGCGCGGCGCGGGGCGGCGAGGCCGTAGGACCGGCGGGCGCTGTGGACGGCGCGCATCTTCCCGAGCATCTCCTTGAGCCCGTCGGACAGGGTCTCGTAGGCGAGGTACTGGTTGGCGAACATCGTGTCGCCGCCGGCAGCCGGCACCTCGCGCGCATACAGCACCGAGCCCAGCGCCGGGACTTCGAGGTAGCTGACGTCGCTGTGCCAGCCGCCGCCGAAATTGCGCATCTCGTACTCTTCCTTGCGGACCTCGATGATCTCCTGGTTCTCGTCCATGCCGTCGACGAAATCGTGCACCTGCAAGGCGCCGAAGTGGCGGCCGAAATTGAGGTGCTGCTGCGGCGTCAGATGCTGGTCGCGGAAAAAGATCACACAGTTTTCGGTGAGCGCCTGACGGATCTCGCCGAACACATTGTCGCCGAGGGGCTGCGACAGATCTACGCCGCCGATTTCGGCGCCCAACGCGCCAGCGATGCGGTTTACGGTGATCGATTGCGTGCTCATCGGCGGTGCCCTTTCCGTCACGGTCGGAATATTGTCTCACCCGTTCGCCGGAATGGCGCAAGGGGAGTTGGGGGAGTATCGCATGAATCTGATCCATCCGGGCCCGGAAGAGGGGATGCTGTGCCTGCGCGCGGTGCGCACGGCGGTCGAGCGGCCGGATGGCATTCCGCCGGCGGCGCGGGCGATGATGACCGCGGCGAAGCAGGTGCTGCTCAACCTCGACGCCGATCTCGACACGTTGCCGACGATCACCCCCGGCGAACTGGCAGCCGGATTGCGTACGCCGGGGCTTGGCGAGCAAGTGGTGCAGGCAATGCTGCTCGGCGTGCTGGCCGATGGCGACCCAGTGCCGGAATGCGAGGCTCGGGTCGAGGCGTTCGCCAAGGCGGTCGGCGTCGACATTCCGGGGCTGCACACGGTGCGCCTTCTGTGCGAGCACCACATGGCGCTGTTCCGGCTCGATTTCCTGCGCCGGTCCAATTTCCGCGACATGATCCGCGACCAGTATCGGCATCACGGCGGTGTCGCCGGGGTCGTCCATGGGATCATGGGGATGCGCGGGCTGCGCGAGGACCCGGAGCTGGCGCGGAAATACCAGCCGCTCCGCGATCTGTCGGACGACACCCTCGGCGGCGCCTTTGTTCAGTTCTACCAGGCCAACGGCTTTTCGCTGCCGGGCCAGCGCGGCGGGTTCCCCGAGGGCGCGGTCTACCACGATATGACGCACGTGCTGTCAGGCTACGGCGCGACGCCCGAGGGCGAGACCATGGTCGGCGGCTTCACCGCCGGGTACAAGCGGGTCAATCCGTTCTACGTGCTGCTGCTGCCGACGCTGACCTTCAGCACCGGGATCAACATGACCCCTTCGAACCAGCCGCGCGTCACCGCGACCCTGGCCCAGCCCGGCGTCGCGGAAGGGTTTATCAAGGCGGTCGAGCGCGGCGGACGGTGCAACACCGATCTCTCGGACAATTGGGACTACTGGCCGCTGGTGGCGCTGCCGCTGGCGGAGGCGCGGGCGCGGCTCAATATCGACTAAACCTTCCCCCCGCCCGTACCGCGGGCGCGGGGAAGGAGCGGGTTGGCGGACTTCTTGCTATAATCGGCGCCATGACCAAACCCCTCGCCGGACGCCGGATCGCGCTTCCCGAGCATCGCGAGCTGGATCGGCTTTCAGCGATGTTCGAGGCCGCGGGGGCGGAGACGTTGCGGTGTCCGCTCGTGACGATCGTCGATGTGGCCGACCCCGCGCCGGTGCTGGCGTGGATCGAGCGGCTGATCGCGCGACCTTGCGACGACCTGATCTTTATGACGGGCGAGGGGGTGACGCGGCTCCATGCGCTGGCCAAGGCGAACGGCGCCGGCGAGGCATTGGTTGCGGCGTTGGGGCGCGCGCGGAAGATCATCCGCGGGCCGAAGCCGGGGCGGGCGTTGCGCGGGTTCGGGCTGCGGGAGGATCTGCGGGCGGCGGCACCGACGACGGAAGGGATTGTCACGACGCTGGCGGGCGAGGATCTGCGCGGGCGGCGGGTCGGGGTGCAGCTTTATCCCGGCAACCCCAATGCGCGGTTGATGGATTTCCTGCGCGATGCCGGGGCCGAGGCCGATGCGGTCGTGCCCTATGCCTATGCGTCGGATGCGGACGACCGCCGGGTCGAAGGGCTGATCGAGGCGATGGCGGAGGGGCGGGTCGATGCGGTCGCCTTTACCAGCTCGCCGCAGATCGCCCGGCTGTTCGATGTCGCCGCGAAGAGCGGGCGCGAGGCGCTACTCGCCGCCGGGCTCGCGTCCATCCAGGTCGCGGCGATCGGGCCGGTGACGGCGGGCGCGCTGGCGCGGCGCGGGATCGAGGCGGCGATCGTCCCGTCCGGCCGGTATTTCATGAAGCCGCTTGTGATGGCGATCGTCGAGGCGCTGGTAATGGAAACTCCCTCTCCGCCCGTTGAGGGGAGAGGGCCGGGGTGAGGTGGAAACGCGAGGAGCCTGCCCATTTCACCTTCCCATCGCTGCGCGACGGGCCTCTTCTTCTCCCCCCAATGGCCCCCAATGGGCGGAGAGGGGACAAATCTTACCGGATGACCTTCTCCCGACGTTCAAGGCTCTCCTTCGGCCAGACTTCGCTGGCGCGGTAGTAGGCTGCGAACGACGGGACGCCGTCGGGGAGGGTGACCCAGGGCAGTTTCGACCGCGTGTAGATGTGGATCGTCGGCGGCAGCGCGCTTGGGGTGTCGAGCGAGCCGACGCGGATGAAGCGCAGCTTTGCGAGGCCGCCATACTCGCTCCACACCGCGACCTCGCAGGCCGGGCAGCGATAGATGCGGTGCGGGCGGCCGCTTTCGGTCGGCATGTCGTAAGGCACCGGCTCGCCCGAGAGGATCGTCACCCGGTCGGTCTCGATCATGGCGTTGACGGCAAAGGCCGCGCCGGTCTGGCGCTGGCAATCGGTGCAGTGGCAGCAATGCACCGCCATGGGCGCGCTCTCGAGCCGATAGCGTACTGCCCCGCAAAAGCATCCGCCTTCTAATTTCGACATCGCATCTCTCCCCAAATCGTCACCCCCGCGCAGGCGGGGGGCCAGGGGCAACCGCTCGGTCGCTTGCCCTGGATTCCCGCCTTCGTGCGAATGACGAAAGAAAAATCACTCCTGATACGCCGCCATCGAGGTGAAGGGCACGTCGAGGCGGGTGCGGCCGTCGAGGAATTCGAGCTCGATGATGCAGGCGCCCGCGACGACGTCGCCGCCACGGCTGCGGATGAGGTCGATCGCGGCGCGCAGCGTGCCGCCGGTCGCGAGCAGGTCGTCGACGACGGCCACGCGACGGCCCGGAGCGACAGCGTCCTCCTGGATCTCGATCGTGTCGGTGCCGTATTCGAGCGCGTAGGAGTGGGCGACCGTACGGCCGGGCAATTTGCCTTTTTTGCGCACCATCGCAAAGCCGCAGCCGAGGACGAGGGCGAGCGGCGCGGCAACGAGAAAGCCGCGGCTCTCGATCCCGACGAGGAGGTTGGGCCGATGTGGCGCGAGCGCATCGGCCATTCCCTCGATGGTCGCCCGCCAGGCCCCCGGATGCGCGAGCAGGGTCGAGATGTCGTAAAACAGGATCCCTGGTTTCGGGAAATCCGGGATTGAGCGGATATGCGGTTTCAAATCCATCTGGTTCTCGCGGGCGATCGGGTGCAGCAACGCATTGCGGGATAGACCGTTTTCGCGTAGTTGGGAAGCGCCGAGCCCGGCCTCACGAACTTCACGAGCGCTCCCGATCCATGGCGCCCGCAGCTACCCTGCTCGCCGCCGCCGACCCCGAGGTACTGATCCTGCGGGCAGACGGCGATTGGCTCATCGCGACCGCCGCCGCGCTCGATCGCGACCTGCGGGCGCTCAACCTGCCGCAAGGCCGTCGCGTCACGGTTGATATGGGCGAGGTCCAGCGGCTCGACACCGCCGGCGCCTGGCTCCTTCTGCGCACCGAACACGCCCTCGAACTGCGCGGCAACCGGGTCGAAATCGCCAATCTGCGGCCGACGCTGCAGCCGCTCGTCGACCAGGTGCGCGAGACGGGCCATGTCGAGCCGCTGCCGCATCCGATCCCGCCGCATCACACGCTGGCCGGGTTTGTCGCGCGGATCGGCGAGATTACGCTGCGGGTGCTGCACCGCGGCTATCAGATCCTCGGCTTTTTCGGCGTGATCTCGATCGCGCTGGGGCGCCTCCTCATCCATCCCGGGCGGCTCAGGCGCACCGCGACCCTGGTGCAGATGGAGCGCACCGGGCTCGATGCGATGCCGATCACGGGGATGTTGCTGTTTCTGATCGGCGTCGTCGTCGCCTATCAGGGCGCGGACCAGCTCCGTCGCTTCGGGGCCGAGATCTACAACGTCAATCTGCTCGGCGTCGGCGTGCTGCGCGAGCTCGGCGTGCTGATGGCTTCAATCGTCATCGCCGGCCGGTCCGGTAGCGCGTTCACCGCCGAGATCGGCACGATGACGGTCAACGAGGAGATCGACGCGCTGCGCACGTTGGGGCTCGACCCGATCGAGGTGCTGGTATTGCCGCGCCTGTTGGGCCTCGTTCTGACATTGCCGCTCCTCGTCTTTTTCGTCGATTTCATGGGCATTCTCGGCGGCGCGCTGATGTGCTGGGCGGCGCTGGACATCTCGCCGCAGATGTTCTTGCACCAGCTCCAATCCGCGGTCAGCGGCTGGACGATGTGGATCGGGGTGATCAAGGCACCATTTTTCGCGGCGATCATCGCGCTGGTCGGGTGCTACGAGGGGTTCAACGTGACCCGCAGCGCCGAAAGCGTTGGCCGGCTGACGACGCAGTCGGTGGTCGAGTCGATCTTTCTCGTCATCGTCGCCGACGCGGCTTTTTCGATCGCATTCTCGATCCTGGGGATTTGAGCATGGCCGGCGATCCCGTCATCCGTGTTCACGGCGTCGTCAACCGGTTCGGCGAACAGACGGTCCATGACGGCATCGACCTCGAGGTCGAGCGGGGCGAGGTGATGGGGATCGTAGGCGGGTCGGGCACCGGCAAATCGGTGCTGTTGCGCACGATCGTCGGGCTGAACCATCCGGCCGCCGGGACGATCGAGGTGCTCGGCCGCGACATGCTGCGCGCAACCGACAGCGAGCGCCGCGAGGTCGAGCAGCGCTGGGGCGTCCTGTTCCAGGACGGGGCGCTGTTCAGCTCACTGACCGTGGCGCAGAACATCGAGGTGCCGATCAAGGAGCACCTCAACATGCCGCTGCGGCTGATGGACGAGATCGCCGCGACCAAGGTCGGGCTGGTGCGCCTGCCGGAAAGCGCCGCCGACAAGTTTCCGTCGCAGCTTTCGGGCGGCATGCGCAAGCGCGCGGGGCTCGCGCGGGCGCTTGCGCTCGACCCCGAGATATTGTTTCTCGACGAGCCGACGGCCGGGCTCGACCCGATCGCGGCCGCCGATTTCGACCAACTGATCCGCGACCTGCAGGCGAGCCTGGGGCTGACCGTCGTCGTCGTGACGCACGACCTCGACAGCCTTTTCGCGATCTGCGACCGCGTCGCCGTGCTGGTCGACAAAAGGCTCAAGGTCGATACGCTCGACCACCATCTGCACGACGACCACCCGTGGATCCATGCCTATTTCCACGGGCCGCGCGGGCGGGCGGCGATCGACGCGGAGATGCGGCGGGAGAGCGCCCGCGCGGCGCCGGGCTCGCACTAGCGCCAGGACAGCAGGCGAGGGGAAAGGCGGAGCACAGGATGGAGACGCGAGCACATTACGTCGCCGTCGGCGGATTCGTCCTGGCGATGATTTTCATCGCCGTTGTCGGGGTCATCTATTTCGGCGCGGTGGCGCCGACCGTGTCGTTCGCGCATTACGACATCTATTTTCGGGGCGCGGTGACCGGCGTGTCGCGAGGATCGGTCGTCGACTACAACGGCATCCCGGTCGGCAAGGTCTCGGATGTCGAGATCGATCCGAACAATGTCGAGCAGATCAGGGTCACGGTCGAGATCGACAGCAAGGTCGTGATCAAGACCGACGCCAAGGCAAGCGTCGAGGCCAATCTGTTGAGCGGCGTCGGCACGATCCTGATTTCCAAGGGCACCCAGGAGGCGCCGGTGCTGACCGCGAAGGCGGGTGAGCGCTACCCGGTGATCCAGGCGCACCGCTCGGCCCTCGCCAACGTCTACGCGCACGCGCCGGAGCTATTGGAAAAGCTCAACGACATCGGGGACAACCTCAACGCCCTGTTGAGCGAGGAGAACCGCAAGGCAGTCACCCAGATCCTCGCGAACGTCAACAAGGTGACCGGCGACGTTGCCGCGCACGACAAGGATCTGACCGACCTGTTCGCCAACGCCAACACCGCGGTCGGCTCGCTCGGCAAGCTTATGGGCCATGTCGACCAAAGCTATATGGCGCATGACGGCATCAAGGACCGGCTGAACCGGGTCCTCGGCGACGGCGACGAGGCCGCCAAGGAGTTGCGCTCGACCGCGCACGACGCGCGCGGTCTCGTGAACAACCTCAACGGCCGCACCCTCAGCGAGGTCAACGATCTCCTGCACGAGGCCCGCCAACTCATTGCCGGGGTTGGCCGCCTCGCCAGCGAATTGGAGCGCGACCCGTCGAAACTCCTCTATGGCGACCGTCGCGAAGGATACCGCCCGAAATGAGCACGTTGCTGCATCGATCCGCGGCGCTGGCCCTCAGCGCGCTGACCCTGTTGACCTTGGCCGGCTGCGGCGGGCTGTTGAGCAATCCCGAGACCCGCCGCCTCTATCAGGTGACCTCGGTGTCGAGCTTTGCCTCCGGTCTGCCGCATTCCGCCGCGCAACTGGCGATTGGGCCGGTCGAGGCACCGGCCGGGCTCGACACCAACCGCATCGCGCTTAGCCGCGCGCCGCTGTCGCTCGACTACTACGCCGAGGTCTCCTGGTCCGACCGGGCGCCGGCGATGGTGCGCACGGCGCTGCTCGAATCGATGCAGAACAGCGGCCTCTTCAGGTCCGTCGGGTCGGACACCTTCAACCTGCGCACCGACTATCTTTTGAAGACCGAATTGCGCAGCTTCGAGGCCATCTACGATTCGCAGGGCCCGGGGCCCACGGTAACGGTGGTGCTGGGGTTGACGCTGGTGAAACTGCCCGGTGACGCGGTCGTCGGCCAGACCGTCATCCGCGAGCGTCAACCCGCGGCCAGCAACGAGATTCCCGAGGTCGTCAGGGCCTACAACACGGCCCTCGGCAAGACCCTGCAGCAGGCGGTCGCGTGGACCGCGGACCATGCCACTTTGTCTCCGACCCGCCGCTAGGTATCCTCGCGCGGACTCTATTTGTTCGCAGAACATGCGGTGGGGGCGGGGTGACCGGGGCAGAGCGCGAGGCGGCGGCGATCGTCCGGGAATGCCGGGGCGAACTCGCGGAAAAGGGGAGTACGACCGCGCGTGAAGCCATGGCCGGCGCGCTCGATATCGCCGGCGAGCCGGTGCCTTGGTACCGCTATCCCGAAGGCGAGATCTACGATCCGGGCTGCCACGCGCAATATTTCTATCACCGTCATCCTGCCGCTGCCGCGCCGGCCAAGAACCGCTTTGGCGGGGAGGCGGTCGAGCCCGCCGAGCATGGCCATTTCCACCTGTTCCTGCGCGCCGAGGGGATGCCTCGTGGCGTGGCCCCGCTGGTCTTTCCCGACGATGCCGTGGTCGCCGACAAGGCCGGGCGAACCCCACCCCAGGCAGCGCCCGTGAAGCGCGGGGCGAGCGACCGGGTTGCGCACCTGTTCGCGATCGCGATCGATGCCCATGGCGAGCCGGTGCGCCTCTTTACGACCAATCGCTGGGTGACCGGCGAGACCTGGTACCGCGCCGCCGATGTCGTGCGGATGCTCGACCGCTTTACGCCGGCGGGCGAGGTTTCGCCGCTTCTCGACCGCTGGCTCGGCGCGATGGTCCGGCTCTACCGGGCCGAGATCGAACGGCTCCTCAACCGGCGCGACGAGGCGGTCGCCAAATGGCGCTGGCTGTGGCCGCGCCGCGGCAATGTGCTCGATGATCGGCGCCTCGAGATCATCTCGCACCTCGATATCGATCTCGGCGGGCGCCTCGCCGAACTCGACTGCGGCACCCAAAGTGCCCGCGTGGCCCTGTCCATACCGCGTCGCGTCGCATTGCCCAACCTGGCCGACGGTTGGGGGGCATAATAGAGGCGCGCGTCAGCTACCTGGTCACGATCAAGAGGATCAGCGAGGCGATGGCGATTATGAGCATCGTCCAGCGGAATGGGGTCATGCGCCCCGGATAATCGAGCCCCTGTTCCTCGCGCTCGACCTGTTGTTGCCAGTTGCGTTCGGCGCGCTCGATGACGGCGCGGGTCTCCCGATCGGGGTCTTCAGGCGGCGGATCAGACGGCATGGTCCCCGCCTATAAACGACGCCGCGGCGGGCAGGGCGGAGGGGTCTTCACCCCGCCATCCTGAACCCGCCGCGTGTCGGTCCGTATGATCAGGGACGATAGTTCAGCGTGATCGCCGCGATGCCGGCGGCGACGTTGAGCCCCTGGTTGCCCTCGATGCTGAGCGGCTGCAACGCGAGCGAGTTGCCCGAGCCCCCGATCAGCGCGTTGGCGCCGATGCCGACGCCGACCGTCGCGCTGGCGGTGCCGCCGGCATAGTTGCCCTGCAGCGCGCCGGGGCCGATCTGAGCCGTCGGGGCGACGACGCCCCACACGATCACGCCGCCCTGGGTATAGCCGATGTCGGCGCCGAACTTCGAAATCCGGCCGACATAGTGCTCGTAATGTCCGCCGGCGCCGGAAAACGTGCAGTTGAGCGCCCGCGACGAGCCGAAGACGAATCCGAAGCCGCTTGCAACATTGCAGGTCAGCGAACCGACCGTGACGCCGCTCTGGGCAGAGGCTGGCGCGGAGAGCCCCCACGCGGTGCCGAGGGCCGCAACGACGGCGGCGGCAATACGCATTCTCCGTGACATGTTTATCTCCTTGTGTGTGCCGATGCTGGCGGGGTCACTGGAAACGGCGCGCAATATACAGGGATGACCTAGGTCAAGCGACCCTTCTTAATCGGCGGGTCGTCCACGCTTTTATTGCCTACGACGTGGGCAGCGGCCGGGACGGAGCCGGGGCAAAGCGGCGCAGGCGCGCGATTCGACAAGCGGGGCGGCCTTTGTTTAAATAAGGCGAAAGCGAGCGCCCCCTTGGCTCTATTGCAGCGGTTCAAGACGCCCTTTGTCGAGCCACCGGACGAAGAGCCGGTGCGTATCAGGGCCCGGTCGCGCTCGATCGGCGAGATTCTGCGCGATCGCCGCGAGGAACTAGATCTCGACCTCGAAACGATCGGCGCGACGCTGCGCATCAAGCCGGCCTATCTCGTGGCGCTCGAGCAGGACCGCTCGCACGAATTGCCCGGCGCCGCCTATGCGATGGGCTTCATCAAGGCCTATTCGCGGCATCTCGGCCTCGACGAGGAGGCGGTGCTCAATCGGTTCAAGGACGAATCGACCGGCCTTACGGCGCGGCCGGACCTGTCGCTGCCCGTGCCGCTCGGCGAGCGCAGCCTCCCCGGTGCGGCGATGCTGCTGATCGCCCTCATCCTGGGGCTGTGCGGCTACGGTACCTGGTATTACCTGTCGACCGGCGAGCGCAATCGGCCGGAGCGCGTGACCTCGGTGCCGCCGACGTTGCAGCCGCCGCCGTCAGCGTCCCAATCGGCGGACGGCATCAAGATGGCGAGCGGGCTCTCGCGGCCGCCCGGCGGCAGCGTATCGCCCGCTGAGGCGATGCCAGCTCCGGCAGCATCGGCGCCGTCGCTCTCCACCCCGGCGCCGGCCCAGCCTCAAGCCCAAGCAGAGCCCCAAGCGCAGCCGCAGGCACTCCAGCCCGACACGTCATCTGCCGCGGCGCCATCCGCCCCGGCGCCGCAATTCAGCGTGCCGCCGGCGATCAAGCCGGATGCGGGAGGCGCCAAGGTTGCGGCCGCGGGCCCGCCGCCGCCCGCCAACGCCGTCGCGCCGGCCGCTGTGGCCGGCGACGCCTCGCGCGTGTCGATCAAGGCGGTCTCCGATTGCTGGATCCAGGTGCGCGGCAGCGACGACGAGATCGTTTTCTCAAAGGTGCTGAAGGCGGGTGAGACGTACAAGGTGCCGGGGAAATCGGACCTCTTCCTGCGCACCGGCAATGCGGGCGCGCTGCAGGTGCTGGTCGACGGCAAGGGCGTCCCGTCGATCGGCGGGATCGGCGCAATGCGTCGCAACGTCGCGCTCGATCCGTCTGAACTCGCCGCCGGCAACGCCGTTCACGGATAAGGTGCTGTTTTCCGAATTGCGGTCGGTGCCCGGCCCGCATTCTTTTTTCCGCCATCAAAGCGTTCTATAAGCCGGGTGACTAATTTCTCCGGGGTTGATGATGAGCGTCAGGCCGTATCGCGAAATCCACCGTCGCAAATGCCGCCAGATTCATGTGGGCACGGTGCCGGTCGGCGGCGACGCGCCGATCACCGTGCAGTCGATGACCAACACAGTGACGCACGACGTCAAGGCAACGGTCGACCAGATCCATGCGCTCGAGCAGGCCGGCGCCGACATCGTGCGCGTGTCGTGTCCCGACCAGGAATCGGCCCTGGCGCTCAAGGACATCGTGCGGCAGGTGACGGTGCCGATCGTCGCCGATATCCATTTTCACTACAAACGCGCGATCGAGGCGGCCGAAAGCGGCGCCGCGTGCCTCCGCATCAACCCCGGTAATATCGGCTCGGCGGAGCGGGTGCGCGAGGTGGTGAAGGCGGCAAAGGACCACGGCCTCTCGATGCGCATCGGCGTCAATGCCGGCTCCCTCGAACGGCAGTTCCTCGAGAAATACGGCGAGCCGTGCCCGGAGGCGATGGTCGAGAGCGCGCTTTATCATGCCAAGATCCTCGAAGATAACGACTTCTTCGAGTTCAAGATTTCGTGCAAGGCGTCGGACGTGTTCCTCGCCGTCGCTGCCTATCAGCAGCTCGCCGAATCCTGCGATTACCCGCTGCATCTCGGCATCACCGAGGCCGGCGGCCTCAGGGGCGGCACGGTCAAGTCGTCGATTGGCATGGGCATGCTGCTGTGGTCCGGGATCGGCGATACGATCCGGGTCTCGCTGTCGGCGGACCCGGTCGAGGAGATCAAGGTCGGCTACGACATGCTGAAATCACTGGGGCTGCGCCGCCGTGGGGTCACGGTGATCTCCTGCCCGTCTTGCGCGCGGCAGCAATTCCAGGTGATCAAGACCGTCGAGCTATTGGAAGAGCGGCTCGCCCACATCACGACGCCGCTGACCCTGTCGGTGATCGGCTGCGTCGTCAATGGGCCCGGCGAGGCCCGGGAAACCGATATCGGCCTTACGGGCGGCGGCAACAACACGCATCAGATCTATCTGAGCGGCGTCACCGACCATCGGCTCAAGGATGAGAACATCGTCGACCACCTGGTCGGGTTGGTCGAGAAGAAGGCGGCCGAAATCGAGGCCGCCAAGGCTGCCGCGGAACCGGTTCTGGAGCCGGCGCAGTAGCGACCCAGGCAGAACGAAGTAATTCAGATCGAGGCGGCTACGCCGGACTCGGCTGCTCGCTGAGCGGCCGGGCGGCGTCCGCGTAGGCCTGCGGCGATCCAGTCGCGCCCTTCGTAGGCCTGGGCGGTCGGAAACACGCGAATTTCCGCGGGGATCAAGAAACGCAGTGCCTTGACGGTGTGGCGCACCCAGCTCACGTCGGTGACCAGGGCGACCCGCTCCCATGGCTGCAATTGCAGCGGGGCGATGTCGAGATCCTCCCAGGCGGCGCCCGGGAAACGGCACTCGAGTTCGTAGTAAAGCCGCAGCTGCTCGTGGCGCTTGCGCGCGCGAGCAACGGCGGGCAGCAGCACCGCTTCGCACTCGGCACCCGTCACGCGCCCGGTCGCGGTGAACGCTACGACATTGGCCGGAAGCCCGCTGATGATCTCGATCATAATGGGCAGTCCCTGTTCTGGTTTTCGCCGGCGTTTCCTTGTGGTGGAAACGAATGAACCCGCCGACCAGAGGCCGGCGGGTTCTTCTTGCACATGCTTGCGCGTACTCTTGTCGCGTCAGATCAGAACGCCACGTCGAACTTGCCGATGAGGGTCTGGATCTGCTGCGAGTTGGCCGTCGTGCCGACCGGAGCGACGGCAACCGTCCGCTGGCCCCACATGTACTCGATGCCGATCGTCACGAACGACACCGGGTTCCAGATGAGGTTGGCGTGAGCGGTCTGGAGCTCCTTGTTGGCCGAGGTGATGCCCGTGCCGAGATAGGCCGCGCTCAGCGAGTACTCGCGATTGACGCCGTAGCTGAACGTCGAACGCAGGTTGTCGCTCCACCAATGCTGGTAGCCGATTTCCGCACCGATCGACGGGATCAGCTTGGTGGCGACGCAGCTGGCCGCCGTCGGAGACACCGTCGCCGTCGGGGTGCTGGGCAGCCCGCAGACACCGGCCGGGGCGGTTGTATGGCTCGCCAGGTTGGTCTCAAGAGCGGCATTGGTGCTGCTGTTGAGGTACCCGCCGAGGCCCGAACCACCGGTGAAGTGGAAGGTGAAGTCGTCCTTCGGGGTGAACCAGCCCGGCTTCACGTCAAAGCCGAGGTGGCCGCCGCCGCCGACGAAGTCCTTGCTGTAGTAGGCGCCGTCGGAGATGCCTTCCGGCCGGATGATGCCGGAAATGTCGATGTGGCCCCAGGGCTGCGGGATGTACAACGCCGCAGTCAGGTCAGGCGCGATCGGCTTGCCAGGGTTGATGTTCTGCAGGGCCGCGATCGACGCGCCACCCGCGGTGCCCAGGCCCGGCGACATGCAGCCGCTGGAGACGCCGGCATCCGAGCCGCAGATCCCGTTCGAGGTGAACACCTCGACTTCCGGGTTTTCCAACGAGAACGACAGCGCGCCGCCCCAGGCCCAGGTCAGAGGCATCGTGTAGCGCAACTGAGCCGTACGGACGCGGCCCGGCTCGCCGACGTTGCCGCCGAAGTCGAGAGTTTCGGCGTTGGCGTCAGGATCTTCGAAGTTCGAGTTCGCCTGACCGGCAAGCCACCCGCCCAACGTGCCGTAGGCGTATTTCAGCCGGGGCGACAGGTTGTCGGAGATTTCGCCGGGTGCCGTGCCGCCGGGGACATAGGCCGTCGAGCCGGCCCAGTCGAACGACATGTACGACCGCGCCTCGCCGTACGGGGTCGGGGTGCGGGTTTCGACCGACAACTGCGACTGCCGCATCGACTCGCCGAAGTCGGCGGCGCTCTTTGCGCTCGACGTGTTGTTGAAAGGCACTGCCTGGACGGAGCCGTTGGCGCCGATCGTCGTCGACCATGGGCTACCGTTGGCGTTGCCGCCTTCGAGGTAGTAGTCGGCGATCCAGGTGATGTTGCCGCCGACGCGGATCGACGTGTCGGTGCCCGGGATCAGGAACGACCGCGGGAAGCTGCCCGCCGTCGCCGCCGCCGTCATCGCCTGCGCATCGGCGGAGAACAGCCGCGACGGACCGGTGTTGTTGGTCTGCGCGATCTGGTCGAGCCGTTGCTGGAGAAGCTCGTTGTTGGCGCGAAGGTCCGACACCTCGTCGGCCTTGGCGCTCGGCACGCCCGTCAGCAGCGTGAAGGCCGCGAAGCCCCCGATCGCCGCAGCGGTGCCTAGATACCGCTTTCTGTCCATTATTCCC
>DASXFE010000020.1:0-33642 GCA_036489765.1 Allostellaceae bacterium | reverse complement strand
GTCGCTGGCAATGCCCTCCGCGCGGGGAGGGCTGCGATTTCTCGAATTGTCATTCCCGCCATTCGGGTGTTCACTTTCCCTCAAGCGAATCCGCGGGAGGAAGGCGATGGTCCAAATCCGCAAGATGGGCGAGCAGATCGGGGTTGAGGTTTCGGATATCGACGTCAAGACGATGTCGAATGCCGAGTGGAACCGGATCTACCAGGCTTGGCTCGACCACAATGTCATGTGCGTGCGCGGCCAGGACCTGACGATTCCCGACTTCATCCGCTACAGCGAGCGGTTTGGCCCGGTGACGCCGCACCCGTCGAAATCGACCCGGAACCCGGAGCATCCAAAGATCACGATGCTCGGCATCAACAAATACGATGCCCAGGGCAAGCTCCGCGACGAAATCTACCGCCGCGGCGCCGAGGGCTGGCACACCGACGGCGCCTACAACCAGGCCCCGTTCAAGGCGACGCAGCTTTACGCGCTCGCGGTGCCGAGCCGCGGCGGCAATACGCTGTTCTGCAATGGCTACGCCGCCTATGACCGGCTGCCCGAGCGGTTGAAAGAGCGGCTCGACGGCGTCGTCGGCTCGTTTGCCTATGGCGGGCGGCGCGGCAAGGCGCGGCTTCTCAACCCCGAGGACCAGGATTGGACGGCGGTCTACCACCCGATCTTCCGCACCCACCCGGAAACGCGGCGTAAATCGCTCTATTTCGACCCCGGCAAGATCGTCGATTTCGTCGGCATCGACCGCAGCGAAGGCGATGACATCATCGCCGAGCTGACCGCGGGCATGGTGACTTCAGGCGCCGAGTACCACCATGTCTGGCAGAAGGGCGACATCGTCATCTGGGACAATCGCTGCTCGTACCACCGCGCCGCCGGCGACTACCCGCCCGAGGAGGACCGCATCCACTGGCGCGTGTCGATCAACGATTATGGCGTCGAGGCGTTGGATGAGGCCGCCGAGTAGGTGCGCTTTTCGAGGCGCGTCCCCGGCTGTGGCGGGCCGCTTCTCAGGATGAGGAAGGTTGGTAGCGATAAAAGCGCACGCTCCTCATCCTGAGGCGCGCAGCGAAGCGGAGCCTTGAAGGACGCACAGCGCAAGATCCGAGCCTCCCAGATGAGGAGTGAACCATGACCGTCGAAGTCCATCCGTTTGCCGCCGGCTGCGGCGCTGAAATCCGCGGCGTCGATATCCGCGAGAAGCTGTTGACCGAAGACCGCGACGCGATCCGCAAGGCGTGGCTCGACAACCTCGTGCTGCGCTTCCGCGCGTCGCCGATGACCGACGAGCAGCACATGGCCTTTACCCGGCAGTTCGGCGATCTCGAATTCAACCCGGCCGAGCTGATTGCGAAGCAATATGGGGTCTCGACCCAGACTTCGGGGCGCAAGCGCGAAATCCCGCCGGAAATATCGGTCATCTCCAACATTATCGAGGACGGCAAGGCGATCGGCGGGCTCGGCGACGGCGAGGCGTTCTGGCACACGGATTCGTCGTTCGTCGACATGCCGCCCGCCGCGAGCCTCCTGCGCTCGCTCGAATGCCCGCCGCCGAGCGCCGGCGGCTCGACCTATTTCCTCAACTGCTACAGCGCCTATGACGATCTGCCCGAGGAGACCAAGAAGAAGATAGACGGGCGAGTGATGGTCCACGCGGCGACCCATTCGTCGGGCGGCAAGGCGCATGCCGGGTTCGAGACCGTCGACGACGTGTCGAAGGTACCGGGCGCGCGCCAGCCTATGGTCCGCACCCACCCCGAGACCGGCCGGAAGTCGCTGTTCCTCGGCCGCCGCATCAACGCCTACGTGATTGGCCTGCCCGTCGACGAGAGTGAAGAACTGCTCGACGGCCTCTGGGAGCACATGGTCCAGGACAAATACACTTGGCGCCAGGACTGGCAGGTCGGCGATTTGATCTGGTGGGATAACCGCTGCGCCATGCACCGCCGCGACGCCTTCGACGGCTCGAAGCGGCGGCTGATGCACCGGACGCAACTGAAGGGTACACGGCCGGTTTAAGGGAGCGCGGGCGTCCTGCCCGCAATCTTTTCTTTTAAATGGGCGAGACGTCGCGTGCCTAGCGACAGGGAGGACCACCATGCCCCATGCCACCCGCGTCGCCCTCGTCACCGGCTGCGGCAAGCCGGTCGGCATCGGTAATTCGACTGCCCGAGCGCTCGCAGCGAAGGGTATCGCCGTCGTCGTCTCCGACCTTCGTCCGACCGGCGTCGCCAACGAGTTCAACTCCCCGGAGGATACCGACGCGAATTGGGGTGGCGTCGACACGCTGGTCGAGGAGCTCCGCAACGGTGGCGGCACTGCCTCGGCCGTCCTCGGGAATGTCAGCCTCGAAGTGGACGCCAGCCGCATGGTCGCCGAGGTGATCGATCGCTATGGCCGGCTCGACATCCTCGTCAACAATGCCGGCGCGCCGCAGGGCGCCGACCGCAACGAGATCGAAAACGTCCCGGTCGAGGCGTGGGACCTGACGATGGGGGTCAACGCCAAGGGTGCGTTTCTGATGTCGCGCGCCGCGGTCCCCCACATGCGCAAGGCCAAGTACGGCCGCATCGTCAGCGTGTCGTCGAAGGCGGCGCTGCGCCCGGGCCGCAACCGCGCCACCTATGCCGCCTCGAAAGCCGCGATCCTCGGGTTCACCCGCTCGCTCGCGCTCGATCTCGCGCCGCACGGGATCACGGTCAACGCGGTCTGCCCCGGCCCGATCCGCACCTCGCGTGCGATCAGCACCAACCGCCGCGAATACGGCGACGACCTCGAAAGCGGCTTCCGCGAACGCTCAAAGGCGATCCCCGTCGGCCGCTTCGGCACGCCCGATGAGGTCGCCTCAATGATCGCCTACCTCGCCTCAGACGAAGCCGCCTTCGTCACCGGCCAGGCGATCGGTGTGGACGGCGGCTGGTAGGAAGCGCAGGGGCACGCCCGTAGGGCGGATGAGCTGAGCGTAATCCACCGACTTGGGCCGCACGGCGGAGTGCCGCTGCGCTTTTCCGCCCGCCCTACTGGAACTTCGGCATCACGTCGTGGCAGATCAGCTTGAGCGACCGCATCATCGTTTCGGCCGGAATCGCGGCGCCGAAATTGAGCTCGAAGAGAATGCCGTCGATGCCGAGCTCGCTCTCCAACTCCTTGAGCCGGTCGACCACCGTATCGGGTTCGCCGACGATGACCTTGTCGCGGATGACGTCGGCGTAGGTGGCGCGCTTTACCTCCTCGACCTCGGCGCGCCGGCGCGCGTTCGGTGAGCCTTCGAGCCGCTCGATCAGGGATTTGTACCCGGCCATGATGCTCGGCTCGCCTTCGGTGAGGGCTTCATGCTCGGTTTGGCCGCAATGCATCGAGAGGCGCAGATAGACTTCGGCCTTGCCCGGATTGCCGGCTTCCTCCCAGGCCTCGCGATAGGCTTTGAGGTCCGGTTTCAGCCCGACCAGCGACCCGCTGCGCACCGAGACGAAAAGCGGGTAGCCGAGCCGCCCGAGGGTCGGGAACGTGTCCTCGCTCGCACCGGCGATACGGATCGGTGGGTGCGGCTGCTGGTAGGGACGCGGCACCGCGCGGGCGTCGTTGAAGCTGTGGTACTTGCCGTCGAAGGAGAAGGTGTCGTTGGTCCAGGCGGTTTTCAGGATGTCGAGCGTCTCGTAGAACCGCTCGCGGCTCTCGGCATAGGGAATGCCGTAGGCCGCATAGCCGCGCGGGTTGCCGCTGCGGCCGGCGCCGAGGATGAAGCGGCCGCGGCTGACGACGTCGACAGTCGAGGTTTCCTCGGCGAGGCGCAGCGGGTGGGTGAGGGGCAGAACGTGGACGGCCGTGCCGACCTTGATGCGCTTCGTCCGTGCGGCGATCTGGCCGGCGACGTTCATCGGGGCGCTCAGCACCGAGCGGCGCGCCTGCTGGTGGATCTCGGCGAGCCAGAACACGTCGAGGCCCCATTCGTCCGATGCCTCGACCTGCTCGAACCCCTGCGCGAACGCATCGGCGTCCGATTGCCCCGGGACCTGCCGGTGAAACTCGTGGTACCAGCCGAATTCCATGTTCCGTGCCTTTCCTCGCTCTGACGCAAGCGTAGGCTGGGCGCGTGTATTCAGCAAATGCCGAAGTTTGATCCCGCCTATAACCAACCGGCATGACTGATGTATGCTGACGCCAGAGCCTGGCGAGAGAGCCTATGGAACTGCGAAGCCTGCATTATTTCGTCCGCATCGCCGAGCTCGGCAGCATCACCCGTGCGGCCTCGCACCTGCATGTCGCGCAGCCGGCGCTCACCCGGCATGTCCAGCGGCTCGAGGAAGAGCTGGACGTCGTCCTCTTCACCCGTGCCAATCGCGGCGTGCGGCTGACCGAGGCCGGGCAGAAATTGCTCGAAGGCGCTGCCCGCATCCTCCGCGATATCGAGCGCACCGGCGACGAGATCCGCGCGCAGGACGCACACCCCAGCGGCAAGATCATCCTCGGCATCACCCCGACCCTCTGCCCGGTGCTGGTACCCGAGCTCTTCGCCCGCATGCGCCGCGACTACAAGATGATCGAGTTAAAGGTCATGCATGCCGGCATGATCCGGCTCGAGGAGTTCCTGATCGACGGCCGCGCCGACATCGCGCTGCTTTCCGAGCTCTCGCGCAGCCGCCTCATCGCCTCGACCCGGCTCGGGGCCGAAGAGATGGTGCTGGTGACGCGGCCCGGCGCGCGACCGCGCAATGTCGTCACCGGCGCCGAATTGGGGCAGACGCCGCTGGTTCTCGGTGACGGGCTGCGCACGGCGATGGATGCGCTGCTCGCCGGGCTTGGGGTGGAGCTGAAAGTCGAGATCGAGATCAACGACCACGAAACGATTCGGCTGATGGTCCAGCAGGGCGTCGGTGCGTCGATCCTGCCGCACTCGTCGGTGACGAAGGAGGTCGCCCGCGGCCTCCTCGAAGCCCACCGCATCACCGAGACCGGCATCTTTCGCACACTGGCCCTCGGCGTCCGCGCCAGCCGCAACGCCTCGCAAGCCCGCGAGGCTGTCGCCCGCACGATCGGCCAGGCGGTGGCGGAGATGGAGGACGAGGGAAGGCTGGCGCTGTCGCCGCGGCGACAGGCCACGCGACGCGCCCGACGCACGCTCGCCGTGGCGTAGGGCAGTCCATACCGGAACGCTATGGCGGAGATAAGCAGCCGGTATTTTGAACATTGGGCGGTACGGCCTAGTTTGACGCGGGATCGAGCGGGAGCGGGATCATGCGGTTCGGGTTGTTCGGCAGCGCGGCGGCGCGGCGGCCTACGGCGAGCGACGGCGAGTTCGATAGTGCCGAGGGGTTCCGCGACTTTATCGAATACAACGTCGAGGCTGAGGGGCTGGGCTTCGCCAGCACGTTTGTCGTCGAGCACCATTTTACCGGTTACGGCCAGGTGTCGGCGACGCTCAACCTTTTGACCTGGCTCGGTGCCCGCACAAAGACCTTGCGGCTCGGCACTGCGGTCATCGTGCTGCCGTGGCACAACCCGGTGCTGCTCGCCGAGCAAGCTGCCACGCTCGACCTCCTCTCGGGCGGGCGCCTCGATTTCGGCATCGGCAGCGGTTACCGCTACAATGAGTTCAAGGGCTTCTCTGTCGATATGGACGAGGCCGGTGCTCGCTTCGACGAGTGCCTCGACGTAATCCTCAAGGCCTGGACGTCGAACGAGCCGTTTTCGCATCGCGGCAGATACTGGTCGTTCGACGACATCGTCGTCGAGCCGCCGACCGCGCAGCGGCCGCACCCGGCGATCTGGATGGGCGCTGGCGGCGAAAGCTCGGTGCGCCGGGTCGCCGAGAAGGGGTTCAACCTCTTGCTCGGGCAATACGCGCAGCCGACCGATGTCGGCAAATCGATCGCTGCGTACAAGGCCGCAGTCGAGGCGCAAGGGCGCCGCTTCGATCCGACGATGGTCGGCGTGACGCGCGCGTTTTTCGTTTGCGACAAGGAAGAGGACAAGGAGGCGGCGCTCGAACGCCGGCTCGCCAATCGGGTGCGGCAGCTGAAGCTGGCGACGCGGCCCGACGGCACCGTCCACGGCGGCCCCGACCGCGCCACCGGCGATCCCGACAAGATCAACCGCGGCAGCGCGATGTACGGCACCCCCGACGACATCGCCGCAAAGCTCGACGAGCTGCGCGAGGTCGGGGTCGGTTATGTGCTGATCAACGGTGGCGGCTCGGGCGGCGGCGAGCGGGGCCGCGCCAGCATGCGCCGCTTTGCCCGCGAAGTGATGCCGCATTTCGCCCGCGAGACCCCGCGCGCGGCTGATAAGGCCGCGGCCGAATAAGGAGACATGCGATGAAGATCCACAACCTCTACACCGACGACAAAGGCGAATCGCATTTCCGCGACATCGAGATCGAATGGATCGAGGAGCGGCGGGGCAGCAAATTGTCGAAGCGCCTGCCGGCCAACGGCGTGATTTTTCGCGAGACCCAGGCCGAGCACAACGTCGACTGGCACCCGGCGCCGCGCCGCCAGTACATCGTCAACCTCGACGCCGGGGTGAAGATCACCGCCAGCGACGGCGAAAGCCGCTTCATCCAGGCTGGCGAGATCCTGCTGGTCGAGGACACGCACGGCAAAGGCCATCTTTCCGACCATATCGAAAGCAAGATCCGCCACTCGCTCTTCATCCCGATCGAGTAGGACGTTGTCATTGCGAGGAGCGAAGCGACGCGGCAATCCCGATCGGACGAGCCTCCTATGGCCCGAGATCGCTTCGCTGTGCTCGCAATGACATCTGAAACGGAAGACAAAGTCGCGATCACGGACCTTTTTACCCGCTATTGCTGCGCGCTCGACAACGGCGAGGTCGAAACGGTTGTTGGCTGCTTTACGGCAGACGCGGTTCTCAAGAGCCCGATGATCGAGCTCGACGGTCACGCGGCGATCCGCAACTTCGTCGGCCGGTTTGCCGCGCAGCGGGCGGCGGGCGTGCAATTCCGGCACATGGTCACGAATGTCGCGGCGACTGTGAATGGCGATCGAGCCACGGCTCTGGCATACCTGCTCGTGTTGATCAGTCAGAATGGCACCCACCGCACCCTGCCGCCGGGCCGCTACGAATGCGATCTGGTCAAAGAGGACGGTGCCTGGCGCTTCAGCCGCCGCACCGTCTTTCACGACCACGCCTACACGCTCGACGCGATCAAGGACCCGTAGCCCTCACCATATCGATGTGCGGCACACCGGTGTCGTCGTATTCGGACGAGACGGCGGTGAAGCCGAGGGTCGCATAGAATGGCGCCAGGTATGCCTGGGCGCTGATCGCGACCGTAGCGCCAGGGTGGCGGGCGAAGGCGGTCTCCATCATCCGGCGGGCGAGACCGTGGCCCCGGCAGGCGGGAACGACGGCGACGCGACCGATCCGGGTGCGGCCATTTTCGGGGATGAGGCGCAGATAGCCGGCGAGGGCGCCGTCGATCCGCACGACCAAATGCTCCGCTGCTTGATCTTTGCCGTCGAGGTCTTCGTAAGGCGAGGCTTGCTCGACGACAAAGATCGCCTGGCGGAAGCGGAGGACATCGTAGAGCAGCGGCGCCGGGATGTCGTCAAAGCGGTACCAAGCGCAGATGGGCTGCCGTTTTACAAGCATGGGACCGTCCTATAGTCGATCGAGCTATACTCGACCGGCACCGGCATGGCGCAAAGAGAGTGGACATGGATGCGATCGAACTGAACGGCCGAAGCTATCGCCTCCCGACCCGCCCGACTGCGGTCATCTGCGCCGACGGGTGCGACCCGTCCTATCTGGAGGCGGGGTTTGCTGCCGGCGTGCTGCCGGCGTTGATGCGATGCCGGGACGAGGGGTTCCTCGGACTGGCCGACGCGGCGATGCCGACCTTTACCAACCCCAACAACGTGTCGATCGTCACCGGGGTCGCGCCGGCCGTGCACGGGATCTCGGGCAACTTCATGCTCGATCGCGAGACCGGCGCCGAGATCATGATGACCGATCCGGAATTGATGCGCAGCGACACGCTGCTGGCGCTGATGTCGCGTGCCGGCGTGCCCGTCGCGGCGATCACGGCCAAGGATAAGTTGCGGCGGATGCTGGGTCACCGGCTGGAGGGGATCTGCTTTTCGTCGGAAAAAGCCGCCCCCGAGATCGAGGCGATGGTCGGGCGTGGCCGGCCAGATATGTATTCGGCGGATCTGTCGCTGTTTGTTCTCGATGCCGGGATCCGGCTCGTCGAAGAGGGGCGGGCGCGGCTTCTCTATCTGTCGCTGTCGGACTATGTGCAACACGGGCACGCGCCGAGCGAGGCTGAGGCGCTCAAATTTCACCGGGCGCTCGATGCGCGGGTGGCGCGGCTCGTCGACCTCGGCTGCGTCGTCGGGATGACGGCGGACCACGGGATGAACGACAAGGCGCTGCCGGGCGGCGAGCCGCACCTGATCCTCGTCGAGGACCTTCTCAACGAGAAATTCGGCGCGGGGTCCGTGCGAGTGATCTGCCCGATCACCGATCCGTTCGTCCGGCATCACGGGGCGCTGGGGTCGTTTGTGCGGGTCTATCGCAAAGCCGGCGCCCCGGTCGAGGCGATGGCGGTGGCATTGCGCGCGTTGCCGGGGATCGACGAGGTGCTTGGGCGCGACGAGGCCTCGGTGCGGTTCGAATTGCCGTGGGACCGCGAGGCCGATCTCGTCGTCACCGGCGACCGCAATACCGTGCTCGGGTCGACCGCCGCGGAGCATGATCTCAGCGAACTCGCCGGGCACCGGTTGCGGTCGCATGGCGGGCGCGGCGAGCAGGTCGTGCCATTCGTGCTGTCGCACCCGCTCAATGACGAATATCGTGTCAAGGCGGGATCGTCGCGGATGCGGAATTTCGATATCTTCGATTATGCCTTGAACGGCACGTAGGGCGCGCCGTCCTTGCGAGCGCAGCGAAGCAATCTCGATCGGAGGAGTCCGCCCGACGGGGATTGCCGCGCCCCCCGGGGTCAAGCCCGGGGTCCTCGCAATGACAGCGCAAGCAAGCGGAGGTCCGACATGGCCGGGAATGCGCGCGTCGTCATCGTCATTTGCGATAGCCTCCGCGCCGACCTGATCGGGCCCGAGGATGCGCCGTTCCTCTACGAGCTCTCGGCGCGCGGGGCGAATTTTGCGCGGCACCGCAGTGTCTTTCCGTCGACGACGCGGGCGAGTTCGGCTTCCATCGCGACGGGGTGCCTGCCGGCGCGGCACGGGCTCTACGGCAACACCCAGGCGCTCGACGAGGGCGAGGGGCTCGTCTGCCGCAATGTCGGCGCGCCCGACTTCCGCGACCGGATGCGCCGCGCGACGGGCCGCACTCTGCGCGTGCCGGTGCTGGCCGAGCGGCTGCGCTGGCATGCCGAGGACGCGATCGTCTGCTCGAACGTGTCGCCCGGCGCGGCCTATTTCCAGGACCCGGACGGGCACGGGTTCGTCTATCACTCGGCGGGCAGCTACGGGCCGGGCAACGCGCCGTTCGAGGATGCGGCGAGCGCCATGCTCAAGAAGGGTGTCGCCGGTGACAAGGCGATGACTGACCGGTTCTGCGCCGACATCGTCGAGGGTCGCGCGCCGGCGTTGGCACTGATGTGGCTGAGCGAGCCCGACTATACCGGGCACCATTCGCCGCTCGGCTCGCCGCAGCACCGGGCAGCGGTCCGGGCGGCAGACGCCAATGTGCGGCAGGTATTCGAAACCGTGCGCCGGCTCGACCCCGGCGGGCGGGACATCCTTTTCATGACCGGGTCGGATCACGGGATGGAGACCATATCGGAGGGGGTCGATCTGGACGGGTTGCTGATCGGCGCCGGGCTAAAGGAGGGCGCAGGGTCGCACGATGTCGTCGTCGCGCCGCAAGGGACCGCGGCGACGATCTATTTCTCGGATGCGGCGCGCGGGCGGTCGCGCGACGTGGCGCGGTTCCTCAAGCAGCACGAATGGGCCGGGCGCGTCGTCGCCGACGACGAGCTCGCCGGGGTCGACCTGCCGACCGACACGGCGCTGCGCGTGGCCATCAGTCTCGCGGCCGACAACCGGGTCAACCCGCACGGCGTCGCCGGGTATTGCGGTATCGTGCTAGATGCGAACGACAGCGAAAGCAAGGTCGGGTTCGGCCAGCATGGCGGGCTCGGCAGACATGAGCAGCACCCGTTCCTGATGGCCGAGGGCGGCGGGTTCGCGCCAGGCATACGCACCGAGGCGACGTCGTTGATCGACATTGCGCCGACCGTGTTGCGGCACCTCCACATGGACCACGACGACATGGACGGACGGGCGCTATCCCACGGCGCATGACCGGGTCCTTCGCCGAGGTTCTCGGCGTCTTTCTGCGGCTGGGTCTGACCTCGTTCGGCGGGCCGGTCGCACATCTCGGGTATTTCCGGCGCGAGTTGGTCGAGAGGCGGCAATGGCTCGGCGAGAGCGAGTTCGCCGATATCGTCGCGCTGTGCCAGTTCCTGCCGGGTCCGGCGAGCAGCCAGACCGGGATCTCGATCGGGATCCTGCGCGCCGGGATCAAGGGCGGGCTTGCCGCATGGATCGGCTTTACGATGCCGTCGGCGATCGCGATGTGCGTCTTCGGATACGTGGTGACGCGGGTCGGCGATCTATCGGGCGCGGCGTGGCTGCACGGGCTCAAGATCGTGGCTGTCGCGGTCGTCGCCAACGCCGTATGGGGGATGGCGCGCAATCTCTGCCCCGACGCGATGCGCGTGACGATCGCGGTCACGGCGGCGATCTCGGTGCTGGTCCAGCCGGGCGCGGCGGGGCAGGTCGGGGTCATCATCGGCGGCGGACTTGTCGGCTGGTGGCTCCTGCGCGACGCGCCGATCCCGGAACATTCGCCGATGACGATCCGGGTGCCGCGCGGGCTGCCGCTCGTCGCGGCGATGCTGTTCTTCATGCTCTTGATCGGTCTGCCGCTGCTGCGGGCGGCGGTGCCCGGGCAGGCGCTTGCCGAGTTCGACGCGTTCTACCGCTCGGGCGCACTGGTGTTCGGCGGCGGACACGTCGTGCTGCCGCTGCTGCAGGCCGAGGTGGTGGCGCCGGGGTGGGTGTCGAACGACCTGTTCCTCGCCGGCTATGGCGCGGCGCAGGCGGTGCCGGGGCCGCTCTTCACGTTCAGCGCCTATCTCGGCACGGTGATGGCGCCGTGGCCGAACGGGTGGCTCGGCGGCCTCATCTGCCTCGTCGCAATCTTTCTGCCGTCGTTCCTAATGCTGCTCGCGGCGCTCCCGCACTGGGACCGGCTTCGGCGGCTGCCGGCGGTGCAGTCGGCATTGCGTGGGGTCAATGCGGCTGTGGTGGGAATCCTGCTCGCGGCGCTCTATCGCCCGGTCTGGCTCAGCGCGATCTTTGCGCCGCGCGATTTCGCGATTCTGATCGCCGCGTTTCTCGCGCTCGCCGCCTGGGCGGTGCCGCCGTGGCTGGTTGTGATCGCCGGGGCGATCGTCACTGCCCTTGTCGCGGCGGTGTTTGGGTAAGGAGGCATGCCATGAGGGGTTTGCCGGGGTTGGTCGCGCTCCTGGTGGTTGCCGTGCCGGTGAGCCTCAGCGCGCAGCAAAAGATGGATATGGGCGAGATCCATTCGGCTGCCCCGTACCATCCGGGGCTCGGCGAGTTGATGACGGCGTTCGTCCAGCCGCGCCACATCAAGCTCGGCCTCGCCGGGATGGCGGGGAATTGGCCTTACGCGGCTTACGAGCTTGGCGAATTGCGCGAGACCTTCGACGATGTCGGGACGCTCGTGCCAAAGCACGGCCATCTGATGATCGCGCCCGCCATCGCCGCCACCGTCAATCAGCCGATGGCGGCGCTCGACCGCGCGATCAAGGCCAAGGACCCCGCCGCCTTCAAGACCGCCTATGGCCAACTCACCGATGCCTGCAACGCCTGCCACAAAAGCGCCGGGCACGCGATGATCGTCATCAAGGTGCCCGATGCCGCGGAGAATGATTTCCCCGACCAAGACTTCCGGCCGGGGAAATAATCACCGTTCCGGCAGCAGACAGAACCCTTGCGCCCCGATGCCGAGGGGCGGGTTGAACTTGCTGCGAAAGTTCTCGAGCGCGACGGCCGCGGTCAGTTCGACGATCTGCGCCTCCGTGAACGTGGCGTTCAGCCGCGCGAACAATTCGTCGTCGACCCACTGGCCGGTCGTGGTCATTCGCTCGGCGTAATCGAGCGCCAGCCGTTCCTCCTCGCTGAACCGCACGCTGTCGCGCCAATTCGCCGCGTCGCGTATTTTCGCCTCGCCGTCATCTGCTTCCAACACACGGTAGGAATTGATGTCGACTCAGAACGGGCAGCCGTTGATCGAGGCGACGCGGAAATTGACGAGCGCCAGCAATGCCTTCGGCAGTTGGCCCGACTGTTCGATCGAGGCACCAAGCAATTTCGCCGCGCGCAGGATCGGCGGGCAGTGCGCCATCACTTTGGTGGGGTTGAGCAGGTCGCCGAACATCGCCCGCTCCCGCTCGAAGATTTCCTTGAGGACCAGGTTGTCGCCCGCATCCTCGATCTCGGTCACGCGTGGCATCGTTCCTCCGATGGCGGTCTGTCGGATCCACTCTAGCATCAGAACGCGGGAGGATCGCTGGCGTCTCGAAGGACGCACAGCGCCGATGCAGTCAGTCGGGCAGCAGCCCCTTCAGCCGGTAGAGCACTTCCAGCGCTTCGCGGGGGGTGAGCTCGTCGGGGCGGATGTCTTTCAGGGCGGTTTCGGCGGCTGACGCCTTCGCGGCGGGCGGCGCGGGTTTGGCGGCGGCGCGGAAGAGGGGGAGGTCGTCGATCAGCCTGGCGGGTGCGCCGCCGGCTTCGCTTTGCTCGAGCATCGTCAGCACCTCCTCGGCGCGGGCGGTGACGGCGTCGGGGAGCCCGGCGAGTCGGGCGACGTGGATGCCGTAAGAGCGGTCGGCGGTACCGGGCGCGACCTCGTGCAGGAAGACGACGTCGCCCTGCCATTCCTTGACCCGCATCGTGTGGCAAGCGAGCGCCGGAAGCTTTTGCGCGAGCGCGGTCAATTCGTGGAAATGCGTCGCGAAAAGCGCGCGGCAGCGATTGACCTCGTGCAGGTGTTCGAGCGCGGCCCACGCGATCGAGAGCCCGTCGAAGGTCGCGGTGCCGCGGCCGATCTCGTCGAGGATCACAAAGCTCGACGGCCCCGCCTGGTTCAGGATCGATGCCGTTTCGACCATCTCGACCATGAAAGTCGAGCGGCCGCGAGCGAGATCGTCGGCGGCCCCGACGCGGCTGAAGAGCCGATCGACGACACCAATCCGCGCGGCTTGCGCCGGGACATAGGAGCCGATCTGGGCGAGGATCGCGATCAGCGCGTTCTGGCGCAGGAAGGTGCTTTTGCCGGCCATGTTGGGGCCGGTGACGAGCCAAATCCGCCCACCATTCGCTTGATCGCCGGCGAGCGTGCAGTCGTTGGCGACAAAGGCGGTGGTGCCGTGGAGGGCTGCCTCGACGGTCGGGTGCCGGCCGCCTTTGATGTCGAACCCGGTGCCCCCGTCGATCTCGGGCCGGACCCACTGGCTTTCGGCGGCGCGCTCGGCGAGGGCGGAGGCGAGGTCGAGCATCGCCAGCGCCGCGGCGGCGTCGGCGATCTCGCGGCGCCGGGCCATCACATCCTCGACGAGATCAGCGAAGAGGCGGAGCTCGAGCGCGAGGGCGCGGTCGGCGGCGTTGGCGATCTTGCTTTCGAGCTCGCCCAGTTCGACGGTCGTGAACCGCATCGCGCCCGCCATCGTCTGGCGGTGGATGTAGTCGGCACCGAGCTTGGGGGCCTGCGCCGCCGGTACCTCGATGTAATAGCCGATGACGTTGTTGTAGCGGATGCGCAGCGAGCCGACGCCGGTCGCCTCGGCATAACGGGCCTGGAGCGCGGCGATCGTGCGTCGGCTTTCGTCGCGCAGCTCCCGGTACTCGTCGAGCTCGGGCGAATAGCCGGGCGCGATGAAGCCGCCATCGCGGGTGAACAGCGGCAGATCGACGGCGAGTGCGCGGCCGAGCCGGTCGACGATCGCGTAGTGCTCGCCAAGCCCGCGTTCGGCGGCGGCGAGGCTTTCGGGAAGCGCGACGAGGCTCGGGCCGGTCAGAAGGCGGCGCAGATCGGCCGTCGCGTCGAGCGCGGTGTGGAGCGCGCCGAGGTCGCGCGGGCCGCCGCGCCCGAGCGACAGGCGCGTCATCGCTCGCTCGATATCCGGGCAGCGGCGCAGGCGCTCGCGCAGATCGGCGCGGAGATCGGCGCGGTCGAGAAAGTAGGCGATGGCGTCGAGGCGGGCGGTGATGTGGGTGGGGTCGGTCAGCGGCGCGGCGAGGTGCTCGGCGAGGAGCCGCGCACCCGACGCGGTCAGCGTCCGGTCGACGACCGAGAGGAGGCTGCCGCGCCGTTCCCCGGACAGCGTCGTCACAAGCTCGAGGTTGCGGCGGGTCGCGGCGTCGATCTGCATGACCGAGCCGGCGGCGACGCGTTGCGGCGGGTCGAGATGCGCCGCGGTGCCCTGCTGGGTCTGCGCGACATAATCGACGAGCGCGCCAGCGGCGGCCACCTCGGCTCGGCTGAACTGGCCGAACCCGTCCAGTGCCTTGACTCCATAGAAGGCTTCGAGGCGACGGCGGCTGGCCTCACTGTCGAACCTGGCATTGGCGAGCGGGGTCAGCGCGGGCTTCCAGTCGGCGAAGAGCTCGAACCAGGCCGGGCGTTCGAGGAGGCGCTCGGGGAGGACGATCTCGCCGGGCATCAGGCGGGCGAGATCGGCGCCGAGCGAGATCTCCGAGGTTGGGCCGAGCGAGAACGCGCCGGTCGAGAGGTCAAGCCAGGCAAGGCCCAACTCGCCACCTGCCTCGGCGATGCCGGCGAGATAGTTGTTCCGGCGGGCATCGAGGAGCCCGTCTTCGGTGAGCGTGCCGGCGGTAACGACGCGGACGACCGCACGCTTCAACGGCCCGCGGCCGCCGCGGGCCTTTTGCGCGGCCGGGTCCTCGACCTGCTCGCACATTGCCACCTTGAACCCGGCGCGGATGAGGCGCGCCATATAGGTCTCGGCGGTGTGCACCGGCACGCCGCACATCGGGATGTCGGCGCCCTCGTGGCGGCCACGCTTGGTCAGCGCGATGTCGAGCGCCGGGGCGGCCGCGACCGCATCATCGAAAAACAGCTCGTAGAAATCGCCCATGCGAAAGAACAGAAGGCAGCCGGGATGCGCCTTCTTGATGTCGTGGTATTGCGTCATCACCGGCGATGCCGGCGCGGTGCCGGGGTCGCGGCGCAGTTCCTCTGTCATCGTCGGACGAGCGGGCCGGGCGGGCGTCTATGCGCCGGCGAACCTAGCACGGGCACGCCGCGGTTGCGCAAGGCCGGGACGAACGAGCGACGATCAGCTCCGTGACGCGCAACCGACCGAAGGGGGCCCGGCGGTCGGGGGCGCCCCGGGGACGGGCGCCGAATCGTCGAGCAAGGTTAGGCTGTCGACCCCGCCCGGCACGCTTGTCGGCATCAGCCCTTGCCGAGCGGCCCCACGGCGTCGATCGGCCAGCATTTCCAGCGCCTTTTCGTCGTCGATCGAGCGGGCCGGCGCTTTGTCGAGTCCGGCGACTGCTGCGCGGCAGGGGGCGTTGCCGGGGGCGGCAGGGCCTGCGGCGAGCGGCGGGTCGCGCGACATCGTCAGCTGGCCGGCGAGGCCCGCTGCGGCGAGCAGCGAATCCGCGCCGCCAAACGGTGTGAACAGCTCGGCCAGCGCACTCGACGGGTGGATGAAGCCGAGGGCCAATGCGATCGAGTGGGGCATTCCGGAATAGCAAGCGACGCGGTCTTCGCGCAGTGCACGCACAAAGGTCTGATCGTTTTCGTGGCACAGATTGAGCACGTCGCGCTTCAGCGTGCTGACCGGGTACATCTGATCGTAGAGGCCGCGCACATCGACGGACCGGCCCGATACGACGGCGGCGACTGCGATGGCGGCGATGACGCCCGCCTTGGCGATCATGGATGCCCTCTTGCCCGTGGAGCGCAGGCACCATAGCACGCGGCGCGGCGACGTGAATATCGCCCGCTGCGCGCATGTTCGTGCCCATAACCATCGCAGTCAGGAAGATCTCGAAGTAAAATTAACCATGTTCGATAAACATTATTGCAAAGTGTGTCCGATTTGAAATGAAATTCAAAGAAGTAAAGAAGTTAACCAAGAAACCTGTGAATTATCTGCTGTTTTATATTGAAATTTATCGGACCTGCGCGGCTTACTGATGATCATGGTGATGCGGAAACGGGCGCAGGCCCGAGCGGCCAAGTCCCTGGGAAGCCGCAGAGCAGGAGAAATTCGATGCCAGTCGTCCGCCGGTTTAGTCTCGTCTTCGGGATCATGGTGCTGTTGCTGGCGGTCGGCGGCCTGAAGTACGCGCGGGACGCCTACCCCGCGGATCCATTCAAGAGCGAGGCGCTGCGCAATTGTCTCGCCCACGACCCCGGCTTTATCCGATTTTCGTCGCAGGATCGCGCAGACTGCTACGCGCGGCAGCCGCAAATGTCGGGCGCCCTCCGCCGGCAGCAAGCGTCGAACTAGACGCGATCAGGCATTGGCGCTCGGTCTAGCCTGCATGCGGGCGTGCCAGGAGCCGATGTTCTTGAGCTCGGGGTTGAGCGGCTGGTCGACCCCGTTGAAGAAATCGACGAACGCAAACAGCAGGATATCGGCGAGGGTCAAC
This sequence comes from Allostellaceae bacterium, assembly GCA_036489765.1. Classification (GTDB taxonomy): domain Bacteria; phylum Pseudomonadota; class Alphaproteobacteria; order ATCC43930; family CGMCC-115725; genus DATARH01. The sequence continues at coordinate 16,939 of DASXFE010000020.1, read as the reverse complement.
CGCTTGCCGCAGACGTAATCCCTGCCCGCCATCAGGCCGTCGAGCCAGGCGAGGCGTTCCTGCGCGATCTGTTTGAAATCGTCCGCCGCCTGCGGGATGGTGTGAATGCGCGGCTGGAACATCTTGAGCCCGGCGCCAAAACGGAACCCGTTGCCCATCGGTTCGAGGATGTTGAGGTCGATGCGCCGCGTCCACATGCGGGTCTCGGCCTTTTCCTCGGGGGTCGCGCCGATCAGCGACGGGCCTGGCATCTTCTCGTCGAGATACTCGCAGATCGCCGTGATCTCGGTGATGTAGCTGCCGTTGTCGAGCTCGAGTGCCGGGCACTGCCCGGCGGGGTTCTTCGTGAGATAGGGCTCGCGGCGGTTTTCGCCGCCGCGCAGGTCGATCTCGACACGCGGCATGTCGATCCCGCGTTCGGCCATGAACATGCGCACCGCACGGGGGTTGGGCCCGATCGAGTTATAGAGTTGCATGGCTGCCTCCGGGACTTGCTGTTGTGTGGCTCATCGAAGCACAGCCGGCGAGGCCGCGCCCGAATAAAATGGCCGGGTCCAGGGAGGCCCCCTCGGCCCGGCCGACCCACCGCGAATCGCGGCCGGGTTCCCGCCTATTGCGCCGGTGCCGTCGCGTCGGGATGCGCCGTTGCCGGCTTGCCGAACGCCGCCATCAGCGTCGCGATCCCCGATATCGCGACCAGGACGATCGTAATGCCGCTCAAGATGATACCGCCCAGCCCAGGGGCGGCCGCGATCAGCCCGACATAGACCATCCCCACGGCGCAGGCCAACATCAGGACGCCGCCGACGCCTGGGGCAACAACGGTCATGCCGACCGCGAGGAAGATCGCGAACGGCGCGAACGGCGCGACGGCCACGCTGACCGCGGCGCCGATGATGCCGCAAACCGCCGACACGATCTCGGGCGTCCGGCTCACCGTCGCGTTCATCTCGCGATCGATATCCTCGATCGAGCGGCTCCGGGTCTCGGGGCCGATCAGCCAGAACGCGAACGCGCCGATCAGGTACCAGTAGGCGAAGAAGAGGAAACCGGGGACGAGGGCCTCGAGCGTCGCGTCGGGCTTTACGAAGTTGTTCGAGCCGGCGATCCAGGCGAGACCCGCCGGGCCGATGAACTTGCCGAGGTTGCCGACGCCGTAGACGAGCCCCATCCCGCTGCCGCGCAGCCGGGCTGGCCACAGCTCGCCCATATACGGGCCGACGATCGAGTAGTTGCCGCTGCCGAGGAAGTTCTGCAGCAGCACCATGACGAAGAACATCGACACGCCGCCGATGAAGACGCTGTGCAGATATCCGGCGGCGGCCATCAACAGGGCCGAGACGACGCAGCTGAGGATGCCCGACATCCGCCGGCCCATCGCGTCGGAAATCCACGAGCAGAAGAAACGGCCGAGGATCGCCGCGATGCTGACGAAGATCGCCAGCTTCGACGCCTCGCCCGGGCTAATGTTGATCACCATGATGAAGAGGGTGATCATCCACAGCGACAGCGCGACGCCGCCGGTCTGGGTGAGGCCGGTCAGGCACCCGGCGATGATGGTGCGCGGGTATTTGAACAGCTCGAGCCAGCGCGTCTTCTCGACCGGCGGCAGGGTGGTATCCACGGGGATCGTTGCAGGGTCGACCTGCAGCGCCCAGGCGAGCGACTTGCGTGCCTCCTCGACCCGGCCCTTGCGCAGCAGCCAGTGCGGCGATTCGGGAACGAACAGGCGGATGTAGAGGCAGAGGAGCGCCGGCACCAATCCGACTGCGCACATCCCGCGCCAGCCGATATAGGGCGCCGCGTAATAGCCGAGGAGTGCGGCGAACAGTGACCCCGCGGGCAGCATCGTCGTCGTCAGGCCGGTGAACCAGCCGCGCTTCGACGCCGGCGAGAATTCCTGCATCAGCGTGACGTCGACCGAGTAGAGCCCGGTCACGCCAAAGCCGACGATAAAGCGGCAGACGACGAGGTATATCCATCCGCCCTCGGGCGTCACGGCCATTGCACCGGTGGCGACCGACACGTTGAGAACGCTGGCCACCAGCGCGGTGCGGCGGCCAACCTTGTCGGCGAGCCAGCCATAGAACAGCGACCCGAACGGGGCGCTGATGCCCGAAGCAAGCAGGATTGCGCCCGATTGCCCGAACGTCAGATGCCAATTCTTGACGACGAAGCCCAGCACGAAGCTGATCATGAAGAAGTCGAAGAAATCGAGCATGTCGCCGAGCGTCGCGGCTCCGGCGATCTTCCACTGATTGAAGGTAAGTTTCTTCTGATTCTCCAAGAGATCGAGCATGAATTCCTCCCGCTGAGCCAGGGCGGTTGGCCGCCTCTTGCCGTGCCCGCTATCGAGCCGGCGGTTCATGTTAGCGGGGGAAGACACAAAGGAAAACGCAAAAGAAAACGGCCGGACCCGAGGTCCGGCCGTTCTAGCGAAACGCCGTGAAGGCAGCTTGGTCGCGGGCGGTCTAGTCCCGACGGGCGCCCATCAACTGCAGCAGCATCATGAAGAGATTGATGAAGTCGAGGTAGAGCCGAAGGGCTCCCATCACCGCCTTCTTGCTGGCGACCTCGCCGTAGTCGCCCTCGTAATACATCTCCTTGATCTGCTGGGTGTCCCACGCGGTCAAGCCGGTGAAGACGATGACCCCGATCACCGAGATCGCGAACTGCACCGCGCTCGACGCGACGAACATGTTCACGAGCGAGGCGATGACGATGCCGATGAGGCCCATGAACAGGAACGAGCCGAACCGCGACAGGTCGGTGCGCGTCGTGTAGCCATAAAGGCTCATCGCGGCGAAGGTGCCCGCGGTGATGAAGAATACCCGCGCGATGCTGGCCCCAGTAAACACCAGGAAGATCGAGGCCATCGACAGGCCCATGACCCCGGCGTAGAGCCAGTACAACATCTGCGCGGTCGAGGCCTGCATGCGGCCGATCCCGAAGCTCAGCCACATGACCAAGCCGAGCGGCGCCAGCATGATGACGTACATGATCGGCGAGCGCGCGAGCATGGGGTTCGCGTAGAGATACTGCGCGAAGACGTAGGCGACGATACCGGTCAGCGCCAGCCCGGACGCCATGTAATTGTAGATGCGCAGCATATAGTTGCGCAGACCAACATCGAGGTCGGCCGGTACTGCGGCCGCATTCCGCACGGTCCAGCGGGGCTGCGAACCAAGTGCCATAGCACCCTCCGAAAGAGAGCAGAGAGGAAGATTCCTCGGCTCCGGATATTGGCACAAACCCCGAGTTTTTCAAGGAACCGGGCAAGGCTGCGGCCGGCTGCCGCTGACGGCTATTCGTTGCGGAGGAGCGGCGCGGGTTTCGCGCCGAGCGCCCGCCAGGTGCCGGCATAACCGATCGCCAGGCTGACCGCGATCCCGATCGGCAATACGAGCACCAGCGGCCGTGCCAGAAACACCCAATCCGATCGCATCGGCCCCGTCACGATCGCATAGGCGGCCGCGGTGCCGATGACGCCGGCGGCGAGCGCGGCGGCGGCGCCCACGAGGCCATGCTCGATCAGGTAGGCCGCCGTCACCGTCCTGCGCGTCGCGCCCAGGACCTTCAGCACGACCGCTTCGTAGACGCGGCGGCGATGCCCGGCCGCGATCGCCCCGCCGAGAACGAGGATGCCGGCGGCGACCGTGACCAGCGCGGTCAACCGCATCGCGGTTGCGATCGTCGCGATGATGCGAGAGACGAGCGCCAGCGTCTCGCGCACCGGGATCGCCGACAGGTTCGGGAATTTGTCGCCGGCCTCGCGGATTACGGTCTCGGCGGCCGCGGGCGGGCCATAGATCGCGGCGAGGTGGGTCTGCGGCGCGGCTTCCAGCGTGCCGGGAGCGAAGACGATCACGAAATTGATCCCGAGCCGAGTCCAGTCGATGCGCCGGAGGTTGGCGATCGTCGCAGTGATCTCCCGGCCCAGAAGGTTGACCGTCAGCGTGTCGCCGAGCTTGAGCCCCATCCCGCGGGCGAGATCGGCGTCGAACGAGATCAGCGGCGGGCCGTGGTAGTCCGCCGGCCACCACGTGCCCGCGTCGAGTTCGGAGCCGCGCGGCAATGTCGCGGAATAGGTGAGGCCGCGGTCGCTGCGCAGCGCCCACTGCGCGTCGGGCGTGACCTTGGCGTTTTCGACCGGCACGCCGTCGAGCTTGGTGATGCGGCCGCGCAGCATCGGCACCTGGTCGAAGCTCGCGCCCGGCACGCTCTTGACGATATCGCTAAAGTCGGCGAGTTGGTCGGGCTGGATGTCGATGACGAAATCCTCGGGCGCGGCCTCGGCGAGATTGGTGTCGATCTCCCGGGTGAGGTTGCCTTCGACAAGCGCGATCGCGACAAGCACGGTGAGCCCGATCCCGAGCGAGATGACCGCCCGTCCGGTGGGCGCGCCCGGCCGGTGCAGATTGGCCAGCGCCAGCCGCAATATCGGCCGCCGCGCGACCCGCCGTGCCCGGCCGAGCGCTTTCGCGCCGCGCTCGATGACGATCCCGGCGCCGCGGAACACCGCCAGCGCGGCGATGGCGCCGACCACATACCAGGCGGCGATCGCGCGGTCGGGCGCGGTCAGCACGATCAGCGCCGCGAGACCCGTGGCCGCCAGCGTCGTCGCCGCCGCGGCTAATGGCGGGGCGACGCGGCTGCGGGGCGCCGACGAATCACGGAACAAGGCACCGGGCGACACTCGCCCGATCGCGGCAAGCGGCCAAAGTGAGAAGACGAGCGTCGTCAACAGTCCTGCACCGGCCGCGATCGCGAGCGGCGCCGGGTAGAGGCCGTGCCCCATCGGCACCGGCAGCACCCCGGCAATCAGTGGGGAGATCGCCTCCGGGATCGCCGCGCCGAGGATCAAGCCGCCGACGATGGCCGCGGCCGCCAGGGCCAGCACCTGCGCCAGATAGGCCGCGAAGATCAGCCGCGACGGCGCACCGAGGCATTTGAGCGTTGCGATGGTCTGGGTCTTCCCGGCGACGTAGCCGGCCACCGCGTTGCCAATCCCGATCCCGCCAACGAGCAGCGCGGTGACTCCGACCAGGTTCAGGAACAGCTCGACCCGCTCGAAGAACCTGCCCAGCGCCGGGACGCCGTCCTTCGCCGCCCGGATCTGCCAACCGGCATCGGGGAACTTGTCGCGCGCCGTCCCGGCCCAGCGCTGCGGGTCGGTGCCCGTAGGCAGCAACAGCCGGTAATCGTAGGCGACGATCGCGCCGGGCCGGATCAGGGCGGTCTTTTCCAGCGTGGCTTCTGAGATCGTCACATGCGGGCCGAGCGGGAATTCGCCAAAGGTCGTGTCGGGCTCGCGGACAATCGTCGCGCGGAGCGTGACCGTCGCGTCGCCGATCTTGAACCGGTCGCCGGGCTTGAGCCCGAGCCGGTCGGCGAGAACAGGGTCGACCACGGCCCCGTCGCCACCGAGCGCCTGCGCCGGCGGTTGTGCCGGCTGCAGGTTGAGGTGGCCGACGAGTGGGTAGGCGGGGTCGACGGCCTTCAATTCGATGAGGCTGTGGTGCGCGCCGTCGAGCGAGCGCGCCATCGCCCGCATCGTGACGATGTGCGACAGCCGGCCGCTCTGTTCGAGGAATTTGAGCTCGCCGGGGTTGGCCGGCCGATAGGCGAGCCGCACCGCGACATCGCCGCCGAGGATCACCCGGCCGTCGGTGCCGATCCCCGCGGTCACCGCCGCGCCCATCGACCCGATCGCCGCAATCGCGCCGACCCCGATCGCGAGGCAGGCGAGAAAAACGCGAAACCCGCGGATTCCGCCCCGGAGTTCGCGGGTGGCCAGCTTCAGAGCATATAAGAGCCCCCAGCCCAACCCTCCCCCGCCTGTAGGGGAGGGGGCTGACTGCGCAAGCGGCACCGGCTTAACCCCTCCCCCGCAAGTGGGGAAGGGTCGCGACCTGGTCCATGATCCGCCCGTCCGCCAGATGGAGCCGCCGGCCACAGCGCTCGGCGAGGGCGGGGTCGTGGGTGATCAGCAAAAGGGCCGTGCCGTGGCGCTGGTGCTCGGCGAAAAGACAATCGATGACGAGCCGGCCGGTGGCGCCGTCGAGATTGCCGGTCGGCTCGTCGGCAAGGATCAGCATCGGGCGCGCGGCGAAGGCGCGGGCGATGGCGACGCGCTGCTGCTCGCCCCCGGACAACTCGCCGGGATAATGCCCGATGCGATGGCCCAGCCCGACCCGGCCGAGCGCCGCCTCGGCCTCGGCGAAGGCGTTGCGGTTGCCGCCGAGTTCGAGCGGGATCGCGACGTTTTCGAGCGCCGTCATCGTCGGCAGCAGGTGAAAGCCCTGGAAGACGATGCCGATCCCGGCGCGACGAAGGCGCGCGAGGGCGTCCTCGCCGAGGCGGGCCAGGTCCTCGCCGGCGAAGTGCACCCCTCCGCCACTCGGCCGTTCCAGCCCCGCCATCACCATCATCAGGGTAGACTTGCCGGAACCCGACGGGCCGACCAGAGCTGCGGTCTCCCCTGCCGCGAGCGTCAGCGACACGCCGCGGAGGATCTCGACTGGTCCCGCCGCGCCGGTCAGGCTCAGGCGGACATCATCGAGCGCGATCAGGGGGGCGGAAGTCATGGGTAGCGGATATGGGAGCGAGAGCGTCGCGCCCGCAAGGTTTCTTTGGGCTGCCGGCGGGACGCCCGCGCTCCTTTATTGACCTCGCCTTCGCCGCTCCCCAGTCTAAGAGGCATGGTCCGTCCATCCGTGCTCTTCTTTGCCGCGCTGCTTCTGGCTGCGGCGCCGGCGGGCGCGCGGACGCTGGAGATCGTCGATATCGGCGACAGCCTGACGGCGGGGCTTGGGCTGCCGGTGGACCAGGCCTTTCCGGCGCGGCTCGAGGCGCGGCTGAAGCAGGATGGGCTCGACGTCCATGTCGCCAATGCCGGCGTGTCCGGCGATACGACCGCCGGCGGACTGGCGCGGCTCGATTGGGCGCTCGGTGACAAGCCCGATCTCGTGATCCTCGCGCTCGGCGCCAATGACGCGTTGCGCGGCACCGATCCGGCAGTGGTCAAGGCCAACCTTGATAAGATGATCGACAAGATCCAAGCGAGCGGTGCCAAATTGCTTCTGCTCGGGATGCTGGCGCCGCCGAATTGGGGCAAGGGCTATGAGCAAACGTTCGACGGCATCTACCCCGATCTTGCCAAGGCGCATCGCGTGCCGCTTTACCCGTTTTTCCTGGAGGGTGTGGCGATGAATCCGGACCTCAACCAGCCCGACGGCCTGCATCCGAATGAGAAAGGCGTCGGTGTGCTCGTCGACCATATCGCGCCCGTCGTCGCCAAACTGGCGGCGGGCCTGCCGGAGGCCAAGTCGTGAGCGGCGGGTTCGCCGCCGCTTTTGCCGAGGGCGAGAGGCTCGCCGCGAAATGTCTCGCCGGCCTTGGCGATACATCGGGCGCGACGCTCGGCATCATCTATGTCAGCGAGCCGGCGGCCGCGGGCCTCCCGACGCTGGTGCGTGCACTCGCGGCCGGGACCGGCATCGCCGAGTGGGTCGGCGGCGTCGGCCTCGGGGTTTGTGCCCCGGGGCACGAGGTCTACGACCGGGCCGCCGCCGCGGTGCTGACGGTGGCGGCGCCGGACGACAGCTTCCGGGTCTTCGGCGCGACCGACGATCCCGGAAACGATCTGCCGCGCGATCATGCGCGCTGGATCGAAAAGGCACAGCCGGCGCTCGCGCTGGTTCACGCCGATCCGCGCTGCCCCGACGTGGCGCGTGCGGCGATCGATGCCGGAAATGCGACCGGCGCGTTTCTCGTCGGCGGGCTCGTCTCGCACCAGTGCGAGGCGCCGCTGGTGGCGGGGACGGCGCTCGGCGGCAACGGGCTGTCCGGGGTGATGCTGTCGCCCGAGGTCGCCGTCGCGACGGCGCTATCTCAGGGTTGCTCGCCGGTCGGGCCGGTGCGGCGGATCGACGAAGCGCAGGACAATATCGTCATCAAGATCGACGGGCGCCCCGCGCTCGAGGTCTTCCTCGAGGATATCGGCCCCGAGCTCGCGCAAAACCTGCGCCGGCTCGGCGGGACGATCTTCGCCGGTCTGCCGGTCGCGGGGTCCGACACCGGCGACTATCTCGTCCGCAACCTGATGGGGATCGACCCGCGGCAGGGCTGGATCGCGCTCGCCGCCGAGGTCGCCCCGGGCGACGCGATCGTCTTCACCCGCCGCGATCCGGAAAGCGCGAAGAAGGACCTCGTGCGGATGCTGACGCAGCTCGGCGGCCGGCTCAACGGCAAGCCGCGGGCCGGCGTGTATGTTAGCTGCATCGCGCGCGGCATGTCCCTCTTCGGCGAGCCGGCGGTCGAGACCGATCTCATCCGCGACACGCTCGGCGATTTCCCGCTGGTCGGCTTTTTCGCCAACGGCGAGATCTCGCGCGACCGGCTCTACGGCTATACCGGTGTCCTGACGCTGTTCACCTGAGGGGCTCGATGCTGCGCCTCTTTGTCGGGATCGAGTTTCCACCCGAGCTGAAATTGCGGCTGTCACTGTTGGAGACGCGGCTGCCCGGCGCGCGCTGGGTCGATGCCGGCAATCTGCATCTGACGCTCCGCTTTATCGGCGAGGTCGATGAGGGAACGGCGTCCGATATCGACGAAGCACTCCTGCGGTTGAAGGCGAAGCCGTTCACGTTGCAGCTCGCCGGGGTGGGCGTGTTCGGCCACGGGAAGCTGCACACCCTCTGGGTCGGGGTCGAGCGCGAGCCGGCGCTCTCGCATCTGCGCGACAAGATCGAACACGCGCTGATCCGTGCGGGCTTGCCGCCCGAACCGCGCAAGTTCTCGCCGCATGTGACCTTGGCGCGACTGCACAACCCGGCGATGCCCGATCTGCAGGCATTCCTCGCCGGGAACGCCTCGTTCCGCGCCGCGCCGCTGACGGTCGACCGGTTCAGCCTGATCGCGAGCTTTCCCACGAAGGCCGGCTCGGTCTATGAGGATCAGGCGGACTATCCGCTCGGTTGAGGGGGAAGCGATGGCGTATTGGCTGCTGAAATCCGAGCCCGTCAAATACCCGTGGTCGCAGATGGTCGAGGACGGCCGCACCCATTGGGACGGCATCCGCAACTTCCAGGCAGCGAACAATCTGAAGGCGATGAAGATCGGCGACCGGGCGTTCTTCTATCACTCGAACGAGGGGAAGGAGATCGTCGGTGTCGTCGAGATCGTCCGCACCGCCTACCCGGACCCCGGTGACAAGGACGGCAAGTTCGTCATGGTCGACGTGGCGCCGGTAAAGCCGGTCGAGACGCCTGTCACCCTCACGGAGATGAAAGGGATGCCCGAACTCGCAGGCTTCTCCCTCCTCCGCCAATCCCGCCTCTCGGTCTGCCCGGTGAGCGACAAGGAATGGGGGGTGATTTGCCGCAAGGCAGGGATCGAGGCGTAGGTTCTAAAGTTTGCAGCGCGACGCGCGGTGCGCCATATCTGAGTTGAAATCGGCGTCGCCTGAGGGAGGAAAGAAAAATGGCTCGCACCCTGATCGCGAACACGAACTTTCCGCAGATCGGCAAGATCTCCGAGGCCGATTATCAGCGCCGCTATGACGAATCGGTGGCCGATCCCGGCTGGTTTTGGGGCGAGCACGGCAAGCGCGTCGATTGGATCAAGCCTTATACCCAGGTCATGAACGCGTCGTTCGCCGGCGATGTGTCGATCAAGTGGTACGAGGACGGCGTCCTCAACGCCTGCGCCAATTGCGTCGACCGGCATCTTGCGACCCGCGGCGACCAGACCGCGATCCTGTGGGAGGGCGACGATCCCGGCGAGGACAAGAAGGTCACCTACAAGGAGTTGCACGAAGCGGTCAGCCGGCTCGCCAACGTCCTGAAGGCGCGTGGCGTCGAAAAGGGCGACCGGGTTACGATCTACATGCCGATGATCCCCGAGGCGGCGTACGCGATGCTCGCCTGCGCCAGGATCGGCGCCATTCACTCGGTAGTGTTTGGCGGGTTCTCGCCGGACAGCCTCGCCGGCCGCATCGAGGATTGCCGCTCGACGGTCCTCATCACCGCCGACGAGGGTCTGCGCGGCGGGCGCAAAGTGCCGTTGAAGCGCAACGCTGACGCCGCGATCGCGTCATGCCCGGTCAACGTCGAGACCGTCATCGTCGTCAAGCGCACCGGCGGCGATGTCGACTGGGTCGCCGGCCGCGACCACTGGTACCATGAGGAGTGCGCGAAGGTATCCGCCGACTGCCCGCCCGAGCCGATGAACGCCGAGGACCCGCTCTTCATCCTCTATACCTCGGGCTCGACCGGGAAGCCCAAGGGAGTTCTGCACACCACTGGCGGGTATCTCGTCTACACGTCGATGACCCACGAATACGTGTTCGACTACAAGCCGGGCGAGGTCTACTGGTGCACGGCCGATGTCGGCTGGGTCACCGGGCACAGCTACATCGTCTACGGCCCGCTCGCGAACGGGGCGACGACGCTGATGTTCGAGGGGGTGCCGAACTATCCCGACGCCTCGCGCTTCTGGCAGGTTTGCGACAAGCACAAGGTGTCGATCTTCTATACCGCGCCGACCGCGCTTCGCGCCCTGATGCGCGAGGGCGACTCGTATGTGAAGAAGGCGGCGCGGAAGTCGCTGCGCCTCCTCGGCTCGGTCGGCGAGCCGATCAATCCCGAGGCGTGGCTCTGGTATTACGACGTCGTCGGCGACAAGCGCTGCCCAATCGTCGACACGTGGTGGCAGACCGAGACCGGCGGCATCCTGATCACGCCGCTGCCCGGCGCGACACCCTTGAAGCCCGGCTCGGCGACGCGGCCGTTTTTTGGTGTGCGGCCGCTGATCGTCGATGGCGAGGGGCGCGTGCTCGAAGGCGCGTCTGAGGGTAACCTCTGCCTCGCGCAATCCTGGCCCGGCCAGATGCGCACGGTGTTCGGCGACCACAAGCGCTTTGTCGAGACCTATTTCTCGACGTTCCCCGGGCTCTACTTCACCGGCGACGGCGCCCGGCGCGACGCCGACGGGTTCTACTGGATCACCGGTCGCGTGGACGACGTGATCAACGTCGCCGGCCACCGCCTCGGCACCGCCGAGATCGAGTCGGCGCTCGTGGCCCATCCCAAGGTGGCCGAAGCGGCCGTCGTCGGCTATCCGCACGACATCAAGGGGCAGGGCATCTACGCCTACGTGACCCTCCTCGCCGACCAGGAGCCGAACGACGCGCTGCGCGGCGAGCTGGTGAAGTGGGTCCGCGACGGGATCTCGCCGATCGCCGCGCCCGATTTGCTGCAGTGGGCGCCGAATCTGCCGAAGACCCGCTCCGGCAAGATCATGCGCCGCATCCTGCGCAAGATCGCGGCGGACGAGAGCGACCAGCTCGGCGACGTGTCCACCCTCGCCGACCCGACCGTGGTCAGCGATCTCGTCGACAACCGGATGAACAAGGGAGCATAGCCATCCCCCGGCGCAGTCTGGCGGCGGCAGCGCTGGCTACCGCCCTGTTGCTGTCGCCGACCCTCGGCGCCGCGGAGCCGGCGCCCGCCTATCCGCTGGAAGTCAGCGCGAACCACCGCTATCTGGTCGACCGGAACAATCACCCGTTCCTGATCGTCGGCGACTCCCCGCAGACGCCGATGGGCAGGGTGTCGATGACCGATTGGGAGTTCTACGTCGCCAACCGGCAGGGCTACGGCATCAACGCGCTGTGGGTCCATGTCATGTGCCGAGACAACGAGTTCTGCAACAAGGATGGCTCGACCCCCGACGGCATCGTCCCGTTCCTGACCGAGGGCGATCTGGCGACGCCGAACCCGGCGTATTTCGCGCGTCTCGACAAACTCCTCGGCATCGCGGCCGCGCATGGGATGGTCGTGCTGCTGACACCGGTCGAAACCTCCGGCTGGCTCGGCATCCTGAAGTCGAACGGTCCCGACAAGGCATTCGCGTTCGGGCAGTATCTCGGCCAGCGCTACCGCGACGTGCCAAACATCATCTGGATGCACGGCAACGACTTCCAAACCTGGAAGGACCCGGCCGATGACGCGGTCGTGCTGGCCGTTGCCCGCGGCATCCGCTCGGAGGACCGCAACCACCTCCACACGATCGAGCTCAACTATCTCGATAGCGGCTCGATGGACGACCCGAACTGGCGCGGAATGATCGACCTCGACGCCGCCTATACCTACTCCCCGACCTACGAGAGGGTGCTGCACGAGTACGACCGCAAGGATTTCAAACCGGAGTTCCTGGTCGAAGCCACCTACGAATTCGAGCATGACAGCAGGCCGTCGACCCTGCGGCGGCAGGAGTACTGGGCAATGCTGTCGGGCGCGGCCGGTCAGCTCTACGGCAGCGGTGTGACCTGGACGTGGCCGCGCGGCTGGCGGCTGATGCTGGACACGCCGGGGGTGGCGCAGCTCAGCCAGATGAAATCGCTGTTCGCCGGCCTCGATTGGCAGGATCTCGTGCCCGACCAGAACCATGCGATCGTCACCGTCGGCGCCGGCGACCCCGCGCCGCTCAGGACCGGTTCGGTCAGGTCCGATTTTTACGCGACGACGGCGGCGACACCCGACGGCCGCCTCGCGATGAGCTATCTGCCGAGCGCCCGGGAGATCGCGGTCGACATGTCCCGGCTCGCGGGCCCGGTCCGGGCGCGCTGGTACGATCCGACGGACGGCCGGTTTTCCGAGATCGAGGGCTCCCCGCTACCCAATTCCGGGACCGCCAGGTTCCACCCGCCGGGCAAGAACCGCGACGGCGACGAAGATTGGGTTCTCGTGCTCGAGGCGAAATAGCGCCTACCCGACCGCCCGCCTGAGCTGCCGCGTCGCCACCACCAGCATCGCCAGATCGGGGGTCGGGGCCGTGCGCAGCTCTGCCGCGGCGGCTTCGGCTGGCCCCAACGCGGCGGCGCGTTTCTTCGACCAGGCGGTGACGGGGTCGTGGGCGCCGTTGGCTTGGGCGAGGATGCGGGCGGCGAGGTCGGTTTGCAGGGCGAAGAGGTCGTCGATGACCGTGTCGACGGCGGTTTTCTGCCACGGCGTGTCGGCCGGGAGGCGGCGGGCGGCGGTGCGCATCTCGTCGAGCGCGAAACGGGCGCCGGCGGCGTAGTAGATGCGGGCGGTGCGGTCGACCGGCTGCTTGGTACGTTCGGCAAGCCCGGCGATTTCGAGCGCCGAAGTCAGGAAGCCGGTGCCGGCGAGGCGGCGGGCGAGCGGGGCGGGGACGCCGGATGTTTTGAGCGCCTCGGCGCGGGCGGTGAGGCGGGCGCGGTCGGCGTCGGTGAGAAGGTCAGGGAGGGCTTCGGCGAGGTGCTTTGCGCCGTCACCGAGGCGCGCCGTTTCGCGGGCGAGGTCGAGGCGGTTGTTGCGCAGGAGCCAAAGGGCGGTGTGCTCGATCAGGGCCATCAGGTCGAGCGCGGCCCGGTATTGCACTTCCGTGGCAACGGTGCCGTCGAGTGCTTCGATCGCCTGCCACAGATCCGGCAGGTCGAAAACCGCTCGGGTGATGCAGTAGGCGCGGGTGATGTCGGCCGCGCTGCGCCCCGTCTGCGAGGAGAGGTCGTGGATGAAGGTCAGGCCGGCGCGGTTGACGAGGTCGTTGGCGAGGGTTGTCGCGACGATCTCCCGGCGCAGCGGATGGGTCTTGATCTGGTGCGGGAAGCCGCTCTGCAGCTCGGGCGGGAAATAGGCGGCGAGGTCGGGGTCGAAATCCGGCTGGTCGAGTAGGTTGGACGCGAGCAGGTCCTCGTCGAACGACATCTTGGCGTAGGCGAGGAGGACCGACAGCTCGGGACGCGTCAGGCGTTCGCGGGTCGCGAGCGCGTCGTCATCGGGCAGGAACTCGACGGCGCGGTCGAGGCGGCCGGCGCGTTCCAGCTCGCGCATCATCCGGGCCTGACGGTCGAGCGCGGCGGGGCCCTCCGCTTCGGCGATCGAGAGGGCGAGGCCTTGCAGATAGTTGTCGCGAAGGACGAGCGCGGCGACCTCGTCGGTCATTTGCGCGAGAAGCGGCTCGCGTGCCTCGGCTTTAAGCGCACCCTCGGCGATCGCGTGACCCAACAGGATCTTGATGTTGACCTCGTGGTCGGACATCGACACGCCGGCCGAATTGTCGATCGCGTCGGTGTCGATGAGCCCGCCCCTGAGCGCATAGGCGATGCGGCCCTTTTCGGTGACGCCGAGATTGGCGCCTTCGCCGACGACGGTGGCACGGATGGTCTCGGCGTCGACCCGCAAGGCGTCGTTGGCGCGGTCGCCGACATCCAGATGGCTTTCGGCGCGTGCCTTGATAAAGGTGCCGATGCCGCCGAAGAACAGCAGGTCGACCTGGGCCGTCAGCAGCCGACGGATCAGCTCGGCCGGGGGCAGCGCATCCTCGGCGATGCCCAGCGCCGCCCGGGCCTCGGGGCTCAGCGGGATCGATTTGAGGCTGCGCTCGAAGACGCCGCCGCCCCGCGAGATCAGCTTCCTGTCGTAATCGGCCCAGCTCGACCGCGGCAGATCGAAGAGGCGCCGGCGCTCGTTGAAGCTTGCGGTGGGGTCGGGGGTCGGGTCGATAAAGATGTGGAGGTGGTTGAACGCGCCGAGAAGCCGGATGTGCGGCGAGCGCAGCATGCCGTTGCCGAACACGTCGCCGGCCATGTCGCCGACGCCGACGACCGTGAAATCCTCGCTCTGGATGTCTCGGCCGAGCTCGCGGAAATGGCGTTTGACGAGCTCCCACGCGCCGCGCGAGGTGATGCCGATTTCCTTGTGGTCGTACCCGGCCGACCCGCCCGAGGCGAAGGCGTCGCCGAGCCAGAACCCGTATTCGATCGCGATCTCGTTGGCATAGTCGGAAAAGGTCGCGGTACCCTTGTCGGCGGCGACCACAAGATACGGGTCGTCGCCGTCGAGCCGCACGACGTCCTTGGGCGGGACGATCGCCTGGCCGGCGCCGATCGTATCGGTGATGTCGAGGAGGCCGCGCATCAGGATGCGGTAGCAGGCGATGCCTTCTGCCTGGAAATGCGCGCGGTTGACTTGGCGTTTGAGGACAAAGCCGCCCTTGGACCCGACCGGCACGATCACCGCGTTCTTGACCGTCTGCGCCTTCATCAGGCCGAGGATCTCGCGGCGGAAATCCTCCTTGCGGTCGGACCAGCGGATGCCGCCGCGCGCGACGCGGCCGGCCCGCATGTGCACCCCCTCCATCCGCGGGCTGTAGACGTAGATTTCGTAGAGCGGGCGCGGGAGCGGGAAGAGGTCGATTTTGCCCGATGCCAGTTTGACCGAGAGGTAGGGCTTTGGCGTGTCGTCGGGCTGGCGCTGGTAGTAGTTGGTGCGCAGCGAATTCGCGATCAGCTTGAGGAAGCTGCGGAGGATGCGGTCTTCGTCGAGGCTTTCGACCTGATCGAGCGTGCGCTCGATTGCGCGGATTGCGGTGTTGTCGTTGCGCTGGGCACGGTCGAGGGCGAACCGCTCTTCGAAAAGCCGCACGAGCCGCGCGGCGATCGCCGGATGGCGGCTGAGCGTCTCCTCCATATAGGCTTGGCTGTAGGCGCTGCCGGCCTGGCGCAGCACCTTGCAGTAGAGCCGCAGGATCACCGTCTGGCGGGCGGAAAGGCCGGCGGAAAGGACCAGGCGGTTGAACCCGTCATTCTCGATCTCGCCCTGCCAGATCGCGACGAGCGCCGCCTCGAACTTTTCTCGCATGGCGTCCGCCAGCCTGGCCGGGACGGCGCCGGGGACGAGGGTGAACTCGTCGATCCATACGATCGGGCCAAGCTCGGTTTCGATTCGGAACGGCTCTTCGGCGACGATCCTGAGGCCCAGATTTTCGAGGACGGGCAAGACATCGGATAGAGCGACCGGCTCGTCCCGCCGGTAGAGGCGGAGGCCCCAACCGCCATCTTCCTTGCCGCGCGGATGCAGGGAGGCTTCAAGCGGCGCGCCGGCCAGTATGCTCGTAACCCGGTCGAGATCGGCGATCGTCTGCTCCGCGGTCGTGCGCGCCTGATAGGCCGCCGGGAACGGCGCGACCGTGCGCAGCCGGATCTTTGCGGCGTCCTCGCCCCAGGCGGCCGCGGCCGCGCTTTCCAGCCGATCGGACCATCCGCGCCCGGCCTCGACGAGCCGCGCCTCGAGCTTGCCGAGATCGACGCTGGGGACCGCGCCTCGCTGCGTGCGCACGATGTATTGCACCCGCGCCAGCGGCGACTCGTCGAGATGCAGGAAATAATCAGAGACCGTGCCGGCGAAGGCCTCGGCGAGGATGCCGGCGAACCTCTCGCGCAGCCGCGTGTCATAGCGGTCGCGCGGCGCGTAGACGAGGCACGAGACAAAACGCTGCAACGGGTCCGGCCGTACGAACAGCGCGAAGCGTTGGCGTTCCTGCAGGTTGAGGACGCCGATCGCGGTGTCATAGAGCGCGTCGACATCGATCTGCAGGAGCTCGTCGCGCGGGAAACCGTCGAGGATGTGGAGGAGCGCCTTGCCGTCGTGGCCGGCCGGGTCGATCCCGGCGCGAGCCACGACCCGCTCAATCTTGCGCCGCACGATCGGGATCGCGCGCGGCGCCGTGCCCGCGGCGCGCGATGTGAGGAGGCCGACGAAAAGGCTGACGCCGAGCACCTCGCCGGCGGCGTCGAAGCGACGGATGCCGATCGCGTCCATCCGTGCCGCGCGGTGCACGGTGGCGCGCGTGTTGGTCTTGGTGACCAGCAACAGCTCGCGCCGGTGGAGGAAGCGCTGTACGTCGGGCGGCAGGGCGCTGAAATCGCGGAGCCCGCCGAGGATAGGCGTGTCGTCGGCGCTCAGTAGGCCAAGCGGCGGCGATTGCGGCGCGGCGCCGGGGTGAAGCGGGAAGTCGCGGAAGCCAAGCAGCGTGAGGTTGCCGTTGTCGAGCCAGCGCAGGAATTCGGCGTCCTCCGCCACCTCGCCTCTGGGGACGGGCAGGGATTGCTGCGGCAGCTCGGCAGCCAGAC
>DASXFE010000164.1:0-59161 GCA_036489765.1 Allostellaceae bacterium | reverse complement strand
TCGCCGACTTCCTGCCGGTGCTGTTCCTGTCGCCGCTCGCCGGGGTGCTGGCCGACCGGCACGACCGGGTGAGGACGATCCGCGTCACACAGCTTTTCGGCTGCGTTCAGGCGACGGTGCTGGCGCTCCTCGTCGGCACCGACTGGATCAACGTCCAGGTGCTGTTTTCGCTGGTGCTCGCGCTTGGCGTCGTCAACGCGGTGGCGCAACCGTCGCGCCTCGCCCTGATCCCGACCCTCGTCGATCGCGAGGCGCTCGCCTCGGCGGTCGCGATCAACTCGATCACCTTCAATCTGGCCCGGTTCATCGGCCCGGCAGTCGCCGGGATCCTGATCGCCAAATTCAGCGTCGCGGTGGCGTTCGCGGCCAATGCGGTCAGCTACATCGCGTTTCAGATCGCGCTCGCCAATCTGCGCAACATGCCGAGCCTGCCGATCCTCGCGCGGCAGAACGCGCTGCGCGCTTCGCTCGATGCCTATGCCTATGCCGGGCGGCATCCCGGAATCGGGCCGATGCTGCTCCTCTTCATCGTGACGACGATCGGCACGCGCGGGTTTGTCGAGCTTTTCCCCGGGTTTGCCGACGGCGTCTTCCACCGCGGCCCGGCCGGGCTAGCCATGCTGACCTCGACGGTCGGGATCGGCGCGATCTGCGGCGGAACGTGGATGCTGTTTCGCCCGGCGCTGACCGGGCTCACCAGCGTCGTGATGATCGCGACCGTCCTGATGTCGTTCGCAGTGCTGGCCTTCACCGCCTGCGACCATTTCTACATGGCGCTCCCTTGCGTGTTTATCGCCGGATCGGCGATGACGATCACCGGAACCGGGGCGCAGACATTGATCCAGGCTTCCGTCGACGCGCGGATGCGCGGGCGGATCATGGCGCTTTACGGCATGATCTTCCGCGCCGGGCCGGCAGTCGGCGCGGTGGTCATGGGTTCGCTCAGCGAGCATTTCGGGCTGCGCTGGCCGCTGGCAGTGGGGGCGATGGTGTCGATTTCGGTCTGGGTCATGGCGCGGATGAAGCAGCGGCAGATGGCCGCATCGCTCGAAGACCGAGCCGAGACCGACCCGCCGGAACTGATCCCGGCGCCCGTCAAACCGGGTGCGTGATGCCGCGTCTTCTCTGTCTCGGTTTCGGCTACAGTGCCCGCACCTTCGCGGCGACGCTCGACCGCGGCTGGCAGGTCACCGGCACCAGCCGCCACGCGCTGGGCGGCACGGTCCGCTTCGACCGCAACCGCATACTGCCTCCGTATTTCTTTGCCGGGGTCACGCATCTCCTCATGTCGATCCCGCCCGACGAAGCGGGCGACCCGGCGTTTGACCGGCACCGCGACGACATCGTTGCGCTGACCAATCTGCAGTGGCTCGGCTATCTCTCGACGACCGGGGTCTACGGCAACCGCGACGGCGGCTGGGTCAACGAGCGCTCCGACCTGCGCCCGACAAGCGCGCGCGCCGAGCGGCGCTGCGACGCCGAGGAACAATGGCAAGGCCTCGGCGCCCATATCTTCCGCCTCGCCGGCATTTACGGCCCGGGACGCAGCAGCTTCGATGCCTTGCGGGCCGGAACGGCGCGACGGCTCGACCGGCCGGGGCATGTGTTTTCCCGTATCCATGTCGATGACCTCACCGCGGTGCTGCACGCCTCGATGGCGCGGCCACGGCCGGGGGCCGTTTACAATGTCTGCGACGACGAGCCCGCCGCGTCCGCCGAGGTTATCGCCTATGCGGCCGAGCTGCTCGGCATGCCTCCGCCGCCGCTCATGCCCTTCGACCCTGCGACGTTGTCGCCGATGGCGCAAAGCTTTTGGGCCGACAACAAGCGCGTCTCGAATGCGTTGATCAGAAAGGAGCTCGGCGTGACGCTCCGCTATCCGGACTACCGCGCCGGCCTGGCCGCCATCCTGGCGGCGGGCGGCTGAGCACTTGCCGAAACCGCCGCCGGCCGGCATTGTCGCGACGCTTGGTTGAACAAAACGAGGGAGGTTGCCATGCCCCAGTACAATATCCTGATGTTGGGCGCGTCCTACGGGTCGCTGCTGGCCACCAAACTCTTGTTCGGCGGGCACAAGATCACGCTGATCTGTCTGCCCGTCGAGGTCGAGGCGTTCAACGGCGACGGCGCGCATGTGCGCATGCCGATCCGCGGCCGCAAGGACCCGGTTGATCTCGACTCGCGGAAGCTGCCCGGCAGCCTCAAGGCGGCCGGCACCGGCGACGTCGATCCCAAGGATTACGACCTCGTCGTGCTGGCGATGCAGGAGCCGCAATACCGTTCGCCCGGCGTGCGCGAGCTGCTCGACGGCGTCGCCCGCGCCAAGGTGCCATGCATGTCGATAATGAACATCCCGCCGCTGCCCTATATGGCGCGCATCCCAGGGGTCAATGTCGACGCGCTGCGCCCGGTCTATACCGACCCGACCGTATGGGACAATTTCACCCCGGAGAAGCTGACCCTCTGCAGCCCCGACCCCCAGGCGATCCGCCCGCCCGGCGAGAAGATTAACTTCCTGCTCGTCACCCTGCCGACCAATTTCAAATCGGCCAGGCTCGGCAGCGACGCCGACACGCAGATCCTCAAGAACCTCGAAAAGGACGTCGACGCGGTCCGCTACGACCCGGGCGACGGCCCGATCGAATTGCCGGTAAAGCTGCGGGTCCATGAGTCGGTGTTCGTGCCGCTGGCGAAATGGGCGATGCTGCTGACCGGCAACTACCGCTGCGTCACCGCGGACAGCGCGATCGACATCAAGGATGCCGTGCACACCGACCCCGAGGCCTCGCGCTCGGTCTACAACTGGGTGCTCGAAGTCTGCAAAAAGCTCGGCGCGGACCCGGATGACCTGGTGCCGTTCGAGAAGTACGCGAGCGCCGCGAACGGGCTCGTGCGGCCCTCGTCGGCCGCGCGTGCGCTCAATAACGGCGTGCCCAACATCGAGCGCACCGACCGGCTCGTGCAACTCCTCGGCGCCCAGTTCGGAATGCACCATCCGACCGTCGACAAGACCGTCGAGCTCGTCGACAAGCGCCTCGCGACAAACCGCGCCAAGGCGGGCTGACCGCGGCTGCGGATGAAAGGCAACGTCCTCGGATTCGACCCGGATACCAATACCGGGGCGATCAGTGGGCACGACGGCCAGCGCTACGATTTCGTGCGGCTCGATTGGCACGGGCCGCTGAACCCGGCACGCGGCGCGGTCGTGGATTTCGTCGCCGAGAACGGCCGCGCCACGCAAATCTATCCGCTCGGGCTCTCCGGCGACCCGATCGAAGGCCGGGGCGCCGAGACCGTCTACATCCTCTATCTCGCCAGCCTCTTCGTCGGCGTCACCAGCATCGTCGGGCTGGTGATGGCCTATGTGAAGCGCGACGAGGCGCCCGAATGGGTCCAGACCCACTACCGCTTCCAGATCCGCACGTTCTGGATCGGGCTGCTCTACATGGTGATCGGGCTCGTCACCGTGGTGATCCTGATCGGCTTCCTCGTCTGGCTGTTCAATGTGGTGTGGCTGATCGTGCGTTGCATCAAGGGGATGCAGGCGGTCGCGCGCGGCCAGGCCTGCGAGAATGTGACGACCTGGCTGTGGTGACGGCTCGCCGTTAGGTTTCGTAAGCCCCGCCTCAGCCTTCCTACAAGTGGCCCTTCCGCCTAGAATGACCCGCGGTGCAGTCGCTTGGCCGGGAGACGGCGATGAGGGGCAACGTCATCGGTTACGACGCCGACACCAATACCGGCGCGCTCAGCGGACATGACGGCAGACGCTATGATTTCGTGACGCAGGACTGGCGCGGCGCCGGCGTGCCGCGACACGGCGATCTCGTCGAGTTCATCCCCGGCGGCGATCGCGCGACGCAGATCACGCTGATCGAGCCGCAATACGTAAAGCCAGGGTTCTGGGTGTTTCTGTTCTCGCCGCACGGCCGGATTTCGCGCAAGCAATACTGGCTGTGGTTCTTTCTGCCGATCTTCGCGATCGGCATCGTCCTCGACATCCTGACGCTGATTCCGGGGCGGTTTTTCAAGACGCTGCCGACCCTGTTCCAACTCATCATGCTGTGGCCGGGCATCGCCATCCTGGTCAAGCGCATCCACGACCGCAACAAATCGGGCTGGCTCGTCTGGCTGATCTACGTGCCGCTGATCCTCGCACTGATTTTCATCATCGGCACGATCGTCGCCGGCGTCTCCAGTGCCACCGGCGCCGCCGTAACGCTCGGCATCATCGCCGGGGTGTTCGGGGCCGTGGTGCTGGGCGTGGCGATCTGGTTCTTTGTCGAGTTCGGCTGCATGCGCGGCACGATCGGCGCCAACAGATACGGCCCCGACCCCGTACCCCGGCGGTAGATGCCTCTCCGCCAAGCCCTCATTGCGAGGAGCCGCAGGCGACACGGCAATCTCGGGGGGAGTAGCCGATTCCGCCCGAGATCGCTTCCCCCGGCTTTCGCCGGGGTCGCCATGACAGCGGAAGGGGGGTCAGCAGGACGAACTGTCGCCGCCACCGCCGAAATCGCCGCCTCCGCCGGAGTCGCCGCCGCCACCACCGTAGTCGCCGCCGCCGCCATAATCGCCGGGGTCACCGCCGCCGCCGTAATCGCCGCCACCACCGTAGTCGCCGCCACCACCACCGCCGCCGTAGTCGCCGCCGCCGCCGTAATCGCCACTGCCGGCATCGCCGCCGCCATACCCGGCGCCGCCCTGGTTATCGCCGTAGTAGTTATTGATCACGGTCTCGCCGAGGCCGCCCTGCATTCCCATGCCGCCCATGCCCCCGAACCCGCCGAGGCCGCTCGCGTAGTTGTGGCCGAAGAGGCCCGAGATGCCTTCGAACAGCAGCGCCCCGCCGGCGACGCCGGCCGCCGTCGCCGCCGCCGAGCGCAGGAACCCGCCGCCCGCCCCGCCAAAGGTGCTGGCGGCCGGCGCGGCGTATTGCGGCTGCGGCGCATACTGCGGCTGCGGCGCATATTGCGGGGCATAGCCCTGCTGCGGCGCGTTCGCGACCTGCGGCGAGCGCGACCACGGGCCGCCGCCGCCCTGTTGCGGCTGCGGCGCGGGCGCCGGCGGAGGATTGCTGCCGCCGAACAGGCCGCCGAGGAAGCTTCGCGGCTGCTGCTGTTGCGCCGACTGCGCGTCGGCAACCTGCTTTTCCAATTCGGCGATCCGGTTCTGCGCCTGGTGCAGGCTCAGATCCTGGATCAGCACGGTCTGCACCAGGTAATAGGGCGCGTCGGGCTGCTCGCCCATCGCCCCACGGATGAGCCCGTCCGCCTCGGGATCCTTGGGCTGCCCCGCCGCGCTCTTGAGGCGCGTCAGCAAGGTTGTGATCAAATCGCGTTCTTGGGGAACCATGGCCACCTTCCGCCCGAAGCGAGCCGCCCTATCGGCGTCTCGCGCCTAAATGTGGGGCGCCCCCGGCGGCGGTCAATGAGGCGGTTCTGCCGCCGCCTCGCGGCCGGCGATGTAGCCCTGGCAGGCGGCGCGGGCGAGGCCGTGTTGGCTGAAGCCGCCGGCTGATTCGCCACCGCAATAGAGGCCGGGGATGACGGCGCCGTTCATGTCGACGACCTGGCACTTGCCGTTGATGCGCAGGCCGGCGCGGGCGTCGTGAACGACCGGAGTGCACCAGGCGGCGTAGAAGGGCGGCTTCTGGATCTTGTAGAGGGGCTTAGGCTTGTCGAAATCGCTGTCGGTGCCGGTGTCGACAAAGCCGTTGTAGCGGGTGACGGTGTCGACGAGGTTCTCGGGCGGCATCTTCACCCGCTGGTATTTCATCTCGATCCTGCGGGCGAGCTCGGCGATCGTGCCGGCGGTGAAGAAGAAGCCCTCGGCGATGTCCACGTGCGGCGGAGCCGGGTTCCAGTTTTCGCGGTCGAGCGCGTCGCTGTCGAACACCGCCCAGATCGGGCCGCCGCCGTTGTGGCCGTCGTCGATCCCCGCCATCGCCGCGTTGAGCCAGTTGTTGGGGGCGTATTTGGCGCGCTGCACGTTGCGCCAGTCGCCCTGCACGTAGCCCTCGATCGAGTTGTAGTTGTTGGCGATGTATTGCCCGCCGGTCTCGTCGTAAAAGCGCCGGCCGAGCATGTTCACACAGATGACGTCCTGCCAGTCCTTGACGAACAGGCCGCTGGCGCGCGCCTTGTCGAACACCCGACTGCCCGGATGCCAGGACAGGTGCCGATAGTTGTACTGGCACCCGATGTGCAGCGGTTTGGTGACGTTGGAGCCGAACTCGCCGGTCTGATTGTAGGTGCCCCACAGCGCGGCGCCGATCGCCATTCCCGCCAACTCGCCCGAGGCGTCCTGGTCCGACCACGGCATGCCGGCGAGGCCGCAATACTCGTCGGTCAGGCGCGGATCGAACATGCGGCGGAAATTGACATTGCCGGTCGAGCCGCCGGTGCCGATGACGACCGCCTTCCGGGCGCGAATGTCGAGTTGGGCACCGTCATGATCGACCGCGATCCCAAGCACGCGGCCCGTATGCGGCGTCTCGCGATAGATCGCGGTCATGCGGTGCCGAAGCAGAATCTCGACACCGCAGCGGCGCCCGGCCGCCTCGAGAAACCGCATGAGACCGTTGCCGGACAGGCGGGTCCTCTGCGTCGCCGGATCGGACGGCTGGCCGGTCGCCGGCATCGGCCAATGCCCGGCAAAGCTGTGCATCTCGCGCGGCACGGAATTGCCGACCGAGTTGCCGCCGACGTGGTCGGGCGCGCGGTCGACAAACTCGACGCCGTGCGCGAGCAGCCACTCGAAGCACGGGGCGCTGTTGTCGGCAAAGGCGCGGATGACCTCGCGGTCGTTGTAGCGGTAGTCGGGAAAGCCGTTGGGGCCAACGACCGACCAGTCGGTCAGGTCGCGGAAGAGCAGGTCGGGCGTGTCGTGGATGCCGTGTTTTTTCTGCGCGCTGGTGCCGCCGCCGAGCGGGGTGTTGCCGCCCGAAATGATCGCATGGCCGCCGATATCGGCCTCGGCCTCGACGAGGAGCACCGAACATCCCGCCTCGCGCGCCATGATCGCCGCCGGCAGTCCCGTCGCCCCCGCGCCGATCACGACGACATCGGCCTCGATGTCCCAGCGATCGGGCGCGCTCGGCGCCGGTCCGAAGTTCGGTGTGTGACTCATGGCTCGTCCCTTCCCGCTCAAGCTCGCTGCGCTCGTCCACTCGCCCGGCCTTCGGCCACCCTCTCCCGCAA
Source organism: Allostellaceae bacterium (assembly GCA_036489765.1). Taxonomy (GTDB): domain Bacteria; phylum Pseudomonadota; class Alphaproteobacteria; order ATCC43930; family CGMCC-115725; genus DATARH01. Next base: position 51,962 of record DASXFE010000164.1, on the reverse strand, counting down.
TGCGGGCGAGGGCCAGCTCGCGAAGCGAGCAGGGTGAGGGCCGAGCGCGGCGAGGCGTCTACCCCGGCACGTGCGCCTTCAGGAAGCGGCGGACTTTTTCGATCGTGCGGGCCTTCAATTCGGGCGGGTCGCGCCAGGGGAAGACCGTGATGTCTGAGTTCGGCGCCAGCGAGGCGACGTCGATCGAGGTCTGCAGCGGGTGCGCCGGAGTCTCGTCGGGAAGGACGAGCATCGGCGTCTGGCACTGGGCGATGAACTCGCGCGGCACGCTGTAGAGAAAGTCGGGCTGCACCCGATAGAGGTTGTGCAGGTACTTCAGGACCATGTCCATGGTGAGGTCGGGCCGGTTGGGCAGCAGCTCGGGCGCCCACACGTCCTTCCCCGAATTGTACATGTAGTCGATGTGCTCATCGGGGCGATGGCCGACGGTCTGGCAGAACACGGCCGCCACAACGCGCTGCGGCGCGCGCTGCATCAGCTTGCCGGCAAAGCAGCCACCGATGCAGTAGCCCATGTAGAAAAACCGGTCGATGCCGAGATGGTCCATCAGCCCGAGCTGGTCGTCCGCAAAGGCCTCCCACGGGTCGCCGTCGGGAATGGGGCCCCGCGACTCGCCGCCATTGGCGTTGCGCTGATCCATCGTGATGCAGCGGAAATCGCTCTTGAGCTCTTCCGGCGCATTGAACACGGCGGTCGGCCAGTTGCTGACCCGCGAGTTGAGCCCGCCGCCCGGCGTCACCAGAAGCGGAAAGCCGGACCCGCACTCCTCGTACCGGATGCGGACATTGCCTCTTTCATAGAACGGCATGGGGGTTTTCTCCTTGATGGGTCCCTGTCGGGTGGATGCGCGGAGCGCAATCCGCCAAAGCGACGGAATGCGCTCCGCTTTTCCGCCCTACGCCGGCACGTGCGATTTGAGGAATTTGCGCACCTTGCCGATGACGCGCTGCCGCAGCTCTTCCGGCGCCCGCCACGGGAAGACGACCGTATCGGAATTCGGCGCCAGCGAGGCGACATCGATCGAGGTCTGCAGCGGATGCGACGCCGTATCGTCGGGCAGCACCAGGATCGGGGTCTGGCACTTGGCGATGAAGTCGCGCGGCACGCTGTAGAGGAAATCGGGCTGCGCTTCCCAGAGGCTGTGGGAGAACTTGTCGAGGGCGTCCGGGGTTACCTCAGGCCGGCGCTTTTTGAAATCGGGGAGCCAGTTGTCCGCGCTGTGCCGGATCATGACGCCGGGGTCTTCCGGCCGGTGCCCGACCGACTGGCAAAACACTGCCGCGACAACGCGGGCGGGCGCGCGCTGCAGGAGCTTCCCGGCAAAGCAGCCGCCGATGCAGTAGCCCATGTAGAAGAACTTATCGATGCCGAGATGGTCCATCAGGCCGAGCTGGTCGTCGGCATAGGCCTCCCACGCGTCCCCGGTCGGCACCGGGCCCGAAGACTCGCCGCCATTGGCGTTTCGCTGGTCCATCGTAATGCAGCGGAAATCGCCCTTGAATTCCTCCGGCGCGTTGATGACGGCGGTCGGCCAGTTGCTGACCCGTGAGTTGAGCCCCCCGCCGGGCGTGACCAAAAGCGGGAAACCGGAGCCGGTTTCCTCATAGCGAATGCGAACATTGCCTTTTTCGTAGAACGGCATGGCAGTTTCTCCTTGCCCGGTGGGAATTCCGCGTCGGTATGATTGAAGCCGATCCGCGGGAGCACGCGCAACATGGAAACCTTCGATTACATCGTCGTCGGCGCCGGATCGGCCGGGGCGGCGGTCGCGTACCGGCTTTCGGAAGACCCACGCAACAAGGTGCTGGTGCTGGAGGCGGGCGCGGCGAGCCATCCGTGGTCGTTCATCCCCGTCGGCTCGGCACGGATGATCACCAACCCTTCGGCGAACTGGCTCTATTCGGCCGAGCCCGAACCCAACACCAAGGGTCGCCGCATCCCGGTGCCGCGCGGCAAGCTGCTCGGTGGGTCGAGCTCGATCAACGGCATGGCCTTTGTCCGCGGCCAGTCCCAGGATTTCGACACCTGGGCGCAGATGGGCAACCGGGGCTGGAGCTACACCGAGGTCCTGCCCTTCTTCAAGCGCATGGAAAGCTACGAGGGCGGCGGCGACGACGAGTTCCGCGGCCGCGGCGGGCCGCTGCGCGTCACCGACCCGGTGCCGAAGGAGCCGATCTTCCAGAAGCTCATCGAGGCCGCCGGCCAAGTCGGCATCCGCCACAACCCCGACTACAACGGCGCCCAGCAGGATGGCATCGTCATGAGCCAGGCGACGATCGCCAAGGGCAAGCGGCAGAGCACCGCGCGCGCCTACCTCGATGCGGCACGCAACCGGGAAAACCTCCACATCGTCACCGAAGCGCTGACGGAGGGGCTGATCTTCGAGGGGCGGAGCTGCGTCGGCGTCCGCTATCGGCGCGGCGACGAGCGGTACGAAGCGCGGTGCGCGCGCGAGGTCGTCGTCTGCGGCGGCACGATCAACTCGCCGCAGCTCCTGGAGCTCTCCGGCATCGGCGACCCCGAGCGGCTGAAGAAACTCGGCATCGATGTGGTTCAGGCGCTGCCCGGCGTCGGCGAAAACCTGCGCGACCATTACGCGCCGCGCACGCGGTGGGCCGTCGGCGCGTGGGGCTACACGATGAACGACCGCGCCCGGGGGCTCGGGATGGTCAAGCATGCGGCCAATTACGCGCTCTTCCGCAAAGGGTTCCTGGCCTCGGTTGGAGCGCCGATGCGCGCCTTCGTCTTTTCGCGCGAGGGGCTGGCAGCGCCCGACCTGCTCCTCGGATGGGTCCCGATGCTGACCCGCAAAGGCCCGATGGGGCCGCGCATCGCAAAGGAATCCGGGTTCACCTGCTACGCCCACCCGATGCGGCCCGAGAGCAAGGGCCACATCCACATTGCCTCTTCCGACGCGCGCCGGCCGCCCTCGATCAACTTCAATTTTCTGTCGGCGCCGGTCGATGCCGAATTGACCGTGCGCGCGATCCAGATCGCCCGCTCGATCATGACCGCGCCGGCGATGGCGCCCCTCGAGGTCAGCGAGCTCGCCCCCGGCACCGACCGCCAGACCGACGACGAGATCATCGACTGGGTCAAGGGCGCCGCCGAGACGACCTATCACCCGGTCGGCACCTGCAAGATGGGCCAGGACGCCATGGCCGTCGTCGACAACCGCCTGCGCGTCCACGGTATCGAAGGCCTCCGCGTCGCCGACGCCTCGATCATGCCGACCCTCACCTCGGGCAACACCAACGCCCCGTCGATCATGATCGGCGAGAAGTGCGCTCAGATGGTTCTGGACGACGCGGCGGCGTAAGAGGATGTCGTTGCGAGAAGCGAAGCGACGAAGCAATCTCGTGCCGTGTTCGCCAGTCGGCCCGAGATTGCCGCGGCGCGCTTCGGCCGCCTCGCCATGACAGCTTCCACAAGGAGGAACCCAGCATGAAACCCGAAACGGTCGGCATGTCGTCGGCGCGGCTCGCGCGGCTCGACGAGGTCATGAAGCGGCGTTACGTCGATGGCGGGTATCTGCCGGGGATGCTGACCTATGTCTGGCGGAAGGGTCAGCTCGTGCATACCGGGCTCTGCGGCCAGGCTGATATCGGGCGCGGCGCGGCGCTCGCCGAGGACTCGATCTTCCGCATCTACTCGATGTCGAAGCCGATCACCGCGGTCGCCCTGATGATGCTGGTCGAGGAAGGGGCGATCGGGCTCGACGACGCGGTCCACACGCATATCCCGTCGTGGCAGGGGCTCGGCGTCTATTCGAGCGAGGTGCCGTCCCTGATCCCGGCCGGGCACGGCTCGTATTTGACGACGCCGGTCGAGCGGCCGATGCGCGTGATCGATCTCGCGACCCACACCTCGGGCCTCACCTACGGCTTTATGATGCGCAGCAATGTCGACGCCGCCTATCGCCGGGCCAAGGTGACGGACCGCGCGACCGAGGGCGGGCTGCAGGGGATGGTCGACCAGCTCTCCCACATCCCGCTCGAATTCTCGCCGGGCACCAAGTGGAATTACTCGGTCGCGATCGACGTGCTCGGCTACCTCGTCGAGAAGGTGTCGGGGATGAGCTTTGGCGAATTCCTCGAAAAGCGCCTGTTCAGGCCGCTGGGCATGAACGACACCGCGTTCCATGTGACCCCTGACAAGATCGGTCGCCTCACCTGCTGCTACATGCCGGAAGGCGGCGGCGCGCGCGGGATCAAGGTGCAGGACGATGCGCGCGAGAGCACCTACGCCACCGCCCCGGCGCTGGAATCCGGCGGCGGCGGGCTGGTCTCGACCGCCGGTGACTATCTGCGGTTCTGCCGGATGATGCTGAACGGCGGCGAACTCGACGGCGTGCGCATCCTGAGCCCGAAAACCGTCGCGCTCTTCAGCCTCAACTACCTCCCCGACAGCCAGGAGGTCGCCGACATGGCGCTTCCCGGCATGTTCAGCGAAACCGCCTATGCCGGGGTCGGGTTCTCACTCGGCTGCGGGGTCAACATCGATGTCGCCAAGACCCGCCTCCCCGGCTCGCTTGGCGAATATTTCTGGGGCGGCGCCGCCGCCACCGCCTTCTGGATCGACCCGGTGGAAGACCTGACCGTCGTCTTCATGACGCAAGTCATCGGCAGCGAGGCGCGGCTGACGTTACGCCGCGATCTGCGGACGCTGGTGTACTCGTCGATCACCGAGTCGTTCGCCTGACAGCATGATGGGTTTCGTTACGCTCTACCCGTCCTGCGGCATCTCATTCGCAGGATGGGTAGAGCGACGCGAAACCCATCAATTGCCTGTTCGTCGCCAGAACGCCGGCCGCGTCCGGACCGGGTCGAGGAGCGACCAATCGCCCTGTTCGAGCTCGTGCCCTTTCGGATAGGGCGCGCGGGCTTCGAGGCCGAGCGAGCGGACGACGCGATCGTCGCGGTAATAGCATTGCAGGACGACCCGGCTCAGCGTCGCGACCGCCGCGCCGCCCTCGGCGCGGAGCTGTAGCGCCACCACCTCGCGCCGGTCCGGGTCGAGCTTGCCGAAAGGGCCGCCGGCAAGACGGGCCAGCGCATCGAGCGCATCGAGCGCGTCGCGCACGAGGGCGGCGTCGCGGCCGAGCGTTGCCAGGATGTCGGCCTGGATCGCCGGGTCGTCGGCGCCGGGGACGCCGAACTCCCGGCTTGCCGGCACGATGACGCCGGCGATCGCCCTGAGGTCGTTGCGTTGGCTGGGGGTCAGGTCGGCCATGATCAGTCGAACAGACTGGCGAGGCGCTGTTTGATCTGGTCCGCGACATAGAGCGCCAGCGCCTGGATCGTCGAGGTCGGGTTCACCCCGCCGGAGGTGACGAAGAGGCTGCCGTCGACGATGAACAGGTTCCTCACATCGTGCGACCTGCCCCAGCCATTGACCACCGAGCGTTCGGGATCGTCACCCATGCGCGCCGTGCCGAGCAGGTGCCAGCCGCCGTAGAGGATCGGGCTGTTTACGCAAATGTCGGTCGCCTCGGCCGCTTCGAGGATCTCCGTCGCGCGGGCGATGCCGTGTTGCATCATGCGCGCGGTATTGTCACCGATGCGGTAGTCGATCCGGGGCGACGGGACGCCGTGGCTGTCTTTCAGCACGGGATCGAGGGAAACGCGGTTCACCTCCTCCGGGAGGTCCTCGCAGATTGCCGACAGCGTCAGCCGGTGACCGTTGAGGTGGCGGAATACGGCATGGTGGTCCCTGCCCCACGGTAAGAGACCTTTCGCATCGCTGGTCACCGCCTCCATCACCGGTCCGGCACCGCGGCCGAACTGGAACGTGTAGCCGCGGACAAAGCCCCGGTTGGTGTCGGTCTCGTAAAACTCCTTGCTCCACAGGCAGGTAGGCGGCGCTCGGTTGCTGTCGGTCGGCGCATCGACATAGCCGTAGACCTGGGCATAAGGATGGAACATCAGGTTCTTGCCGACGAGCCCCGATGAATTGGCGAGCCCGTTCGGGAACCGCCCCGACACCGAATTCAAGAGCAGCCGCGGCGTGCCGACGCCGTTGCAGGCGAGGATGACGACATGGGCAGCCTGGAACTGCTCCTTGCCGTCCGCGTCGTAATAGACGACGCCGGAGGCCATGCCCTCGTCGTTGGTGGTGATCTCGCGCACGCGGCAATGCGTGCGCAATTCGACCCCGGCGCGCTGCGCCACGGGCCAATAGGTGATGTCGGTACTGGCCTTCGCCCCTTGCGCGCAGGCGGGTGTGCAATGGCCGAGATTGATGCACCTGGCCCGCCCCTCGTAATCCTCCGTCGCGACCGTAGTGTCGGAGGGCCACCAGTGCCAGCCGAGCCGGTTCATTGCCCGCCCCAGCATCGCGCCGGAGCGGCCCAGCGCCAGCGGCGGCATCGGCGGGGTACGCGGTGGCACGCCGGGGTCGCCGGCGAGACCCGACACGCCCATCATCCGGTCGTTCTCGGCGAAGAACGGCGCCAGCGTGTCGTAATCGACGGGCCAGTCGTCGGCGACGCCGTCGAGGCTCTTCACCCGGAAGTCGGACGGATGCAGGCGCGGGAAATGCGCGGTGTAGAAGATCGTGCTGCCGCCGACGCCGTTGAAGTTGACGATCTTGATCGGCGAGTTGTCGTCGTTGATCGGGTAGTCCTCGGCGCGGGCGCGGATGTTGGGGCTGGGCGAATAATCGCCGTAAAGGCGCGCCTCCCAGTCCCGCCCCGTGCTTGGATAAAGCGCGGGGTTCATCCAGCCGCCCTGCTCGAGGCAGACGATGTGCATCTTCGTCTCGGCGAGGCTCCAGGCCACCGCCGCGCCGGACGCGCCGGCGCCGACGATCAGCACATCGACCGGGTCGGAAGACGACACGCCCCTGACCCCTATTCCGCCGCCATCGCCGGCTGCTGCGCGCGCAGGAAGGTGCGGATGTGCCTGACCGCGAGTGGGATCTTGTCCGGCGTGTCCTTCCACGGGTAGAGGCTGACCTGCGCGTTGGGCGCTAGATTGACCGTCTCCATCGCCACCTTGTACGGGTGCGCCGGAACGTCGTCGGGGAGCACGAGGATCGGCGTGCGGCAGGCCTTGACGAAGTCGCGGCTGACCGTGAACACGAAATCGGCGCGGTTCGTATACATGCTATTGAGGAACTGGCTGACCTGGTCGATCGTGATATCCGACCGCCGCTCGACGAGCGCGGGACCCCAGCCCTTGATATTGTTCTGGTAGAAGAGATCGGGGATCTCCGGCCGGAACCCGCTCGGCTGCGCCAGGACGCCGGCGACGACGCGGTTCCCCGCGCGCTGCAGCAGGTTCCAGATGAACGGGCCGCCGATGCAGAAGCCGAGCACCATGAACTCCTTGACGCCGAGATGGTCCATCAGCGCGAGGTGGTCGTCGGTATAGGCGTCCCACGGCCGGTCGATCTCGAGCGGCCCCGACGACGACCCGCCATTGGCATTGCGCAGATCGGCGGCGATGACCCGATACTCGTTGCTGAACTCGACGAGCGGGTTGAACGGATGGGATTTCCGGAGCCCCTCGACCGTCGAGTTGAGCCCGCCCCCCGGGATCACCATCAGCGGAAACCCGCTGCCGGCCTCTTCGTAATGAATGGTGACGGCGCCTCTCTTGAACTCGGGCATGGGTCTTCTCCTCCCCGGGGATATTCGCGTGAGGCGAAGTTCATCCCAATTCCGGCGCGGGCTCAACCCCTCACGAAAGAGGCCCCGCTGGCCCGTCGCTTTTACCGCTCGGGCATCCCCGCTTGGCGCAGACCGGCGAAATAGGTTTGCTCGACCCGATCGTGGATCGCGGGGGTGTCCCATTTCTCGATGTCGCGGAGGCGGGCGAGGGTGCTGTAGCGGTCGTCGCCGACGAGACGGCGGGCCTCGGCCAGTTCGGCGGCGGCGCGTTCGGGATTGTCGGTGAGGGCGTAGGCCGAGGCGAGGAAAGCGCGGAACTGCGGGTGCCCGGGCGCGGCGGTGCGGGCTTTTTCGAACCAGGTGATAGCCTGGTCGAGGCGCGCTTCGAGATGGTGCGCGCAGCCGATGCGGCTGCAGAGCAGGCCGATCTGCGGGTCGCGGGGGCTGAGGCGGATCGCGCGCTCCTGCGCCGGGATCAGCTCCTTGATCTCGCCGGTCATGAACCGGCACCAGCCGAGATGCGAATACGCGTGCGCCCAGTTCGGGTTGAGTTCGATCGTCGCCGCGTATTCGAAGATCGCCTCGGCATAGCGGTGCTGGGCGCGAAGCACTTGGGCCTTGGCGAAATGCGCCAGCGCCCGGCGCGGCGAGGCGGCCAGCGACAGTTCCGCCAGTTCGGCCGCCCGCGCGATGTCGGCGGCGGGATCGCACGCCATCGAGTCGAGGACGCGCGCCGTAAGCGCGATGGCGACCCACGCCTGCGCGCCGACGGATCGCGGGTCGAGGGTCAGCGCGCGCTCAAAGAGATCGATCGCGAGCGTGCGGTTCTCGCGCGACGGCGGCTGCAAGCGGATCGCGCGGCCGCGCAGGATGTAATCCAATGCGTCGGGCTGCTCGACAGGGCGCGCCGCGTCCGCCTCGACCAGCTCAAGGTCGAGCGTCGCGGCGATGCGGCTGGTGATCTCGTCGCGCACGGCGAACAGATCCTCGGTGCCGCCGTCAAACCGCTCGGCCCACAGATGCGCGTCGGTTTCGGCATCGATCAACTGCGCAGTGACCCGCACCCGAGCCCCCGACCGCTGGACCTCGCCCTCCAGCACATAGCGCACATTGAGGTCGCGCCCGATCTGCCGTGTGTCTACCGGCCGGTCGCGATAGGTGAACGCCGTGTTCCGCGAGATGACCAGCATGTCCGGCAATTGCGACAGGCTCCCGGTCAGATCGCCGGTCACGCCATCGGCGAAATATTGTTGCTCGGCATCGTCGCTGAGATTGACGAAGGGGAGGACGACGATCGACAGGCGCGGCGCCGCCGGCCGCTCCGAGGGGACGACAGACTCCGCCGCGACCTCTTCCGGCTCGATGACTTCCGCGATGAACCGCACCCCCCGGCGGGCGATCGTGCGGATGACCCGCTGGCTCGTCCCGCTGTCCGCGACGGCCCGGCGCGCCGCGTTGAGCCGTGAGGTCAAAGCGGAATCCGAGACGATCCGGCCGCCCCAGACCTCGGCGATCAGATCGTCCTTGGTGACGACGCGGTCGCGGTTGCGCAGCAAATAGAGAAGAAGGTCGAAGACCTGCGGCTCGACCGCCACTGGCCCGACCCCAGAGCGCAATTCGCGCCGCTCCGGGTCGAGCACGTATTCGCCGAAGCGGAAGGCCAAGGTGCTCCCCTGTCACGGTGCCGACGGCCGTTGGGGACGAAACGACAAGGTCATCATAAGAGAAAAACAAGCCCGCCACAAAGTCTCCGACCGCAGAACGCGACATGCTCTCCCTGCCCAATGCAATTTCATTCGGTTAGGAGAAAAGACGTGGTGAACGAAGCAAAGCTCAATCAGTTGGTCGGTACGCTCATTACCGATCTCGGCGGAGCGTCGAGCGTCGCCATGGTTCGCCTCGGTGACGCGCTCGGCCTCTACAAGGCGCTCCATGCCAAAGGCCCGATGACCTCGCAGGAATTGGCGGTCGTGGCCAATGTGAACGAACGGTACTTGCGCGAGTGGCTCGCCAACCAGGCGGCGTCCAACTATCTCAGCTACGACCCGATCGACCAGAGGTTCGCGCTGCCGGAAGAGCAAGCCATGATCTTCGCCGTAGAGGAAAGCCCTTGTTACATGCTTGGCGGCTTTGACCTCATGGCGGCGATGATCGTCAACCAGCCGCTGGTCGAGGCCGCGTTTCGGACCGGGGGCGGCGTCGCCTGGGGCGATCAGGCCGGGTGCATGTTTTGCGCCGTCGCACGCTTTTTCCGTCCCGGCTATCACAATCACCTGGTCGATTCCTGGCTGCCGGCACTTGACGGCGTCGTCGAGAAGCTCGAACGGGGTGCCAGGGTAGCGGATATCGGCTGCGGCCACGGATGGTCGACCGTGCTGATGGCGAGCGCGTTTCCGAAATCCCAATTTATCGGGTACGACTTCCATCCGGCGTCGATCGACGCCGCCCGCGCCCATGCGGCGGCGCATGGCGTGGGAAAGAACGTCGTTTTCGAGGTCGGAACCGCCAAGGATTTTCGCGCTGCCGACCTCGACCTCGTGACGTTCTTCGATTGCCTGCACGATATGGGCGATCCGCTCGGCGCGGCTGCACGCGTGTGTCGATCGCTGAAGCCCGACGGCACCTGGATGCTCGTCGAACCGATGGCGGCGGATCACCTCGAAGCCAATCTCAACCCGGTGAGCCGCCTCTTTTATGCGGCGTCGACGATGATCTGCGTTCCGACCTCGCTCTCGCAGGAAGTCGGCGCGGCCCTCGGCGCGCAAGCCGGCGAACGGAAGCTGCGCGAGGTCATCCTCGGCGGCGGCTTCGGCTCGGTTCGGCGCGCTACCGAGACGCCGTTCAACATGGTGCTGGAGGCGCGGCCTTAGCCTCCGGCTTTCCAACTAATGACAACCGTGCGGCCGCGCGGGGCTAGCCGTCGGCTGACCTCGTGCGGCACGCGGCATCAAAGATTGCGGATCCCCTCATGCCTCAAGAAACTCTGGACGATCTGCGGCAAGACTGCGCCGATCTGAGGCGCCGGCTGGCCCAAAGCGAAGCCGAACGAGACGCCGTCTTGGCACAACAAACGGCGATCACCGACGTGCTTCAAGTCATCAACTCCTCTTCGGGAAACGTTACGCTCGTCTTCGACGCTCTCGTCGACAAGGCGTTGTCGCTTTGCGAGGCGGCGTTTGGCGGCCTGCTGCGCTTTGACGGCGAGTGCTTCCACCGCGCGGCGCTGCGCAACCTCCCGACCCCGCTCGCCGAGCGGAACCGGCCGCTGCGTCCCGCGCCGGGCATGGCGCTCGATCGCCTCGTGCGAGGCGAGGAAATCGTCCACATCCCCGACATCGTCAACGACACGGCCTACGAGCTGCGATATGCGAGCCGGGTCGCCATGGTCGAACTCGGCGGCGCCCGCAGCGCAGTCTGGATTCCGCTGCGCCGCAGCGACGAGCTGCTGGGCGCGTTTGTCGCCTATCGCCAGGAGGTGCGGCCGTTTTCCGAATGGCAAATCGGACTGTTGCAGACCTTTGCGGCGCAGGCGGTCGTCGCCATGGAAAACGCGCGGCTGCTCGACGAGCTGAGGGCCCGCACGGAGGAGGCCGCCGCGTGGAACCGGCGGCTTGAAGAGCGGGTCGTCCTGCAGTTCACCGAGCTCGAACGGACGCGGCAGCTGAAGCGGTTTCTGCCGCCGCAGTTAGCCGAGCTGATCATCGCGCGCGGCGACGAGGCCGCGCTGAAGCCGCACCGCCGCGACATCGTCGTCGTCTTCTGCGACTTGCGCGGCTTCACCGCCTTTGCCGAAACCGCCGAGCCCGAGGCGCTGCTCGAACTGCTGAAGCAATATCATGCCGCGGTCGGACCCGAAGTGGCCGCCTCGGAGGGAACGGTCGGCCACTTCGCCGGCGATGGGATCATGGTCTATTTCAACGATCCGCTGCCTTGCGACGATCCGGCCGGCCGCGGAGCCCGCATGGCGGTGGCCATGCGCGACGCGGTGGCGCGGCTGCAGTCGACATGGCGCGCCGAAGGCCATGAGATCGGCTTTGGCGTCGGCATCGCCCAGGGCTACGCCACGCTGGGCGAGATCGGCTTTGCCGACCGGACCGACTACACGGCGGTCGGCACCGTGTGCAACCTCGCAGCGCGACTGTGCGCCGAAGCCAAGGACGGGCAGATCCTGATCAGCCCGCGCGTCGCCGCCACGGTGCGCAAGACCACTCCGCTCGAGGCGATCGGTCAGGTCTGCCTTAAGGGATTGAGCCGGCCGGTCGCGGTCCACAACATCGTCGCGACACAACCCGCGCCCGCCGTACTGGTCGAACCGAGGCCTGCCGTCATCCGTGTCCGGCGGGGCGCGAGGCCTAGGTCGGCGACGCCCGATCGACCCGCCCCGTCAGGGGCCTTGCCTCAGGAACAGAGCGCCGCCGGCACGCATTCGTCGTTGCGGGAACTTGTCCACCTCTGGAACTGAGGGGCGGAGCCATCGAGCCCAGCTCGATGGCTCCGCCCTGCGGCACGGCTATTCGGCCGGCGCGACCCGCCCGAGCTCGCGTCCCAGGTCCGGCAGGTGCAGCTCGACGTCGCGGGTCTCGGGGCCCATCAGAGCGCCGACGATCATCAACAGCGGCGCGATCACCACCAGCACGATCGGCGTCATCAGGTACGGCATCACATGCCCCAGCCACAGCAGGTAGATCCCGGAGAACGACGGGATGATGATTGCCACGCTGTATCCGATGCCGTAGCCGCTGGCGCGCACGCTCGTCGGAAAGCGCTCGCAGATATAAGTCGTAACGATCCCCCACGGCGCGATCAGGAAGATCTGGAAGATCGCGGCAAGAACGATCGTAAGGCCGACCGACCCGCCGCTCGTGGCATTGACGATCATCACGTAATAGAGCGCCGGCTCGACAATCAGGACGACGATGGCGCCGACCACGATGGCGCGTCGCCGGCCGATCCATTGGCCGAGCATGGCGAAGAACAGAAAGCCGAAAAAGAGGCCGATGCTGGCGACGAGGAACGTGTTGGTCGTGGTCTCGCTCGGGATGTGGAGGTGCTGGATCATGATGCTCGGCAGCACCGCCCCCGGCTGTCCGACGAGCCAGAAGCCGCTCATCATCAGGAACACCTGGCCGAGGTTGCGCAGATGGATGCCGGACAGCACCTCCCTCAGCGGCGCCACGCTCTTTTCGCTTTGCTGCCACAGCGGCGACTCGGGCACCGTGCGGTAATAGACCAGGAAGGCGAAGGCGAGCACGCAGCCGAGCAGGAACGGAATGCGCCAGCCCCAGTCGTAATATTGCTGCGTTGTCGTAACCGCCAGCATGATCGAGGCGGCCAGCGAAACTGCGCCGAACCCGACCGGGAAGGCGCCTTGCAGGAGCCCGCCGACAAAGCCGCGGCGCTCCTTGGGCACCATTTCGAGCGCTAGCGTGTTGTTCGACGTGTACTCGCCGCCCATGAAAATGCCGCCGATAAAGCGCAGCGCGAGCAGCAGCACGAGCGACCAGATGCCGATCGTCGCATAGCCGGGAAGCAGCGCCACCACGCCGGTCAGGGTGCCGAACCCGGCGATGCTGACCATCGTGACCCGGCGGCGGCCGACCTTGTCGGCCCAGTGGCCGAAGATGATCGCCCCGCACGGGCGGCCCAGCAGCGTCGTCGCGACCGTAAAATAATAGATCGTCGTCGTCAGCGCCGTGCTGAGGCCCTTTGGCTCGAAGTAGGTGATGACCGGCGTCAAGACCATCGCCGGCAGGTAGATGTCGAAAAAGTCGACCGCAAAACCGATGAACCCAGCGACGATGCAGCGCCGTGCGACGCCATCGATTCCGGGAACGGCAATCATCTGGTCGCTCATCATGATCCTCCCACCCTGGCCGGATGACGCCCCGGTCTATTGCCGGCCATTAAACACCAGGCACCACCGCGACGCATGCCAAAATGCGCCAAAATTCGCGCGCGATTAGTTACCGATCGGTCCGATTTACTATCGTGAGTAGAAATTCGACTTAAGGTAGGGCGGAGCCGGTCGGGATTCCCATTGCGAGGAATTTCTGGCGGCGCTGCCGGCGGAGCGTGTCGCCGTCGAGCGCCAGCAGCGGGCGAAGGTTTTCGTCGAGCGCGACGCCGAGGCGGGTGATCGCCTCTTTCGGGAGGCGATGCGCGCCGCCCAAAGGCTCGGGCACGATCTCGTCGATGACGCCGAGGCGGTGGAGCTCCTGCGCGGTGAGGCGGAGGGCCTCGGCCGCGTCCTGGGCGTGGGCGCCGTCGCGCCAGAGGATCGAGGCGCAGCCCTCGGGCGAAATGACCGAATAGATCGAATGTTCCAGCATCAAGACGGTGTTGGCGGCGGCCAATGCGATCGCCCCGCCCGAGCCGCCCTCGCCGATGATCGCGGCGATGAGCGGGGTGCGGATGTCGAGGCAGGTTTCGATCGCGCCGGCGATCGCCTCGCTTTGCCCCCTCGCCTCGGCATCGACGCCGGGATAGGCGCCCGCGGTGTCGACGAGGGTCACGACCGGCAGCTGGAAATGCTCGGCCATGCGCATCAGGCGCTTTGCCTTGCGGTAGCCCTCGGGCCGGGCCATGCCGAAATTGCGCTTGATGCGAGTTTCCGTGTCGGCGCCTTTTTCGGTGCCAAGCACGACGACGCTCTTGCCGCGGAACCGGCCCATCCCGCCGATAATCGCGGCGTCCTCGGCAAAGGCGCGGTCGCCGGCCAGCGGCACGAAATCCGTGATCAGCCCGGCGAGGTAATCGATCACGTGCGGCCGCTCGGGATGGCGCGCGACCTGTACTTTCTGCCATGGGGTGAGGCGCGCATAAGTGCGCTGGAGGAGGGCGTCAGCCCGCTGTTCGAGCCGTCCGACCTCCTCGGCGATGTTGAGCCCGCTGTCGGTCGACAGGTGCCGGAGCTCGTCGATCTTGCCTTCGAGCTCGCCGATCGGGCGTTCGAATTCGAGAAAATGCCGCATTATTTGCGCCGCGCCAGGGGATGCGCCGTTTCGACGAGACGCCTGAGCCTGTCGCCCTGGACATGGGTATAAATCTGCGTCGTCGCGATATCGGCGTGGCCGAGCATCTGCTGCACGCTGCGCAGATCGGCGCCGCCGTCGAGGAGGTGGCTGGCAAAGGCATGGCGCAGCACGTGCGGCGACAGCTTGGCGGGGTCGAGCCCGGCGCCGAGTGCCAGATCCTTGAGGAGCTGGCCGACGCGCTGCCGGGTCAGATACCCCTCGGCGGCGCGCGACGGAAAGAGCCAGCGCGAAGTCTCGCCCTTTTTCAGGAAGTCGCGGCGGACATCGAGATACTCGGCGAGCGCCCGCCGCGACGGTGGGCTCAGCGGCACGATCCGCTCCTTGCCGCCTTTGCCGCGCACCAGGAGAACGCGCGGATCGCGCTGCGCCGCCGCGACGCCGAGGGTCACGAGCTCGGAAACGCGCAAGCCGGTCGCGTAGAGGAGCTCGAGGATGCAGCGCAGCCGAACACCTTCGGGGCCCGGCCATTTCGCGGCCGTCTCGGTGAGGCGGGCGATCTCGCCCTCGCTGACGATCTTGGGCAGCGGGCGGCCGATCCGCGGCGCGTCGAGCCGCGCGGTCGGGTCGTCGCTACGGCCCCCGTCGATCACGAGAAAGCGATAGAACTGGCGCATGGCCGACAAACGCCGGGCGAGCGTTCTCGGCGCCAAGGCCCGGGTCGTCGCGGCCGCAAGATAGCCGTGCAAGGCCTCGGCATCGGCGTCGGCGAGGGTTCCGCCGCGGGCCGCGAGAAACCCGGACAAATCGGCAAGATCGTTGCGATAGGCCGCCAGCGTCAGCCGCGCGGCGCCACGCTCGGCCGCCAGCATCTCGAGAAATCCTTCGAGCCGCCGGTCACTTGGGGAAGCGGGCATCCGGCAAGACCTTTTCGACCTGCTGCGTCGGCGCCGGAAAATTGTAGGTCGCGAGGAACACTGCGCCACCGATCGCCGCCAACACGAACACCATAACGACGAGAACGGTCAACTTAACCATGCCGCGATCCGCTTCCCCTTGGCCCCGCATCAGCGGCGCCGATTGACGACCCGCCCGCGCCTTATGCTAGTACCCTCTCGGCGCAATGAAAGACAGCAGCGCGCGGGTGAGGCCCGGAAGTCATGGAGTTGCAGGCTGAAGGCACGGAGGTGCGGGCGCCGGCGCGAGGTTTCGCGCCGGCCCGCACGATCGTGCTCGTCGGCCTGATGGGCGCCGGCAAAACCAAGATCGGCCGCCGATTGTCCACCCGCCTCAATTTGCCCTTTTTCGATTCGGATATCGAGATCGAGGAAGCGGCCGGCGAGACGATCGAAGAGATCTTTCGCAACCGCGGCGAGGCGGCCTTTCGCGACGGCGAGCGCCGGGTCATCGCCCGCCTGTTGTGCCAGCCGGTCCACGTGCTCGCGACCGGCGGCGGCGCCTTTATGGACCCGGCTACGCGGGCCGTCATCCGCGCGACCGGCGTGTCCGTGTGGCTGCGCGCCGATCTCGACGTGCTCCTGGCGCGGGTCGCGCGGCGCACCAACCGGCCCCTCCTCAGCGGCCGCGACCAGCGCCAGGTGATGAGCGATCTGATCGAGCGGCGCCACCCGATCTACGCCGAGGCCGACCTGACGATCGACAGCAGCGAAGGACCGCCCGACGCCACCGTGACTTGCGTCATCGCCGCGCTCGGCGATTGCCCGCGCGCCCTCGTCCCGCCCGAACCGGGAGCCGCCGCCAAATGAGCCAGCCCCAGCGCCTTACCGTCAGCCTCGCCGAGCGCAGCTACGACATCCTCGTCGGCCCCGGCCTCATCGCCACGGCCGGCGGCGAGATCGCCTCGCTGATGCGGCGCAAGCAAGCTGTCGTCGTCACCGACGAGACCGTCGCGCCGCACTACCTCGCGCCGCTGCAGGCGAGCCTCGACGCGGCCGGTATCAGGCACCACGCGATCACCCTCCCGCCCGGCGAACATACCAAGGATCTCGCCCATTTCGGGCGGCTCATCGACGACATCCTCGCCTGCGGGATCGAGCGCGGGTCGATGCTGGTGGCGCTTGGCGGCGGGGTCGTCGGTGACATCACCGGCTTCGCCGCCGCGACCGTGTTGCGCGGCATCGATTTCGTGCAGATCCCGACGACATTGCTGGCGCAGGTCGACAGCTCCGTCGGCGGCAAGACCGCGATCAACACGCCGGCCGGCAAGAACCTCGTCGGCGCGTTCTACCAGCCGCGGCTCGTCATCATCGACACCGACACGCTCGGGACCCTGCCGCGCCGCGAGCTCGGTGCCGGGTATGCCGAGACCGTCAAATACGGGCTGATCGGCGACCTCGATTTCTTCGAGTGGCTCGATGCCGAGAACCGCGCGGTCTACCAGCTCGACGCGGCGGCTCTGACCCGCGCGGTGATGACGAGCTGCGCCATGAAAGCGCGAATCGTCGCCGCCGACGAGCGCGAGACCGGCGAGGAACGCGCGCTCCTCAATTTCGGCCATACCTTCGGCCATGCGCTCGAGGCCGAGACCGGGTTCGGCGACCGGCTCCTCCATGGCGAGGCGGTCGCGCTCGGCATGGCCCTCGCCTTCGACTACGCCGTCGGCACCGGCCTCGTCGACGCGTCCACCGCGCGGCGCGTGCGCGACCACCTCGAAGCCGCCGACCTCCCGACCGGCCTCGCCGACGCCGGCCTCTCCGGCGCCGACGCCGATCGCCTCGTCGCCCATATGGGCAAAGACAAAAAAGTCCGCGACGGCAAGATCACCCTGATCCTGCCGCGCCGCATCGGCGAAGCCTTCGTCATGCGCGACGCCTCGGCCGACGGACTCCGGGCGTTTCTGGCCGGGCACGCATGACCTGACAAGCTGGCATTGCGAGGAGCCGCAGGCGACGCTGCGATCTCGATCGCAGGAGGCAGCCCGAGCCGAAATTGCCGCGTCGCCGCGCTCCCCGCAATGCCCGGTTACACCCGCAGGCGCGTGACTATCCTAGGTTGTGCGGGATCGACCCAGGCCGGGCCCATCGCGGCGGCCGCTGCGCGGTAGTAATCGACGATATAGACCCGGATCGCCGCGGTCAGGGTCGAGGCGCTGCGTTCGCGATCGATCTCGGTCACGAGCGCGTGAAGGCTCATCTGGCGCCGGCGCGCGATCTCGCGCAGCGCCTCCCACATCGTCGGCTCCAACCGGACGCTGGTGCGCCGGCCGCCGACGACGATGTTACGGATCACAAGGGTCGAGCCAGAGCCGTCATGCATCGCGAGCGCTCTTATTGAGAAGGAGTCGCCCCGCCAACATATGTCATCAATATTTAAAATACAATTAGCACGAGCGCGCCTCGTCAAACACATCCTACGATTGTACTCAATCTTCCGGACCGTACTCGCCGGGGGCGAGGGTGGAGAGCGAGAGGGCATGGACGCCGTCGGCGATTTCGCCCGCCAGCGTCTCGTAGACGAGGCGCTGGCGGGCGACCCGGCCCATCCCGGTAAAGGTGCGCGAAACGATGGCGACGGTGAAATGCGTCTCGCCGCCTGGCTGCGCGCCGGCATGGCCCGCATGTCGCGCCGAATCGTCGGTGACCCTCAGGCTGATCGGCGCAAACCTCTCACGCAGTTTCCGTTCGATCGTTTCCGCGACGCTCATGCCCCAACTCCATACCCGCCGCGGCCTCCAGGAACCCGGCGAGATCTTCGACGACGTAATGAATGTGGTCGGTCCCCGCCACCGGCTCGGCCCAGTCGATGCCGGTGCGCACCCAGGCCGTGCTCATGCCGAGCGCGTGCGCGGGAGCAAGGTTCTTGGCCATGTCCTCGACCATCAGCGCCGATTTTGGATCGATGGCGTATTTGGCGACAAATGCACGAAACGGGACGCTGTCCGGCTTTGGCGCGAACTCGGACGCGACGATGTCGAAAATCCCGGAAAATGAGGCGCTTATGCCGAGATGCTCAAGCAATCTCTCGGCATGCGGCACCGACCCGTTGGTGTAGATGAGCTTGCGCCCCGGCAGCGCAACGAGAGCGGCAACAAGCTCCGGATTCGCCGGCACGCAACTGAGGTCGACATCGTGTACATGGGCGAGGAATTCGTGCGGGTCGATGCTGTTGACCGTCATCAGCCCGTTCATCGTGGTGCCGTGCTCGAGGAAGTATTTCCGCCGCAGCGCGATAGCCTGCTCCATCGCGAGGCCGAGGCGCCGGCAGATATAGTCGTTCATCTTGACCTGGACCTGTTCGAACAAACCGCAGGTCGACGGGTAGAGCGTGTTGTCGAGGTCGAAGACCCAGGTCTCGATCTCCTCCAGCGGGCACGGCGGGTTGCGGCTGACGTACGACATCTCGTCAGCCGCCCCGGATCAGCGTCCCGGCGCCCTCGGTAAAGAGCTCCAGGAGGATCGCGTGCGGAACGCGGCCGTCGAGGATCACCGCCGCGGCGGTACCGCCATCAACCGCCTCGAGGCAGGTTTCGACCTTCGGGATCATCCCCCCCGAAATCGTGCCGTTGCCGACGAGACGGCGGGATTCGACGGCCGAAAGTTCCGGAATGAGCCGTTTCTCGGCGTCGAGCACGCCGGGGACGTCGGTCAGCAGCAGGAACCGCTCGGCCTTGACCGCGGCGGCGATCGCGCCCGCAACCGTATCGGCGTTGATGTTGTAGGTCTCGCCGACCGGACCGAGACCAATCGGGGCGATGACCGGGATCATGCCGGCCGTGCGGAACCCACTGAGGACCCCGGCATCGACCCGTTCCGGCTCGCCGACCCAGCCGAGCTCGCCGTTGCGGGTCAGCTTTTTGGCCTGAAGCAGATTGCCGTCCTTGCCGCAAACCCCGATCGCGCAGCCGCCGGCGGCGTTGATCGCGGCGACGAGCTGCTTGTTGATGGTCCCGGCAAGGACCATCTCGACGACCTCCATCGTCTCGTCGTCAGTGACGCGCAACCCGTTGACGAATCTGCTCTTGATCCCGAGCCGGTCGAGCATCCGGTTGATCTGCGGGCCGCCGCCATGCACGACGATCGGGTTGATCCCGACATGCTTCAGGAGGACGACATCGCGGGCGAAGGTCTCGCCGCCGGCCCCCATGGCGTGGCCGCCGTATTTGACGACGACCGTCTTGCCGGCATAGCGGCCGAGATAGGGCACCGCCTCGGCGAGGACGGCGGCAACCAGGGCGGGATCGGTGCCGGACGGAAGGGCTTTGGACGGCTCATTCATCGGGCGCGGAGTCTACCCCGCCCGCCACGGCGGCGCCACCTCGGCAAAGGCGGCGAGAGCCGCGCGCAACTCTGCTATGCCGAGGCCTTTCTGCGCGCTGAGCGCCATGATCTCGGGATGCGCCGCGCCGTGCTTTGCCAGCGTCGCCGCGACGCTCTCGCGCACCTCGGCGAGCGCCGCGGCGCGCGGCTTGTCTGCCTTAGTCAGCACGACCTGATAGCTGAGCCCCGCCGCGTCGAGGAGCCGCATCATCGGCTCGTCGGCGGCGAGGATGCCATGACGGGAATCGATCAGAAGGCACGCCCGCCGCAGCGCCGAGCGGCCTTGCAGATAGCGCTGCATGAGGCGCGTCCACTGGGCGATCTCGGTCTTCGCCGCGGCGGCGTAGCCATAGCCGGGCAGGTCGACGAGCATCAGCCGGGCGCCCAGGTCGAAGAAATTGATCTGCCGCGTCCGCCCCGGCGTCTTCGACATCCGCGCCAGCTCGCGCCGCCCGGTCAGCGCGTTGATGAGGCTCGATTTACCGACATTGGAACGGCCGATAAAGGCGATCTCGGGCAGGGTCTCGGCCGGCATCGCCGACGAGCCGGTGGCGCCGAAGACAAAGCGGCAATGCTGCGCAAAGAGAAGCCGCCCGGCCTCGAGTTGCGCCCGGTCCAGCGTTGGCGCCGGGCCCAGCGCTGGCGCCAGGTCGCTCAGGCCGCCCCGGCCCGGTGCATGATCACCCATTGCTGAGCGATGCTGAGCGTGTTGTTCCAGGCCCAATAGATCACCAGCCCCGCCGGAAACGCCGACAGCATGTAGGTGAACACGACCGGCAGTACCATGAACATTTTCGCCTGCATCGGATCGACCGGCTGCGGGTTCAGCTTTTGCTGCAGGAACATCGTGACGCCCATGATGAGCGGCCACAGGCCGATCATCAGCGCATGCGGCGGCGTGTACGGGATCAGCCCGAACAAATTGGCGAAAGAGGTCGGGTCCGGCGCCGACAGATCATGGATCCAGCCATAAAACGGTGCGTGCCGCATCTCGATCGTGACGAACAGCACCTTGTAGAGCGAGAAGAACACCGGGATCTGGATCACGATCGGCAGGCACCCGGCAAGCGGGTTGGCGCCGACGCGCTTGTAGAGCGCCATGATCTCGGTCTGCTGCTTCTGCTTGTCGTCCGGGTATTGCTCGCGGAGCTTTTGCATCTGCGGCTGCAGCAGCTTCATCTTGCTCATCGCCCGGTAGGATTTGTTGGCGAGGGGGAAGAACAGGAGCTTGACGCAGAAGGTGAACGCCAGGATCGCGAGACCGAAATTGCCGATGAGCCCTTCGAGTATCAGGAGAATCCGGAAGATCGGCTTGGTCAGGAACCAGAACCAGCCGAAATCGATCGAATAGTCGAACAGCGGGATCCCCGACGCGGCGTAGCCTTCGAGAAGGTTGAGTTCCTTGGCGCCGCCGAAGAACCGCGCCGAGGCGGTCCCGGTGCCGTCCGGCGGGATCGTCACCGTCGACCCGAGGTAATCGGTCTGATACCGCCCGACACCGTTGTCGACCGTATGACGGAACTGCGCCTTGATCGCCTCGCCTTGCGGCGGAACCAGCGCGGTCAGCCAGTACTTGTCGGTAAAGCCGAGCCAGCCGCCCTTTGAATCGTATTCCGCCGGCTTTTCGGTCAGCGACGCGTACTTGACGTCCTGCACCGCCCCGTCGAGATACCCGATCGGGCCCTCGTAAAGCAGGTAGTAGCCCGAAACCGGCGGCGTGCCGCTGCGGCTGACGAGCCCATACGGGTCGAGTTTGACCGGCGCCGAACCCATATTCTTCACGCTCTCCTCGAGCGTGAACATGTAGTTCGAATCCACCGAGATCTTGCGGGTGAAGACGAGCCCCTCGCCGTTGTCCCAGGTCAAGGTCACCGGGCTGGACGGAGTCAGCGTTCCGTCCGAGCTCGCCCACACCGTATCGGCGCCGGGCAGTTTGATCTTGGCGCCGTTGTCGGCCGCGACCCAGCCGAACTCGGCGAAATAAGCGTCCGGCGTCCCGGTCGGCTCGAGCAGCACGACATCGGGGCTCTTGGGGTCGACCGTGTCGTGATAGTCAGCAAGGGTCAGATCGTCGATCCGGCCGCCCTTCAGCGCGATCGAGCCATGCAGCCGCGGTGTATCGATCTTGATCCGCGCGCCTTGGGCGAGTGCCTGCTCACGCGTCCGCGCCTGCTCAGCGGTCGGCGGCGTTCCGGGCGTCGGGGCTATCGCCGGTCCGGTCTTCACCCCCGGTGCCGGCGCCTGCGATGGCGAATTCTGCGCGGCGGGACTTCCCGGCGGACCTTTCGCCTGCTCGGAAACCGGTGCCTCCTTGGGCCGCGGGCTCAGGTACTGAAACCCGAACTGGAAGCCGACGAGGATCACGACCGAGATCACGATCGCGAGCAGAAGGTTTTTCTGGTCCATCATGGGATTTGCGGCCCCGGGGGCTTAGCGGCGGGCCGGGTCGGGCACGGGATCGTACCCGCTGCCGCCCCAAGGGTGACACCGTGAGATGCGGCAAATGCCGAGGCGCAGTCCGGCGAGCGGTCCGTGCCGCCGGATCGCCTCGGCCGTGTAATGCGAGCAACTCGGCTCATACCGGCACGACGGCGGGATGATGCCGGCGATCGTCAGCTGATAGGCGCGAATCAGCAGGCGGAATGTCCACCCAACGGCGGCGCTCGCGACATTTTGAATTCGCCGCCCCCGCGCGGGCGGAGGCCCAGGGGCAACCGCGCCGCCGCTTGCCCTGGATTCCCGCGCAGGCGGGAACGAGGAGGTAAGGGAAATCATCTTACCTCTCCTCCGCGCGGCGGCGCTCGACCTGCCGCAAGGCGCTGGCGAGGTCGGCGACAAGATCTCGATAGGGACGCGCCGGGGTCTTGTCGCGGGCGATCAGCACGTAATCGGTTCCCTTCCTGCCGTCGCGGCCGAGCACCTCGGCAGCGGCGGCGCGCAGGCGGCGCTTGGCCCGGTTGCGGGCCACGGCGTTACCGACCCGCTTGCTCGCCGTATAGCCGACACGCAGTTCGCCGGCACCGCCCTCCGGGCTCTCGCCCTGCGGCCGGGGCGCGGCCTGGAGGATCACCCCGTCGCGTACTGCGCGGCGACGCGCCGCGGCGACACGCAAAAAATCGGCCCGACGCTTGAGCCGTGCAAGCCCCGAAGGCATGAGACGGATTGCCGCCGCGGCGGCTTAGGCACTAAGGCGCTTACGGCCCTTGGCGCGACGCGCGGCCAACACCCGGCGCCCGGCCGGCGTTGCCATTCGCGCACGAAAACCGTGGCGGCGCTTGCGGATGAGCCTGCTCGGCTGGTAAGTGCGCTTCACGGACTCGGCTCCAACGGCAACCGCCCCCTCTGGACGGCGCGCGCTGTATACGGGAGAGGCCGCGCCAAGTCAATTATGGGCAGGCGATGGCGGCGGCATGAGCACTGCGGTAGCAATTGTCGGCGGCCTGCCGATCGCCGTAATTCTCCTCGGATTTGTCCGCGGGCTTGTGCGGTTGGCGGCAAACAAGCATCAACCTGATCGTTCGGACGGCATGCGCTAGCCATCGAAACTCAAGCACGACAGAGATCAAGGGATTTAGGGGACCAGCTTCACGTGACCGACGACGCGATCATTGCCGCCGCCGACCGCACTGCCCGCTTCTGGACGGGCCCGCGCAACGGCGCGATTACGCCGGGCAGCGACGACCACAAGACGCTCTTCTGCCGCATGCTGCTCGACACGCACAATCCCTATAAGCCGGCGGTGATCGAGTGGCCAAAGCTGCCGCCGGACGCGCAGGCCCGGCTCACCGGCCTGCCGATCTGGGACATTGCGGTGCAGACCGAGGGGAAGGCCAAGGCACGCGTGCTCGGCTATGGCGCACGGATCACCGATCCGCTATTGCGCGCAGCGATCGAGCTCGACGGGTTCGAGGAGGGGCGGCACAAGGAGGTGCTGTCGAAGCTCGTCGCGGCGTACGACATCACGCTCGCCCCCGAGCCGCCCTACCCGCCGCCCCAACACCCCGAATGGGCCTGGATGATCACCGGGTTCAGCGAGTGCATCGACAGCTTCTTCGCGTTCGGCCTGTTCCAGGTCGCGAAAAGTTCAGGGTACTTCCCGCCCGAATTGGTCGATACGTTCGAGCCCGTGATGCAGGAGGAAGCGAGGCACATTTTGTTTTTCGTCAACTGGGTGGCGTGGCATCGCCGCAACCTCGCCTGGTGGCGGCGGCCGTGGTTCTGGGTGCGCGTTCTCTTCGTCTGGGCGTTTCTCATAAAGGAGCGGATCGGCCTGTCGCGCGGCTTCGGCGCGGCGAAGGACGAGGCGCCGCAGGACAACAACTTCACGCTGACGGGGAGCAAGGCGGTCGCGGATGTCGATGTCTCGATCCCGGAATTGCTGGCGGTATGCCTGGAGGAGAACGAGCGGCGGATGGCCGGCTACGACCCGCGCCTGCTGCGTCCGGCGGTGATGCCGCGCCTCGTCCGGTTCGCTCGCCGGTTTTTGCGCGCCCCGAAAGCCGCGGGCGCTGCATGAAGATCGGGTCCGCGGCGCATCGCGAGCGTTTCTGCCGCCGCTTCATCGACACCCACGAGGTCTTCGATCCGGCGGCCCTGCCCTGGCCAGTGCTCGACGACGCCGCGCTCGGGCGGCTGCGCGCCGTGCCGTTCTGGCAGGAAGTGCTGCATACCGAGCGCCGCGCCGGCGCGATCGTCGCCGCGTTTTCGGCGACGATCGACGACCCGCTGGTGCGCGAGGCGGTCGAATTGCAGGGCGTCGAGGAGGCGCGCCACGCCGGCCTCATCGGCGAGATGATCCAGCGCTACGGACTCCCGGCCGAGGAGCAGCCGCCGGAGCCGCTCAACCCCGACACCTACACGGCCTTCGCCGATTTCGGCTACGGCGAGTGCCTCGATTCGTTTCTCGGGTTCGGCGTGTTCCAGATCGCCCGGCAGGCCGAATTCCTGCCCGAGCCGCTGTTTGCGATCTTCGACCGGCTGATGCTCGAGGAAACCCGGCACATCGTCTTTTTCGTCAACTGGATGGCGTGGCAGCAGGCACGGCGTGGGCGCCTCGTCGTGTGGGCGAGACACCTCATTTCGCTGCACTATTACGGCCGGGCGATCGGGCGGCTGGTCGGCACCGTGCGGCGGGGGCAAAAGGAAAACGACGGCAAGGATTTCTCGGCGACGCAGGCCGGCATCTTTCTCGAAGGATTTACGATCCGCGGCCTCGTCGAGGCCTGCTGCGCCGAAAATCGGCGGCGCATGGCCGCTTTCCCCGACCTCTTGCGCCCGAAATTGTTGCCGGCGCTGGCCGGGATGGCGCTGTCGCTGTGGCGCCTCTTCCCGCGGCGGAAGCCGGCGTGAAGTTTTTCCCGATCATCGCGGCCGGGATCGGGATTGCCGCAACCGCGACGCTCGTCGCCTATTTCGGCGCCGGCGCCGTCGTTCACGCGCTCCTGACGATCGGACTTTTAGGGTTCGCGATCGTCTGCGCGATCCACCTCGTGCTGGTCGCGGTGATGGGGCTCGCATGGGGGGCGCTGCTGCCCGGGGTGCGGTGGTGGGTCCCGCTGTGGGGACGCCTGATGCGCGATTCCGGGTCGGAGGCGCTGCCGCTGTCGCAGGTCGGCGGCTACGTGCTCGGCGCCCGTGCGATAGCGCTGTTCGGCGTCTCGGCGACGAATGCGACCGCGTCGACGATCGTCGATGTGACGCTCGAATTCATCGCCCAGGTCGCCTACACCGCGATCGGTCTCGAATTGCTGGTGCAGCTCCGCCCCGACAGCACCGTGGTGATGCCGGTCGCGATCGCGCTCGCGATCGCGACGCTGCTGGCAGTCCTGTTCCTCGGGATGCAGCGGTACGCCATTCCGCTCATGGACCGCATCGGGCGACGGCTCGGGCAGGGCTGGGCCGAGCGCACGGTCGCGGGGGCCGCGGCGGTCGACGAGGCGCTCGCCGAGACCTATCGCCATCGCGGCCGGCTGGCGTGGAGCTGCTTCCTGCACCTCTTCTGCTGGGTGGCGAGCGCGGCCGAGGCGTGGGTCGTGTTCGCCTTTGCGGGCTCGCCGCTGCCGTTCAGTGCCGTCCTCGTCATTGAAAGCCTGCTCTACGCGACGCGCTCGGCGGCGTTTCTCGTGCCCAACGCGGTTGGGGTGCAGGAAGGCGCCTACATCGTGTTCGGCGCCGCGTTCGGCTTGTCGCCGGAGACGGCGCTCGCGCTGTCGCTCCTAAAGCGGGCGCGCGACCTCGTCATCGGCCTGCCGGCGGTCGGAGTGTGGCAGTTCGTCGAAGGCGGACGGCTGTGGCGCCGCCGCGGCGGGAAGCCGGCGGCCGCTCATGCTCCACCAGCTCACGCAAAGCGTGATTTGTCCCGGAGACATATCGAGGTAGATTGAGCCGCGATGACGCGGCTCCTGTGGCGATACCGGCAGCTTCGCGCCCGACGCTTCGGCGTTGGGCTTGCGGTGCTGGCGCTGTGCCTCCGGCTCGCGATCCCAGCATTGACTCCGGAGCCGATCGCCGCACCATCGTCATCCGCCGCGGACCTCGTCGCGCTCTATGGCGAGCATGCTCTGTGCGTCGCCGCGGCGCTCGGCGAGACGCCGCCCGATCCCGGTGACGGGCAGAAGCCGCCGGCGCACGATCACAGCCTCTGCTGCCTGTTCCACGCCAATTTCGGCTTTCCGCCGCCCCAGGCGCCCCCCGCGCCGACGCGGCTCGCCCTCGCCGGCACGGTGGTGTCGCTGCCCGACGCGACCACACCCACGCCGCGCCTCCCGACCGGCGCGCCCCGCGCCCGAGGCCCCCCGCCGGCAGCCTGAACACGGCCGACCCGCCGCATGCCCGCGACCCGCTGAGGGAAACGGCGCGCGGCCCATTCCTGGTGCGTTTTGGGGTGCTTCGAGATGAGATACCTGTTTTCGGGGGTCGCGGCGCTTGCCCTGGCGGGCGTGGCGACGTCCCCTGCCCTGGCCCATGCGATCTGCGGCAATCGGATCTTTCCGGCGACGCTTACGATGGACGACCCCGGCGTCAACGACGAGCTGTCGCTGCCGACGATCCAATACCAGCCGATCCCCGCCGCCGACGGCAACCCAGCCGGGCGGTCGATCAGTTACGGCTTCGAGTTCGACAAGACGATCACCCGGGATCTCGGGATCGGCATCGAGGGCGGCTACATCACCCAGCACGGGGCCGGACAAGGCCCGCTGCACGGCTGGGACAATCTGGCGGTGACGCTGAAGGACCGGGTTCTCTGCTACGAGCCTGCCGAGCTGATGATGTCGCTCGGCGTCGAGCGCGATTTCGCGAGGACCGGCTCGTCGCAGCTTCGCGACGCGGGGGTCATCGACACGACCAGCACCACCTCGCCGACCTGGTATGTCGGGAAGGGGCTCGGCGACCTGCCGATCGGGATGTTCCGCCCGTTCGCGCTGACCGGCACGCTCGGCTACCAGATTTCCGACTCGCCGGGCCTCAGCCCTAACCAGTGGAACTATGCCGCCTCGCTGCAATATTCGATCCCGTACCTGCAGCAGCATGTGAAAGCGATCGACATGCCCGAATTCGCGAAGCACCTCGTGCCGGTCGTCGAGATCTCGATGTCGTCGCCGGAGCACGGTACCCCGACCGGAACGATTGCGCCGGGCATCCTTTACGAGGCGGCCACCTGGCAGGCGGGGGTCGAGGCGCTGATCCCGATCAACCGCGCGAGCCGGCAGGCCCAGGGCACCGGCGTCATCATGCAATTCCACCTGTTCCTCGACGACCTGATGCCGTTCACGATCGGGAAACCCCTCATCGACAGGAACCTCTGGCAATGACCCGACATCTTCCCGCGCTCGCCGCCTTCGCCGCCGCCGCGCTCGTCTCCGCCGCGGCGCTGGCCCACGCCTTTCTCGACCACGCCGTGCCGGCTGTCGGCGCCACGGTGACGGCGGCACCGGCTGAGGTCACGCTGTGGTTCACCCAGCCGCTCGAGGCCTCGTTCAGCGGCGCCGCGGTCACGAACGCGGCAGGCGGCCGGTTCGATGCCGGCCAGGCCACGCTCGACCCGCAGGATCCGAAGGCCCTGCATGTGCCGCTGAAGCCGCTCGGGCCGGGCACCTACAAGGTGAGCTGGCACGCCGTCTCGGTCGACACGCACCGCACGACCGGCGATTTCAGCTTTACCGTCGGGCGATGAAGGACGCGACCGTCGCCATACGGTTCATCCTGTTCGCCGCCGCGATGCTGGCCTTCGGCACCGCGGCGTTCCGGGTGTACGTGCCCGAGCTCGGCGCGGATGTCGCACGGCGGCTCGTCGGCGCCATCCGGGCGGCGGCGATCGTCACGTTCCTCGCGTCGCTGGCGATGGTGGCCGTAACGGCGGCCGACATGACCGGGTCGGACGCTGCCGCGGCCAGCCCGGCGATGTTGGCGACCGTGCTGTTCGGCACGGAGTTCGGTCACGCCTGGTGCTGGCATCTCGGCTTTACCCTCGGGCTGATCGGCGCCGCCTTCTCGCGCTTCGCCGGCCCGACGCTGGTCCTTGCCGGGCTCACCCTCGCGAGCCTCGGTTTTGTCGGCCACGCGGCGGACATGGAGGGATTGCCCGGCCTCGGGCACGAGTTGAACCAGGCCGTGCATCTGCTCGCGGCCGGGGCGTGGCTCGGCGGGCTGTGGCCGCTCTATTCCCTCTTGCGCCTGGCCCGCCCCGCCGACCCGGCGGTCGAGGACGGCGTCGCCCATTTCTCGCAGATGGGCTACGTCGCGGTCGCGCTGATCGCGGCCACCGGGATCATCAACGCCTGCATGCTCGTCGGCAGTGTCGGCGCGCTGTTCGGCACCGCCTACGGCCGGCTCCTGAGCGTCAAGGTCGCGCTCTACGTTCTCATGGTCGCGATCGCGCTGACGAACCGCCTGATGATCGCGCCGCGCCTCGCCCACGACACCACTACGTCCGCCCGGCTCGCCCGGAGCGTCGTCATCGAGCAGGCGCTCGGCCTTGCGATCTTGCTCGCGGTCAGCATCCTCGGCACCTGGCCGCCTGCGGCCATGGGCCACGCCATGTAAGCGATTTCTGCAAACCGCTTGCAAATCCTGCCGGCGGCGCTACTGATCGGGGATGCCACGCAAACCCCTGATCTCGGCCGCGATGCTCGATCTGATGGCGCGGCGCGAGCACCACGCTTGGACCCTCGAAGACCTGCACGCCGCCCTCGCCGAGCACGGCGCGGCGGCGAATTTCTCGACCGTGTTCCGCGCCGCCGAAAAGCTCGCGGCCGACGGGCTCGTCTTCAAGCTCCTGCTCGAAGACGGCCGCGCCCGGTTCGAGCTGGCCGAGGCGCATCACGACCACCTCCACTGCACCGAATGCGACGAGCTGGTGCCGGTCCCGTGCGTCATCGGCGGCGGCCAGGCCTCGGCGCTGGAGGCGGAGACCGGGGTCGCGATCCAGACGCACCAGGTGATCTTCGAGGGCCTCTGCCCCGCCTGCTTGGGGGCGCGGCGATGATCGACCTGTGGAACCCGGCGCATGTGAGCCTGGGCCTCGACCTCGTCACCGCGTTCCTGCTCGGCCTCGTCCACGGGATCACACCCGACGAGCATACGTGGCCAATCACGTTCAGCTATGCGGTCGGCGGGTATTCGACACGGCGCGGGCTGCGCGCGGGGCTCATCTTCTCGGCCGCCTTTACCGTGCAGCAGGGTTTTGCCGGCGAGCTCGCCTATCTGGGCTTTACCAAGTGGTTCACCTTCGAGGGGGTCGAGGATTTCGTCTACCTCATCGTCGGCGTGGTGATGGCTGCCGCGGGGATCTTCATCACCAAGCGCGGGGTGTTGCACCGCCATCAGGCGCCGAGCATGACCGAGATCCGCGACCTGAAGCCGTGGATGCCGGCGGTGCACGGGTTTATCGCCGGCTGGGGGTTCGACGCGTTCTCGACGATCATCTACACGGTGCTGTCGCCGGCGATGCCCTCGGCCGCGACGGCGTGGCTGCCGGGGACGATGTTCGGGCTCGGGACGCTCTGCGTGCAGGCCGGCGCCGGGGCGGCGTTCGGGCTTTGGGCGGCGCGGCGCGGGTTGCCGGCGAGCGCGGTGCGCGGAATCGGGCTTCTCGCCGCCAGCCGCACGCTCTTCTGGGGCGGGTGTGCCTTTATCGGTCTCGCGATCTTCGATTTTGCCTTTCCGAGCCTTGCCGATATCAGCGTCACCACCGGCTGGCACGTCCACAATCTGCATCGGCTCGGCCTGCCGGCGCTGGTGACCATCCTGGTGGTCGCCGGCGTCGGGATGACGAGCCTCGTCACCTCGACGGTCGCGTGGCGGCGGCAGCAAGAAGCGGGCTCCTAGGCGCCTGCCTTGTCGTAGCCTTTGAGCCGATACACGACGACCGAGACGAGCCAGCTCAGCCCGAAGATCGCGACGATCGCATAGCCGAGGACGGCGAAATGGTCGTTGGCGAAGGCGACGGCGTCCCAGACGCCGCCGGAGAGGCCGACCCGGTTGGCGGAGAGGCCGAACGCCTCGATCCCGCCGATCACCACCGCGACGACGACCGACACCGCGGTCACCGCGAGATTGTAATAGAGCTTGCGGAGCGGGTTGGCGAAGGCCCAGCCATAGGCGCCGAGCATCACGACCCCATCGGTCGTGTCGACCAGCGACATGCCGGCCGTGAACAGCGCCGGAAACACCAGGATCGACCAGACTGAGAGGCCGTGCGCCGCCGCCGCGGCGGAAATGCCGAGCAAGGCGATCTCAGTCGCGGTGTCGAACCCGAGCCCGAACAGGAAGCCGAGCGGGTACATGTGCCAGCTCTGCCCGATCAGCCGCGTCAGACGGCCGAGGACCCGCGCCATCAGCCCGCGCCGGGCGAGGAACCGGTCGAGCTCGGCGTCGCCATACCGCCCGCCGCGCCGCAGCAGCCGAAAGACACCGGCGAGCACGACCATGTTGACCGCCGCGATCGCGAACAGGAACAGCGCCGACACGGCCGTCCCGACCACCCCGCCGGCGGCGACGAGGCGGGGATGGCTCGCCTCGAGGCTGCCCGCCGTCACCGCGACGACGACCGAGGCGGCGATCACTACGGTCGAATGGCCGAGCGCGAAAAAGAACCCGACCGCCGCAGGCCGCTTCCCGTCATGCATCAATTTGCGGGTGACGTTGTCGATCGCCGCGATGTGGTCGGCGTCGACCGCGTGGCGGAGGCCGAATCCATAGGCCAAGAGGGCCGTGCCGAGCAGCACCGCGTCACCCCCGAACGCCACGAGCGCCAAAGCCCAGATCGCCAGATTGGCGATGAGCAGGATGACGTAAAGGCCGGTGATCCTCGATCTCATGCGTTCACTGTCGAGGAGCCGCCAGCCACGATCAAGTTCCGCCTTTTTCTCAACCCAAACATCACCTTGGCCGGGCTTGGCCCGGCCACCCGCGCCGCGCCTCGGAATCGAGCGAGGCGCCCGTCACCCGAGAGCGTGCCATAGATGGCCGGGCCACCCCCTCGGAACGTCCGCAGAGCGGGCGGCCACCGAGGGCAGCCCGACTGAGCTTGAGGGTCGGAAATGGGCCGTGCTCACGCGAAAATGACCCGCTGCCGGGGTAAAGCGCTGGAATTGCGGAGGCGGCGAAGCCAGAGTGCGGCAATGGTCGAAGAGACTCCGCGCACATTTTCGCCGCGGCGGCTGGCCCCGCTCGCCTGCCTGCTGGGCGGCGGGCTCTTGCTGCTCGCGCTCGGCGCGCATCGCTATCTCAATTTCGCGGCGCTGGCGGCGAATCACGACTGGGCCTGCGCGCTCGTCGACCGTGCGCCGGTGCTGGCGGCCCTCGCCTTCGTCGCGGCGTATTCGGGGCTGGTGGCGCTGTCGGTGCCGGGCGCGGCACTGCTGACGATGGCGAGCGGGTTCCTCTTCGGCACCTACCTCGGCACGACCTACGCCGTCGTCTCCGCGACCCTCGGTGCGACGATCGTATTCGGGGCGGCACGCACGGGGCTCGCCGGGCTCGCCGGCAAGGTCGGGCCTCAGATGCGGCGGATCGAGGCCGGGTTCCGGCAGAACGCGCTCAGTTACCTCCTGGTCCTGAGGCTCGTGCCGGTCGTCCCGTTCTGGCTCGTCAACCTCGTCGCCGGGGCGTCGGGGATGCGGCTGTCGAGCTATCTGGGCGCGACGTTTGTCGGGATGATCCCGGCCGCGTTCGTCTATGCGAGCCTCGGCAGCGGGCTCGGCAACCTCGCCTCCGAGGGGCGGCCGCCCGATCTGCACATCCTGTTCCGCCCCGGTATCCTCTTGCCGATCCTCGGCCTCGCCGCGCTGGCGCTGGTTCCGGTCGTCTATCGCCATTGGCGGGCCCGGCACCAGCCATGAACGCGCCGCTGGCCCCCGACCTGTGCGTCATAGGCGGCGGCGCCGGCGGGCTCGCGGTTGCGGCGGGGGCGGTGCAGATGGGGGCGCGGGTCGTGCTGATCGAGCGCGGCCGGATGGGCGGCGACTGTCTCAATTACGGCTGCGTGCCGTCGAAATCGCTGCTCGCCGCCGGCCACCTTGCCGATATGTGGCGGCGCGGGCCGGAGCTCGGCGTGCATTACGAGCCACCGCGGATCGATTTCACCGAAGTGGGCGCCAGCATCGACCGCGTCATCGCCCGCATCGCCCCGCACGATTCGGTCGAGCGGTTCGAGGGGCTCGGCGTCACCGTGATCGAGGCCGAGGCGCGGTTCGCCGACGCGCGCACCGTCGAGGCCGGGGGCCGGATCGTGCGGCCGCGCCGCTTTGTGATCGCGACCGGCTCGACGCCCGCGATCCCGCCGATCCCCGGGCTCGACCGGGTGCCGTATTTCACCAACGAGACGATCTTCGTCAACCGCGAGCTGCCGTCGCATCTGCTCGTCATCGGCGGCGGGCCGATCGGGATCGAGCTGGCGCAGGCGCACCGCCGGCTCGGCGCCGTCGTCACCGTCATCGATGCCGGCCCGATCCTGCCACGCGATGACCCCGACCTCGCCGCCCGCCTCGCCGAGCGTCTCGAAGAGGATGGCATCACGCTCCGCCAATCGTCGAAAATCAACAATGTAGAACCCGGTATTGCGATATCGCTAGAGGATGGGACACGGATTGAGGGCTCTCATCTGCTCGTCGCCACCGGGCGCCGACCGGCGCTCGATGGGCTCACCCTGGAGGCGGCCGGCATCGCCGCGACCGCGGCCGGGATCACGGTCGACGCGCGGCTGCGCACGACCAACCGTCGCGCCTATGCGATCGGCGATGCGGCCGGCGGTCCGCAATTCACCCATATCGCCGGGTATCACGCCGGCATCGTGATCCGGAACGCACTGTTCCGCCTGCCGGCCAAAGTCGACTACCGTGCCTTGCCCTGGGTCACCTATACCGACCCGGAACTGGCGCAAGTCGGGCCGACCGAGGCGGCGGCGGGCCGGGACGGCCCGGTGCGCGTGTTGCGATGGGGTTTTGCCGAGAACGACCGTGCGCAGACCGAGCGCGACCTTGTCGGCGAGGTCAAGATCGTCATCAAACCCAACGGCCGCATCCTGGGCGCGACGATCCTCGGCGCCGGGGCCGGCGATCTGATCCTGCCGTGGGCGCTGGCGATCTCGCAGCGGCTCAAGATCGGCGCGATGGCCAACCTGATCGTGCCCTACCCGACCCGCGGCGAGGCCGGGAAGCGTGCCGCCGGCGCCTTTTACACGCCGAGCCTGTTTTCGCCCCGCACCCAGCGCCTGGTGCGGCTCCTCGCACGGTTCGGATAGGAGGTGGCCATGCTGATCAGAAGCCTGTCCGCCCGCCTCCTCGTCCTGACGATCCTCTTCGTCATGCTGGCCGAGGTGCTGGTCTTCGTGCCGTCGGTCGCACGCTATCGCATGACGTATCTCGACAACCACATTGCCAGCGCGCATCTCGCGACACTGGCGCTGGTGGCAAGCCCGACCGGCACGCTCGACCCCGCGCTGACAAAGGAGCTGCTACGCCAGGTCGGCGCCAAAGAGATCATTCTGCGCCGCGCCAACGGCATGGTGCGGATGCTCGACACGCCGACCCCGCCGACCTCCGATGTCACGTTCGACGTCACCAAGGGCAACGTTCCGCGGTGGATCATGATGTCGTGGCAGACCCTCCTGTCGAGCGGCGACCGAATCATGCGGGTGATGGGCAACTCGCCGTTCGAACCGGGAACGACGGTCGTCGTGTTCCTGCCGGAGGCGCCGCTCAGGGACGAGATGTGGGATTTCGGCGGGCGCATCTTCCGCCTGTCGCTGATCATCTCGCTGGCGACCGCGGCATTCGTCTACCTGACCCTGCAATGGATGCTGGTGCGGCCGATGCGGCGCATCACCGAGAGCATGACCGCGTTCCGCCAGGACCCCGAGGACGCCTCGCGGAGCATCGGGCCGAGCCGCCGCGGCGACGAGATCGGCCGCGCGCAGAGCGAATTGTCGATGCTGCAGGAGACGGTGCGTACGGCACTGACCCAGAACGCCCGGCTTGCCGCGCTCGGCACCGCGGTCACCAAGATCAACCATGATCTCCGCAGCATCCTCGCGACCGCGCGGCTGGTCAGCGACGGTCTCGCCGACAGCGCTGCGCCCGAGGTGCGGCGCGCCTATCCGCGGCTGCTCGAGGCCATCGACCGGGCCGTCGCGCTGTGCACGCAGACGCTCGATTTCTCGCGGGAGGGCGCGCCACCGTTCTCGCCGAGCGATTTCCCGCTGCAGCCGCTGATCGACGAGATCCCGCAGGCGCTCGGGCTCGGAGACGACGAGTTGACGGTCGAGCTGACGGTGCCGGCCAAGCTGCGGGTGCGCGCCGACCGCGACCAGCTTTATCGCGTGCTGCTCAACCTCACGCGCAACGCGGTCGAGGCCGGAGCGCATCGGCTGATGTTTCGCGCCAAGCGTGAGCGTGGAACCGTCGAGATCGAAGTCGAGGACAATGGGCCGGGGCTGCCGCCGCGGGCGCAGGAAAACCTGTTCCGGCCGTTTTTCGGCTCGGCGCGGCCGGGTGGCAGCGGGCTCGGCCTCGCGATCGCGCGCGAATTGATGCGCGGGCAAGGCGGCGAGATCGCCCTCGTCGAGACGACCGGCGCCGGCACGACCTTTCGCTTGACCCTGCCGGCGGCGCGCGAACTGGCGCTCAGTCGATCGTCAAAGTGAGCGCCTTCAGATAGGCGCTTTCGGGCAGGTCGGGGTGGACCGGATGGTCCGGCGCGGCGCCCGAGGACCGCAAGATGCGGCCGGTCCGCCCGGCATCGGCGAGGCCGCGCCGGATCGCCTCGGAGAATTCGGCCGCGCCCACATTGTGCGAGCACGACGCGAGAAACGCGAACCCACCGGGCACGGTCAGCGCCGCGACCAGCCGCGCGAGCTTGCGATAGCCGCGAAGCGCCGCCGGGGCATCGCGCTTCGACCGGGCAAAGGCCGGGGGGTCGGCGATGACGACATCGAACCGCTCGCCCGATCCGGCGAGGCGCTGCGCCTCGGCAAAGACATCGCCACGGCGGAAGATGCAGATGTCAGCGAGGCCGTTATCCGCGGCCGACGCGCTCGCCAGGGCCAAGGCCGGCGCCGAGCTGTCAATGCCGGCAACCTCGCCGGCGCCGGCCTCCGCCGCTCTCAGCGCAAAACCGCCGGCGTAGGAATAGAGGTCAAGCACCCGCCGGCCACCCGCGAGCCCGGCGACAAAATCGCGGTTGTCGTGCTGATCATAGAACCAGCCGGTCTTCTGCCCGCCGATCACATCGGCCTGGAAGCGGACACCGCCCTCCTCGACCCGCACCGGCCCCGAGACCATCCCGTGCACGATCCGGGTCTCCAGCGGCAGCCCCTCCAACGAGCGCGCGCCGCTGTCGTTGCGCATGACGATCGCCGCCGGCCGCAAAAGGTCGTTGAGCGCGCCGACCAGCGACTCTTCCAGCCGCTCGATCCCGGCCGCGTTCTCCTGCACGACCAGCACATCGCCAAACCGGTCGATGACGAGCCCCGGCAGCCCGTCCGCCTCGGCGTGGACGAGACGGTAGTAGGGCGCCGTGTAGAGCCGCTCGCGCAGCCGAAGCGCCCGCTCGAGCCGCCGCATCAGGAATCGCCGCCCGATCGGCCGCGCCCAGTCGCGGTCGAGGAGACGCGCGGCGAGAAGCGTGTGCGGATTGAACATCGCGACGCCGAGCGGCCGCTCGTCCGGCCGCTTCAACGTCACCAGCGCCCCCGGCGCCAGTGCCTTCGCCGCCGGGTCCATCCGAATCTCGTTCGAATAGACCCACGGGTGTCCGCTCTCGGCTCGGCGATGCCCGCCCGGCGAGAGCGTCACGGCGGGGCGTGACGCGGGATCGTCGGCGGCGGAAACCGCGTCGTCGT
Source organism: Allostellaceae bacterium (assembly GCA_036489765.1). GTDB lineage: Bacteria > Pseudomonadota > Alphaproteobacteria > ATCC43930 > CGMCC-115725 > DATARH01. The sequence continues at coordinate 15,764 of DASXFE010000164.1, read as the reverse complement.
GTTCGTTTTCGGCTGGTTCAACCATGATTCGGGGCCTCGCGCCCGGGAAGGCGGCCGCGAATACGCCGCGTGCGTACCCGGAAAGTCAAATTCTACCGGTGAGACGCGGCGATTCACCCCAACGAGACGGGCAATCTTGCGTTGTAAACAAGCCCATCTCGCGCGACATTGGCTGCCTTGGTTTGGGAGCAAGCATGTTCGGCGGCAGAACCTTCGCGGCCTGTCTCTTGGTCCTGGGCTTGTCCGCTTGCGGAACCCCGCTGCCGCCACCGATGCCGGTGCCTCCCCTCAGCCAGAGTATGCCCGGAATCCAGGGGGTCGATCTGGCAACCGACGCCAGCGACGTCGTCGCCGAATTGCGGGGCAGCGGGCTCGATTTCGTCGCCCGGTACTACCGCGACCCGACCTCGCGCTGGCCGGCCCTGACCGCCGCCGAGGCGCAGCGCCTGTCGGCACTGGGTCTCAAGATCGTCGCGGTGTGGGAATTCCATTCGGGGAAGCCCTGGTACTTCTCGTTCGCTTCGGGCTATTGGGAGGGGGTCGCCGCCTGGCGGGAAGCCGCCGCCATCGGGCAGCCGACCGGCAGTGCGATCTATTTCGCCGTCGACTTCAACGCCAACGGCGCCGATCTGTATCAGGTCGACCAGTATTTCCGTGGCGTCAATGCCGCCTTCGCCAACATCAGCCGCGGCCGGCCGGGATACCGGATCGGCGTCTATGGCTCGGGGGCGGTCTGCGACGCGGTCACCCGGGCCCGTCTCGCCCAATACAGCTGGCTGTCGAACGCACGTGCCTGGGCCGGGTATGGCAGCTACGCCGGCTGGAACATCCGCCAGCACGGGCCTTTCGGAACCCTATCCTTCAATCACGACAGCGATGAGGCGCGCGGCGATTACGGCGCTTTTGCCCTCGCCGGCTACGCGCCGCCCGAGAGGTTGCCGCCGCAGCCGACCCCAACCCCGGTCGCCGCGATCGTGCCGCCGCAGCCGATCCCGACCCCGGTCGCCGCGACAAGGCCCGAGCCGGAGCCAGTGCAGAGCGACATGACCCTCGATACTCTGATCCGCTCGCTGTTCTGACCGGGCTTTATGTCGACACCTGCTCGAGAACCGCGCGGGCCTGCTTGATCCCGCTGGTGCGGATCAACAGTGCCGGGATGATCGAGCCGGGGATCAGGATCCACAGGAACCAGCCGAGATGGTTGGGGCCCCACGCGTAAAGCGGCCCCAGCAACGTCACTCCGCCCCAGGCCCCGAGATGGCCGAGCCCATCGGTCCAGGCAAAATCGGCGGACAGGATGTCGCAGCAGGGCGCGGCGGACCAGCGATAACCGCATCGCTGCCCCGCCGCCCGATGATGATGCTAGCCGGCGGCGAGATCGATCAGCGCGAGGCCGAGCTCGGGGCGTTGCGTCCGGCGCAGATGCGCGGGCGTCTCGACGACGGTCACTTCGAGCGTCGGGTTGACCATCCCCTTGAGCAGGTGGCCGCCGCGGGTCTGCCCGTCCGAAAGCCCGAGAACGACGTGGAGATGAAGGCCGGCTTTGCCCTTGTCATCGATCGCGATATCGCCGATCGCGCTCAGCACCTCGCATTGCTGGTTGACCGCGATCTCACGGTATTTTTTGGCCTGAGGGTCGAACCATCCGACCGTGGCGCCGGAGAACGCGCCGAGCGCGGTCAACGACGCCGCGCTCAGCTTTTCGTGCTGCGCGAAGTCGCTGAGCGCGGCGAAGGCCTCCTCGCCGGGATCGAGGATCACGATATAAGTCCGCTCTCCGGCATTCGCCGCGACAATCTTCGATTTCATGTCTCTACCTCAGCCGTGACGGTCACGCCGCAAGACGCCGGGCCTCGGCGAAGGCCTCGATCATCTTGGCGCAGAAGGCCGGCAGATCGGCCGGCTTACGACTGGTGACGAGGCCCCGATCGGCAACGACCTCCTGGTCGACCCAGTCGGCGCCGGCATTCTTGAGGTCGGTTCGAAGCGACGGCCATGACGTCACCCGCCTGCCCCGAACGGCATCGGCCTCGATCAGCGTCCAGGGGCCATGGCAGATCGCCGCGATCGGCTTTCCGGCCTCGACGAAATGGCGCACGAACCGGACGGCCTGAAGGTTCATGCGCAACTCGTCCGGGTTGGCGACGCCGCCCGGCAGTACGAGCGCGGCGTATTCCTCAGGCGCAGCGTCGACGACGGTCCGGTCGACACCGACCTTGTCGCCTTTCTCCTTGTGTTGCATGCCCTGGATCTCGCCGGGTTTGAGCGAGACGATGTCGACGCGCGCGCCGCTGTCGCGCAGAGCCTTTACCGGCTCGGTCAACTCAGCCTGCTCGAACCCGTTGGTCGCCAGCACCGCGACCCGTTGACCTTCCAATGCCTGAGCCATTCTTCCTCCGATCCATTCCCCTTACTAGGTTGACGGCCGGGCCCGGTCCAAGTTCCCCCCGCGCCGTGGGGGAACCTCGCGTGATCGCGCAGGTTTAGCGGGTAGGCGACCGAAAGAACCCGCTATGCCCACCACCATGGGCTAGGCCGACATCGCGCAGGGTGGGCGCACCATCATCGATTGCGGCGCCTCATCCACACTCGACGGACCGACCCGGCACCTCAACTACGAAATCCGCTGGTACGCGTCGGGCCGCGATGCCGGGCCGGGGGAATTCATGCGCCGGCTCGCCGCTCGCCCGGGGATCGTCGCGCTAACTTGGCGGAGCGGAGCGGCTTAGCCTCTCAGACCGTGTGAACCTTGGCCTCGCGGTCCCAGAGGCGGAGCTGCCGGCATTTCGTGATAAAGGCGGCGGCGGCGCCCGCTGCCTTGAGCGGGATGACGCCGTCGTCGGCGATGACGCCGGCCTTGTCGAGCAGCGGCTTGGCACTTTCGGTGAAGGCAATGAACTTGGCATGGGCAAAGGCGTCGCTGACGAAATCCTTTGCCGTCGCCTCGCCCGCCAGGAGCTTGGCGCCTTCGGCCGAGATGACGATCGCCACGGCGTCGTAGAGCACGGAAGGACCGCCATTCACCTTCTGATCGGCCGGATGCAGCTTGCCGTCGCTATCGGCGAACCCGCCGATCTTGGGGGCGATGTATTCGAGCACCGCCCCCTCGTCCGCGATGGCTTTTTCGAGGGCGGCGAGGAGCTTGGCGTCCGCGCCGTCGGCGACCAGCACGCCGAGCTTGCGGCCCTTGAAACTGTCGGGCCCGTTCTTGACGATGCTGAGCGCCGGCGAGGCGGGGAGATCGGTGACCGGCGGACGCGCCGGTTCGGCCGCCTTGGGCATGTCCTTGAGGCCGAGGCCGTCGGCGACGTTCTTGGCGAGGCCGGCATCGACATTCATCAGCCCCGCCACCATGCGGGCCCGGATCACCGGGTTCTCGCATTTGCTGAGCTCGAAGACGAACGCATCCTTGATGTGGGTCTGCTCGGGCCCGGTCTGGCTGATGAAAAACTGGCGCGCCTGGCTGTAATGGTCGGCGAATTTCTCGCCGCGCACCCGCTCTTTTGCCCCGGCGATCTGTTCGGGAAAGCTGGTGATGCCGCGTTCGGGCCGTTCGCGCGGCCCCTCGCCCCACGAGTTCGGCTCGTAGTTCACCCGCCCTGTCGGGTTGACCATGGCCATGTGGCCGTCCTGCTGCAGCGTGTGGAACGGGCATTTCGGGGCGTTGATCGGCAGGTAGGTGAAATTGGGGCTGCCGAGGCGCTTTAGTTGCGTGTCGAGATACGAGAAATTGCGGCCCTGGAGCAGCGGATCGTTGGTGAAATCGACGCCCGGCACGATGTTTTGCGTGCAAAACGCGACCTGCTCGGTCTCGGCAAAGAAATTGTCGACGGTACGGTCGAGCACCAGACGACCGACGCGGCGGATCGGCACCTCCTCCTCGGGGATGATCTTTGTCGCGTCGAGGATGTCGAATTCGAACTTGTCGGCGAACTCGTCGTCGAAGAGCTGAAGCCCAAGCTCCCATTCCGGAAAGTCGCCGCTCTCGATTGCGTTCCACAGGTCGCGGCGATGGAAGTCGGGGTCGGCGCCGTTGATCTTGACCGCCTCGTTCCATGCCACCGACTGCATCCCGAGCTTCGGTTTCCAGTGGAATTTGACGAAGGTCGATTTGCCCTCGGCGTTGACGAGCCGGAAGGTGTGGACCCCGAACCCTTCCATAAAGCGGAACGAGCGGGGGATCGCCCGGTCCGACATGATCCACATCAGCATGTGCGTCGACTCGGGCATCAGCGAGACGAAATCCCAGAAATTATCGTGGGCCGACTGGGCCTGCGGAAAGCCGCGGTCCGGCTCTTCCTTTACCGCGTGCACGAGGTCGGGGAACTTGATCGCGTCCTGGATGAAGAAGACCGGGATGTTGTTGCCGACGATGTCCCAATTACCTTCCTTGGTGTAGAGCTTGACTGCAAAGCCACGAGCGTCGCGGGCGAGGTCGAACGACCCCTTGTTGCCGGCAACCGTGGAGAAGCGGACGAAAGCCGGTGTCTTCTCGCCCGCACGCTGGAAGATGTCGGCGCTGGTGATATCGGCAAGCGGCTCGTAGTTCTCGAAATAACCGTGGGCGCCAAACCCGCGGGCGTGCACCACGCGCTCGGGGATCCGCTCGTGGTCGAAATGAAAGAGCTTTTCCCGGAAATGCTGGTCTTCCAGCAGTGTCGGGCCGCGCGCGCCGGCCCTTAGCGAATTCTGGTCGTCGGCGACCGGCGTGCCCTGCTGCGTCGTCAGCACATCCGTGCCGCTTCCGGCGGTCTGGTGCGTCTCGCCGCCCGCTCCGCGCGAAATCTCAGCGTCGGCCAGCTTCGTCTTTTTCAGCATGCGACAATCTCCCGCTCCGAGGGGTCGACCACGCCCGGCTTCCATAAAGCGCATTCGGTGCTTCCCCGGCCAACGCCGCGCCGGTTGGCCGGTTCCTGGACGGGAGACTCGTAAAGACGGCGATTTAACCTGGGTTCGGAACCCGCGGCGTTTAGCGCCGTTCTTTGGCCAAGGCGTCCCGCTCGAAGGATGCAGCCAGGTTGCGAAACAGCTCGGCGCGCTGGGCGTTGAGTTGTCGGGCGGCAAAATCGCGGCAGCGGGCGGCGCAGCTTCTCAGGTAATCCGAAGGTAAATCATGCTCCAGATCAAGCCGATAGCCGTTCGCAGCGACGCCGCTCGACCGCGCGGAGTTGGGTGACGACCACCCTGTACGATCGCTTTGATGATCCACGACGTTATCGTACAGTCCGCGCCACGGTGCCGCGCTAACCCAGATCAAACCGACGCAGGTGCAGGCGGGACGCAGCAACTTTTGCTAAGCCTTCGTTTGCAAGGCCGGTAGTCTGGGTGTGAAGCTACCAGCACGGTCCGCCAGCCCCTCCGGTGGAGACACCGCCATGGAAACCGCAATTCGCCTTCCAAAGACGGCGCCGACCTACGCGCCGGCCGCGACCGAGGAACTGCTCGCCGGCAGGTCTCTTTTACGCCAGGCGTTCCTGGAGACTCCGGCCCTCTCCGCCGAGCGCGACGCCGTCATCATCAAAGCCGACATCGCCGAGCCGCCCGCCTTGCTGCTCCACCGGGGGATCGCCTATCGGTCGCTGGCTTTGCTGGACGGCCGTCGTTCGATCGTCGACCTGCTGCTTCCCACCGACATCATCGGGCTCGATCACGCGGTGATGGGAAAGAGCAGCCACGAGATCGTCGCCGCCAACACGCTGGGCTACCGGCTGTTGAAGCCCGCGCGCGTGCGCGAGCTGTTGCGTGATCCGCGGGTCGCCTTGCGGGCGCTGGCGCTGGCCGCGGAGGAGCGGCGGCGCGCCCATCGCCACGTGACCGAGATCACGCGGCTCGATGCGCGCGGCCGCCTCGCCGCGATGCTCGTCGCCGTCTACGACCGGTTGCGGCGGGAGGAATTGGTCTCGCGCCCGACCTTCAACCTGTCGCTGACCCAAGACCAGATCGCCGATCATCTCGGGATCACGATGGTCCATGTCAGCCGTACCTTGCGCCGCATGCGCGAGGAAAAGATCGTGATCGTCGACCGTCAGGTCGTCATCATCCTCGACCTCGACCGGCTGCGTCACGCAGCGACCGGCATCCCTCCCCTCGATGCACCGGAACCAATCGAGACCAGAACCTTGCCGAGCGCCGCGATAGGCCAGGAACTGGAGTAGCGCCACCCCAACTCAGTTGCCCCGCATGGCCAGATTGCTCGAAAGCGGCAAAGCGATGGTCGCTTCGAGGCCGCTCGGGGCGAAGTCGAGGCTGGATTCGGCGCCGATCTCGCTTCGGAGCCGACGCTCGAACATGGCGCGCCCAAAGCCCACCGTCTCAGGGGATGCGACCGCTGGCCCGCCGGTCTCGCGCCAGATCGCGAGAAACCGCGCCTCTGCGTCCTCCGGCGTTTCGAACGACCAGGTGAGGTCGGCCGATCCGCGCGTCACCGACAGGGCACCGTGGCGCCGCGCGTTCGACACAAGCTCGTGTAGCGCGAGCCCGATCACGATCACCGCCTTTGGCTTCAGCAATACCACCGGGCCGTTCAGGGATACGCGCGCAGCGTCGACCGGGCCCAGCCCCTCGAGTTCCTCGGCGAGGAGATCGCGCAGCCCGACCGGCTGCCAGCCGACACGCGACAGCAGCGTGTAGATCGCCCCAAGACTCCGCAAGCGGCTCATCCCTGCTTCCGGCTGGGATTGACGCGCCGCGGCCTGGGCGAGCGTTGCATCGGCGATCTGCAGCACCATCCGCAGCATCGTGTCGGCGCCCTCGTTGAAGTCGCGCAGGTGCTTCTCGAACGCGACCATCGGCGAGATGTCGATAAAACTGACGAGAGCGCCGCCATCGGCGCTCGCGGTATTGTCCGGGAGGATCCGCATCAGCAAATGCGCCTGCCCGTTGCGGCGCACGACGCGCCGCTCGCTAGGTTGCCGGGTGCGGAGCACCGCCTCGATCTCCTCGCGCAGATCGACGCCGTCGAGATCGTTGGCGATGTCGGTCAGCGGCCGGCCGCGGTCGCTCGCGATCAGGTTGAAGATCGAGGTGATCGCAGGGGTGAAGGTGCGGATCACCCTATGCCGGTTGAGGAACACGGTGCCGATCGGCGTGCTCTCGAACAGGTTGCGCAGGTCGTCGTTGGTCCGGTCCAGCTCCTCGACCTTGCGGTGCAGCTCGCTGTTGACGGTGTTGAGTTCCTCGTTGATCGACTGCGTTTCTTCGCGCGAGGTCTCCAGCTCCTCGTTGGTCGACTGCAGCTCCTCGTTGGTCGAGACCAGCTCCTCATTTGCCGATTTCAGCTCCTCGAGGGCGGTTTCGTATTCCTCGACCATCGATTGCAGGCGCTCGCGCGTCTCGCGCAGCTCCTGCTCCAGCACCTCGACGTCGGCGCGATCGCGGGCTTGCGCCGGGCCGGATCGCACCTCGGGATCGCGCGGCATCCCGACATCGGCGAACACGATCAGGAACAACGGCTCGCCATCGAGCTCGGGAAGTGGCTCTACGGTCAGATCGACGGCCTGGACCCTGTCCTCGACATCGATCGTGAGGCCCGGCCGCACCTGCGTGCGGCGGGTTTCGATCGCCTCGTTAAGCGCCGAGCGCAGGTCGAGCCGCAGCCCGCGACGCGCCAGCGAGACCACCAGGCGGGTGGGCGCCCCGGCCGCGTTTTCGAGGTATTTGTTGGTGCGCGTCGAGTAATGGACGATGTCGCCGGCGCGGTTCACGACGACATGCGCCGGCCCAAACCGCTCCAGGACCTGCCGCTCCACGGACTGACGCAGCGGAATGCCGTCGATGGTGCGGCCAGACGACCGCTGCCCCATATGGATCGGCCGGTTTCCCGGCATGATGAGCGAAAACCCGACGAGGTTCGCGGCATTGTCGCGCCGCTGGAAGATGCGGTGCCGCTTGTCGAGGGGCTTGAACAGCTCGGCATGCCGGGTCAGGTTTTCCGAGCTGCCGAGAAACAGATATCCACCGGGGCGCAGCGCGTAATGGAATACCGGCACCAGATGGGTCTGCAGATCCGTGTCGAGATAGATCAGCAGATTCCGGCAGGTGATGAGGTCGATACGCGAGAACGGCGGGTCGCGGATCACGCTGTGCGACGAGAAGATGCAGAGGTCACGAACCTCCTTGGCCAGCGCGTAGGTCGATCCCTCGCTCGTGAAGTAGCGGTCGCGCAGCTCCGGGTTCACATCGCGCAGCATCGCGGCCGGGTAGGTGGCGCCGCGGGCGATCGAGATCGCCGCATCGTCTATATCCGTCGCAAAGCACTGGACGTTCGGCCGCACCCGCAGCCCCCGCATGTGCTCCAGGAGGAGGATGGCGATCGAATACACCTCCTCGCCGGTCGAACACCCGGGAACCCACACCCGAATCGCATCGTTCGCGCCCTTGCCGAGAAAAATCGGGGGGATGACCTTTTCGCCGAGGCTCTCGAAGGCCTCCTTGTCGCGGAAAAACGCGGTGACGCCGATCAGCAAATCGCGGAAAAGCTGGATGACCTCAATGCGGTCCTCGCGCAGCCGCTCGATGTAGCGATCGATCTCCGTCAGTTCGAGCACCTGCATCCGCCGCTCGACGCGGCGCAGCATCGTGCGCTCTTTGTATCCGGAGAAATTGTGCCCGACAGTGCCGAGCAGGACCTCGCAGATCTGCTGACGGGCGCGGTTGATGTCGTGCCGCCGCGAGCGCGGCTTTCCATCGGGATCGAGCAGCCCCAGCCGTTGCGCGTATTCGAGCAGCTTCGTGCCCATCGCCTCGATCGGGATCTCGAGGTCGATCGCGCCCGAGGCGACGGCGCTCGCCGGCATCTCGGGATGACGCAGGACGGTGTGGTCGGCGTGCTGCGCGATCGTCAGGCCGCCGCGTTCCTTGATCGCCTTCACGCCCAGCGTGCCGTCATTGCCGACCCCCGACAGGATGATGCCGACAGCGTTTTCGCCAGCATCGTCGGCGAGCGAGGCGAAGAGCACATCGATCGGGTGCCGCTCGCGCTGGGCGGCCTGTTGCTGGATGCTCAACCGCCCGCGCCTGACGCTCAGGATCGCGTCTGAACCGAGGACGTAGACATTCCCCGGGTCGACGGTCGCGCCGTGCTCCGCGGAATGAACCGGGAGGGCCGTGCAGCGCGCCAGGATCTCCGGCATCGCGCTGGCGCGCCCCTCCGCGAGGTGCATCACAACGATGAACGACAAGCCCGGCGCGTCGGGCAGGGCCCGGAAAAACGCCTGCAGCGCCTCGACCCCTCCGGCCGAGGCGCCCATGCCGATGATGAGGTGACGGTTCGCGACCAAGATGCCCCTCGCCGTCCGTTGGGTTCGCTTCACAATTTGAAGGCTGTCGGAGCCTCGTGCAACCGGGCTGAGCGGCCCGCCCGGCCGTCGCCGGAAACCCGGGGCTTGCCTAGGCCACCGGGGATGACGGCGCGCCCACGACCCGCCCACCGAACCGACCCGCGAACTCAGCAGCGTCGTGTATCTCGCTGAACTCGACACGGAGCGCCAACCCGTCGGGACAGGGCGATTGGTGGAATGCGTGGGGGGCGACTTTCTGACGATCGAGCCATACCCGCATCTCGCCCATGAGCTGGGCGAGATCGCCACCGACAAGACGAATCTCGACCGTAGCAGCCATCGACCCCTCCCCGCTTTCGGGCCAGCGACCGTAGCGAGCCAAGGACCCACCCGTCGCTAACCCATGTGTTATTGGCGGGCTTTATTTCGAGGCTGGCGCGTAGTCCGGTTCGGAGGCATTGGCATCGGTGGCCTTGTGCAGAAACTGCCACAGGACGCCAAGCTCGTTCTCGGCTTCGCCCTTGAGGCGGCTCCAATAGGCCACGCCATAGGTGCGCCGGGCAGCCGTGGCATCGCCGATCATCCGGCGGCACAGCGCTGTTCGCTCTTGCAGGACGCGGATCGCTACCATGACCGCCCGCTCGACGTCGCTCACCTGATGGGCCAACAACTCGTTCGCGCTGAAGCGGTGGCCGGTATGGCAGCGATAGCTCAGGATGCCCGATCCGCCGACCTCGTGAATGGCGCCGCCGCACTCCGGACAAGTCAGGGCAAAGGGGCGCTCGACCTCCAGTTCCTCGCCGGGGCCGGCGTCCGAGGTCACGGGAGCGGGCATCACCACCGGTTCGTCCGCCAGCACCCCTAGCAGCGGGCCAAGACCGGCCCCGGCAACCACATGGTGGGCGTGGGCCGCGTGAAGGGCGGTCTCGGGCATTTCGCGAAAGGCCGCCTCAGCCGGGTCCTGGACAACAGTGATGCCGCCTGCCGCACCGATTGCAACGAGGCCGGCGGTGCCGTCGCTGCCGGTTCCGCTGAGGACGATGCCGACGACCCGTGGGCCATAGGCATGGGCCGCGCTGCGGAACAGCGGATCGATGGCCGGCCGCGTGAAGTGCTCGCGCGGCAGCGAACTCAACAGGATCGTCCCGTCGGCGAGCAGCAAATGCCGGTCGGGCGGCGCCACGTAGACATGGCCCGCCTCGATCTGCTGCAGATGCCGTGGATGGACCGCCGGCAACTGCCCCGCCTCGGCCAGGAGTTCGGGAAGCTGGCTCGGATTTGCCCCGATATGCGAGACCATGAACAAGGACCCGCGGTAATCCGCCGGAAGCCCCCGCATCAGGTCGAGCATCGCATCCAGCGCGCCGGCCGATCCGCCGATTACGACAATGTCGTGGACCGGACTTCCCCGTCCGGTCATGGGGTCTGCACCTATTGTCATGATGATGTCCCGGCGCCTCCCGGCGCGGCACGCGTTTGGGCTTTTTTGATACCGGCTCGAAGGGGGCACCGGGTTTTATTCAGAACGACAACGTAAAGGCGCGGGGACGGTTCCGGAAACGGACGCCGCCCGAGAAAAGAAATTCCGGCCAAGACCGGGCTCGTCTTCCTTGACGTTGCGCTGGAACCAACAAAACAAGCTGCTGTTCGAAATATACGCGAATTTCTCAGGAGGATTTTATGGACGGGACAACAGTTGCAACCAGTGAAACCGCAAATTTGATTTCCTGCGACAAGGTTGTCGGAACGTACGTGTACAACCTCCGGGGCGATAGCCTTGGCTCGATCTATGGCCTGATGCTCGACAAGGTCAGCGGCCAGGTCTCGTATGCGATCATGTCGTTCGGCGGGTTCCTCGGCATCGGCGAGGAGTATCATCCCCTGCCCTGGCGGGCCCTCACCTACGACACGCGGCTCGAAGGCTATGTGATCGACATCGACCGCACCCGCCTGGAAGCGGCGCCGCACTATACGGCCGATGCGCAGTGGCTGCGGGAACGCGACCGGGTCGACGCCTACTACGCCATCCCGCCGGTGTAAGCGGTTTCGGCACCGAGCACCGCCGGCCTGGATTCAGGCAGGCCGGCGGTGTCTCTTTTCGCAATCCCCGTCGAATTCGGAGCCCACCATGGCAAGCGACATCTCCATCGGTGACGACAGGGCCGCGCCACCGGTCGGCGAGGAAGCGATCGTGGCCGCGATCCAGTCGGCGGCCGGCACGCCGGCCCTCGGCCCGGGCCTCGCCCGACGCAAGCTGGTGGGCTTCATGCTGGCACACGAGCAATTCACCGTGCCGCAACTCGCCGATTTCGCGACGCGCGCCGCCAACGCCGGGTTCGGGCTGTTGGCCACGAGCGACCACTTCCAGCCATGGCAGGCAAACGAGCGGCACACCGGTGCCGCCTGGGTGACGCTCGGGGCGCTCGGCGCCAAAGCGGAACCGGCCTGGATCGGCACGACCGTCACATGTCCGACCTTGCGCTATCACCCCTCGGTCGTCGCCGAGGCTTTCGCCACGCTCGCCCAGCTTTACCCCGGACGTGTGTTCCTCGGCGTCGGTTCGGGCGAGGCGCTCAACGAGCGTGCGGCCACGGGGGCATGGCCGGCCTGGCAGGAGCGCTGGGATCGCCTCGTCGAAGCGCTCACGATCATTCGCGGCCTGTGGAGCGGCGAGCCGGTGTCGCACCGCGGCCGGTATTACACCGTCGAAGGCACGCTCTTCGATCCGCCGCCGCAGCCGATCCCGCTCCTGGTCGCGGCCAACGGCAGGAAATCGATGCGGCTCGCCGGCCGTCACGGCGACGGGCTGGTGACGGACCCGATGACATGGCGCGAATTCAAGGGTGAATGGGAACAGGGCGCCCGCGACAGCGGCAAGGACCCGACGGAGATGCCGGTTCTCGTCGAGCAGTTCGTCGTCGTCGGCGACCGCAAGGAGGCCGAGCAGTCGGCCCGGCTGTGGCGCTTTCTGCCCAAGGCGTTCGAAACCTATTACAACATCACCGACCCCGCAGAGATCCAGCGCCGGGCCGAGGCCGAGCTGCCGCTTGACCAGGTCTATGGCGAATGGTCGGTTGGAACCGACCCCGAAATCCACGCAGCGGCGATCCGCGAGCTCTTCGAAAGCGGGGCGACGCTGGTCAACATCCACTCCGGCCAGGCAGACCAGAAGAGGGTCATCGAGTTCTACGGGGCGCACGTGCTGCCCCGGCTCGGCGACATCGTGCAGCCCACCGCCCGTTCGGGAGGTGCCCGGTCGGGAAGTGCCCGTTAGGAAAGTGACTGGCGACCGGATACACGCGCCGCTTCCCGACAGCCTCGACGCGTTGAGCGAGGCGGAGGCCGAGTGTCGCCGCTGCCCGCTCTACCGCAGCGCCACGCAGGTGGTGCCCGGTGAAGGCCCGGCGCACGCACCGCTGCTGCTGGTCGGCGAGCAGCCGGGCGATTACGAAGACCGCGCCGGAAAGCCGTTTGTCGGCCCCGCCGGCCGCCTTCTCGACCGGGCGCTGGCGGACGCCGGCATCGCGCGTCGCAGCGCCTTCATCACCAATGCCGTCAAGCATTTCAAATACGAGCCCCGCGGCAAACGCCGGCTGCACAAGCGCCCCAACGCGGACGAGATCGACAAGTGCCGGTGGTGGCTCGACCGCGAGATCGCCCTCGTTCGGCCGGGCGCCATTATCGCGCTCGGCGCGACGGCGGCGCGCAGCCTCCTCGGACACCCGGTGACGATCGGCCCTCTGCGTGGCACTCCACAGAAGCGCGAAGACGGCTCCGAGGTCTTTGTCACCATCCACCCCTCCGCGTTGCTGCGCCTGCGCGACGAGGTCGACAAAGAACACGAATATGCGCGCTTTGTCGCCGACCTGCGCCGCGCCTCTCATGAATAGTGACTAGTATACCCGGAACTTACATCACACGGATTTCGTTTGTTTGATATCGAGTACTCGTTGCGTGTTTGTGAGGTTTGATATGAATTCGAATACCAAATGGAGGATTCTTGCTGTTGTTTTGACGACCGGCCTCGCGGTCTCAGCCCAGGCGTCGATACAGCCTCAGTCGATGAGCCAGCGCCAGGCGGCAATGGCCCAGGTTACATTAGCATCCAGCTACGGTACCTCGGAGATGGGCCCGTGTCCCCAGGGCGCGCCTTATGGCGGGCCGAAATGTGGCAAGCTGATCCCGCCCACGGGTAGCCATTCATCCGGCACCTAAGGCGAGAAAGCGCAGACCGCCGCAGGCGCGGCATCGGAACGCTGGGTAGATCGTCGTGTTGGTCTAAGTGAACACGGAGGCTAATCCATGCCGCGCCCCGACAGGCGGGTCATCCTGAGCTCGATCGCCGCGGCGCTGGCCGCCTCTCCTTTCACCGCACACGGTGCCGTCATCGAAGGCGGGATGCCATGGACCCCCGACCGCTCGGCGCCGCCCCCGAAAGTCAATCCGAACGGCTGGCAGTACTTCACCGAAAACGAGGTCGCGGCCGTCGAAGCGCTGGTCGACCGGCTGATCCCGCCCGACCCCGAGACGCCGGGCGGCAAGGATTGTGGTTGCGCGGTCTTCATCGACCGTCAGCTCGCCGGCCCCTATGGGAGCTCCGAGGCGCTTTACATGAAGGGCCCGTTTCGTGACGGCACCCCGCAACAGGGCCAGCAATCGGCCGACCCGCCCGCCGCGCACTACCGCAAGGCGCTCGCCGCGCTCGACAAGCACTGCGAGGACGTCCTCCGCAGCAAGTTTGTCGCCCTTTCCGACGAGCAAAAGGACGCGATCATCCACGACCTCGAAAGCGGCAAGCTGACGCTCGGCGGCAAGCCGATGGCGTTTTTCCAGCAGATCCTGAAGGACACGCAGCAGGGCTTTTTCGCCGATCCGATCTATGGGGGCAATCGCGGCATGGCGTCGTGGAAGATGGTCGGATTTCCAGGTGCTCGCTACGACTACAGCGACTGGATCGACCGCCACAACGAGCGCTATCCACATCCGCCGGTCAGCATCGCCGATCACCCGGACTGGAACGGCTGATGGCGCGCAAGCTGCCGGCCAAGGACGTCGCGATTATCGGGCTTGGGTGGACCGGCGCCATCCTTGCCCACGAGTTAGCGCAAGAAGGGCTCGACATCGTCGCGATCGAGCGCGGGCCCTGGCGCGACACCGCCACCGAGTTCTCGCCCGCCTATGCGCAAGACGAATTGCGCTACCGCATCCGTCACGAGCTGTTCCTGCGCCCGGCGCAAATGTCGCTGACCTTTCGCAACAACGGCAGTCAGACCGCGCTGCCGGTGCGCGACTGGGGCGCTTTCATGCTCGGCAACGGGGTCGGGGGCGGCGGGCTTCACTGGAATGCCGAGACGTGGCGATTCCTGCCGACCGACTTCACCCTACGCTCGCATCTGATCCAGCGCTACGGCGCCGGCGCGCTCCCCGAGGACATGACGATCCAGGATTGGGGCGTCACCTACGACGAGCTCGAGCCGCATTACGACAAGTTCGAATATCTGTGCGGCACATCGGGCACCGCGGGGAACCTGAAGGGTGTGATCCAGGCGGGCGGCAACCCGTTCGAAGGGCCGCGCAGCCGCCCCTATCCGACACCGGCGCAAAAACAAGGCTATGGCCATGCGCTCTTCGGCAAGGCCGCCGCGGAGCTTGGCTACAAGGCATTCCCGCAGCCTTCCGGCAATATGTCGCGGGCCTATACCAACCCGCTCGGTGTCGAGATGGGCGCGTGCACTTATTGCGGCTTTTGCGAGTGGTTCGGCTGCGCCAATTATTCGAAGGCAAGCCCGCAGACGACAATCCTGCCGGCGCTGCTCCGTCACCCGAATTTCACCGCCCGCACCGAATGCGAGGTGACCAAGATCCTGCTCGACAAGGACGGCAAGCGTGCGACCGGCGTCGCCTTTGTCGACAGCTCCGGCACCGAATGGGAGCAGCCGGCCGAGCTTGTCATCCTGGCGGCATTCCAGCTTTTCAACGTGCAGCTCCTGATGCTGTCGGGAATCGGCCGGCACTATGACCCGGTCAGCGGCGAGGGGCAGATCGGCCGCAATTTCACCCACCAGACGGTCTCGACCGCGCACGGTTTCTTCGACAGCAAGAAGTTCAACTTCAACCCGTTCGCGGCTTCCGGCGCGATCGGGGTGTGTGTCGACGAATTCAACGGCGACAATTTCGACCACGGCGGAAAGGGGTTTGTCGGCGGCGGATATATCGGTCAGGTGCAGACCAACGGCCGTCCCATCGAGATGACGGCGTTGCCGAAAGGTACGCCGCTTTGGGGCGCGAAGTGGAAAGAGTTCATGCGTGACAACTACCTGAGCACGATCAATGCCGGCAGCGCCTGTCACGGGTCCTGCTACAGCTACAAAACCAACCACCTCGACCTCGACCCGACCTATGTCGATCGCTTCGGCCGTCCGCTCGTGCGGATGACGATGGATTTCCACGACAACGAATTGAAGATGCGCGCGTTCCTCACCGATC
>DASXFE010000145.1:0-2306 GCA_036489765.1 Allostellaceae bacterium | reverse complement strand
CGCGATCATCACCGGCTGGACCCGCGAGCACTCGAAGGAAGACGCGATGAAGATCATCGGCGCCGCCGGGGTCCCCGCCGGCGCGGTGTTCGATACGGTCGAGCTGATGGCGGACGAGTCGCTCGCCGAGCGCGGCATCATGCAGACGATCGACCACCCGACGACCGGCAAGGTCAAGATGCCCGCCTGGCCCGTCCGCTTCGACGGCGCCCCGCCCCGCGTCAAACCCTCGCCGCTCCTCGGCGGAAACTCCTCCGAGGTACTGTCCTCCTGGCTAGGCATGAGCCAATCCGACATCGACGGTCTGAAGGCCGACAACATCGTCACCGGAACTTGAGGCAAGACACCAACATATTCCCCAATCCCTCGTCGTTCCCGCGAAAGCGGGAATCCAGGGCAAGTGACGGAGCGGTCACCCTGGACCCCCGCCTTCGCGGGGGTGACGAGTAGAAGTATGAGGGCCTGAACCCCCACAAAACGGAGACACCCCCATGAAGCTCTATTACGCCCCCGGCGTCTGCTCGATCGGCATTCACGTGCTGCTCGAGGAGATCGGCAAGCCCTACGACCTCGAAGCCGTCAACCTGCGCGAGGGTGCGCAGCATCAGCCTGGCTTCACCGCGGTCAGCTCGAAATCGAAGGTGCCGGCGCTGCAGCGCGACGACGGCTCGATCCTGACCGAGTTCCCGGTCATCGCGACCTATCTCGCCATGACCAACCCCGACAAGAAGCTGATGCCGCAGGATATGGAGACCAGTCTCCGCGCCTATGAGGCGATGGAATACGCGGTCGGCACGATGCACGGCCAAGGTTTCGCGCGCATCTTCCGTCCCGGCAATTTTGGTCCCGCCGACCAGGAAGACGCGGTCAAGGCGCGCGGCCGCGAGATGGTCGAGAAGGGCTTCCATATCCTCGACAAGGCCCTCGCCGGCAAGAACTACCTCGGCGGCAACGATCTTTCGGCCATGGACGCCGCGGTATTCTATGTCGAGTTCTGGGCCGCCGCCCGCCTCAACATGAAGCTCCCCGCCAACGTCGCCGCCCATTACGACCGCATGAAGTCCCGCCCCGCCGTCCAGCGCGTGATGCAGCAGGAAGGGGTGGCGTAGCAGGCGGGCAACGCGCCCTCACGCTGTTCGCGTCGCGAACGGTCCCTCTCCCGCGATGCGGGGCGAGGGAATGACCCAGCGTTTTACCCTCTCCCGCATTGCGGGAGAGGGTGGATCGCGCAGCGACACGGGTGAGGACCAGAAAGGCATCGACATGACAGACACCGTCGCCAACACCGCGATGCAGCAATACTGGAACGAGGTCGCCGGCCCCCGCTGGGTCGCCCGTGCCGGCATTCAAGAGGCCCGCAACCTCGAAGTCGCGCACATCCTTCAAGAGGCGGCAGCGCCCAAACCGGGCGAGCGCGTGCTCGATATCGGCTGCGGCACCGGCGCGACGACGCTCCCCTTCGCCGCCGCGGTCGCGCCCGGCGGCGTCGTCACCGGCGCCGACATCGCCGAGCCGATGCTCGCGCAATGCCGGCAGAACATCGCCAAATCGGGCGCCGCCAACGTCGAGCTCCTCCTTGCCGACGCCCAGACGCACCCGTTCGCGCCGGGCAGCTACGACCTCGTGATCTCGCGCTTTGGCGTGATGTTCTTTGCCGACCCTTACGCCGCCTTCGCCAACCTCTTCGGCGCGCTGAAGAAAGGCGGCCGCCTCTGCATGGCCGTGTGGTCGACGCTCGACGACAACGTGCACTGGAAGATCCCGTTCGAGATCGCGGTCAGGCACCTCGGCCGCCCCGCTCCGGGCGACCCGAACTCGCCCGGCCCGATGGCGTTCCGCGACCCGGCGCGCTTCCGTGACATCATCGCCCGGGCCGGTTTCGCCGACATCTCGGTCGAGAAGCGCCAGTTCCACATCGCCGGCCAGACCGCCGCGCTCGAGGCCGAGCATTCCGCCGGCGCCGGCCCGGCCTGGCGGCTGATGGAGGAAAAACAGGCGCCGGATGAAATCCGCCAGGCGATCGTCGCCGAAACCGCGATCGAGTTCGCCCGCTACCTGACCCCGGACGGCATCCGCCTCCCCGGCAACATCCTGCTCGCCCGGGCGAAACGCCCCGACTGAGAAAACAAACGAACCGAGAGGCTCCGATGGCAAAAATCCCGCGCGCGGTGCACGAACCGATCAACACCGCCTTCCCGGCCAATGTCTGCCTCGTCGCGACCGCGCTGCCGGGCGGCTTCGCCCAGGTGACCCCGCGCGGCAGCACGATGGTCTATGACGACGAGCATATCGGCTTGTGGGAGCGC
>DASXFE010000137.1:0-16242 GCA_036489765.1 Allostellaceae bacterium | reverse complement strand
CGCCGAGCACGTCGCGGCGATAGCGGTAGAAAAAGGCCGAGACGCGGTAGTTCGCGATGCAATGGACGTGGACCGGCGCGTCTTTCAGATCGTGCATCGCCGTGCAGAATTGGGCGAAGTCCTGCTCGGTCGGGTTTTTGAAATCGACCGGGATGTGGATGTAGCTGATGCCGAGCCGGCCGAGGCTCCCCGCCTCGTCGGGCAACGCCTTTTCGTGGCTGTGCAGGCCGAGATTGATGACGTGGCGGATGCCGAGGTCGTGAAGCCCTTCGAGCTGCGCCTCGGTCGGCTGGCCGGAGGTGGTGATCCGGTCGTCGAGCCGGTGCCAGTTGTAGATCGCTTCGGGATCGGTCGCTGCGGCCTGCGGTTTGGGCGGTTTCGCGCCGCGCCCGGGAACCCGGCCGATCGGCTGGGACAGCTTGCCGCGGATATCGACGCCGCGCTGTTCCAGGGCGCCGAGCGCCTTCGACGCAACCTTGCCCGACAAGCGCGCGAGCGTTTCGAATTTGCTCTTGGCCATGGCGTTCTCCTCTCCGCCCATTATTCCCCGAACAGCCGCTTTGGATCGAGCGGTTCGAGCCTCCCCGGGTCGAATGGCGACAGATCGACCGTGCTCGCCTTGCCGTCGACGATCAGCTCGGCCATCGCCTCACCGGTGGCGGGGGCGTTGAGGATGCCCCAGACGCTGTGGCCGGTGGCGATGTAGGCGCCCTTCGTGCCCTCGACCCGGCCGATCAGCGGCAGCCCGTCCTGCGTCACCGGCCGGCAGCAGGCCTGGCGCGCGAGGATCGGCGCGCGGGCCAACACCGGTGACAGGTCGCGGCACATCTCTTCGAGCCGCTCGACCGCGCCGGCCTCGGGCGTCACGCGGGCGGGGTCGACCGGCAGCGGCACCTCGCTCGAAATCGCGCAGACATAGGTCGTGCCGTCGGGGCGCGGAAAGATCTCGGGCGAGGATTGCGCCCCGCTCCGCTCGCGCACTTCGAGGAACACCGCCTCGCTCGGCACATCGCTGCCCGTATCGAAGACGAGGCTATGGCCCTTGAGCCCGAACACCGGCGGCACGCTCATCCATTGCGCCGCGAGGATCGACCAGGGCCCCATGGCGATGACCGCGGCATCGGCCGCGACCCGCTCGCCGTCGATCTCGGCGCCGCCGTCGAACACGCTGGTGACGCGGCCCGCGCGGAGGGTCGCGCCGTTTGACTCGGCGGCGCGCATCATCGCGCGAGTGAATGCGGCCGGGACGACCTGTGCGGTCGTTGCGGTCGAGCCGAGCGTCTGCCCGATCGTCACCCGTTCGGCCAGCCAGCCGACCTGTCCCGGCCCGGAGCTTTGCATGTACCCGGAATGCCCACCGAACGTGTCCATGCGGCGATAGCCCCAATCGTCGTCGATCGCGTCGGCGAGCTCGGCGTGGAGGTCGAAGCTGCGGCGGGCGAGCGGCGCCAGCGGCGAGCCCTCGCACCAGTCTCGCGCGAGAAACCCGCCCGATTTGCCTGAGGCCGCGTTGGCGATCCCGGTGCTTTCGACGACGGTCACCCCGACCCCGCGCAGGCTGAGGAAATACGCGGTCGACGCGCCGATCACGCCGCCGCCGCAAATCAACACGTTCATCCTGCGCAATCCTCTCGGCGACCGTCCGCCACCCCATGATATGCTCAGTCAACAATGCGGGGAGGGGTGCATGTTCGCGAAATCGTGGGTCGCCGGGCTCGCTGTGCTGGGGCTCGTGGGCGTGACCGGCGGGGCGCACGCCGCGGACGCGCCGGTGGTGATCGGGCTCGAGATCCCGCTGTCGCCGCCGGGCGACCCGGTCGGCGGACAGATGATCCGCCGCGGTGCCGAGCTCGCGGTCGAATACATCAACAAGGAGATGAAGGGCGTCGACGGCGGCAAGCAGATCGCGCTCTCGGTCGAGGACACCCAAGGCCGCACCGAGGCCGGTGTCGCCGGCTATCGCAAGCTCGTCGGCGAGGACCATGCCGTCGCGGTGACCGGGTTTTTCCACAGCTCGGTCAACATCGCGGTCAACGAGGTCGCGCACCAGATGGGCGTGCCGACGATCGGCACCCAGACCTCGGCCGCAGACGTCACCTTAAAGCATTACCCCGAGGCCTTCCGCACCCACGCGATCGACCCGATCCGCGCTGCCACCTGGCTCGAACTGATCAAGAACAAGGGGTGGAAAAAGGTGTCGCTCCTCGCCGAGACCACCGATTACGGCATCGGCCTCGTCGACGAGACGAAGAAGCAGAACGAGAGCGGCAAGCTCGGGCTCGACATCCAGGCAATCACCTTTGACCACTCCAGCACCGACCTGACGCCGCAGCTGTTGCAGATCAAGGCGTTCAAACCCGATGTCGTCATCAATGTCGGGGTCGGCCAGCCGATGGACCTGATGATCGATCAGGCGACGACGATCGGCCTGTTGCCCGGCACGCCGATGGTCGTCTCCTATGACGCACCGGTGCGACCGCAATACTGGCAGCTTCACCCCAAGGACGGCGCCGGGATCTATTTCATCGCCTATTACTCGCCGCAGCAGAAACTGAGCGATATCGGCGAGTGGCTCGCCAAGGCCTATCAGGCGAAATACAACGAGGCCCCGACCTACGGCTCGTTGAACGGCTTTGGCGACATCGCGATCATCGCCCAGGCGATCGACGCGGCGAAATCGGAAGACCCCAAGGCGATCGTCAAGGCGCTGAGTACCGGCACGTTCAAAAGCTGGGCCGACGCCCCGGTCACCTTCCCCGAGGCGGACGGTGTCTACTACCACAACTGGTCCCCGCCGATCCTGATCCTGCAGTACACCAAGCCCAACCAGGACTGGAAAGAGGCGACGATCGCGGTCGCGCACATGAGCGGGAAATAGGCTGCAGAGGCGTCGTGCGTCCTTCGCGACGGCCCTTCGGGCCTCGCTTAGGTGAGGTAGTAGGTTGTGCGTGACATCGGAAATGCTGACGGCATCAAACTCGCTCCTGATCCTGCGGAGCCGGCCTGGCGGGCGTCGCGAAGGACGCACCACGCCTAGCCCGAACCCATGATCTTCACCCCCGAGCTTTTCCTCCAGACCCTGATCGCCGGGGTGATGATCGGGGTGCTTTATGCGCTGATGGCGCTCGGCATCACGTTCATCTACAGCATCGTCAAGATGATCAACTGGGCGATGGGCGAGTTCTACATGATCGGCAGCTTCGCCCAGTACCTGCTGATCGTGTACTGGCTCGGGCCCGACCTCTGGTGGGTCGCGGTGCCGCTCGCCGGGCTCGGCGTGTTCCTGATCGGGATCGTCATCGAGCCGATCCTGATCAAGCCGATGTTTACGGACGGGTTCGAGCGCCGCGACGACTACGCGACCGTGATCACGATCGCGCTCCTCCTGCTGCTGCGCAATCTTGCCACCGGACTCAACGGCCCCTACGAGCGGACGCCGGGCTCGAACCTGCCGACCGTAATGGTCGGAAACCTCCCGGTCGCCGGCTCTCGCGCCGCGGCGTTCGTCTGCGCGCTCCTCGCCCTTGGACTTTTCTATTTCCTCCTCAAGAAAACCTGGATCGGCCTCGCGCTCAGGGCTTCGGCGCAAAGCCGGGTCGGGGTGCAGACCGCCGGGGTCAACGTGCTGCTGCTCGATCAGGCCGCGTTCGGGATCGGCGTCGCGCTCGCCGGGATCGCCGGGGCGCTGCTCGCGCCGGTGTTCCTCGTGTTTCCCACGAACGGCATCGTGACGACGGTCAAGGGGTTCGAGATCATTGTCATCGGCGGGCTCGGCTCGCTCCCCGGCGCGTTGATTGCCGGGATCATGCTTGGCGTCGTCGAATCGCTCGGCACCGCGTTCGTCTCGTCGCCGTATCAGAACGCCTACGGCTTCCTCCTCGTTCTCGTCGTGCTGCTGATCCGCCCGACAGGTCTCTTCGGTGAAAGATCGCGCGAGGCATGAGCGCGCTGCTCGCGGCAACAGGGCTCGTCAAACGCTTCGGCGGCCTCCTCGCCACCAACAATGTCGATTTCTTTATCGAACCGGGCGAGGTGAGGGGTCTCATCGGCCCCAACGGCGCCGGCAAGACGACCCTCGTCAACCTCCTGACCGGCATCTACGCTCCGGATGGCGGTACGATCACCTTCGACGGCGCCCCGATCGCCGGTCTCGACCCGCACCGCATCGCCCGAAGAGGCCTCATCCGCACCTTTCAGGTGACGCGCCTGTTCCCGAGCCTCAGCCTCACCGACAATCTCTTGCTGCCCTATCTCGCCCGGCCCGGCCACGGGCAGGAAGGGCGGGCCCGCGCCCGGCATTTCCTCGATCTGACCGGCCTCGCCCGCCTCGCCGATGCGCCGGCGCGGTCGTTGTCGGGCGGGCAGCGCGCATTGCTGCAGGTCGCCACCGGGTTCATGCACCCCAGCCTCAAATGCTACGTGCTCGACGAGCCCTTCGCCGGCATCAACCCGGTCATCAAGGACACGATCATCGAGCTGATCGAGCGCGAGAACCGCGAGCGCGGCATCGCCTTTATCGTCGTCAGCCACGAGATGACCGTGATCCGGCGGCTGTGCCCGGCCGTCACCGTGATGATCGAGGGCCGCGTCGCCGCCGAGGGGCCGCTCGATACGGTCGCGGCCGACGAGGCGGTGCTCAGCGCCTATCTCGGCACCGCCTTCGCCTGATGCCGCCGCTTCTCGAAATCGACGATCTTCATGCCGGCTACCAGAGCGGCGTCGACATCCTTCAGGGCCTGTCGCTGAGCGTCGCGCCGGGCGACCTCACGCTGGTGATCGGCCCCAATGGTGCCGGAAAGTCGACCCTCCTCAAGACCGCGTTCGGGCTCCTTAAGCCCCATCGCGGCCGTATCCGCTTCGCCGGCAGTGAGATCGCCGGCGCGGCGCCATTCGCGATCAAGCGGCTCGGCATCTCCTACGTGCCGCAGGAGATCAACGTCTTTCCGCTGCTGACGGTCGAGGAAAACCTGCAGATGGGTGGCTGGGTCTTTCGCCGCGACCGGGCCCGGCTCAAGGCGCAGATCGAATCCATCTACGGCATCTTCCCCGCCCTCGCGGAGCGCCGCCGCCAGCCGGCCGGCAATCTCAGCGGCGGCCAGGGGCGGATGCTGTCGGTCGCCCGCGAGTTGATGACCCAGCCAAAGCTGCTCCTCGTCGACGAGCCGACCGCCGGCCTTTCACCGGCCCTCGTCGGCCAGGTCTACGCGCTCCTCCGCACCGCCCGCGAGGCGATCGGCGCGACGATCCTTCTCGTCGACCAGAACATCGAGGCGGCGGTGAACGAGGCGGACTTCGTCTATCTCGTCAATCTCGGCCGGGTGAAGGCCGAGGGGCCGGCGGCGGAGTTTTCCCCGCCGCGGGTGCGCGACTTGATCCGGGAATGTCTTCTCGGATGACCCGCGCGGCGCTGATCGCCGTTGCCGCCGCGATCGTGCTGGCGGCCGTGCCGCTCGCCGTCAACAGCTTCGGGCTGCACGTCCTGACGATCTGCCTCTACTACACGATCCTCGCGGCGAGCTGGAATTTGCTCGCCGGGATGACGGGCCAGTTTTCCCTCGCACATCAGGCCTTCGCCGCGATCGGCGCGTATACATCCGGCCTCCTTACGCACTATTACGGCATCCCCGTCCTCGCCGGCATCCTGACGGGAACCGCGGTCTCGGCGGTTTTCGGCGTGCTGCTCGGGCGGATCGTGCTGCGGATGCGGGCGATCTATCTGGCGATCGCGACCTGGGCTTTCGCCGAGACGGTGCATATCCTGCTGACCGCGGCCTACAACATCACCCGCGGCGAGCTGGGGCTGACCGTACCCTCGCTCTTCGCCAGTCTCGACCCGCTGCGGTACTACTACCTTTTCGCCGTACTGACCGTCGCGTCGCTGCTTGCGATGTGGGGGATCGTTCGGTCGCCGATGGGGTATTTCATGCGCGCGATCAAGGATGACGAGCTGCGCGCGGCGAGCTTTGGCGTCGACGCGACCCGGGTCAAGGTCGCGGTGTTTACGGTGACCAGCGCTTTTGCCGGGATGGCCGGCGCCTTCTACGCGCATTACCTCGTCGTCCTGAGCCCCCAGCTCGCCGATTTCAACGAGATGGCCAAGATCATCGTGATGACCGTCGTCGGCGGGCTCGGCAGCTTTGTCGGCCCGCTGATCGGCGCCGCCCCGGTGCAGATCCTGACGACCTATCTCGCCAAATACGGCGAATGGGACATGGTGATCTATGCCCTTCTGGTGATCGCGCTGATGCGCTTTCAGCGCGGCGGCATCGCCGCGATCATCGCGCGCATCAAATCTCACCACAGAGGCACCGAGGCACAGAGGGGAGCGAAGCGCCCAAAAATTTCACAGTGAGACGGTGAGGCGGTGAGAAGCTCATTCCACCCCCATCGTCTCACCGCCTCATTATGAACCAGTTCCCTGTGGGCGCTTTGCGTCCCCTCCGGGTCTCTGTGCCTCCGTGGTGAATCCTTCTTGTCCACGGCGTCGCGCCGATACCCAGCCCCGGTCGAAACGGTGCCGACGCTGGGGTTTTGAACCCTCACCCACCCCCGCGGAAGCGGGGGATCACCGGGTGAGGGGTTTGTTGCCTACGCCGCCGAAGGCCACACCGGTTTGGCGAGGGCGAGGTCGGTCGGGAAGACGGTTACCGGGACACCCTTTTGCCATTGCGCGAAGATGATCGGCACGTTTTCGCGGCGGCCCTTGTCGTCGAACTTGATCGGGCCGGGGAAGCATTGCGCGGCGGGGCCGGTGGTCAGGTTCATCTTGCGGATCGCGTCGGCGACTTTGGCCTTGTCGGGTGCACCCGCCGCCTCCAGCGCCGCTGCCAGGATTTGCGGGTGGCCGTAGCCGCACAGCGCGTCCTGGGTCAGGAACGCCTCGCCGGTCTTCTTCTTGAACCGCTCGATAAACTTTTCCTGTCCCTTCATCGGCCAGTTGGCGACGCTGAACAGCAAGCCGTCGAGAAGGTCGGCGCCGACCGTCTTCAACAGCTCGGGCGAGCCGAACGGCGCGCCGTTGCTGACCAGCGGGATCTTGCCGTGCGCGAGGCCGAACTCATCGAGCTTTTCGAGGACGAGCTTGCAGTCGGGCATCGCCGAGGTCAGCAGCAAGAGGAAATCGGGCTTGGCCGAGCGCACCTTGCTGACCAGCGGCGTCGCGTCCGACAGCGGCGGCGTGAAGATCTCGTCGACGATCAATTTGAGGCCCAGCTTGTCGAGCCCGCCGCCCTCCTTGAGCGGTTTCGCGAAGGCGATCGGCGACGCCGTGTTGTCCATGATGATGCCGATCGTCTTCGGCTTTTTGCCGGTCGTGGACTGGGCCAGATCGAGCGCCGTCGGCAGGGTTTTCTCAGCCTGCTGGGCAGCGGTCGGCGAGGTCTGGAAGATGAATTTGAAGCCGCGGTCGGTGATCGCGTCGGAATAGCTGAGCGTCAGCCACGGGATCGACGCGCGCTCGGTGACCTCGGTGACCGCGAGCGTAAACGAGCTGAGCCAGGAGCCGAACCCGCCGACCAGGTCGGGCTGGTCGGAAACCAGGCGCTGGGCGGCGTTCTTGGCCTTTTCGGTGGTGTCGCCGGCGTCGGCGTAGATGATCTCGAGTTTAGCGCCGCCAAGCGACTTGATGCCGCCGCCGTCGTTGATGTCGGCCATCGCCAGGTCCGAGCCCATCTTCAAGAGCTGGCCTTGCCGCGCCCACGGGCCCGACATCGGCGCGATCATCGCGATCTTGACCGATTTCGCCTGCGCGCGGACGATCGCCGGCGCGGCCAGCGCGCCGATCGCCGTGGCGAGCCCCCCGGTCACGCTGCGGCGGGTGATGTTGTGCGTCATTCTGAGTGCCTCCTCCTCTAATTTGCGGTAGCGGCCACCCGCTCCACCCATTTCTTGCCGAGATACGCCTCGATCACGCGCGGGTCCCGCACGACGTCGTGCGGCTTTCCCCCGGCGATCAGGCGACCGTGGTCGAGCACGGTGAAATGGTCGACCAGATTCACCATCGCCTGCATCGTGTGCTCGATGATGAGGACGGTGATCCCGTCCGCGCGCAATTGCCGGATCGCGCCGAGGATCCCGTCGAGGTCGTCATGGCCGAGCCCGGCGAGCGTCTCGTCGAGCAGCATCAGCCGCGGGTTGGGGGCAAGCGCCCGGGCCAGCTCCATCAGCCGCAACTCGCGGGTCGTCAGGCCGCCGGCGATCGCGTCGGCGCGGGCGCTCAAGCCAACGCGGTCGAGCGCCGCCAGCGCCATGTTGCGCGCGGCCGTGTCGTCGGGCGCGCCGACGTAGGCGCCGACGATGACGTTCTCGAGGACGCTCATCCGGGAAAACGAGCGCACGACCTGGAAGGTGCGGCCGATGCCGCGGCGGCAGACCCGGCTCGGGCGCATCCCGGTGATCGCCTCGCCGTCAAAGGTGATCGAGCCGCTGCCCGGGGTGAGAAACCCGTTGATGACGTTGAACAGCGTCGTCTTGCCGGCGCCGTTGGGGCCGATGATGCCGTAGAGGCTGCCTTCGGGCACCGCGAGGTCGATCTGGTCGAGCGCGCGCAGCCCGCCAAAGGCGATGCCGACATTCTTGAGGACCAGCAGGTCGCCGCCGGCGGCCTCGCGCGGGTGCGGCAGGGCGATGACCGGCGCGGCCGGCACGGCCGGCACGGTCTCCCCGCGCGGCGCCGGCTTTTTGCCGCGGCCGAGCCGGTCGAGCACGCGCCAGTACACGCCTTCGGGCGCGAGGAGGATGATCGCGATGATCGCGACGCCGTAGACGACGCCCTGGATGCCGGGCAGCACGTTGCCGAGCTGGGCGTTGAGCCCCTCGGCGAGCGGCACCAGCACAAAGGCGCCGATGACGGGCCCCCACAGGCTGCCGACGCCGCCGAACAGCGCCAGGATCAGCGCCTGCGCCGAGGCGAGGATCCCGAACAGCGTGTCCGGCGTCAGCACCAGCAGCAGCACGGCGTAAAGCCCGCCGGCCACCGACGACATCGCGCCCGACAGCATCAGCGCCAGCATCTTCCACTTCCAGGTGTCGATGCCGGCGGCCTCGGCGGCGGGCTCGTTCTGCTTGATCGCGGTCAGCGCCATGCCGAACCGCGAGTTCTCGACCCATAGCGAGATCGCCAGCGCCCCGACCATCAGCGCCAGCGCCAGCACTACATAGATGCGCGGGTCGTCGAATTGCATGTACGCGATCGCCGCCTCGCCGCGCTTCATCGGCAGCGCCAGCTCCTGATAGCCGAGCCAGTTGAAGATCGGCAGCATCGCCAACGGATAGGCCAGCATCGCCAGCCCGAAATAATGCCCGCGCAGGCGAAAGGTCGGATAGCCGATGAGCGCGCCGGCAACGGCACCCACCACCGCGCAAAACGGGATCGACACCCACGGCGTCAGGTTGAGGTCGATCATCGCGAGCCCGACCGTATAGGCGCCGAGACCCCAGAACACCGCGTGGCCGAATGACGAATATCCGCCATAGCCGCACAAGATGTTCCACCCGAGCGACAGCACCGCCCACAGCAGCACCTCCGCCAGCACCTGCTCGAAATAGGCGCTTTGCAGCACCAGCGACAGCAGCAGTACGGCGATCGCGACGCCGGCAATCGCCCAGCGCTGACGGTTGGCTTCGGCCCTCGTCCTCATATGGACTCTTTCATGTGCGCTCGCTGAGCCGGCCGAAGAGGCCCTGCGGCCGCAGGAAGATGATCAAGAGGAAGACGACGAAGATGCAGGTGTTCTGAAGCTGGTAGGGAAAGACCAGCGGCGACATCTGCTGCACGATGCCGATGAGAAGCCCACCCCAGAACGCGCCGAGCGCGCTGCCGAGCCCGCCGAGCACGACCCCGGCATACATGACGATGACGAAATCGAACCCGGTATAGGGCTGAAACGACTGGTTGCTGGCGACGAGCCCACCGGCGACCGCGGTGATCCCGACGCCGAGGCTCCAGGCGAGGCGGTGCGCCCGGGTGTCGTCGATCCCCATGTAGATCGCCGCCTGCGGGTTGTCGGCGGCGGCGCGCAGCCCCTTGCCGAGCCGCGTATGGCCGAGGAAGAGGTAGACGGCCGCGGCGACCAGAACGGCGACGACAAAGCTGACGCACCGCCCGCGATTGAGCAGCACCTCGCCGATTTCAAACGACGAATGCGACAGCGGCGTGCGGATCGCGGTCGGGCTCGAGCCGAACACGATCAGCGCGCCGTTCTGCAGGATCAGCGACAGGCCGAGCGTGGTCAGGATCTGGCCATAGGCGCCGCCGCCCTGGCTCGCCTCAGCCCCGGCGCCCGTCACTCGCGACATGATGAAGCGGTGTACGAGCCAGCCCACGCAGAACACGATCGGCCCGGCGAGAAACGCCCCGGCAATCGGCCCGGCATAGGGACCCATGAACATCAACACGCCGTACCCAGTGGTCAGGTAGAAGGCGGCGTACATGCCCAGCATCAGAAAGTCGCCCTGGGCGAAATTGATCACCCGCATCGCGCCGAAGATGATGCCGAGCCCGACGCACATCAGCGCATAGGTGCTGCCGACCAGGATCCCGGTGCTCAAGGCCTGGAGGAAATCGACGAGGGTGAACGACATCGAGGGGGGACTATCCTTGCTGCCGCGGAAAATAGGCGGTAAGCCCGGGGTAAGTCATGGGTTTTTCTAGTCGCACGTTTCTAGCGTGCAAGGGGAACGAAGCATCATGCTGACGATCGAGGGCCTGTCGGTCAGCTATGGCGGGCTCGCCGCGCTTTCGGGCGTGTCGCTCAACGTTGACGAAGGCCAGTTCGTCGCGATCGTCGGGCCCAACGGCGCCGGAAAGACGACGCTGTTCAAGGCCGTGTCGGGCACAGTCACCCCGGCGGCCGGGCGCATCACCTTCGCGGGTCGCGACCTCCTTGCCGTGCGGCCGCCCGAGCGCCCCCATCTCGGCATCGCCCACGTGCCCGAGGGGCGCCAGGTCTTCGCCGCGATGACCGTGCTCGAAAACCTCGAAATGGGCGCCTATTCGATGCGCGGCCGCCCCGAGTGGCGGCGCAACCTCGACCGCATCCTGACCCTCTTTCCGGTCCTGGCCGAGCGTCGGCGGCAGCTTGCCGGCACGCTCTCGGGCGGCGAGCAGCAGATGCTCGCGATCGGCCGCGGCATCGCCTCCGCCCCGCGGCTTCTTCTTCTCGATGAGCCGTCGATGGGGCTCGCCCCGGCGATCGCCGACCAGATCTTCGACCGCATCGCGACGCTCCACCGCGAGGACAGGCTCACCCTTGTCCTCGTCGAGCAGCGCGTCGCCGAGGCGCTCGAAAGCTGCGACTACGGCTACGTCCTCGAAACCGGACGCGTCGTCCTCGAAGGTACCCACCGCGACCTGATGGCCGACGACCGCGTCCGGCGCGCGTATTTGGGGATGTAGCAACGGGGGCCTTGTACCGTGCCGCGATATGACCAACTAAGCGTAGATACGCTTTGTTTCGCGGTGCCGAGCATGCCTTCATTCGACACGCGGGCCCGCTCGCCGTGGCCCGTGATCATCACGGCGGCGGCGATTCCGCTGATCACGATGGGCGCGCGGCAGACGGTCGGTCTGTTCATCGCGCCACTCGACGACGCGACCGGGCTCGGCATCGTCGGGATCAGCCTTGCGGTCGCGATCGGCCAGTTCGTGTGGGGCTTGGCGCAGCCGGTGTTCGGGGCGGTTGCCGACCGCTACGGTCCGGGTCGCGTCATCGCCATCGGTGCGTTGCTGCTCGCCGCCGGGACCGTGGCCACGCCCTTCGTCCACAGCGAGGCGGCGCTGATCGCGACACTCGGCATCGTCAGCGCGTTCGGCGCTGGTGCCGGCAGCCTGTCGATCCTGATCGGCTCGGTGATGCAGCGGGTCGCCGGGGAGCGGCGGTCGACCGCCGCCGGCGTCATCAATGCCGGCGGGTCGCTCGGCCAGTTCGTGTTCGCGCCGCTGGTGCAGATGGCGATCCTCGGGTTCGGCTGGGTCACGGCGATGCTCGGCGTCGCCGGCGCGACCTTGCTGACCTTGCCGCTGGCTTTTGCGATGCGCCGTCGCCGGCCCGCTTCGACCACCGTGGCGACGGCGACCGGAACCACCCTGCGCCAGCAGTTGCGCGAGGCGGCGGGCGACCGCAGCTACTGGCTGCTGCATGTGGGATTTTTCACCTGCGGCTTCCACGTGGCGTTCCTGGTGACGCATCTGCCCGGCGAAGTGCGGCTATGCGGGCTGTCGCCGATCATCTCGGCCAACTCGCTCGCGATCATCGGGCTCGCCAATGTCGTCGGCAGCCTAGGTGCCGGGTGGCTCGGCACGCGCTACCGGCTCAAGCATCTGCTCTTCTGGATCTATATCGGCCGCGCCGCGGCGATCCTCGGCTATATGATGGCGCCTAAGACCGCGCTGACCTTTTACGTCTTTGCGACCGCGCTCGGTGTGACCTGGCTGGCGACATTGCCGCCGACGGCGGGTCTCGTCGGCAAGCTCTTTGGGGTCCGGTACATCGCGACGCTGATCGGGTTGACGATGCTGTCGCATCAGCTCGGCGCGTTCTACGGCGCCTGGCTCGGCGGGGTCGCGGTGGCGTATTTCGGCGACTACACCTGGATGTGGGTCACCGATGCGAGCCTCGCGACATTTGCCGCGCTGGTCAACCTGCCGATCCGCGAGGCGCCGGTGCTGCGTGGGGCTGCGGCGTAGCGAATAAA
This sequence comes from Allostellaceae bacterium, assembly GCA_036489765.1. Taxonomy (GTDB): domain Bacteria; phylum Pseudomonadota; class Alphaproteobacteria; order ATCC43930; family CGMCC-115725; genus DATARH01. The sequence continues at coordinate 3,549 of DASXFE010000137.1, read as the reverse complement.
GGAGGGGTCAAACGCCGAGGTGCCGATGCAGCACCTCGGGACGCTCGCGGGCGGCTTGGGCGGTCAGTTCCTCGACGACGTGGCCGTTGTTGAGGACGTAGATGCGGTCGGCGAGGCTCATCGCGGCCGAGATGTTCTGCTCGACGACGACGATCGTCTGCCCGGACTCGGCGAGGCTGCGGCAGGTCGCGAGGAGGTCGCGCACGATGATCGGCGCGAGGCCCTCGAACGGCTCGTCCAGCAGAACGATCTTCGGGTCGCGCACGAGGGCGCGGGCGATCGCCAGCATCTGCTGCTCGCCCCCAGAAAGGTCGGTGCCGCGGCTGCGCCGGCGCTCCTTCAGCCGCGGAAAGATCTCCCACACCCGGTCGAGCTGCCAGCGCCCGGAAGCGGTCAGCCCGGCGAGGATCAAGTTCTCCTCGACATTGAGGCTGCCGAAGATGCGCCGCTCCTCCGGCACGAGCTGGAGGCCGAGGGCGGCGATCGCATGTGACGGCAGCGACTGCGTTGCCTTGCCGTCGAGCGTCACCTGCCCCGAGCGCGGCTTGACGACCCCGATCAGGCTCTTGAGCGTCGTGCTCTTGCCCGCGCCGTTGCGGCCGAGCAGCGCGACGACCTCGTTCTTGTCCACATGCAGCGACACGTCGAACAGGATGTGGCTGTCGCCGTAATAGCTGTTGATCTTGTCGACCTCGAGCAGCGCGGTCATGCCGCCGCGACCCCGCCGAGATAGGCTTCCTGGACAAAGCTGTTGCGCTGGATCTCGGCCGGCGTCCCCTCGGCGAGGAGTGCACCTTCGTGCAGGACCGTGATGCGCTCGGCCAGCTCGAACACCGCGTCCATGTCGTGCTCGACGACGATGAGGGTGCGGCCGCGGCGGATATTCTTCAATAGCTGCACGGTTTCCGCTCGCTCGCGCGGGCTCATCCCGGCGAGCGGCTCGTCGAGCAGCAGCAGCGAGGGCGACGAGGCGAGGGCGAGCCCGATCTCCAGCCGCCGCTTCTCGCCATAGGCCAGCTCGGATACCGGCACATCGGCGCGCGCGGTCAGGCCGACGAGGCCGAGCGTGCTCTCGACCTGCGCGGCGAGGCCCGGCACCTTGTCGATCCGCTTGAGCAGATCGAGCGCGAAGGTGCCGCGGCGCTCGGCGAGCGCGGCGATGACGATGTTCTCGCGCAGGGTCAGCCGGGCGAAGAGCTGGTTGACCTGATAGCTTTTGGTCAGGCCGAGCTGGCACACCTTGGCGACGCCCGTCCCGGTGATATCGCGGCCGTGAAAGATCACCTGGCCGGCGCTCGGCGTCATCTCGCAGGTCAGCATCTTGAAGAGGGTCGACTTGCCGGCGCCGTTCGGGCCGATGATCCCGCGCAATTCGCCCTGCTCGACGGCAAGGGTGATGTCGCGGTTCGCCACGATGCCGCCAAAGGCCTTGGTGAGGCCCTTCGCCTCCAATACCGGGCCGGAAAACGGCGTCTCCTGCCGTCGCCGCCCCGGGCCGACGCTGGCAACAGGCGCTGGCGCACTCTGCACGGGGACCGCCGCGGTGCGCGCGCGATGCTGGCCCGTCGCATGCTCGTAGACATCCCGCATCCCGCCGACGAGGCCACGCCGCAAAAGGCACACCAGCAGCACAAAGACGATGCCCAGCACCAGCTTCCACGCTGCGCCGAGATGCATGACCGATTGCAGGAAATCGCGCAGGAACAGCCACACCGTCGCGCCGACCAGCGGGCCGAACAGCGTGCCGGCGCCGCCGATCGCGGTCTGCATGACGAGCTGTCCCGACGTGTCGAACATGAACGCGTCGGGCGGCATGAACCCTTGCAGGACGCCGAGCAGCCCGCCGGCAAACCCGGCATAGGTGGCGGCGATGACAAAGGCGGTCAGCTTGTAGGCGTCGACGGCATGGCCGACGGCGCGGGCGCGGATGGGGTTTTCGCGGATCGCGACAAAGACCGCGCCGACTGGCGAGCGCACGATCCGGAGCGCCAGCACGATCCCGACGAAATAGCAGACCGCGAGGAACCCATACATCGACCAGTCGGGGCCGACATGGTACGACCATCCGAACAGCTCGAACCGCGGCGCCGGCACGCCAGGCAGCCCGTTCTCGCCGCCGGTGTACTCGGCGAGCGGCGAGAACTCGAGGAAATAGAACATTTCGGCGATCGCGAGCGTGATCATCGCGAAATAGATGCCGGTCCGGCGCAGCGCGACGATCCCGACGAGAACGCCCACCGCCGCGGCGACCACCGTGCCGATCAGCAGCGCCAGCATGACGTTCGACATCAGGTTCTGGGTCAGGAGGTACGCGGCGACAAACCCGCCCGTCCCGTAAAACGCCGCCTGCCCGAACGACAAGAGGCCCGTGTAACCGAACAGGATGTCGAAGCCGATGCCGAAAAGGCCCCAGATTACGATCTGGTTGACCGTGTTCGGGGAAAAGCCGAGGCGCGGCAGCACAAAGGGCGCCAGGATCAGGCCCAGTGCGGTCAGCAGCTCGACGAGGAGTGGGCGGGCGCGCAGCATTAGTCGCGTCCCAACGCGCCGAGCAGGCCCTGCGGCCGCACCAGCAAAACAAGGGTCATCACGGCGAACAGCATCACGCTCGAATACGCCGGATTGACCATCGACGTCAGGCTCAGGATCTCGCCGGCGATGAGGCCGCCGATGATCGCGCCCGGAAACGACCCGACGCCGCCGATCACGACGACGACAAAGGTCTGGACCAGGATCGATTCACCCATGTCGGGGGTCAGCGCCACGACCGGCGCGTTGACGATCCCGGCAAACCCCGCCGCCATCGCGCCGACGCCGAACACGATCATGAACACGCGATAGACGTTGATGCCCAGCATCCCGACCATCGTCGAATCCTCGATCCCGGCGCGCACGATCATGCCCAGCCGGGTGCGGTAGAGGACGAAGTAGAGGACCGCCAGCGCCACGGCGGCAATTCCGGCGACGACGATGCGATAGGTCGGATAGATGAGGAACCCCATCGGGGTCACCCCGGCGGCCCAGTGCGGCGCCAGCACGGTCTTCGACAGGCTGCCGAAGCCGAGCCGCACCAGCTCGACGATGACAAAGCCGATCCCGAATGTGACGAGAAGCTGGTCTTCGGGCGGCCGGTCGTAGAAATGGCGGATGATGACGAGCTCGATGACCGCGCCGACGATCACCAACGCCACCGCCCCGCCGAGCACCGCCAACGGGAACGAGCCCGTCAGCGCATAGACGACGTACCCGGCATAGCCGCCGAGCATGAACATCGCTCCATGGGCGAGGTTCAACACGCCGAGCGTACCGTAGATGATCGTCAGCCCCGAGCTGATCAGGGCCAACAGCGTGCCGGTCGCCAGCCCGTTGAACAATTGCGAGACGAAATTAGGCCAGGTGATCATGTGCTTCGGAGACTGGGACGGCCCTCGTGCGTCCTTCGAGACGCCCCCTTCGCGGGCTCCTCAGGTTGAGGAAGGCTGGTTGGTGCCATGAACATTGGTGCCGTCAAATGCCTTTCTCATCCCGAGGAGGCGTCCCCTTCGAGAG
>DASXFE010000125.1:0-27043 GCA_036489765.1 Allostellaceae bacterium | reverse complement strand
CGCGGCTCCGAATTGGGACCCCAACGGCCATATCTGCCGGCAATGCCGCAACCGGTTTCGCGGCGAGTTCGTCCGCTCGGAGATGCAGCGGGACATCGGCGCCCTGACCGCTCTCGAAGAAGAGGTCATGCACAGCCTCGGCGACGGAGCGCTTGTCACCGACAACACCAACAAAGAGTTCGACGAGTCGCTGACGATCGGCGAGCACATCGCCGACAAGGTCGCCCAATTCGGCGGAAGCTGGCGGTTCATCATCTGCTTTTTCAGCCTGATGACCGGTTGGATCATCGTCAACAGCGTCCTGCTGCTGAAGAGCCCGTTCGACCCCTACCCCTACATCCTGTTGAACTTGGCGCTGTCGATGCTGGCCGCGGTGCAGGCCCCGGTGATCCTGATGAGCCAGAACCGCCAGGAAGACCGCGACCGGTTCCGCGCCGAAAACGACTATCAGGTCAATCTCAAGGCCGAACTCGAAATCCGCGCTATCAACGAAAAGCTCGATCAGCTCATCCACCAGCAATGGGCGCACCTGCTCGAGGTCCAGCAGATCCAAATGGAGATGATCGAGGATTTGACCGGGGGAAAGCGGGGCTAGCTTTCGCCGCTGACTGTGCGCGCCGCCAATCGGCGCATCAGGTCGGCTCCGGGCCGGGCGTTGGCCGTCAATACGAAAGATGACACCTGGCCCGAACCGAAGAGCCGTTGATCGGCCATCCCGGCGGCTGAACAATGGGCGCGGCTTTCACCGGGAGAACGCACATGGCCCAGGGATACGCACCAGAACTCGAGGCCCGCTTTGGCCAAGCGCTCGACCTCGGCGGCGACACGGACGACAACGTATGGATCCGACAGGTTCTGACGCGACGCACTCAGCGCCGCTACAGCGACCGGCCCGTGCCGGATTCCGTGGTGCGTCTCGTGCTTGCGGCGGCGTTCTCCGCGTCGTCGAAATCGGATTTCCAGCAGGCCTCGGTGATCTGGCTACAGGACCGCGACCGCCGCGACCGTCTCGGCGCGCTGTTCCCCGACATGCCGTGGATCGGCAGTTCGCCGGTGTTCCTCGTCTTTCTCGGCGACGCGCGGCGGCTCGAAGAAATGACGCCGCACCCGGTCGCGAACGGCACGCTCGAAGGCTTCTTCAACGCGGCGGTCGATGGCGCCCTCGCCTTGCAGACCGCGATCCTCGGGGCGGAGACGCTGGGGCTTGGCACCTGCCCGATCAGCGTGTTGCGCAATCACATTGGCACGGTCGCTGAGATTCTCGATCTGCCGGACAAGGTCTTCCCGGTCGCCGGTCTCTGCCTCGGCTATCCGGCACAGCAAGGCTTTGTCAGCATGCGCCTCTCGCCCGATACGACCGTGCACCATGACCGCTACGACGACTCGCGGCTTGCCGAGACCGTCGCCGGGTACGACCGGCGGCGCGACGCACGGTTCTCGATCAAGGATCGCCAGCGCGACCCGGCCCGCTTCGGCCAAGCGGAGTTCTACGGCTGGTCGGAGGATAAAGCGCGGCAGGCGATGGGGCCCGAGGGGAAAGGGTTTGCCGCGTATCTCAGGGCGCACGGCTTCACGCTCGATGACGCCCCCTAACGAAGCCCCCTAACGAAGAGAGGCCGCCCAATAGCCGGGCGGCCTCCCATTCGATTTACTGCGGCCTACCGAGCCGCGCCGTCGCCCTTATCGGGCGAGGATCTCCGCAGGGATCCTGGTCACGGCAGCGGTCGCCCGCAGTTGATCGTTAGACACAGGATCACCTCCTTTCAGTTGTTGGACCGAGGTCCCCAATGTACGGACTCGCCGGCACCGCGACAAGGACAGTCGAGCGAAACTTAATATTGATCAAAAACAGCGCCTCCCGCGCGAGCTTTGGCCAAAGCGGCCTTCACGCGAGCGCCGTGACAATGCGCCGCAGCGTCGCCCAGCCCCGCGAATCGGTCTCTACGAGCCCCGGATGCTTTCTGTCATAGTGCCGCGCCCATCGAGGAGAGCCAGGCGCCGATGTCGAGTGAAAGCCGCATGACCGTCAACGGGATCGAGCTGGAAGTGCTGCGCCGCGGCAGCGGCCGTCCGACCCTCGTGATCCACGGTATGGACAGCGTTTCGCCGAAAGCGCCGTTTCTCGACCTGCTCGGCCGCAACGCGGAATTGATCGTCCCGTCCTCGCCCGGCTTCGGCCACTCGCCCCGTCCTGATGATTTCGACACGATGTACGACCTGGTGCATCTCTACCTCGCGATCCTCGACGAAGTGCCGGGCGGCAAGGTCGACGTGATCGGGCTGTCGTTCGGCGGGTGGATCGCGGCCGAGGTCGCCGCCGCATCGTCGCACCGCATCAACAAGCTCGTGCTGGCCGATCCCGTCGGCATCAAGATCGGCGGCCGCGAGGAGCGTGACATTCTCGACGTGTTCAACGTCAACCCGGCCGAGGTCAAAACGCGGAGCTGGCACGACCCCGCCAAGGCCCCCGATTACGACGCGATGACCGACGACGAGCTGGTCGTCCATGCCCGCAACTGGGAATCGCTGTGCCTTTATGCCTGGCATCCGTACATGTTCAACCCGCAGCTCAAGCAGTGGCTCGGCCGCATCAAGGTGCCGACGCTGGTATTGTGGGGTGCGAGCGACGGGGTGGTGACGCCGGAATATGGCCGCACCTACGCCAGCCTGATCCCCGGCGCGCGATTCGAAATCATCGACGGCTCGGGACATTTCCCGGAGCAGGAGCAGCCGGACCAATTTGCCGAACGGGTCGCGGCATTCCTCAACGACTAGGGAGGGAACGATGCGCTGGAGCGACGAACGCATCCTGACGACGCACACCGGCAGCCTGCCCCGCCCGCGGGAACTGACCCGGCTGTATGTGCGTCGTGCCCGCGGCGAAGGGGTCGATCCCGGCGAGATCGTGCAGCGCGGCAAGGACGCCGTCGCCCAGATCGTCGAGAAGCAGATCGAGAACGGCGTCGACATCGGCAATAACGGCGAGCAGCAGCGCGAAGCGTTTTTCCTCTACATCCGCCATCGCATGACCGGGTTCGGCAGCGGCTGGAAGCGCTGGCCGCGTGGCGATGTCGAACGCTACCCGATCCTCAAGGCCCAGATGGCCGCAATGCTCGCTGCGCGCGAGGCCGTCGGCAACTACGAGCCGCCGCGCTGCATCGCCGCCGTTTCTTACGCCGACGACACCGAGCTCAAGACCGAGCTCGCCGATTTCGGCGCCGTGCTCGCCGCAAAGCCCGACGGGTTCGCCGAGCCGTTCTACACCGCTCCCTCGCCTGGCATCATCGTCGGCGCAATGAAGAACGAGTTTTACGACACCGAGGATGCCTATCTCGATGCCGTCGCAAAGGCGCTTCAGGTCGAGTACGAGGCCATCGTCAAGGCTGGCTACCTGTTGCAGCTCGATTGCCCCGACCTGGCGTTGGAACGCCACTTGAGCTTTAACGACCGACCCCTCGGCGACTTCCTTGATTTTGTCGAACGGGTCATCGCGGCGATCAACAGGGCGATCGTCAACGTCCCGCGCGACCGGGTACGGCTCCATGTCTGCTGGGGCAACTACGAAGGCCCGCATGACCGCGACGTGCCGCTCGAGGACATCATCCCGATCCTGCAAAAGGCCGATGTCGGCGGGTTCGTCTTCCCGTTCGGCAACCCGCGCCACCAGCACGAATATCGCGTCCTCGAAAAGCACCCGCTCGCCGACGACCAGATCATCGTCGCCGGCGTCGTCGACGACCTGACCGGCTTTGTCGAGCACCCCGAGGTCGTCGCCGACCGCCTCGAAAACGTCGCCCGGGTCGTCGGCGACCCCCGCCGCGTCCAAGCCGGCACCGATTGCGGCTTCGACACCTCAGCCGGAATGGGCCGCGTCACCGAAGACGTGATGTGGGCCAAGTTCCGCGCGATGGCCGAAGGCGCGAAAATCGCCAGCAAGCGGCTGGGGATGGGGAAATAGCGGCGAATTCCCTTTCCCGCATTGCGGAAGAGGGGATAGTCCCGCTAGATAACCCCCTCGTCCTTCATCCCCTTAACATCGGCCCGGCTCATCCCGAGCCACGATCCGAATACCTCCTCGCTATGCTCGCCCAAGAGCGGTGCGGGGGTGATCTTCGGGGGTTTGCCGTCGAAGCGGACCGGGAAGGTCGGCATGCGGAAGTCGCCGGCCGGGTGATGCTGGATCTGGAGGATTCCGCGGTCGAAGAAAGTCTCTTCGGCCAGGAGGTCGCCGGTGTCCATCACCGCGCCGGCGGGCACCCCGGCAGCGCCGATCAGGCGCATCGCCTCGTGCTTGTCGTGCTGCCGGGTCCAGGCCGCAACGATCTCGTTGACCTCGTCGGCGTGTTTCGTGCGGTTGTCGCGGTCGACGTATTCCGGGTCGTCGGCCAGTTCCGGCCGGCCGATCACCTTGCACAGCCGGCGCCAGTGGTCCGGGTTGTTGTGGCTGTTGAAGACGTAGATCCAGTCGTTCGGCCCGCCGCCCTTGGTCGGATAGATCGCAGCCGGCGGCGGTCCGCCGAAGGCGCCGCGCGAGCCGTTGCGCTTGGCGGCGTGGCCGGTGCGGGCGTGCATGATGAAGGCGCCGCGGATGTAGTTGAGCTGCGCGTCCTGCATCGCGACCTGCAGATGCCGGCCCTTACCGGTGCGGGCGCGCTCCAGCAGGGCGCTGAGAATCGAGATGCACATCAGCATCCCGGTGCCGGTGTCGCCGAGCGTCGGGCCCGGCTTGCACGGCGCCCCGTCGGCCTCGCCGGTGATCGACATGCCGCCGCCGCAGGCCTGCGCGATCATGTCGAAGGCGAGGTTGTGCTCGTAGGGGCTGCCTTCGCCAAACCCTTTGACCTGGGCGTAGATGAGGCGCGGGTTGAGCTTGTGCAGCTCTTCCCAGCCGAGCCCCAATTTCTCGATCGTGCCAGGCGCCATGTTCTCGATGAACACGTCGGCCTGCTCGGCCATCTTCTTGACGAGCGCGACGCCGGCGGGCGACTTCAAATTGGCCGTGACCGATTTCTTGTTGGCGTTGTAGGCCATGAAATAATAGGCGTCGTCGCCCGGCTTCGGCCCGTTGCCGAGGATGCGCCCCGGTTCGCCCCCGCGCGGGTTCTCGACCTTGACGACCTCGGCGCCGAGCTGCGCCATGACCTCGGTACAGGTCGGGCCGGCTTCGAATTGCGACAGGTCGAGAACCCGGATGCCGGCGAGGCAGTTCGGGGCTACAGCGGCGTCACTCATGTTCCCTGTGCTCCTGGTCTTTTCCGCCTGGGGCGGTTGTCAGCATGTCACGCGACCGTCACGATAGCCGACCCGAGCCCAATCGCAAACCGAGGCACCACCACATGCCTGCCGTGACCCGTCTCCGCCTGTTCGAGAATTATCGCTTCGTCCTCTACGCGCCGTTCTACGCCGCGCATGCGACCGGGGCCTATGAGGCCGAGGGCCTTGAGGTCGAGCTGTTGCCGTCGCCAGGTCCCGGAAAAGCCGAGGCCGCAGTCCTCGCCGGCGAGGCGGACGTCATGTGGATGGGCCCCATTCGCATCATGAAGCTGCACGAGCAGAACCCCACCTGTCCGCTCACCGCCTTTGCCGAGGTGGTGACACGGGACCCCTTTTCGCTTCTTGGCGGCAAGCCCAATCCCGGCTTCAAACTCGCCGACCTCGCCCACATCCGTTTCGCCTCGGTCAGCGAGGTGCCGACCCCATGGCTGTGCATCACGGAGGACATCCGTCAGGCCGGCCTCGACCCCAACCGCCTCGATCGCATCGCAGACAAGGGCATGCCCGAAAACGTGGCCGCCCTCCACGCCGGCACCCTGCCCGTCGCGCAGATGTTCGAGCCCTTTGTCGAGCAGGCGATACGCGGCGGTGCCCATGTCTGGCAGCAATCGAGCGCCCGCGGCCTCACCTCGTATACGGTGTTCGCGACGCACCGCGACCGCCTCGCACAGAACCCCGAGCCGTTCCGCCGCATGGTGCGGGCAATGGCTCGCACGCAAAGATGGGTCGCCGCCGCCTCACCATCCGAATTAGCGGCGGCGATCGGATCGTATTTCCCCGATCTCGACCGCGCCGTCCTCGAAGGTTCCCTCGCCCGCTACAAGTCCCAAGGCGTTTGGGCAACCGACCCGCGCCTCCCGGAAGAAGGCTTCCTCTGTCTCCAGCGCGCCCTCCTCAGCAGCGGCTTCCTGTCGCACCCGGTGCCTTACGCCGATTGCGTCGACAGCACGCTCATCGTGTAGGCCGGAAAAGCGAAGCGCATTCCGCCGAGACGCACCGGCGGATTACGCTCCGCTCATCGGCCCTACTCCCGCTTCCTACTCGGCGTCGGGCTGATTTGACGGGGCTGCGTCCCGGAAGGCCGGAAGCGCCATGCAGGTCTCATAGACCCGCATCACTCGAGGATAGGCCGACAGATCGGCGTTGAAGTTCCGCGCCGGCGTCACCTGCGTGATGATGCCGATATCGCCGATCGTCGGGGCGTCGCCATGAGCGAAGCGGCCGCTCTCCTTGTGCTCGGCGAGAAGCTCTTCCATCGCGGCGAGGCCGGCGCCGATCCAATGCCGGATCCACGCCATCAACTGGTCCTGGGTCCATTTCATATCGTCGAGCAGATAGTGCCTGACCCGAGGCACGATCAGCGGATGCGAGTCGGCTATATTGATGAGGGCCAAGCCGCGCAGCCACGCCCGCGCTGCCGGGTCTTTCGGCAACAGCGGCGGGTCGGGATAGGTCTCGTCGAGGTATTCGAGGATCGCCAGCGACTGGAACAGTCTCGCCTCGCCGTCGATCAGTGTCGGCACGACCATCTGCGGGTTGATCGCGCGGTACTCCGCAGTGAACTGGTCGCCCTTTTCCAAGTGCAGGAACGTGTCGTCGTGGCCAAGCCCCTTGAGGTTCAGCGCGATCCGCACGCGAAACGCGGCCTGCGAGCGGTAGTAGGTATAGAGGTGCATCGCGCGGTCTCCATCGACGGGGCGCGCGATCCTACGCGAAACGCCCCGGCCAAGCGAACCCGGCCGGGGCGCAAATTCGCGTGATGACGCGAAGACCGCGACTAGCGGTAGTAATAGCCCTGAGGCGGCGGCGGCGCATAAACCGGACCCGTGGCCGCGCCGGTGGTGGCGCCGACGCCGCCGCCCACAGCCGCGCCAACCGCCGCGCCGGGCGCGCAGCCGATCGGAATCGTCACGATGCAGCCGATCACGGCGCCCGTCGCCGCACCACTCGCCCCACCGGCCACCGCGTTATCGGCCGGCGTCTGCGCAAAAGCCGAAGCACTCACCGCCATTCCGGCAAGAAGTGTGATAGCACCAAGCGTTTTCATCACAACTCTCCTCTACGCATTCGTCACGATCCATCTACGTATGATCAGATCGAACCGCGTTTCGTTTGTGAACTGGCTGACAAACATTCCAAAATTGAATTTTGATCCCAGCGCAAGCGCAGAATCCTGGTTCTAGCCGGCGTTCCCCGGGCCCCTCAGTGTGTTACGATGCTGCAAATCCCCGACATCAGGGTCTCCCATGCTCGATCTCCCGCGCGAATCCGCCCCGCCGCCGCCGACCCGCCTCGCCGATTACCGGCCGCCCGAATTCATCATCGATACAGTCGAACTGGCATTCGATCTCGGCGAGGAGGAGACGCGGGTTTCGGCGAGGCTGTCGGTCACGCGCGCAACGGCCGACGAGAATGCGCCGCTCCATCTCGACGGCGTCGGGTTGGCGCTTGTGTCGCTGAAACTCGACGGCGCCGAAAAATCGCACCGGATCGACGATCACGGTGTCCTCGTCGTCGCCGATGTGCCGGATGCGTTCATCCTCGAAACCGAGGTCCGCATCGAGCCGCAGAACAACACTGCGCTCAGCGGCCTTTACAAATCCGGCGGCAACTTCTGTACCCAGTGCGAGCCCGAGGGCTTCCGGCGGATCACCTATTTCATCGACCGGCCCGACGTCTCTGCGCGCTACTCGGTAACGATCAACGCCGACAAGGCCCGCTATCCGATCCTCCTCTCGAACGGTAACCCGGCCGGTGCCGGCGACCTCGCCGACGGGCGGCATTGGGCGAAATGGGACGACCCGCACCCGAAGCCCTCCTACCTCTTCGCGCTTGTCGCCGGTGATCTCGTCGCTCATCGCGACGAATTCACGACCCGCTCGGGCCGCAACGTAAAGCTCGCGATCTGGGTGCGGCGTGGCGACGAGGACAAATGCGCCCACGCGATGGAATCGCTGAAGGCATCGATGCGCTGGGACGAGAAGACCTTCGGCCTCGAATACGACCTCGACGTCTTCAACATCGTCGCGGTCAGCGATTTCAACGCGGGGGCGATGGAGAACAAGGGCCTCAACATCTTCAACACGCGCTACGTGCTGGCGAAGCCCGACACCGCGACCGACGGCGACTACCAGGGCATCGAGCGGGTCATCGCCCACGAATATTTCCACAATTGGACGGGCGACCGCGTCACCTGCCGCGACTGGTTTCAACTGTCGCTCAAGGAAGGGCTGACCGTCTTCCGCGACCAGCAATTCTCGGCCGACATGGGCAGTGCCGCGGTCAATCGGATCGGCAATATCCGCACGCTGCGCAACGCGCAGTTCCCCGAGGATGCCGGCCCCCTCGCCCACCCGGTGCAGCCGCAGAGCTATCTCCGGATCGACAATTTCTACACCGCGACCGTCTATGAAAAGGGTGCCGAGCTCATCCGCATGGTTCACACCCTCCTCGGGCCCGACGGGTTTCGGCATGGCATGGACACGTATATCGCCCGGCACGACAACTCGGCCGCGACGATCCCCGACTTCGTCGCGGCGATGGCCGAGGGCGGCGGCGTCGATCTCGGTGATTTCGCGCGCTGGTATCACCAGGCCGGCACGCCCGAGCTTACCGTCGAGGACCGTTATGATCCGGCGAGCCGCAGCTACGAGCTGACCGTCGCGCAGAAGACCCCGGCGACGCCTGGCCAGGACACCAAAGAGCCCGTGCTGATCCCGATCGCGATGGGCCTCCTCGGCCCGAACGGCGACGAAATGCCGACGCGGCTCGATGGTGAAAGCGCCGCGCAGGCCGGCACGCGCGTCCTCGTCGCCGGCACCCCGCGTCAGACCTTTCGTTTCGTCGATGTCGCCGCGCCGCCGGTGCCGTCGCTGCTGCGGCAGTTCTCGGCACCGGTCAGGCTCGGTGGCGTCTCCCTCGACCGCCTCAAATTCCTCGCGATCCACGACACCGACCCGGTGGCGCGCTGGGACGCCGGACAGCAGGCGGCGACGACGATCCTCCTTGACCGCGTCGCCCACGGCGCGACGGGAGCGCTCGACCCTGACCTGATCGCCGCGATGCGCCAGACCCTCGCCGACGCCGACAAGGACCCGGCCTTTGCCGCCGAAAACCTGCAACTCCCGACCGAGGCGACGCTCGCCGACGCGATGCAGACGGTCGATGTCGACGCAATCCATCGGGCGCGCGAGGACGCCCGCTCGCAGATCGCCGCCGCCCTCGCCGGCCCGCTTGCCGACACCTACCGCCGCCTTGCCGATCCCGGCCCCTACAAGATCGACGGCGCCTCGATCGGCCGCCGCGCGCTGCGCAACGCCTGCCTCGCCTATCTGACCGCCGGCGGCGCGGCCGAGGGCACACGCCTCGCCAAGGCGCAATTCGACGCGCAGCAAAACATGACCGACGTCCTGGCCGCGCTGATCCTCCTCGCCGACATCGCCGGCCCCGAGCGCACCGAAGCCCTCGCAGCCTTCTACGAGCGCTGGAAGGACGACCCGCTCGTCGTCGACAAATGGTTCGGCCTGCAGGCCCGCTCGGCCTTGCCGGGGACGGTCGCCGCCGTCCGTGCGCTGGCAAACCACCCGGCCTACACCCGCGCCAACCCCAACCGCGTCCGCGCCCTCGCCGGCGCCTTCTCGCAAGGCAACCAGCTCCATTTCCACGCAGCGGGCGGCGACGGCTACGCCTTCCTCGCCGACGAAGTCATGGCCCTCGACGGCCCTAACCCGGCGCTCGCCGCGCGGCTCGTGCAGCCCCTCGGCCAATGGCGCCGCCAGGACGCCGCGCGGCAGACGCTGATGAAGGCGGCGCTCGAACGGATTCTGGCAAAGGAAGGCCTCAGCCCGAACACTTACGAGATGGTCTCGAAAAGCCTAGCGTAGGGTTCGAGGCAAAAACTATCCGACCCGCCCGTCGTGATCCCGTCGCAGCACGGCGCCCGGCGTCGCCCCCGTGTGCCGTGCCTGGTCGATCACCACCACCCCATTGACGATGACGCTGGTGCGCGGGCCGCTCGGGTAGCGGTGCGGGTCGGCGTAGGTCGCCAGATCGCGAAAATCGGCAGGATCGAAGATCGCGATGTCGGCACGGTAGCTTTCGCGGAGCAGGCCGCGGTCTTTCAGCTTGAGCGCCTTCGCCGTACCGCCGGTCATCTTGTAGACCGCTTGCTCGAGCGGGATCAGGCCCTCGTCGTGGACGTAGTGGCCGATGACGCGCGGGAATGTCCCATAAAAGCGCGGGTGCGGCATGCCTTGGCTGACCGTGCCGTAATCGGCGACGCAATTGCCGTCGGAGCCGACGAGCGCGGTGGACGAGCGGATGATCGTGCGGATGTCGTCTTCCGAGATCGAGGTGATCAGCACGCGCGTCGCTCCGTTATCGGCGATCAGGTGGTCGCAGATCTGGTCGATCGGGTCGCAGCCCCATTCCTTGGCCAGCGCTGCAACGGTCTTGCCGGCGGTCTCGGGCCGCTTCGGCGAGATCGACACCTGCACCGCCTCCCATGACGGGATGCGGCCCCAGTTGTTGAGCCCGTCATCGGCGATCTCGGCTTCGATCCGGGCCCGCGCCTTCGGGTCGGCGAGCCGCGCCAGCATCGCCTCGTTGCCGCCGACCTGCACCCAGCCCGGCAGCAGGTTCTTAAGCGGGTTGGCGCCGGCGGCATAGGGATAGGCGTCGCAATCGACGTCGCACCCCTCGGCGCGGGCGCGGTCGATCATCGCGAGGATCGTTGCCGCCTTCCCCCAATTGTCGACGCCCGAGCATTTCAGATGGACGATTTCGGTATGCACTCCGGTCGCGCGGGCGACGGCGATCGCCTCCTCGACCGATTCGACGATCTTGTTCGATTCGTCGCGCACATGGGTGAAATAGGCCGCGTTATGGCGCTTGAGCACCTGGGCAAAAGCCATCAGCTCGTCCGCCTGCGCAAAGCTCCCGGGCGGCGTAAACAGGCCCGACGACATGCCGAGCGCCCCGGCGTCGAGCCCTTCCTCCAACAGCACGATCATCTGGCCGAGCTCATCTGCCGTCGGGGTGCGGTCTTCGAGACCCATCACCATCAGCCGCAGCGTGTTGTGGCCGACGAGCATCCCCGCGTTTACCGACACCGCAGGAAACGTGTCGAGGTATTCGGGAAACCCCATCTCGCGGAACGGCAGCCACGGCGCTCCACCGCTCAGGTAATGCGCGAGGAGCTCGGTCTTGCCCGGCAGCACCGGCGCGACCGAGTAGCCGCAATGGCCGATGATCTCGGTCGTGACGCCTTGCCGGACCTTGCTCTCCGCCTTCGGGTTGATCGGCAGGACGAAATCGGAATGGGTCTTGATGTCGATAAAGCCCGGCGTCACGGCGAGGCCCGAGGCGTCGATGACCCGGCCCGCCTGACCCGAAAGCCCGGGGCCGATCGCGGCGATGCGGCCGGCTTCGATCGCGACGTCGGCCGCCCTCCCCGCGCTGCCGCTGCCGTCGATCACCGTACCGTCGCGAATGAGGATGTCCCACATGCCCGCCGCCTTTTGCTGAACGCATCGAAGGTGCCGCAAAGCGGGAGGGGCGACAACGGTCGGTTAACGAATAGACCCGATCCTTCATGCCGCACTTCGTGGAGGCAGCGGGATGACCCGGACCAAGTGGATGCGCCTCATCGTGCGCGACCCGGCGGATATCCTCCGCTGGGCGGGTCAGCAGCATGCTCGCGACCTGACCGGGTTCCGGCATCGGGTGATCGGCGGGCGCGAGACCGTCTCGTTTCGCTTTGTCCCGGATTACCACATCCAGATCGGTACCCAGGAGATCATGGTCGTCGCGCATGTGCGGCCGAACGTTCGGCGACTCGTCATCGAAAGGGTACGCCAAACTGCGGCGCGGGGCGCGAACCTGTTGCGGTCGGCCTATGCCGGCGCGGCGTCGGTCGCGACGTGGTCGCGGCCCGTGCGTCCGGCGCCGATCAGCAGCGCCATGACCGCGGCGGCGATGCACATCAGCCCCGATACCATGAAGGCTTCGAGGTAGGTCCCGAACGAAATCCGCAAGACGCCGCCGAGAAACGCCGCGGCGGCGCCGCCAACCTGGTGGATCACCGTGATCCACGCCACCATGATCCCCGTCCGCTCATTGCCGACGACGCGCGACAACAGCCGCACCGTCGGCGGCACGCTGGCGATCCAGTCGAGCCCGTAAAACGCGCTGAACAGCGTCAGCCCGTAAAACGACATGTCGAACGCGAACGGCAGGTACATCAGCGACAGGCCGCGCAGCCCGTAATACCAGGCGAGCAGCACGCGGTTGTCGTAGCGATCGGCGAGCCATCCCGACATCGTCCCGCCGGCAAAAGCGAAAACGCCGGTCATCGCCAGAAGCCCTGCCCCCACTATTTCGGTCAGCCCGTGATCGACGCAGGCCGGGATCAGATGCGTGCCGATAAGCCCGTTGGTTGACGCGCCGCAAACGAAATAGGCGCTCGCGAGCAGCCAGAAATCGCGGGTTCGCGCGCCCTCCCACAGGGCGTGGAACGGCGCGGTGAGCGGGTTCCCGGCGGGCTGCTGCGCGCTCTTGTGGTCGGGCGTCGCCCCATAAGGCGCCAGCCCGAGCGCGGCGGGGTTCTCGCGCATCCACAGCACCAGCACCGGGGCCAGCGCGATGACCACGCCGGCCATTACCAGCGACATCACGCGCCAGCCGCATGCCTCGACGAGCGTTGCCATCGTCGGCAGAAAGACCAGTTGCCCGGCCGCGTTCCCCGCCGTCAGGATGCCGATCACCAGCCCTTGCCGCGAGCGGAACCAGCGCGCCGCGATAAAGGCCGCGAGATAAGCGCCGATGAACCCGCAGCTGATCCCGACAACGACACCCCACAAGAGGATGAGTTGCCACGTAGTGCGCATCATCGGGCTAAACGCGACCGCCGCCGCGGTCAGCACGACCGCCAGCGTCATCACCCGCCGCACGCCGAACCGGTCCATCAGCGCGGCCGCGAACGGGCCGATCGCCCCGTAGAGCAGCAGGTTCACCCCGACCGCGAACGAAATCGTCGCCCGCGACCAGTGGAATTCCTGTTCGAGCGGCACGATCAAGACGCCCGGCGCCGCCCGCACGCCGGCCGTGATCACGATGACCAGGAACGTGACGGCGGCAATGACCCACGCGTAGTGGATTCGCCCCCAAACCAGCCGGCTATGTTGCGCAGCGTGCACCAGAGCCCCCTCAGACAACCGGGCTCAGCAGGGGCCGGCCGGCAAAATGGGCGTGCAGATTGTCGACCGTCAGGTCGCCCATGGCCCGCCGCGCGTCATGGGTCTGGGTGCCGATATGGGGCGACAGCACGACGTTATCCATCGCCCGCAGCGCCTCGGGCACGCGCGGCTCGGTCGCGAACACATCGAGCCCGGCCCCGCCCAGCGTGCCCGCTCGGAGCGCCGCGATCAGCGCCGGCTCGTCGACCACGCTGCCGCGCGAGATGTTGATCAGCGACCCCTCGGACCCGAGCGCGGCGAGCACCTCGGCGTTGACCAGATTCCGCGTCGCCTCGCCGCCCGGACATGCCGCAACGAGAATCTCGGCCCATTCCGCCAACTCGACCAAATCGGCGACATACCGGTACGACGCCCCGGCCTTTTCGCGCGGGCCGTGATAGGCGATCTCCATGTCAAAGGCGGCGCACCGCCGGGCGATCGCATTGCCGATGCGGCCTAGCCCGACGATGCCGACCCGGCGCTTGCCGAGCGAGCGGCCGAAGGCGAAATCGCCGTTGATCCATTCGCCGCTGCGGACAAACCGGTCGCCTTGCGGGATGCGCCGCTCGACGGCCAGCATCAGCGCCATCGCCGTGTCGGCGGTGTCTGGTGTCACGACGTCAGGCGTGTTGGTGACCCGGATGCCGCGCTTTTGTGCGCAGGCGAGGTCGATGCGGTCGACCCCGATCCCCATGCAGGCGATGATCTCGACCTTGGGCAGCGCCCCGATCACCTCGGCCTGGCAACCGTGCAGCGCGTAGACCGCGATCCCGCGTACCCGGTCGGCGACATCGCGGAGGAACGCGCCGCGATCCGCCGCTTCCCACAATTTGTGCGCCGTGAATTCCGCTTCGAGCCGCGCCTGGCAGGCCGGGTACATCGGCCCGACGATGACGATCTCGTGTGTCATTTCTCTTCGATCGTCTCGGTCGCCGCGATCTCGATGCCGAACCCGGCGAGCCCGACATAGGTGCGTTCGCGCGTCGCATAGAGCCGGATCGACGAGATGCCGAGGTCGCGCAGGATCTGCGCGCCAAGCCCGATTTCGCGCCATTGCCGGGTGCGCTCCATCTCCGAGCGCGTCGTCTGTCCCTCGCCCTCGCCGAGGGTGTGGATCGGCACTCCCGACGTGCCTTCGCGCAGGTAGACGAGGACGCCTTTCCCCTGCTTCTTGAACTGGCGCATCGCGGCATGGATGGGCTTTGCGCCGCCGAACACGTCGTCGATGACGCTGCCGCGGTGCAGGCGGGTCGGAATGTCGCGACCATCGCCGAGCTTGCCGTAGACAAAGGCGAAGTGCTGGACCTTGTCGAACGGCGTCGCATAGGCGTAGCCGTCGAGCACCCCGAAATCGCTGTTTACCTTGAACTCGGCAACGCGGGTCACGAGCTTTTCGCGCGCCTGGCGATAGGCGATCAGGTCCGCCACCGAGATGCGCTGGAGCTTGTGCTTGTCGGCAAAGGCGGCGACCTGGGGGCCGCGCATCACGCTGCCATCGTCGTTGACGAGCTCGCAGATCGCCGCGACCGGCTCGAGCTCGGCGGCACGGCACAGATCGACCGCCGCCTCGGTGTGGCCCGACCGCATCAGCACGCCGCCATCCTTGGCGATCAGCGGAAAGATGTGCCCGGGGCGCACGAAGTCGGCGCGACCGGCATTGTTGTTGGCGAGGTTGCGGATCGTTGCGGTGCGGTCGTCGGCCGAGATGCCGGTCGTCGTGCCATGCCGGTAATCGACCGAGACGGTAAACGCGGTGCCGTGGATCGCGTCGTTGTCTGCGACCATCGGCGCGAGGCCGAGCGCCCGCGCGCGCTCTCCGGTCACCGGCGCGCAGACGATGCCGCAGGTGTTGCGGATGATGAACGCCATCTTCTCCGGCGTCGCATACTGAGCGGCGATGATCAGATCGCCCTCGTTCTCGCGGTCGTCATCGTCGGTGACGACAACGATCTCGCCCTTGGCGAATGCCGCGATGGTGTCTTCGACCGTCGACTGCGCCACGCTCTCGCCGCTCCTGTCGGTTTATTCGATCCCGTGCGCAGCGAGGAATTGCGGGTTCCCCTCGCGCAACTTGAGGATCGTCAGCCGCCACAGTATCGCGCGTGCGGCCGTCTCCCGCGACCCCGATGTTTCGAAAGCTCCCTTTCGCAAATCGCCGGCAAGCCGAGCGGGGTCCGCGGGCTCTCCGTAAAGCTCCTCCAGCATCGCCCCGATCTCCGCGAGCGGCGCCTCGCCGTTCGCCGCTTCGCGCGCCGCAATCGCCATCGACGTCGCGGCAAGCCGCAAATCCGGCCGGCGCTCCTCCGGCAGCAGCGGCAGGATCTCGTCGAGCAGCAGACGCCGGGCGAGCGCCAGCAGATCGAGCCCGGTCGGCAAGTCGCGCATCAGCCCGGCCTCTCGTCCTGGTCCAGCAGCCACAGCAACTCGAACTCGCATTCGGTCGCCCGCCGCGCCGTGATCGCCCGCGCGAGGCTTTGCTCGCCGCCGAGGATAAACCGGTCGCTCTGCATCATCGCGACGATCGCCCAGCGGATATTGGCCATGATCTCCCAGAATCGCACCCGGTCGGGATCGAGCCGCCGCCCCGACCCGGCCTCGTATCCCCGATAGAAATCGTCCCGCGCGGCGATACCGCCTGCCTCACGATCGAGCCGGGCAAAGCGCCAGCCCTTGCAGCAGAACCAGCCGATATCCTCATCCGGGTCGCCCCAGCCGGCAAACTCCCAATCGAGGACGCCGGAGAGCTCGGCCCCGTCGACGAGATAATTTCCGGTGCGGAAGTCGCGATGGCAGAGCACGATCGGCAGCGGCTCCGGCACATGCGTCTCCGCCCAGCGCATCGCCCACTCCAGCACCGGCCGCGGCACCGGATGCCGGTCGAGATAAGTCCGGAACCCGGCGATCTGCCCCCGCGCCCCGCGGTCCGGCGGCAGGAACTCAAGCCCGCGATGCGGCAGCCGCACCCGCTGGACCCGCGCGAGCTCGTGACCGAGCTCGGCCGCAAGCCGCGGCAAGTGGGGCTCAAGCCCGGGGTCTCGGGTGATGACCCGTCCGGTCGCATGTCCCGGCAGCCGCCGCATCACAAAAAACGGCGCCCCGAGCACGCCCGGGTCGTCGCACGAGAAGAGCGGCTCGGGCACCCGCGCGCCAACCGCATGGACGGCGCGGAGAACGGCGAATTCCTCGATCCGCGTCAGGCTCGCCGCTACCGCCGTCGGCGCGTCGGTGCGCACGACGAGGCGCTGCTCCCCGTCGAGCGTTCCGCCGGAGAACGTCGCGCCGACCCCCCAATTCTGCTGGATCGCCCCACCCTCGAGAAGGGCCAGGGTCGCAATGTCGACCGATCGCGCGCCCGTTTCGGCGGCCAGAAACCGTTTGAGATTGGAAAAATCGGTCACGAGATCGGGCTGAGGTGATCGACAGGCTTCAAATCGCCGCGACGCCGTGGCCGCCGTCGACCGCGATCACCGCCCCGGTCACGTAGGCGCTGGCCGGCGAGGCGAGGAACAACAGCGCCCCGCCCAAATCCTCGACCTGCCCGGCCCGCTTCAGCGGCACCCGCCCCGCAAGCCTCTGCCCCGCTTCGCTTTCGAGGAACTCACGGTTGAAATCGGTGACGACGTAACCCGGCGCGATGCCGTTGACGAGAATGCCGTGCCGCGCCAGCTCCATCGCCATCGTGCCGGTCAGATGCGCGAGCCCGGCCTTCGCGGCGAGATAGCTCGGCACCCGCGCGATCGTGCGATGGCTCAGCACCGAAACGATATTGATGATCCGCCCGCCCCGCTTCTTCGCGACGAGGTGCGCCGCGAAATCCCGCGCCATCCAGAACGCGCCCTTGAGGTTGGTGTCGACGACCTGGTCCCAATCCTCCTCGGTATGCTCGAAAAAGGGCTTCGAAACGACGACACCGGCATTGTTGACGAGCACCGAAACCGCCCCGAGCCCCTCCTCCGTCGCCGCCAGCGCCGCGGCGATGCTTTTGCGATCGGTCACATCGAGCGACACGGCCAGACATGTCCCGCCCCCCGCCCGGATGCGCTCGCAAGCCTCATCGAGCCGGTCCGTCCGCCGCGCCGCCAGCGCCACCTTGGCCCCCGCCGCTGCCAGCACCTCGGCGAAATAAAGCCCGATCCCGCTCGACGCCCCGGTGACCAGCGCGATCTGACCCTCGACGGAAAAGTTCGGGATCGCGGTCATAAACAATGCCCCTCGCCCGCAACGCGGGAGAGGGAGGGGCCCATCGCAGAGCGATGCGAGGGTGCGGGCTCTGCACTCTCCGACACCTCGCTACGCGCGGCCCTCACCCGTCTCGCTTCGCTCGCCGCCCTCTCCCGCACCGCGGGCGAGCGGAAAATCACGATGTTCACTTCCCCACCTCCGCCGCCTGCTCGCGCAGCGCGAATTTCTGGATTTTCCCCGTGGAAGTCTTGGGCAAGGGCCCGAAGACGACGTGTTTCGGCGCCTTGTAGTGGGCGAGGCGGTCGCGGCACCAGGCGATGATGTCGGCCGCGTCGGGCGCGGCACTCTCCTTCAGGGTCACGAAAGCGCACGGCGTCTCGCCCCAGAATTCATCGGGCCGCGCGACGACGGCGGCTTCCATCACCGACGGGTGGCGATACAGCACCTCCTCGACCTCGATCGACGAAATGTTCTCGCCCCCGGAGATGATGATGTCCTTCGACCGGTCCTTGATCTCGACATAGCCATCCGGGTGCATGACCGCGAGATCGCCGGTATGGAACCAGCCATGGGCAAAGGCCTCGTCGGTCGCGGTGGGGTTCTTGAGATAACCCTTCATCAGCGTGTTGCTGCGCACGACGACCTCGCCGATCGTCGTCGCGTCGGCGGGGACGTCCTGCATGGTTTCGGGATCGACCACGCGCTGGCGGTTGAGGATCAGGTGCTGAACCCCTTGTCGCGCCATCTTTTCCACCCGTTCGGGCAGCGGCAGGGCATCCCATTCCTCCTGCCAGGCGCACACCGTCGTGGGCCCATAGCTTTCGGTGAGGCCGTAGAGGTGGGTCACGCGAAACCCCATCCCCTCCATCGCCTCGATCACCGCGCCGGGCGGAGCCGCGCCGCCGGTCGAGACCTCGACGACATGGTCGAACTGTCGCTTCACCGCATCGGGCGCGTGGACCAACATGTTGAGGACGATCGGCGCACCGGCCATGTGCGTGACCTTGTGCTCGGCGATCGCCGCGAAGATCTCGCCGGGATCGACGCGGTGCAAGCAGACATGCGTCCCGGCGACCGCGCTCAGCGCCCAGGTGTAGGTCCAGCCGTTGCAGTGGAACATCGGCAGGGTCCACAGGAAGACCGAGTGCCGGTCCATGCCGAAGGTGATCGCGTTGCCGAGCGAATTCAGGAACGCGCCGCGATGGTGGTAGACGACGCCTTTCGGATTGCCCGTCGTGCCCGAGGTGTAGTTGAGCGCGATCGGCAGCCATTCGTCGGCGGGTGGCGACCACCCTGCCCCGGGATCGCCCTCCGCCAGCAATTCCTCGTATTCGGTGACGCCGAGCGCCCGCTCGCCGCCGGGCCCGGCGATCTCGACGAGCGGGGTGTCGCGCCCGCGCCGGGCCAGCGCCTCCTTGACGATCGGCGCGAACTCGTTGTCGGCGATCAGCAATTTCGCCTCGCCGTGATCGAGGATGAAGGCGATCGTCGCCGCGTCGAGCCGGTAGTTGAGCGCGTTCAACACCCCGCCGGCCATCGGCACGCCGTAATGCGCCTCGAGCAGAGCCGGCACGTTCGGCGCCATCACCGCGACCGTGTCCGACGGCCCGACCCCGCGCTTTCTCAGCGCGTCGGCAAGGCGGCGGCAACGCTCGTACATCTCGCGATAGGTGAACCGCCGCGCGCCATCGATGACCGCGGTCTTGTCGGGATGGATGGCCGCCGCGCGGGCGAGAAAGCTGAGCGGGGTCAGCGCGGAGAAATTGGCCGGGTTCTGAGCAAGGTGTGGAGCGTCGTAGGCGCTGTGCACCGCAGGAATATTTTGCGCATCTGCCATCGACTATGCTTAGGAAAGCCCCTGCGAGGCGTCAAGCCGAAGACCGACCGGTTCCGCGGCCGCCACAGCCGCACCGGGGAGCAGCACGCATGCAGTGGGTCAGGGATCAAGTGCGGAAGTGTCCGGCCCTGCACCACGCTCTCGTGGCGCTCGTCATGTACTTTTGGCGACAGCGCGAGACGCTCAACCGCATGACCAATTCGCAAAAGCTGAAGACGATCACCGATTTCCCGCTCTTCGCGCCGGCATCCGCCGGTTCATACGCCCAGCGCGCGAGCCTCACGAAAGAAGCGATCAACCAGATCTTTCCGTTTCTCGTCGATATGATCGAATTCCCGGGCCGACAATCGCCGCCGATGCCCTTGCCCATCGAAGAATTCGTTGTGGCGTCAACAGAAAAAACGGCGATCGCCGAACTGAAACAGCTTTTTGATCATTACGGCAGCGATAAATCGACGGCGCATAACTACCATCTTCTCTATGGGTCGATCCTATCGGACAGGACTGCCGCTGTTAAGTTGGCGGAGATCGGGCTCGGCTCGAATGATCCCGCGATTGTCTCGAATATGGGCGCGAAAAGCGCTCCGGGAGCGTCGCTTCGGGCCTTTGCCGAGTTTGTGCCGCACGGATCGATCTACGGGGCCGATATCGACGAGAAAATCCTGTTCGAGACCGACAGGATAAAGACCTATTTCGTCGACCAGACGAAGCCGGCATCGCTAAAGCAACTATCCGATCAACTGCCCGGCAATTTCGACCTGATCATCGACGACGGCCTTCACTCACCGCACGCCAATATCGCCAGCCTCACCGCATTGCTGCCAAAGCTCAAACAGGGCGGATGGTACGTCATCGAGGATATCGCCGAGGCGGCGCTGCCGCTGTGGCAGGTGGTGTCGTCGCTCCTCTCGGCGGGGCACCAGTCGTGGATTCTGCGCTCGGCGCAGGGATATCTTTTGTTTGTCGTCAGACGGCTTGGGCCGGAGGGGCCTCACCATACGGACAGATCGATCCAGAACGACAGCTTGCTCCCTCCCTCATCGGTTCGATAGCAGCGGTCGAAAATGCCGCGATGGGCGACGATGACCCGGCGGGACGCCTCATTGTCTGCGTCGCAGGTGATGTTGACGCGCGGCAACCCGACCTCGCGGGCGACCGGCAGCACCAGGGCGAGTGCCCGCGTCGCGTACCCTCGCCGCCGCTTCCACGGCACGACGGCGTAGCCGATATGGCCAGGGCAATGCGGCGGAAGTTTATCGGTGCCCGGCTCCCAGCGCAGGTTCAGATAGCCGCTGATCTCGCCGTCGTCGATCCAGAACACCCGCGACGGCAATCGCGGTACGACCAACCCCGACCCCAGCATGCCCGACCCAAGCATGATCGTGCCGTCCTGTCGGGTCATCTCGTCGAGCAGCATCTGCGGGTCGCGGCGATAGAGGGCGAGTTGCTCGCCGGTGACGTCGCGCTCGTTGTTCGGCGACCAGCCGCGCTCCAGCGCCGCCACGTATTCGGCCATGCGGTCGAGACCGGGTGGGGTAAGCCGGACCGTCACGGCGCCCTGACGGGTGCGCCACGCACCATCTATCCGGCTCGCGGCGCGATTTGACGGCGCTGCCGCTGACCGCGGCGCAGCGGGAGCGTCACGGGTTCCGGGCAACCGGAGCACAACAGCACCTCGCCCGGCACGTTGTAGTCGCGCACCACGGTCCGGCTGTCCCGCAGGCCGCAGGCCTCGCGCTGTACAACGAACATCCAGAGCGCCTTTCCGGCCTCGGTCACCAAGGCACGCCGAGCCTGCCTTTCCGGCGCCGGCGCCTCTGCGCGGGGGTGGCCGGCGTCGAATTCGTGCAGCGCGGAAAGGGCCGCCTCCAGCGCCCGCCCCATGCGTCCAAGCGCGGCGGCCTGCTCCTGAACGAGCTCGTACTCGAGAACGTCGAGCGGCGTATCTGAAGCGCCAGTGCCGCGCACCCGTCACCCCTTCGGCCAGCCGCGCATACGTCCGGGAGTCCCTTACCGCTGGTCTTAACCAAGGCTAGACCAGTTTGCGGCAGGGTGGAATCGTCGTTGCAATGCAATATATCTGTCTTGCGGCGCAACATTGTGTAGTTTGGAAACTTGGCCGCGACGGCCGGGGGCAGCACGCACCAGATGATGTATTACGCTTACCAGGCCTATGCCGATGCGATGACGCCACTTCAAGCGCTCGCCAATGCCACTGCCGAACTGGTCGATCGTACCTGGCCCGGACTTCCGGGGGCGGAGTTGCGCCGGCGATTCGCGGCCGGCTGCACCGTGCTCGGCGGCACGCACCTGACCCATAAGCGGCCGGATTTCGGCATCGACGGCATCCGCTCCTCGGGGCACGAGATCGTCGTCCACGAGGAGGTCGTCGCTGCGACGCCGTTCGGATCGCTGCTACATTTCAGCAAGGAGGGCGGCGAGGCGCAGCCTAAGGTGCTGCTCGTCGCGCCGATGTCCGGCCATTTCGCGACGCTGCTGCGCCATACCGTGCGCACGATGCTGCCCGACCACGACGTTTATGTGACCGACTGGCACAACGCCCGCGACATCCCGGTCGCCGAAGGCCCGTTCGGGTTCGACGATTACGTCGCCCACGTCATCGAATTCCTTGAGGCACTGGGCGGCGGGACGCACGTGATCGGCGTTTGCCAACCGGCGGTGCAGGTGCTCGCCGCGGTCGCGCTGATGGAGGCGAACGACAGCCCCGCCCGGCCGGCTACGATGACGCTGATGGGCGGCCCGATCGACCCGCACCGCGCCCCGACCAAGGTCAGCGAACTCGCCCAGCAGCATTCGCTCGCCTGGTTCGAGACCAATCTGATCAGCCCCGTTCCCTTCCCGCATGCCGGCGCCGGTCGGCGGGTCTATCCGGGTTTCCTGCAGCTCGGCGCGTTCATCTCGATGAACCCGCTGCGCCACGCCCGCGCCTTTGGCCGCTACTTTGACTCGCTGGTGAACGAGGATTCGCTCGGCCTCGCCGCGCATCGCGCGTTCTATGACGAGTATTTCGCGGTCATGGACTTGCCAGCCGAGTTCTATCTCGAAACCGTCGACAAGGTATTCCAGCGCCAGGAACTGGCGCGCGGCACGCTGACCTGGCGCGGACGGCAGGTCGATCCGTCCCGGATCACCCGTACCGCGCTGCTGACCGTCGAAGGCGAACGCGACGATATCTGCGCCGTCGGCCAGACGACGGCGGCGCACGACCTTTGCACCAAGCTGCCCAAGAAAAAGAAGGACCATTACCTGCAAGAGGGCGTCGGCCATTACGGCGTCTTCAGCGGCCGCCGCTGGGCCGGCGAGGTTTACCCGGTGATCCGCGACTTCATTCGCGCAAATTCTTAGCCTTCGCACCTCCACTCGCCTTGCCTGGGCTTGACCCGGGCACCCACGTCTCAACGTCGTGGATGTCCGGGTCGAGGCCGGCCAAGAGGAACTTTGAGATTTTCGAGTTGGGCGATTACGCTCTTCGCGAATGGTTGCGGAGAGCCACGCGATGCTGAGCCCAGAACAAGCCGAATCCTATCGTCGCGACGGGTATTCGTTTCCGCACGCGGCGCTGTCACCGGTCGAGCTTGAAGATTGCCGCGCCGGTCTCGCACGGTATGAGGAATGGTTGGGCGCCCCGGTCAACGCCGCCGATCGGCGCTGGCGATCGGCGGCTTATGTGTTCCTGCCGTGGTACGATCGCCTGGTCCGCCACCCGAAGGTGCTCGACGCGATCGAGAGCCTGATCGGCCCCGACATCCTCGTCTACACCGCGACCTTCTTCATCAAGGAGGCGAACAGCCCGATTTTTGCGGCCTGGCACCAGGACGCGACCTATTTCGGCATCACCCCGCACGAGCACGTGACCGCCTGGATCGCCCTCACCGATGCGACCGAGGAGGCCGGATGCATGGAGGTCGCGTCGTCAAACGGCGCGCCGGAGCAACTCCACCATGCCGCGCTCGGCCTCAAGGACAGCATCAACGGCGGCGGACAGGCGATCGTCGAGACCTTTGACCGAGGTAAGACCGCGATGATGGCCGTACCGGCGGGCAGCTTCTCCCTGCACCACACGCTCTGCCGACACCGCTCGGCCCCGAACCGCGCCAATCATCGCCGCGTCGGGATCGGGATAAGCTACATCCCGACCCGCTGCCGCCTCACCGGCACCGTCCGGATGTGCGCCCCCCTCGTCCGCGGCGAGGACCATTACGGAAACTTCGAATTCCTGCCCCCGCCCGAAAGCGAGTTCTCGTCGGCGGCACTGGCGCGGCACGAGCACGCCTATCGCCGCTATCGCGAGAACTACTACGAGCAGATCGCCGCCCACGACGCAGCGTACGCAAAGGCGGCGGAGTAGCTACCTTCACCCCTCTCCCGCATTGCGGGAGAGGGGTGAATTCGTCAGTTCAGCCCGTAGAACCCCATCGCGCCGCCGGCCATGACGCCGCGCTTGGTTTCGTCCGAAAGCCCTTCGAGCTGCTTTGCGATCATCTTCGGAGCCCCCGGGAAGAACCCGTCGGGGTGCGGGTAGTCGGTCGCCCACATGATCTTGTGCGGACCGACATAATCCGCGAGGACTTTGAGGCTCCCCTCGACCGGCTCGAACGAGATCCAGCATTGCTGGCGAAAGATGTCGCTCGGCCGCGTCTTCAACCCGCTGTCGTTGAAGCCCTGGTCGTCGAAATGCCGGTCCATCCGGTCGAGCCACGGCGCGATCCAGCCGCCGCCGCTTTCGAGGAACCCGACGCGCAATTTCGGGTGCCGCTCGCAGACGCCGCCCCAGATCATGCTGAGCGCCGCCAGCATCATCTCCATCGTGTGGCTGATGATGTGCTGCGCGCCACGGCCGTTGAACCGGTCGACGCCGACCTGCGGCATGCCCGGCGACGCGCCCTCATGGAAGCCGATCGCGAAATCGAGCTCCTCGGCCGCATTCCAGAACGGCTCGTACACCGGATCGTGGATCAGGCGGTTGTTGTACGGGTTCGGGCGCAGGAACCCGGCACGGAAGCCGAGCTCCTTGCGAGCAAAGGTCATTTCCGCGATCGCCGTGTCGACATCCTGCATCGGCAGCATCGCGACGCCGAACAGGCGATCGGGATACGGCTTGCAGTAGTCGGCGAGCCAGCGGTTGTAGGCGCGGCAGGTGGCGCCGGCGAGGCTCGGATCCTGGATGCCGCCGACAAACAACCCGATGCTCGGATAAAGGAACGCCGCGTCGATCCCGTCCATGTCCATGTCGGGGATACGCTTGTGCGGGTCGAACCCGCCGGCGCGACCTTGCGAGTACTCGAAACCGTCGGCGATCACGTGTCCGTCGCGGGCCCCGATCGCGCCGATCGCCCCAAGGCCGCGCTCGGCGCTGCCGAGGAGCGCGGTGTCGACCTGGAGCTGTTGCCGGCCGTGGTTGTTGGTGACGAGCCGCGGCGCGCGGTCGCGATATTTCGGCTCGATATAGTCGGTCCACAGATTGAGCGGTTCGAGGATATGGCCGTCGGCATCAACGACGTTATAGGTGCGCGTCATGTCGGGTCTCCTCCCTCAGTGAAGTCCGTAAAACGCCATTGCCCCGCCGGCCATGATCTGGCGTTGGCCCTCGGCCGACAGTCCCTTGATCTTGTCCTGCACCAGCTTCGGCGCACCCGGGAAGAATCCGTCCGGGTGCGGATAATCGGTCGCCCACAGGATCTTGTGCGGCCCGACATAATCGGCGAGCACCTGCAAGCTGCCTTCGACGGGCTCGAACGAAATCCAGCAGCTTTGCTTGAAGATGTCGCTGGGGCGCGTCTTCAGACCGCTGTCGTTGAAGCCCTGGTCGTCGAAATGCCGGTCCATCCGGTCGAGCCACGGCGCGATCCACCCGCCGCCGCTTTCGAGGAACGCCACCCGCAATTTCGGATGCCGCTCGCACACCCCGCCCCAGATCATGCTGAGCGCCGCCAGCATCATCTCCATCGTGTGGGTGATGATATGCTGCGCACCACGCGTCGCGAACCGATCGACGCCGACCTGCGGCATGCCGGCGCTTGCTCCTTCATGGAACCCGATCGCGAAATCGAGATCGACCGCGGCCTCCCAGAACCGGTCATAGACCCGATCGTGAATCAGGATGTTGTTGTACGGGTTCGGCCGCAGGAAGCCGGCGGTAAAGCCCAACTCATTGCGCGCGAATTTCATCTCCGCGATCGCGAGGTCGATCGACTGCAGCGGCAACATCGCCACGCCGAACAGACGGTCGGGATAGGCGCTGCAATAATCGGCAAGCCAGCGGTTGTAGGCCCGGCAGCACGCCGCGGCCAGATCCGGCTCGGTGACCGCCCCGCTCGACAGCCCGAGCGTCGGGTAGAGAAACGCCGCGTCGATCCCGTCCATGTCCATGTCGGGCATGCGCTTGTGCGGGTCGAACCCCCCGGCGCGGCCCTGGCTGTATTCCATCGTATCGTCGCAGACGACGCCGTCGCGCGCGCCGATCGCCCCCGCGACGCCGAGCCCCTTCGAGCTGCCGATGATCCGGTCGCCGATCAAGAGGCGCTGCTTGCCGTCCTTGTCGGTGATCAGCTTCGGTGCCCGATCCCGGAACGCCGGCTCTATGTACTGCTCCCACAGATCGAGCGGTTCGAGGATATGGGCGTCCGCGTCGACGACGTTGTAGGTGCGCGGCATCGATTCCTCTCCTTTACTGCAATCCGTAGAATTTCATCGCGCCGCCGGCGAAGACGCCGTGCTTCGTCTCGGGCGAGCAGTTCTCCAGCATCTTCTCGATCATCGCCGGGGCGCCGGGGAAGAAGCCGTCGCGGTGCGGATAGTCGGTCGCCCACAGGATCTTGTCGGGGCCGATATAGTCGGCGAGATACGCAAGGCTCCCTTCGACCGGCTCAAACGAAATCCAGCACTGGCGGCGGAAGATCTCGCTGGGCCGGGTCTTGAGCCCGGAGTCGTTAAAGCCCTGATCGTCGAAATGCCGGTCCATGCGGTCGAGCCACGGGGCGATCCAGCCGCCGCCGCTTTCCATAAATCCGACGCGCAGCTTCGGGTGCCGCTCGCAGACGCCTCCCCAGATCATGCTGAGCGCGGCCAGCATCATCTCCATCGTGTGCGAAATGATGTGCTGCGCCCCGCGCCCCTTGAACCGGTCGAGGCCCACGGTCGGCATGCCGCTCGACCCGCCCTCATGGAACCCGATCACGAAATCGAGCTCCTCGGCCTCGGTCCAGAACGGCTCGTAGACGGGGTCGTGGATCAGCCGGTTCTCATACGGGTTCGGCCGCAGGAAGCCGCCGCGCATCCCCAGCTCCTTGCGGGCGTAGCGCATCTCTTTGATCGCCGCGTCGACATCCTGCATCGGCAGCATCGCGATGCCAAAGAGCCGATCCGGGTACGGCTTGCAGTAATCGGCGAGCCACCGATTGTAGGCGCGGCACAGCGCGCCGGCGAGCGCCGGATCGTGCACCGCGCCCGAGAAGAGACCCATGCTCGGATAGAGAAACGCGGCGTCGATGCCGTC
>DASXFE010000116.1:0-32212 GCA_036489765.1 Allostellaceae bacterium | reverse complement strand
GAACACGACGAAGACGAACCAGATCGTCGCCGCGGCCGAGATGTACGAGCCGATCGAGGCGATGTGATTCCACCCGGCAAAGGCGTCGGGATAATCGGCGATGCGGCGCGGCATCCCGGCAAGGCCGAGGAAGTGCATCGGGAAGAAGGTCAGATTCACCCCGATGAATGTCGCCCAGAAATGGATCTTGCCGAAGGTCTCGTTATAGGTCCGCCCCGACATCTTGCCGATCCAGTAATAGAACCCGCCAAAGAGGGCGAAGACGGCGCCGAGCGACAGCACGTAGTGGAAATGCGCCACGACGTAATAGGTGTTGTGGAGGGTGAAATCGACGCCGGCATTGGCCAGCACCACGCCCGTGACGCCGCCAACCGTGAACAGGAAGATAAAGCCCACCGCCCACAGCATCGGCGTCTTGAACTCGATCGACCCGCCCCACATCGTCGCGATCCACGAGAAGATCTTCACCCCCGTCGGCACCGCGATCACCATCGTCGCCGCGGTGAAATAGGCCCGCGTGTCGATCGAGATGCCGGTCGTGAACATGTGGTGCGCCCACACGATGAACCCGACGCCGCCGATCGCGACCATCGCATACGCCATCCCGAGATAGCCGAACACCGGCTTCTTCGAGAAGGTCGAGACGATCTGCGAGATCATGCCGAAGCCCGGCAGGATCAGGATGTAGACCTCCGGGTGCCCGAAGAACCAGAACAGGTGCATGAAGAGGATCGGGTCGCCGCCGCCGGCCGGGTCGAAGAAGGTCGTGCCGAAATTGCGGTCGGTCAGCAGCATCGTGATCGCGCCCGCCAGTACCGGCAGCGACAGCAGCAACAGGAAGGCCGTCACCAGGATCGACCACACGAAGAGCGGCATCCGGTGCAGCGTCATGCCCGGCGCGCGCATGTTGAAGATCGTCGTGATGAAGTTGATCGCGCCCATGATCGACGAGGCGCCGGCGAGGTGCATCGAGAAGATCACCATGTCGACCGACGGCCCGGGATGCCCACCCGGCCCGGCCGCCGACAGGGGTGGGTACAAGGTCCACCCGACCCCGGCGCCACCGTGCAGCGAGTTGTTGACGCCGTCGCCGGTGCCCACCAGCGTCGAGCCCAGCAGCAGCAGGAAGGCCGGCACCAGAAGCCAGAAGCTGACGTTGTTCATGCGCGGGAACGCCATGTCGGGCGCCCCGATCATGATCGGCACGAACCAGTTGCCGAACCCGCCGATCATCGCCGGCATGACCATGAAAAAGATCATGATCAGCCCATGCCCGGTGATCAGCACGTTGTAGACTTGGTGGTCGGTGATGAACGTGTTGCCGGGATGCTCGAGCTGGATGCGCATCACCACCGAGAACGCCCCGCCGATGAGCCCGCCGCAGATCGCGAAGATCAGGTACAGCGTGCCGATGTCCTTGTGGTTGGTCGAGCAGAACCAGCGGGCAAAGAACCCCGGCGTGTGATGCGCGTGCTCGCCGTGTCCGTGTGCGTCGGCCGCATGCCCGTAACTCATTGCAGACCCTCTCGATCTAAACTCGGCCTAAACTCGGCGACATCAATTCCCGGCAGCGGCCAGCCGCTTCTCGGCGGTCGCCGGCGGTGCCGTCTCCGGCTCGTTCAAGGCAAACTTGGTCTTGGCGGTGCCCAGCCATTTCTGGAAATCGTCCTTGGACAACACCTGGACCTCGATCGGCATGAAGGCGTGGTTGACGCCGCAGATCTGGTTGCATTCGCCGAAATAGGTGCCCGGATGCAGCACCTTCATCCATGCCTCGTTGAGGCGGCCGATGATCGCGTACTCCTGGACGCCGAAGCTGGGAACGAACCAGCTGTGGATCACATCGGTCCCGGTCACCTGAACCCGGATCGTCGTATCGGCCGGCACCACCAGCGGGTTGTCGACGGCGAGCAGCCGCTTCTGGCCCGGCTTCAGGTCCTTGTCCTGAACGATGTTGCTGTCGAAGCCGATCTTCTGGTCGGGATACTCGTACGACCAGTACCACTGGTGCGCCGTGACCTTGATCGTCATGTCGGATTTCGGCACCTCGTCCATGTAATACATGAGCTTGAACGAGGGGATCGCGATCGTGACGAGGATGAGGATCGGCACCACCGTCCACACGATCTCGATCAGCGAATTGTGCGTGGTGCGGCTCGGCACCGGGTTCCGGCTGGCCCGGAACCGGATGATGACGTAGAGCAGGAGCCCCATCACGAAGACCGTGATCACCGTGATGATGATCAAAAGCTCGTCCTGGAAGGCGTCGACCCGCTCGGTGATCGGGGTTGCCGGCGGCTGATAGCCGAGCTGCCACGGCTCCGGCTGAGCGGCCAGCGCGGCGCCGGCGAACCCGGTGAGCATCGCCCCCGCGAGCCCTAAGATTCCGAGCCCCGCGCGCCTGAAAATCGATCCGGTCGAACGCACCATGTCCTTGCAGCCCCCTCTTCGGCCCCTTCGCGGCCAGGACACGCCCTCACGCGGAAGGCCCACCGGCGGACCCGGCCTGTCCGGCGAGAGGCCCCGGCGCCGCTGTTCGGAGATCGGATTTTCCGAGCGGGATCGTCCGGGCCTCGCACCGTCGAGGCGAAGCCAAACCGTCGCCAAACCCTAGGCAACGGCAGCAACCGATCACTGGCGACCGTACACCAGACACTGGCCCAGCCACAACCGGCTCAACCGCCCGCTAACCCGTTGCGGCAAGCCGCCGCACAGTTGGCGCGATCCCGCCTTTCATAGCCGGGCCGGCACCTCCATATTGGCACTATAGAGAGATGTGGAGCC
This sequence comes from Allostellaceae bacterium, assembly GCA_036489765.1. GTDB lineage: Bacteria > Pseudomonadota > Alphaproteobacteria > ATCC43930 > CGMCC-115725 > DATARH01. The sequence continues at coordinate 29,428 of DASXFE010000116.1, read as the reverse complement.
GCGTATGACCAATCTCGCCGTAACCGACAATCTGTTCTTCGACCGCACCGGCATGTCGCCCGACCGCGTCGAGAGCCTGGTCGGCGACGCGCTCGCCGGCATGGACGACGGCGAACTGTTTCTCGAGTACCGCCAATCCGAATCGGTCGCGCTCGACGACGGGCGGATCAAGAGCGCCTCGTTCGACACGACGCAGGGATTCGGCCTGCGCGCGGTCGCCGGCGAGGCGGCCGGCTATGCCCATGCGACCGAGCTCTCCGAGGCGGCGATCAAGCGCGCCGGCGCCACGGTGCGCGCGGTGGCGAGCGGCCATCACGGGACCCTTGCCGACGCGCCGCTCGGCACCAACCGCCAGCTCTACACCGACCTCAACCCGCTTGGCGCCGTCGATCTCGCCGCGAAGGCGAAGCTGCTCGGCGAGATCGACGAATACGCGCGCGGCCTGGACCCGCGGGTGCGCCAGGTCATGGCCTCTATCTCCGGCAATTGGCAGGCGGTGCAGATCATCCGCCCCGACGGTACCCGTGTCGCCGACATCCGCCCGCTTGTTCGTCTCAACGTCGCCGTGATGGTCGGCGAGGGCGACCGGATGGAGACCGGCAGCTACGGCGCCGGCGGCCGTTTCGCCTACGAGCGCTATTTTGACCCGTCGCAGTGGAAGCACCATTGCGACGAGGCGCTGCGCCAGGCGCTGGTCAATCTCGGCTCGGTGCCGGCGCCGGCCGGCGAGATGGTCGTCGTGCTCGGTCCAGGCTGGCCCGGCGTCATGCTGCACGAGGCGGTAGGACACGGGCTCGAAGGCGACTTCAACCGCAAGAAGACCTCGACCTTTTCCGGCCGGGTCGGCGAGCAGGTCGCGGCCAAAGGCGTCACCGTCGTCGACGACGGCACGATCCAGGACCGCCGCGGCAGCCTCACCGTCGACGACGAGGGCACGCCCTCCGCCTACAACGTGCTGATCGAGGACGGCATCCTCAAAGGCTATCTGAACGACCGGATGAACGCCCGCCTGCTCGGCACCCGGCCGACCGGCAACGGCCGCCGCGAGAGCTTTGCCCACGCGCCGATCCCGCGCATGACCAACACCTACATGCTGGCCGGCGACAAGGACCCGCAGGAGATCATGGCCTCGGTCAAGAAGGGCCTCTACGCCGTCAATTTCGGCGGCGGCTCGGTTGACATCACCTCGGGCAAGTTCGTCTTCTCAGCCTCCGAGGCCTACCTGATCGAGAACGGCAAGATCGGCCCCGCGGTCAAGGGCGCGACCCTCATCGGCAACGGCCCCGACGCGATGACCAAGGTGACGATGATCGGCAACGACCTCGCCCTCGACGACGGCGTCGGCACTTGCGGCAAGGACGGCCAGGGCGTCCCCGTCGGCGTCGGGCAGCCCACCGTCCGCATGGACGGCATTACCGTCGGCGGCACCGCGGCGTGATGATCTGATGGCGCCCAATTCGAACCCCTCGCCCGCTTGCGGGAGAGGGAGGGGCGGCCCATCGCGCAGCGATGGGAGGGTGAGGGTTTGAACCGTCACTGCCCCGCTCCACCGCCTGCCATCCTCACCCGGCCTTCGGCCACCCTCTCCCGCCAGCGGGCGAGGGGTTAGAACGCGCTTACCTTGCTTGCTCGGCTCGTCATCGCGGCGACGTTGCTCGTCGCCGCCCCGCACCTTGCCCGGGCCTGCGATTACGCCAAGACGGCGTCGGACAAGTGGACGATCGTCCGCGAGCGCGGCGTCGCATGGCTCAGGAACCCGTGCGGCGAACGGTTCTACAGCCTCGGCGTCAACGTGCTCGACAGCGGCTATCCGTGGCGCGAGAAGGACGGAAAGGTCTTCTATACGTGGAAGGCCTTCTCCCCGAGCGTTTCGGCCTGGGCTGCCACCGCGCATAACCGCCTGACCAAGTGGGGGTTCAACACGGCGGGCGGCTGGTCGATCTCGCCAAAGCTCCTCGACCTCCCTGCCATCGTCGACCTCGAACTCGGCCGCAACGCCAAGTTCCACTGGTTCGACCCCTTCTCGCCGGAGACCGAAACGCGGATGATGGCGCTCGCCCGCAAGGAGACGGCGCCCTATCGCGGCTCGCCCTACCGGATCGGGTATTTTTCCGACAACGAGGTCGGCTGGTGGGCCGGCGCGCTGTTCGTGTTCTATACGGACAAGCCGGCGGGCAATTACACGAAGCAGCGCCTCGTCGCGCTCGTCCGCCAGCACTACCATGACGATTGGGCTGCCTTCACCGCCGATTTCGAACCGCCGCCCGGCGTCGACTCGTGGGCGGCGCTGCTGAGGGCTACTCAGTGGACGCACATGCGCGCGGGCGGGCATGGGATCGCGGTCGTCCGCGAATGGACCGGGCTCGTTGCCCAGCGGTACTACACCCTCGCCGAGAAGGCGATTCGCGCCGCCGACCCCGATGCGCTCTATTTCGGCGACCGCCTGCCGATCTATTACGACCCGGCCGCGGTCCGCGCGATGGCGAGCCATGTCGACGCTATCGCCACGAACTACAACCCCGACGCCAGCGATGGCTGGCTCGCGCGCTACTTCTTCGACGGCCTCGAACAGCTCAGCGGCGACAAGCCGGTCCTCGTCTCCGAATGGTTTTTCGCGGCGACCGAGAACCGCACCGGCAACGCCAACAACGGCCATCTGATGACCGTGCAGACCCAGGCCGAGCGCGCCGCCGGCGCCGGTGCCGTGACCGAGAATTTCGCCCGCATCCCCGAGGTGATCGGCTCGCACTGGTTCCAGTACTACGATCACCCGAAAGGCGGCCGGCCGCTCGATGGCGAGGACTACGATTTCGGCCTCGTCGACACCAACGACGTGCCCTACCGCCGCCTGACCGCGGCACTGACCGCCGCCAACGACAAGGCCGCGGGCCTCCATGCCGAGGCCGCCCCGCCCCCACCCGAAACCGGCGCGATCACGATCCCGGAGGCCAAGGTCTCGATCGACGCCCGCTCGCTGACCGACTGGCCGAAACCGGCGAGCCTCCTCCCGCCCTTGAAGCCGATGCCGGGCGCGGCGACTTTCGGCGAGATCTATCTGTCGTGGAGCGACAAGGGCCTGGCGCTGGCGACGATCGGCCAGGATTACTACGATCTCGACCTGCCCATTCCGGACAGCAAGTTCGAGCTTACCGATTCGTACCGCGTCGAGCTCGGGATCGACGCCGGCGGCGGACCCAGGGTCTTCACCCTCTTCTTCATCCCCGGCCATGGCGACCGCCGCGACCACCAGTCGATGACCACCGCTCTGTGCGCCGGCCCCGCCGAGACAGCGATCGACAAAGGCTGCTCCGAGCCCCGAGGCCCCCGCGCCGTCTATTTCGGCGCCGACCAGCCCCGCGTCACCGCCGAAATGCTGATCCCCTGGTCCGCTCTCGGCACGACGCCTCCAACGCCGGGCGCTGTCGTAAGCGCCGACGTGGGGATGACCTCATGGTACTCGGAACGCTGGATGTCCCTCTCGGGCAAAGCGCCCGAGGCCGCGATGGGCGACCCCGCGAGCTGGGTGAAGATGCGGCTCGGGGATGGTGTGGCGGGCGAGCCGGCGAACGCCGATTCGCCCGGATAATCACGAAGCCGTCGTCCCGGCGAAGGCCTGGATCCACGGTTCAAACGCACGAGAAGCTGACAAGTGGGTCCCGGCCTTCGCCAGGATGACGGCGTGTTTACGGACGGCGCGCGGGACGCCCGCACCTGACAAAGAATTGCGGCGGGACGCCCACATCTGACAAAGGATTATGGGCGGGACGCCCGTGCTCCTTTGCTTTCAATACGAGTATTCGTCGTAGATGCGCTCGATGTCGCCGCCCCAGCGGGTTTCGTAATCCCGCAACATCTCCGACGCGGGTGAGCCGGCGCCGGCGATCGAGAACAACGTGTCGAGGAAATGGGTTTCGTCTTCGCCGGCGTGGTCGCGGCGGGCGCGCCGGTGCAGGCCGCCATGGGCGAGATCGAGCATCTTGAAGGCAAGGTCTCGCACCGTGCCGCCGCGAAACGGCGTCGCGAGACCGAGGCGCGGGGTGTCGCCGCGCATCGCCTGGCGCTCGGCCTCGGTCCAGTCGGCAACGAGATCGGCGGCGCCGTCCAGCGCCTCCTGGTCGTAGAACACGCCGACCCAGAGGGCCGACAGCGCGCAGAGCCGCCGCCACGGCCCGCCATCGGCGCCGCGCATCTCAAGAAACGTCTTCAGCCGCACTTCGGGAAAAGCGGTCGTCGAATGGTTGACCCAGTCGCCGAGCCCCGGCACCTCGCCCGGCAGGGCCGGCAGGCGCCCCGCCATGAAGTCGCGGAACGACTGCCCGCTCGTATCGATGTAGTGCCCGTCGCGGTAGACGAAGTACATCGGCACATCGAGCAGGTAGTCGACATAACGCTCGAACCCGAAGCTCTTGTCGAACACGAAGGGCAGCATGCCGCAGCGGTCGGGATCGAGGTCCGTCCAGACATAGCTGCGATAGCTCTGAAACCCGTTCGGCTTGCCTTCGGTAAACGGAGAGTTCGCGAATAGGGCCGCGGCGACCGGCTGCAACGCCAGGCTGACCCGGAACTTCTCGATCATGTCGGCTTCGGACTGGTAGTCGAGATTGGACTGCACGGTGCAGGTCCGCAGCATCATGTCGAGCCCGTACCGGCCAACCTTCGGCATGTAGTCGCGCATGATGCGGTAGCGCCCCTTGGGCATCCAGCCGACATCCTCGCGCCGCGATTTGGGATCGAAGCCAAGCCCGATCATGCCGAGCCCCAGCTCGTCGCACACCTCGCGCACCTGGCCCAGATGCTCGTGAACCTCGTCGCAAGTTTGGTGCACGGTCTCCAGCGGCGCACCCGATAGCTCGAACTGGCCGCCGGGCTCGAGCGTGATCGAACATCGCTCGTCGTTTTCGAGCGCGATGATGTTGCCTTCCTCGATCACCGGCCGCCAGCCAAAGCGCAGGAGGCCTTCGAGCAGCGCCTTGATCCCGTCCGGCCCCTCATAGGGCACGCGGGTGCGGTCTCTGCGGCGGAAGACAAACTTCTCGTGCTCGGTGCCGACGCGCCACGCCGACGGCGGCTTGCATCCCGAGAGATGGTATTCGACGAGCTGCCGCTTGTCGGTGATCGGCGGTCCGGACGAGCCGGGCGGTGCTGCCATTACGGGCGAAACTCCAAACGTACAAACGCTAACACACCGGCCGTCGACATCGCGTCACGGCGATCGGCCGCGCCGCCAATCGCCGGCGATGGCCTGAAAGACGGCCAGAGCGGCAATCGCGGCGGTCTCGGCGCGCAGCACCCGCGGGCCCAGCCCGATCCGGGTAGCAAAGGTAAGTTTCCCCAAAGCGTCAAGTTCCGTTTCCGCAAATCCGCCTTCCGGACCAACCAGCAACGCCGCCGGATAACCCGCCCCTAGCGTGGCGATGGGAACGCCGCCGCCGGTCTCGTCGCAGACGTAGAGGTGGCGTTCCCCCGGCCATTCGGCAACCACACGGGCGAGCTTTTCCGGCGGATATAGCGCCGGAACCGACAGCCGCCCGCTCTGCTCCGCCGCCGCGACCGCATGGGCGGCGAGGCGATCGAGGTTGAGCCGCTCCGGCTGCGTCCGCTCGGTCCATACCGGCACGAGCGCCGAAACCCCCAGCTCCGCCGCCTTCTCGACAAGCCAATCGAGCCGCGCCCGCTTGATCGGCGCAAAGACGAGCCACAGATCGGGCTGCGGCTCCGGCGGGCGCAGAAGGCCCTCGACGGCGAGAAGCCCGTCCCCACGCCGCAGCTCCGAGATTCGGCAGAAGAACTCGCCATCGCGCGCGTTGAACCCGGCCACGACCGCGCCGGCGCCAAGCCGCAGCACCGTGCGCAGCCGATGCGCCTGATCCTCCCCAAGCGCGACCTCGGCGCCCTCGGCAAGCCCGCCGGGCAGATAGAGGCGCGTGGCGGGCCGGTCGGTCATCGGGCTAAAATGGCACATGCGACGCCCTCACCCCAACCCTCGACCGCTTGCGGGGAAAGGGATAACCCGCCGCAACCGGCTCGGAGCCCCCCCTCCCCCGCAAGCGGCCGAGGGTGGGGGCGGGGGCTTTGGCGCCGCGGATGACCCGAACGACATCCACCCCGGCGACTGGGTCGATCGCTACCTCCCCGCCTGGGCCGAGCCCTATGCCCGCCTCGCCCGATGGGATCGTCCCATCGGCACCTGGCTCCTGCTGTTCCCGAGCTGGTGGGGAATCTGCCTCGCCGGGCCGTTCTGGCCGAACCTCAGGCTGATGGCGCTCTTCGCCGTCGGCGCCTTTGTCATGCGCGGCGCCGGGTGCACGCTCAACGACATCGCCGACCGCGACTACGACGGCCGCGTCGCCCGCACCCGCATGCGCCCGATCCCGTCGGGCCGGGTGACCGTGCGCCAGGCGATGCTGTTCATGCACGCCCAGCTCGCGATCGGCGCGCTCGTGCTCTTGAGCCTCAACAATGCGACGAAGGGGCTCGGCGTCTTCGTATTGGCGCTGATCACGACCTACCCGTACATGAAGCGCTACACCTATTGGCCGCAACTTTTCCTCGGCCTCAATTTCAACTGGGGCGTCTTGATGGGGTGGACGGCAGTGACCGGCAGCCTCGCCTGGCCGCCGGTGCTGCTCTATCTCGGCGGCATCTGCTGGACGCTCGGCTACGACACGATCTACGCTCACCAGGACAAGGAGGACGACGCCCGCATCGGGGTCAAATCCTCGGCGCTGGCGCTCGGCGACCGGACCCGGCCGTTCCTCTTCGTGTTCTACGGCGGCGCCGTCGTCCTGTGGGGTGCCGCGGCAATCGTAGCCGATATGGACCTCGTCTTCTGGGACGGGCTTTTCATCGTCGCGGTTCAGCTCGTTTGGCAGGCCGCGACCGTCGACACCTCCGACGCCGGGGACTGCCTGGTGAAGTTCAAGTCGAACCGGATCGTCGGCTGGGTGCTGCTGGGCGCGATCGTCGCCGGCCACGTCTTGTGAGCGATCCCACAAGGTTCGTCCTCGACAATACGCGGGCCGAGGCGCCGCCGCTCGTCCCCGAGATCCGCCTCCAACTCGCGACCGAAGTCACCCCGATCTGGCAGGCGACCGAGGAAACCCTCGCCCGCCACGCGCTGCCCCCGCCCTTCTGGGCGTTCGCTTGGGCCGGCGGCCAGGCCCTCGCCCGCTACCTCATTGACCACCCCCATGAGGTCGCCGGCCGCGAGGTGCTCGATTTCGGATCGGGCTCCGGCCTCGTCGCGATCGCCGCCGCGAAGGCCGGCGCGACGCGGGTCACGGCCGCCGAGATCGACCCCTTCGCCGCCGCCGCGATCGCCCTCAACGCCGCGCTCAACGGCGTCGAGATCGGCATCGTCACCGACGACCTGCTGTTTACGAACGAACCCCGGTGGCCGGTCATCACCGCCGGCGATGTCTGCTACGAGCAGCCGATGGCCGCCGCCGTCACCGAATGGCTCCGCCGCCGCGCCGGCGCCGGCAGCCACGTGCTCCTCGCCGACCCCGGGCGTGCGTATCGGCCCGAGGCGGGATTGGCGGAGCTGGCGCGGTATCAGGTGCCGACGTCGCGCGAGCTCGAGGACCGCGAGGTGCGGGAAACTATCGTGTGGCGGGTGGTGGGCTAAAACCCTCACCCGTCTCCGGGCTGCGCCGGGATCCTCCCTCTCCCGCAGGCGGGAGAGGGAGGAAAACGCACCCTTGCGGGAGGGGGAGAAGCCCATCGCGGAGCGACGGGCGGGTGGGTTTACCCCTCCCTTAGCCCTTCCACCGCCCGGATCACTTCCCTCAGAGCCCGGTCCGGGGTCTTGTCCTTGCGCAGCACCATCGCGAGCTGGCGCCGCGACCCCGGAACCAACGGCTGCACCACGAGCCCCCGCGCCACCGCGTCGCGCACGGCGAGGCGCGTCAGCAACCCGCATCCCAACCCGGCCCCGACCAGCTCCTTGATCGCCTCGACGCTGCCCAATTCCATCGCCGGTTTCAGGGTGACGCCGGCGACGGCGAACCAATCGTCGATGATGCGGCGGATATTAGCCCCCGGTTCGGCCAGCACCACCGGCAGCTCGGCGAGCACGGCCGGGGTCAGGCGGTCGGGCGGCGGAGCGCCCCCGGCGGCGAAGACCGCGACGATCTCGTCGTCGAGGATCGGCATCACCGAAAGCGCCCGGCCGCGCGCCGGCATCGTCACGAGCGCGATGTCGAGCGCGTTGGCCTCGACCGCCGCGACGATCTGTGGCGTGTTGCCCGTGCCGACGGTGATGTCGAGCCGCGGGAACCGCTCGCGCAGTTCCCTGAGGACGCGCGGGAACAGGTAGATGCACGCCGTCGCGCCGGTGCCGAGCCGCACCCGCCCGGCCACGGTGCCGGCGTGGTCGGTCATCGTCCGCACCGCCTCGGCCGCCGCCGCCTCGATCCGGCGGATATGCGGCAGCAGGTCCCGCCCCGCCGCGGTGGGCGCCACCCGGCGCCCCAGCCGCTCCAACAGCCGAACCCCGAGGCGCCGCTCCAATTCCCGCACCTGCAGGCTGACCGCCGGCTGCGTCAGGTTGAGGCGCTGCGCCGCCGCCGAAAAACTGCCGAGCGCGACAACCTCCTGAAACGCGTGAAGCTGGTCGAGATTGAGCTGGCGCATCCGCTCCACTCTTCGCGGTCATTGCGAGCGCAGCGAGGCAATCTCGGGCTACAGAAGACTCCCCGATCGAGATTGCGGCGTCGCCTTCGGCTCCTCGCGACGACATTCTCTAAAAAAGTTTTATGCCAGAAATCAGAATAATAAAATTTCCTTTTGCCGGAAACCGCTCAAAGCTCACGCCATGAGCGAGCAGCCTACGATCCGCCCCAGCACCGAAGCCGACGTTCAGGCGGTGCAGGCGATCTACGCGTATCATGTGCTTCACGGCGTGGCGTCGTTCGAATTTGAACCGCCGGATGTCGAGGAGATGCGGCGGCGGCGCGAGGCGGTCATGGAGCGCGGGTTCCCGTATCTGGTCGCCGAGCTGGACGGCGAAATCGTCGCCTACGCCTACGCCGGCCCCTATCGGACGCGGCCGGGATATTGTTATTCCTGCGAGAACTCGATCTACATCCGCCACGGGTTTGAGGGACGCGGCATCGGCAAGGCCCTGCTGGCGCCGCTGATCGCCGGGTGCGAGGCGATGGGGATGCGCCGGATGATCGCCGTGATCGGCGACAGCGCCAACCATGCCTCGATCAACCTGCACAAGAGTCTGGGTTTCGAGATGGCCGGCAATCTGCGTTCGGTCGGGTTCAAGTTCGGCCGCTGGCTCGACAGCGTCTTCATGCAGCGCGCGCTCGGTTCCGGCGACGGAAATCCACCGGAATGATTTCGCAAAAGACCGTCGTCGTCACCGCACTTGGCTCGACGCAGACGCTCGCATGGGCCGGAAGCTATTACCTCCCGGCGATCCTCGGTGCGCCGATCGCGGCGACACTGCACCTGCCGACGAGCGTGTTCTTTGGCGTGTTCTCGGCATCGATGCTGCTCTCGGCCGTGCTGTCGCTGCAGATCGGGCGGGTCATCGATCGGCATGGCGGCCGGCCGGTGATGGCGGCGTCGAGCGTCGTGCTCGCCGGCGGGCTTGCGATGCTCGGCGTCGCGCACGGGTTCGTCGGGCTGTGCGCGGCATGGCTGGTGCTCGGGGTGGGCACGGCAATGGGTCTCTATACCCCGGCCTTCGCGACGCTCAGCCGGCTCTACGGGCTCGACGCACGCGGACCGATCACCGGCGTCACGCTCTTCGCCGGGTTTGCCAGCACGATCGGCTGGCCGCTCAGCGCCTTCATGCTCAGCCATTACGGCTGGCGGGAGGCGTGCTTTGTCTGGGCCGGGCTGAACCTTTTCGTGTGCCTGCCGGTCAATGGGCTCTTGATCCCGACCGCGCCGGAGGAGCCGCCGGTGCGATCGCTCGCGACCGACGAGGCCGCTCCGACCACCGAGGCGCCGCGCCGCACGATGCTGATCCTCGCGTTCTTCTTCGCCGCGACCCGGTTCGTCAGCGGCGCCCTCGCCTCGCACCTGCCGCGGCTCCTCGAGGGCGCCGGCGCGTCGGCTGTCGCGGCGATCGCGGCCGGGGCGCTGGTCGGCCCGGCGCAGGTCGGCGCGCGGGTGTTCGAGTTCAGCCTCCTGCGGCGGTTTCACCCGCTGATCCCGGCCCGCGTCGCCGTGCTCCTCAACCCGCTCGGCACCGCGATCATGGGCCTCCTCGGCCCGGCCGGGATCACGGCATACGCGGTCCTCCACGGCGCCGGCAACGGCATGCTCACGATCGCCAGCGGGACGCTCCCCCTCGCCCTTTTCGGCCCCGCCGGCTACGGCAAGCGCACCGGCCTCCTCGCCGTGCCGACACGGATCGCCGAATCGGCGGCGCCGTTCGTGTTCGGCCTCTTGATCGACCGGATCGGAACGGCCGCGATCGCGGTGTCCGCCGGGATCTGCCTCGCCGCCTTCGCCTCACTGTGGCTCCTCCAGGCAAGCCCCGCTCCCGTTCCGGCTGCCCGTTGATTGTGGAGCGGCGGACTTGCGGCTAGCGTGATGCGCGATGCCGGACTTGCCGCAAGGCCGACGGACAAGCGGGGCGGCACGGAGTATATTGATCCCGCCAACCGCAATGATCGGGTTCGTGGCGTGCGGGCGATCCGGACAGCCCGCACCCGACGTAACGGGATCTTTACGTGATCGATCAAAACGGCGGATATCGCGACGTGAACGGCAACATTATCGGCGGCCCGAGAACCGGCGCGACCGCGGCCGAACATTCCCTACGATTTATTGGCTTGCGGAGGTGACCGATGCCCGTCGATGTGCGCACCTGGCGAAAGGCCCTCTTCGATGTGGCCGGCTGCCTTGCGGATGAGGCGTTGCAGCGGCGCTCATGGCTTGGAACAGGGCCGGAGGAATGGAGCCCCACCGCGCTGATCGACGAGCCCCGTTGGAAGATCCGCGAAGCGGCGGAACGCTTTCGCGCGCTTCTCCTCGAAACGGAGAACATGGCCGCCTAGCCGAATGCCTTACGCGAGCCTGCGCGACTTTATGAACCGGCTCGAACGGTCGGGGCGGCTCGTCCGGGTGGCCGCGCCGGTGTCGCCGCATCTCGAGATGACCGAGATCCAGACCCGCCTCCTTGCCGAACAAGGGCCGGCGGCGCTGTTCGAGAATGTGGGCAAGGACATGCCGGTCCTGGTCAACCTGTTCGGCACGGTCGAGCGGGTCGCCTGGGGTATGGACCGCGAGCCGGGGCAACTGCGCGAGGTGGGGGAGACCCTCGCCTTCCTGAAACAGCCGGAGCCGCCCGGCGGGTGGCGCGAGGCGTTGGAGATGCTGCCGCTCCTCAAGACCGTGATGGCGATGCGCCCGCGCACGGTCGGCGGCGCGCCGTGCCAGGAGATCGTGCTGCGGGGCGACGACATCGACCTCGGCAAGCTGCCGATCCAAACCTGTTGGCCGGGCGAGCCGGCGCCGCTCATCACGTGGCCGCTCGTCGTCACGAAGGGCCCCGGCACGCGCCGCGAGGACGGGTTCAATCTCGGCATCTACCGGCTCCAGGTCACCGGCCGCGACACCACCCTGATGCGCTGGCTCCGGCATCGCGGCGGCGCACAGCACCACCAGCGTTGGAGCCGCGAGAAATCCGAGCCGCTTCCCGCCGCAGCCGTGATCGGCGCCGACCCCGGCACGATCATCGCCGCCGTAACGCCGGTACCCGACACGCTGTCGGAGTACCAGTTCGCCGGATTGCTGCGCGGAAAGAGGCTCGACCTCGTCGATTGCCGCACCGTGCCGTTGAAGGTGCCGGCCGAGGCCGAGATCGTGCTCGAAGGCCATGTCTCGCTCGACGAATACGGCGACGAAGGCCCCTACGGCGACCACACCGGGTATTACAACGCGGTCGAGAAATTCCCGGTCTTCCGGATCAGCGCGATCACGATGCGGCGCGATCCGATCTACCTCTCGACCTTTACCGGCCGCCCGCCCGATGAGCCTTCCGTGCTCGGCGAGGCCTTGAACGAAGTGTTCATCCCGCTCCTCCAGCAGCAATTCCCCGAGATCGTCGATTTCTGGCTGCCGCCCGAGGGGTGCTCGTACCGTATCGCGGTCGTGTCGATGAAGAAGGCCTATCCCGGCCACGCCAAGCGCGTGATGATGGGAATCTGGTCGTTCCTGCGGCAGTTCATGTACACGAAGTTCGTCATCGTCGTGGACGACGACATCGACGCGCGCGACTGGAAGGACGTGATGTGGGCCCTCTCGACCCGCATGGATCCGGTGCGCGACACCACCCTCGTCGACAACACCCCGATCGACTACCTCGACTTCGCCTCCCCCGAAAGCGGCCTCGGCGGCAAGATCGGCCTCGACGCGACCACGAAATGGCCCCCCGAAACAAAGCGCGACTGGGGCCGGCCCATTCGGATGAGCGGGGATGTCATTACGCGGGTGACCGAGAAATGGGCGAGTTTGGGTCTGCCGGGGAGCGGCAAGCCGATCTGGAGATAAACACGCTGCCGCTCCGCCTGGACGACCGATCGGGCCAGTCGCCTCTGTTCGATCTCGTTTGCGGTCCAGCCGGATTGTCAGTGTGCCTTCAGATTGTGAATCGCCGGCGGATCTCCGCCGCATTCGCGCATTTCTGACACCAATATTTGCGTTTGGGTGATGCATTGGCGAAACGGCTCGGCATCGGAGGCGTGGGACGGGCGAAATTTCCCGCGGGTCGGATGCCTGCGATGCCTTCTATCGGCGTGGGGCTCGCAAACCGGGTTGTTTGCGTTATGTGAGAGGAGCGTGGTAGTCGGCGGCGGTTGTGTTGGCCGCCCGGCGGCGCCTCTTCAGGGATTGCGATGACCGACCAAAAGCTGGATGCCGACTCAGCCAACGACATCGATCTCCTCCACGACCTGATCGCCCGCGCCAAACGCGCCGGGGCCGATGCGGCGGATGCCGTACTGGTCGAGGGGATTTCGCTGTCGCATGTGCGCCGGCTCGGAAAGACCGAGAAGCTCGAACGGGCGGAGGGACAGGATCTCGGGCTCAGGGTCTTTGTCGGCAAGCAGCAGGCGATCGTCTCGTCGAGCGACCGTTCAGCGAAGGCCCTCGCCGAGCTTGTCGAGCGTACCATGGCGATGGCCCGCGCCGTGCCCGAGGACGAGTTCTGCGGCATCGCCGATCCCGACCAGATCGCGCGCACTTGGCCCGACCATCTCGACATGTTTGATGCCAGCGAGCCCACCGCCGAAACGCTGATCGAGCGCGCCGCGGCGTGCGAAGAGGCGGCGCTCGCGGTCTCCGGCGTCACGAATTCCGAGGGCGCCGAGGCCGGCTGGGGCCGCTCCCGAGTGGCGCTCGCGGCGTCGAACGGATTTACCGGCGCCTATGCCGGGTCGTCGCAAGGGATCAGCGCATCGGTCATTGCCGGCGATGGCGGCGGGATGGAGCGCGATTACGATTACTCGAGCGCCGTCTACGCCGCCGACCTCCGCGACCCCGCCGAAATCGGCCGCCGAGCCGGCGAACGCGCGGTCAAGCGGCTCGGTGCCAGGAAGATGCCGACGGGCCGCTTCCCGGTCGTGTTCGACCCGCGCGTCGCCCGCAGCATGCTGGGGCATCTGCTGGGCGCGATCACCGGCCCCTCTATTGCCCGCGGCACCAGTTTCCTCAAGGACAAGCTCGGCCAGCGCATCTTCCCCGAGGCGGTCAACATCATCGACGACCCGCACCGCCCCCGCGGCATGCGCTCAAAGCCGTTCGACGGCGAGGGCATCGCCAACCACCGCTCGGCAATCGTCGAGAACGGGGTGCTGACGACCTGGCTCCTCGACCTGCGCTCGGCCCGCCAGCTCGGGCTCAAGACCACTGGCCACGCCGCGCGCGGCACCTCCGGGCCGCCGGGGCCGTCGGCGTCGAACGTCTGGCTCGAGCCCGGCGCACTCAGCCCCGACGAACTCATCGCCGACATCGACAGCGGGTTCTACGTCAGCGAGCTGATGGGCCAGGGCGTCAACGGCGTCACCGGCGACTATAGCCGCGGCGCCGCCGGTTTCTGGATCGAAAAGGGCCAAATCGCCTTTCCGGTCAGCGAGATGACCGTCGCCGCCAACCTCAAGGAGATGTTCCAGCGCCTCGTCGCCGCCAACGACCTCGAATTCCGCAACGGCGTCGATTCCCCCACCATCCGCATCGACGATTTGACGGTGGCGGGCGCTTAGAAACCCTCTCCCGCCCTTTGGCACCCTCTCCCGCAAGCGGGCGAGGGGCAGCTTCAGTACCTCGCCCCTTACGGGAGAGGGAGGCGCCCACACGCGGCGTGGGAGGGTGAGGATAGGGTCGGGACCGAGTCGCCGCCCTTGCCAACGCAGCCCCTCGCCTCTAACACTGCCGGCGGGGATAGACCATGCGCGAAGACACTCGCATCTCGGCGGACAGGATGCGCTCGGGCGCGCTGGTGCATCGGCTCGTGCGCGATTTTGTCCGGCGCCATACCGGCAAGATCGTCGTCGCCTTTATCTGCATGGGGCTGGCGGCGGGCAGCACGGCGGTGCGCGCCTGGCTGATGCAGCCGGTGCTCGACCGGGTGTTTGTCGATCGCGACGCGTCGATCCTGCTGTTGATCTCGGGGGCGGCGCTGGGGCTCGCCGCGGTCAAGGGCATCGCCGATTATGGCGTCAACGTGCTGATGACGCGCGTGGGCTTGCGCATCGTCACCGATGTGCAGACGACGCTTTATGCGCGGCTGATGAGCGCCGACATTTCGTATTTCCACGCCAACCCCAGCGGCACGCTGATCTCGCGCTTCACGAACGACGTCAACCTCTTGCGCAACGCCGCGATCAATGTCCTCGCCGGGATCGGCAAGGATGCGGTGACGGTCGTGTTTCTTGTCGGGCTGATGTTCTACCAGGACTGGCTCCTGGCGCTGGTCGCATTCTTCGCGTTCCCGCTGGCGATCCGGCCGATCGCGGGCATCGGCAAGCGGATGCGCCGGGTCTCGGCCAACACCCAGGCCGAGATGGGGCAGATGACGACGCTTCTCAGCCAGACCTTCCAGGGAGCGCGGCACGTCAAGGCTTACGGCATGGAGACCTACGAAGTCGGCCGCGCCCGGGCCTTGTTCGAGCGCGTCTATGCCCTCGTCGACCGCGCCAACCGCACGCGCTCGGTCGCCTCACCGATGATCGAAGCGCTCGGAGGCGCGGCGATCGCGGTAGTGATTCTTTACGGCGGGCATCAGGTCATCGCCGGGGCGCGGACCCCGGGCGCATTTTTTTCGTTCATCACGGCGCTGCTCCTCGCCTACCAGCCGGTCAAGAGCCTCGCCAACCTCAACGCGTCGCTGCAGGAGGGGCTGGCGGCGGCTCAGCGCGTCTTCGAGGTGCTCGACCTCGAGCCGACGATCCGGGACGCGGCCGGCGCACAGCCCTTGCGCCTTTCCGGCGGCGAGGTGCGGTTCGATAACGTGCGCTTTGCCTACCATCCCGGCGCCCCGGCGCTCGACGGCGTGTCACTGACGGTGCCGGCCGGCGGCAGGGTCGCGCTGGTCGGCCCGTCCGGTGCCGGCAAGTCGACCGTGCTGAACCTGATCCTCCGGTTCTTCGACGCCGACGAGGGCTCGGTCGCGATCGACGGGCAGGACGTGCGCGGGCTGACGCTCGCCTCGCTGCGCGGCTCGGTCGCGCTCGTCGCCCAGGAGGTCGCGCTCTTCGACGACACGGTGCGCGCCAATATCGCCTATGGCCGCTTCGGCGCGAGACGCGACGATATCGAGGCGGCGGCCGAGGCGGCCGCGGCGCACCGCTTCATCATGGAACTGCCCGACGGCTACGACACGCTGGTCGGCGAGCACGGGGTTCGGCTGTCGGGGGGCCAGCGCCAGCGCCTCGCGATCGCCCGTGCGATGCTCAAGGACGCGCCGATCCTCCTTCTCGACGAAGCCACCTCGGCGCTCGACAATGAAAGCGAGCGGCATGTCCAGGCCGCGCTGCGGGCGCTGATGCAGGGGCGGACGACGGTCGTCATCGCGCATCGCCTGTCGACGATCATCAATGCCGACCTCATCTGCGTGATGGATCGCGGGCGTATCGTCGAGAGCGGCAAGCACGCCCAGCTTCTCGCCCATAACGGGCTCTACCGCCGGCTTTACGAGACCGAATTCACCGGTGAGGCCGAGCCTGCGCCGGCGGTGCCCGGGTGAGGCACGGATGAGGCGTTTCAAGGACCACATCCGCCGGTTTCGCCGCAGTGCGTGGCCGCGCGCGCTGCTGTGCTGGCTGATCCAGCTGTACATCCGCCTTGTCTTCGCGACCAATCGCTGGCGCGTCGAGGGCGGCGACATCCCGGCGCGGCTCAGCGATCGTCCGGGCGGCCTGATCCTCGCCTTCTGGCACGGCCGCATGCTGATGATCCCGCGCGCGACGCCGCGGCTCGCGCCGGTGCAGATGCTGATCTCCGGCCACCCCGACGGGCAGCTTATCGCCGGCGCGGTCCGCTACTTCGACATCGGCTACATCGCCGGATCGAGCCGGCGCGGTGGGCTTCGCGCCAGCCTCGCGATGGCGCGGCGCCTTCGGGCCGGCGACTGGGTCGGCATCACCCCCGACCCGCCCGGCCGCCCGGCCCGCGCCGCGAGCCTCGGGGTCGTCAAGCTGGCGCAGCTCGCCCGCACCCCGATCGTCCCCCTGGTCTTCGCGACAAGCCGCCACCGCAAGCTCAACACGCGCGACAAGTTCTACCTGGCCCTGCCGTTCGGGCGCGGCATCTATATCTGGGGCGAGCCCATAGAAATCGCCGCCGAGCTCGATGCCGACGGGCTCGAAAGCGCCCGCCGGCTCGTAGAATTGCGGATGAACGAGCTCGCCGACGAAGCCGACCGCCGCGTGACCGCGCCCGCCGCCCGCCGCGCCTCGGCCATGCCCGCGAGGGAGCCCGGCTGATGCTGCCGGCGCTTTACCGTGCGGCAACGACGCTCGCGACCCCGCTCGTCCTCGCGGGGCTCGTGTGGCGCCGCCGCCACGGCAAGGAGGACCCGGTCCGCTTCGGCGAGCGGCTCGGCTTTCCCGGCCTCGCCCGGCCGCCGGGACCGCTCGCCTGGATCCATGCCGCGAGCGTCGGCGAAGCGACGTCGGTCTTGGCGCTGATCCAGCGTCTTCGGCAGGACCGGCCGGGGCTCGAAATCCTTTTGACCACGGGCACGGTCGCCTCGGCCCGGCTGATCGAGCCGCGTCTGCCGGCCGGGGTTCGCCACCAGTTCGTTCCGGTCGACCTGCCCGGCGCGGTCGACCGCTTTCTCGGCCATTGGCGGCCCGACCTCGCGATCTGGGTCGAAAGCGAGCTGTGGCCCAATCTGGTACTGACGACGCACCGCCGCGGCATCTCGATGGCGCTCGTCAACGCGCGGCTGTCGGCGCGTTCCCACGCACGCTGGCTGGCGATGCCGGGGGTGGCGCGGCGGATGCTGGGCGGGTTCGCGCTGTGCCTCGCGCAAGACGAGGTGCAGGCGCGGCGTTTCCGCCAGCTCGGCGCCCAAGCGGAAAGCGCCGGCGACCTCAAATCCGCTGCCGAGGAGCTCCCCGCGGACCCCGCCGCGCTTGCCGGGTTGCGCCGCGCCATCGGCGCCCGCCCGACCTGGCTTGCCGCCAGCACCCACGCCGGCGAGGAGGATGCGGCCGTCGTCGCGCACAAGCTCGCCGCCGCGGCACATCCCGGTCTCCTCACGATCGTCGCCCCGCGCCACCCGGTGCGCGGCGAGATGATCGCCGCCGCGCTGCGCCGCGACGGGCTCGGCGTCGCTCGCCGCAGCCTGGGCGAAGGGATCACCCCGGACACGGACATCTACCTCGTCGACACGCTGGGCGAACTCGGCCTGTTCTACCGCCTGTCCGGCATCGCCTTTGTCGGCGGGTCGCTGGTCGATCGCGGCGGGCACAACCCGTTCGAGGCGGCGCGGCTCGATTGCGCGATCCTGCACGGCCCGTTCATGGGGAATTGCCTCGCGATCGCCGCCGCGCTCGCCGTCGCCGGCGGTGCTGAGCTCGTCAATGACGGGCCGGCTCTCGGCGCCGCCGTCTCGCACCTGCTGTCCGAGCCCCAAGCCCGCGCCGCGCGCGCGGAGGCCGCCGCGCGGACCGCCGCCGCCAGCCTCGGCACGCTCGACACGGTCGCGGCCCGGCTCGACCCGCTGCTCGACCGCCTGGCCCCGGCGCCGCCTCGCTCCACCCCGCACCGGCTCGATGCGCAGTCCTGAGTTCTGGCACGAGAAACCGGGCCTCGTCGCCGGGCTGCTTGCGCCGGTCGGCGCCGCCTGGGATGCCGCGGGCCGCCTCCGCCGCGCCGTCACCAGGCCCTACCATGCGCCGGTCCCTGTGATCTGCGTCGGCAACCTGGTCGCGGGCGGATCGGGAAAGACGCCGGTCGTGCTGTCCCTCGCCGGAATATTGCCCGGCGCGCATGCGGTGACGCGAGGCTATGGGGGCAGCCTCACCGGCCCGGCCAGGGTCACGGCGGCGCATAGGGCAAGCGACGTCGGGGACGAAGCGCTGCTGCTCGTGGCGCGCCTGCCGACCTGGGTCGCCAGGAACCGCGTCGCTGGAATCCGCGCCGCGATCGGCGACGGCGCGACGGCGATCCTCCTCGACGACGGGTTCCAAAACCCGACGGTCCAGAAGGATCTGTCGCTGGTCATCGTCGATGCCGGATACGGGTTCGGCAATCGCCGCGTGATCCCGGCGGGCCCCTTGCGCGAGCGGATCGCGCCCGGCCTCGCCCGCGCCGATGCGATCGTCGTGATCGGCGACGGTCCCGACCCCGACGCGCTCGCCGTCGCCGGCCGCCCGATCCTCCACGCCGATCTCGTCCCGGTCGATCGTGCCCGTTTCGCCGGCAAGTCCGTCGTCGCCTTCGCCGGCATCGGTCGGCCGGAGAAATTCTTCGCCACACTGCGCGGTCTCGGCGCGAGGCTCGCCGCAGCCCGCGAATTCCCGGACCACCACCGCTATCGCCGCGCCGAGCTCGCCGCGCTCCACGAAGAGGCGGCGCACCTCGGCGCGATGCTCGTCACCACGGCGAAGGATTGGGTTCGCCTCGACCCCGCCGAGCGCGCCCGGATCACCGTGATCGAGGTCGAGATGACGTGGCGCGACCGGGCCGCGCTCGCCGCGCTTCTCGCCCCGGTCGCCCAACGTGCCTGACCCCGTGCCCGGTTTCGGGAAGCGTCTGCAAGCCGTCGGCGCGGCGCTGTTCTTCTGCCTGTTCCGAGCCCTGCCGCTCGACGCCGCCTCGGCGATCGGCGGCGCCGTCGCGCGGGCGCTGGGCCCCCGCCTCGGCGTCTCGAAGCGAGCCCGGATCAACCTTCGTGCCGCGTTCCCGGCGCTGTCGCCGCCCGAGATCGAGGCGATCGTGCGCGGCATGTGGGACAATCTCGGCCGGGTGATGGCCGAATACCCGCATCTGACCCGGATGCAGGTCTTTCCGCCGAACGACCGGTTCGAGGTTCGCGGCGTCGAGCATGTCGACGCGGCCGTCGCCTCCGGCCGGCAGATGATCTTCATCTCCGGCCATGTCGGGAACTGGGAGCTGGGGGCGCTCGCCGCGGTGCAATACGGGCTGCCGGTCGCGCTCATCTACCGCGCACTCAACAACCCGCTCGTCGATGCGATGCTGGCGCGGATGCGCGGCGGCAGCGGCGAGCTGATGCCCAAGGGGGCGATCGCCTCGCGCGGTGCGATCGCGGCATTGCATGACAAAAAACACCTCCTCCTCCTCGTCGACCAGAAGCTCAACGGCGGCATCCCGGTGCCGTTCTTCGGGCGTGAGGCGATGACCGCGCCGGCGCTCGCGCGTCTCGCACAGCGCTTCGACACGGTCGTCCTGCCGACCCAGATCGAGCGCGTCGGCGGTGCCCGGTTTCGCCTGACCGTGCACCCGCCGCTCGACGTCTCGGGCGATGCCGCGGCGGTGATGGCCAGGGTCAACGCCGAACTCGAAGACTGGATCCGCGCCCGCCCCGAGCAATGGCTTTGGGTGCACCGCCGTTGGCCCGATTAGAGGCGCTGGCCGAGCGGGCCTATCTGACGCCGGTGACTTTGTGCGTCTGCAAACTGAGCTGCCATTGCGGATGGACGAGGCAGAAGCGGATCGCCCACTCGGTGTTGCGCGCGCGGTCGGGCCCGTCCATCGGCTGCACCGAGAACCGCTTGAACCGCAACCCGGCGAACTCCAGCGGATCGAGCCCCTGCTGCGGCACGACCAGCTTCAACTCGTCGCCGGCGGTCACGGCGAGCGGGTTTCCCGCCTTGGGGCTCACGCACAGCCAGTCGATGCCGGCCGGCGGCGGCAACGTGCCGTTGGTCTCGACCGCGACCTCGAACCCCTTTGCATGCAAGGCCGCGATCAGCGGCGGGTCGAGCTGCAACAGCGGCTCGCCGCCGGTAACGACGACAAACGGGCGGCCGCCGCCCGGCCACGCCCGCGTGATCCGCCCGGCGAGCCCCGCCGCATCGGCAAACCGCCCCCCATCCGAACCGTCGATGCCGACAAAATCGGTGTCGCAAAACGTGCACTGCGCCGTCGCGCGATCCGCCTCGCGCCCGGACCACAGGTTGCACCCGGCAAAACGTAGAAACACAGCCGGCCGCCCGGTCCAGGCGCCTTCGCCCTGCAGCGTATAGAAGATCTCTTTGACGGCGTAGGTCATCGGCTTCCCGCATCCATAGCGTCAATTCCCGCGCCTGTCTCGCCGCACCGGACCCCTTAGCCGCTGCGACCTTGCGCCTCACCCACCGAGCGCATTACGCTACGACGCAACGACCAACCCAACCGGGCTTGGTCGAGCACGGAACGCGATGCATGTTTGGTCGAGTTGCCGGTGCGGGCCTTTTGCTCGCCACCCTGCTGGCAGGGACGGCCACGGCCGCCCAATCCCCGTATGACGACCTCAGCACTGCTGCAGGCTGGGCTTGGCAGCAAATCCGCAACGACGATGTCGCCGACTTCGCAGAGCGCACGCCTCCAGGCAAAACAACACCATGCGGTGCGTTGGACCCGCAAAAAGAAAATGCCGACGACGCCTGCCACCGCCTCCCGTCGAGCTTCATCGTCGACGCTCTGACCGACCCGACCCTGCGAGCCCAAATCGGCCGCCACGGCTTCCGCCTGCGCAACGCCATCGTCGATGGCGATATCGACCTCGAAGATGGTGAAATCTCGCCCGAGGTGGGGTTTCAGGCGAGCCGAATAGAGGGCAGCCTCCAGCTTGGAGACTCACGCTGGCAGCATTTACTATGGCTGCATAGTACAACCGTCACTCATGATATGGACGCTCACAGAACAAGCTTCCGCAGCGGCTTGTATCTTCGTGGCAAAACGCTGGTGCAAGGGACCTTGAATGTAGAAGGCTCCGAAGTAAATGGAGATTTGGACCTTTCCGATTCGTCATTAAACGCCTTTGACGGCGGGGCCGTGACCGTCCATGGCCAACTCATCCTCCTGAATGCACAAATCGGCAACAATGACAAGAATGCGAACGCCGTTTACCTCGCGGCGGCAAATATCGGCAGCGACGTGAATGCCGAAGGTGTGAGTGTTTCCGGCAAATTCAGCCTGAATCATGCCCACATCAAGGGAAGCCTCTTTTTAAGAAATAACGGGAAATTCCTTGGCGAAGTCAATTTGGTCGACGTCAGCCTGGGCAGCGTACTCGTGTCCACCGGCTCCTCGTTCCTGGACAAGGTGTTCGCCGAACGCCTCACCAGCGCCGGCTCGGTATTCATCGATCGCACGCTCTTCGCCGATACGGTCGACCTGATAGGGTCCGACATTGGCGGTGCGATTTACGGAAACGCGTCCTCCTTTGGCGGTCCGGCCTATTTCGCGTCGGTGAAAGTCAAAACCGACGTGGTTCTTGGCGACAAAGCCGCATTCGCCGGCCCGCTCGATATGGCGGGCGCGACGATCGCGGGCGAGCTCGTGCTCGATACCTCGACGTTTGTCGACGTTCGTCTATCGAGGGCGGACATCGGCGAGCTCGGGGTGAACAAGCTCGGCTGGCGGTGCCCGAGCCCCGAACCGGCGGAGGACGCGGCCGGATCGACGCCGCCTTCTGCGCCGCCGCCCGCCGCGCCACAGCCCCTCCCGGCGCACTGGCCTCTGGGAGCCGCGACCGGCGACGCGCGCTGCAATGGCGAGCCGGGGCCGAGATTCGCCTTGCGCAACACCCATGTGGGCACATTCCAGGATAGCGCCGACGCCTGGCCGCCGGTGCTCGATCTGGAGGGCTTCCACTACGACCGTCTCGGCGGCGCCAGCGCGAGCGCGACGGACGACATGCGTCGACGGTCGACCGACGAGTGGCTCGATTGGCTTCAACGCGACCCGGTGTTCAGCACCCAACCCTACGCGCAGCTCAGCACCGTGCTGGCGGCAGCAGGGCATCGCGACAAGGCCGAAGACATCCAGTATGCGGGCCGTGAGCGAGAGCGTCACCAAAGCGAAAGCTGGCGCGACTGGACCTGGCTGACGTTTTTATGGCTGGTGTCGGGCTACGGCATCGGCGTCCACACCTTCTTTGCAGCCGCCTGGGTGGCCGGTTTGACCGTCGTCGGCGCGCTCATGTTGCTTATCTCGCCCCAAGCCCGGGCGCATGGATGGGCATGGCGGTTCGGGGCAAGCCTGCACCGGCTCCTGCCGGTGATCGAGCTCAGCAAGGATTTCACGGATTTCTTCGACACCCTGCCGAAACAGGAAATTGCCCCGAGCCGGCGGGGGCGGCTGTTGCAGGCCTATTTTGCCGGGCACGCGATCACCGGGTACATCCTCGGCTTTTTCCTCATCGCCGCGATGGGCGGCCTGACCCAGAAATAGAACCGCCCGTCGCCGCAAACGCCTCCCACCCGCGCGCGCGCAATTCGCAGGCGGGACAGGTTCCGCAGCCATATCCCCATTCGTGCCGCGCTGAGCGGTCGCCGAGATAGCAGCTATGGCTGTCCTCGCGGATCAGCTCTACGAGCCCGCCGCCGCCCAGTTCTTGGGCCAGGGCCCACGTCGCCGCCTTGTCGCGCCACATCAGCGGAGTATGCACGACGAAGCGGTAGTCCATCCCGAGCGACAAGGTCGCCTGCAGCGATTTGAGGGTGTCATCGCGGCAATCGGGGTAGCCGGAGTAGTCGGTCTCGCACATCCCGCCGACGAGGTGCCGCAGCCCGCGACGATACCCGGCCGCCGCGGCGAGCGTAAAGAACAACAAGTTGCGGCCGGGGACGAAAGTGTTCGGCAGCCCGCTCTCGGCAAACTCGATCTCGGTGTCGCGGGTCATCGCCGTGTCGCTGATCTGGCCGAGGACGCCGAGGTCCAGGATCCGGTCCTCGCCCAGCTTGGCGCCCCATGCCGGAAACTCGCGCCTGAGCCGCTCCGCGATTCGGCTGCGGCAGTCGAGCTCGACCCGGTGCCGCTGGCCGTAATCGAACCCAATTGTCTCGACCCGGTCGAACCGGTCCAGCGCCCAGGCCAGGCAGGTCGCCGAATCCTGGCCGCCGGAAAACAGCACGAGCGCAGGTTCGGGTTGGGTCTCGCGGCTCATATCCCTCGCATATTGTCATCGCGAGGAGCCGAAGGCGACGCGGCAATCGCCATGGCAGGAGTCTCCTTCAGCCCGAGATCGCTTCGCTGCGCTCGCAATGACACGCGTCCCCTTGGGCACGACCCCTGTCAGGAGGCGAGATGAACCCCTAGGAGGCGCTCGGCGTCAGGCCGTTCATCAATTGCTGCAGCAGTCTGCGCACGATGCACGGCGGCAGCCTGATGCTGCCAGAGGTGCGCGCGGCGATCGACGCGGCGTCGCGGCAGTTCGTCAATCTCGACGAGCTGACATACAGCGTGCCGAACGGTCTACTGGCTAGGAGCTAGACATAGAACACTAAACGACCCGCTCGGCCCTCAGCCCCGCGATCTCCTCCCGCGAGAACCCGCACTCCGCCAGCACCGCATCCGTATCCGCCCCAAGCGCCGGCGCGGGCTGCAATGGCGGCTGCGCAGCCTCGATCACCGAGCCCTTGACCATCCGCACGTCCCCATACGTCGCCAGCCGCCCGCGCTCTGCCACGAACGAGTTGTCGAGCGCCTGCTGCACGTTATTGACCGGCGCGGCGGGGACCTGGCCGGCGAAGTGGGCGAGCCATTCGGTCGTGCCTTTGGCCGAGAGCGCGTCGTCGAGCATCGCGGTGATGAGATCGCGGTTGGCCAGCCGGTCCTTGAAGGTGCGAAAGCGTGGGTCGTCGGCCCATTCGGGGCGGCCGAGGCGCTCGCACAGAATCGGCCAGAACTTTTCCTTGTTGCACATGATGAAGATGTGGCCGTCGCGGGTCTTGAAGAGCTGGCTCGGCACCAGCGACGGGTGACCGGAGCGCGGCTCGCGTCCCTGCACGTGCCCGACGTTGAGGTACCACGTCGCCAGATAGGCGAGGTTTTGCAGCGCCGTGTCGAAGAGGCTGACATCGAGGTCCCGCCCAGCGCCGCTCGTGCGCGCGGCCAAAACTCCTGAAACCAGCGCAAAGGCCGCATAAACACCGGTCATCAGGTCGACCAGCGACAGCCCCATCCGCGCCGGCGGCCCGTCCGGCTCGCCGGTGACGGCGAGATACCCGGCCTCGGCCTGCATCAGATAGTCGTAGCCCGGCCAGTCCGCCCGCGATCCGTCACGCCCATAGGCCGACAGATGCGCACAGACGATCTTCGGGTTAGCCCCCTTCAGCGCCGCGTAGTCGAGCCCGAGCCGCCGCGGCAGATCCCCGCGCAGATTGTCGAGAAGCCCATCCGCCTTTGCGACCATGGCGTGCAACACCCGCTTCGCCGCCGGCTTTTTCAAATCGAGCGTTACCGAGCGCTTGTTGCGATTAAAGCTCTGATAGAAGTAGCTGTCGTTATCTCCTTGGAAATAAGGCCCGACGCGCCGCGACATATCCCCGTCATCGGCCGGGTTCTCGATCTTCCACACCTCGGCGCCGAGATCGGCGAGCTGCATCGACCCATAAGGCCCGGCGCCATACTGTTCGACCGCGATGACCTTGAGGCCGGAGAGAACGGGTAACGCCAAGTGTGCCTCCTGTTACTATCGTGTCATTGCGAGGAGCCGCAGGCGACGCTACGCGCCTCTCAATGACAGTCCTTTGATTACGCCTGGCTCCGCTGGATGAGCTGGCGGGCGATGATGATGCGCTGGATCTCGCTGGTGCCTTCGCCGATCACCAACAAGGGCGCATCGCGGTAGAGGCGTTCGACCGGGAATTCCTTTGAGTATCCATAACCGCCGTGGATGCGCATCGATTCGAGGCTGACACTGACCGCGGCCTCGGAGGCGAAAAGCTTGGCCATGCCGCATTCCATGTCGCAGCGGCGGCCCTCGTCATAGGCGTCGGCGGCATATTTGACGAGCAGCCGCGCCGCCTGCACCTGCGTCGCCATGTCGGCAAGCTTCAACTGGATCGCCTGATGCTCGCAGATCGGCTTGCCAAAGGTTTTGCGCACCTGGCTGTACGACACCGCCTCGTCGAGCGCCGCCTGCGCGACCCCGACGCCGCGCGCCGCGACATTGATGCGGCCGAGTTCGAGCCCGCCGAGCGCCTGGTTGAGCCCGCGTCCCTCCTCGCCGCCGATCAGCCGGTCAGCGGGGATGTGATAGTCGTTGAACATCAGCTCGGCCGAATCGAGCCCCTTGTACCCGAGCTTTTCGAGCTTCTTTCCGACCGTGAAGCCGGGCCCTTTCTCCGCGAGAAAGAGACTCATCCCACGCTGCCGCGGCTGGGCTTGCGGGTTGGTCTTGACGAGGAGGGCGAAGATCGTCCCGTGGATGCCGTTGGAGATCCAGGTCTTGGTGCCGTTGATCACGTAATCCTGGTTGCCCTCGCGCCGCGCCGTCGTGCGGATCGCCTGGAGGTCGGTGCCGCAATCGGGCTCGGTCAGCGCGAGCCCGCCGCGCAGCTCGCCGCTCGCGAAGCGGGGCAGGAATTGCTGCTTCTGTGCGTCGGTGCCGAAACGCTGCACCGCGGCCGCCATGATCAGATGCGAATTGAAGATGCCGGCCAGCGACATCCAGGTGCGCGCCACGGTCTCGCACACCTTGGCATAAGTGCCGGCCGCGAGGCCGAGCCCGCCGTATTCAGGGCTGATCGTCGAGCCGAAGAGGCCCAATTCCTTCATCCCCTCGACGATGTCGGCGGGGTAGATGTCGTCATGCTCGAGGTGGTGGACATGCGGTTTGACCTCGCGCGTCAGAAATCGCTCGACGCTGTCGAGGATCATGGCGTCCTGGTCGGAATCGGCAGTCATCGGCTAACCTCACTCGGAACGACGAAGCGGATCATTTCATGGTCGCCATAGCGAGGGAAGTCGCGCCGGGCCGGTACCGGGCGAGCGCCGGCCGGTATTTCGAGGATTTCACGGTCGGCGACACCTACGAGCACCGCCCCGGCCGCACGATCAGCGAGGCCGACAACACCTGGTTCACCCTCCTCACGATGAACCAGCACCCGCTCCATTTCGACGCCGGCTATGCCGAGCAATCGGAATTCGGCCGGATGGTCGTCAACTCCTGCCTGACCCTGTCGATCGTCGCCGGGATGTCGGTCGCCGATGTCAGCCAGAAGGCGATCGCCAATCTCGGCTGGACCGACATCAAACTGCCGGCGCCGGTCTTTGTCGGCGATACGATCTATGCGGAATCCACCGTGCTGGCGAAGCGCGAGTCGGCCTCGCGCCCGACCCAGGGCATCGTCACCGTCCGCACGGTCGGGCGGAAGGCCGACGGCAGCGAATTCATGAGCTACGAACGCACGGTCCTCGTGCCCAAACGCGGGCACGGCATCGAGGACTAGGCCACGACGGCGGGCTCGCTGGCGGGCGCCCTCTGCTGCTCGGCGTAGAAGGCGGCAGTCTCTCGCCCGGCGAGACAATCGCGGGCGAAGAGGATCAGATGATGGGCGACGAGGCTCATGCCGATCACCTCGTCGATCCGGCCCGTGCGTAGCGCCGGCCAGACCATGCCCCAGAAGCAGCGCCGGTAATCGCCGCGCACCCCGATCCGCCACAGGATTCGGCCGAGCGCGGCAAACCCGCGGCGCAGGTTGGCCGGGCTGAGCCGCGCCCGCGTCGGCGGCAGCTTCAGCCGGTTCGGATAAGTATGGCGGCGGTTCCACGCGAACCGCGCGGTGACCGCCTCCGGCGCATAGGCGTGAGCGACCGCCCGCCGCCAGTCTGCCAGCACCTCGCCGTAGGGGCGCCGAAACGCGACATTGGAGTCGCGGGTGGGATCGTCGACGAGCCGCCGCTCTGCCTCCAGCCGGTCCCACAGCGGCGTCTTCGGCAAGGCCTGGAGCAGGTTGATCGTCAGCATCGGAATTTGCGACCGGTCGATGAACTCGATCAGGTTCTCCGCGGTTGCCGGCGTGTCGGTGTCGAGGCCCAGGATGATCCCCGACACGACCTCGATGCCGCGGCGATTGATCTCGCCGACGGCGTCCAGCAGCGGCATCGTGTGGTTGTGCGACTTGCGCATCGCGTCGAGCGCGCCCAGCTCCGGCGTCTCGATGCCGCAGAACACGGCGTAGAAATACGCCTCGCGCATCATGTCGAGGATATCCGGGCACTGTGCGATGTTGAGCGTCGCCTCGCAGGAAAACATCAGCGGATAGCCGCGCGCCTTCTGCCAGGCGACGAGGTGGGGCAGCAAGGCGCGCGCCGCCTTTTTGTTGGCGATGAAATTGTCGTCGACGAAATAGACTGCGCCGCGAATGCCGGCCGCCAGCATCGCGTCGAGCTCGGCGGTGATCTGCTCCGGTGCCTTCAGCCGCGGCTGCCGCCCGTACAGGGCGGGGATGTCGCAGAATTCGCACTGGTAGGGACAGCCGCTCGATGCCTGGACACTACCGAGGAAGTAGCGGCGTCCCGCGAGGAGACGATAGGCCGGGAGCGGATAATCCGTCAGCGGCAGGCGCTCCGCGGTCGCCAGAACGACCTGCGACGGCGGCCGCCCCGTATCCGCGTCGAGCGCGTCGATCAGCGCGTCGGTCGCATCGCCCAGCTCACCGAGATGAAGATAGTCGAATTCCGGGTAGTACTCCGGACAGGCCGATGCCGACGGGCCGCCGAGCGCCACGACCTTGCCGTGCTCATGCGCCCGGCGCGCGATCTCGGCGATCCCATCGCGCTGGACATGCATGCCGCTGACGAACACCGCGTCCGCCCAGGCGAATTCCTCGTCGCCGACGCCCCGGATGTTTTCGTCGACCAGCCGCGTCTCCCATTCGGCCGGCAGATAGGCCGCCACCGCGAGCAAGCCTTGCGGCGGCATAAACGCCCTGACCCCGCCGAGCAGGGGATAGGCGTGCTGGAACGTTCCGAACGAATGCGCGTAACGCGGAAACACGCACAGGATGCGCCGCTGATGGCGCACCTCGACCTGACTTTGCATCGCGGATTGGCCCGACTGGTTTTCACTCCTGTTACGGCCTACGCTCCGCCGGAAAGGCGAGTTCCGGATACAAGCCAGGGAGAGAAGAGCGATGAGCCGGATTTTCGGAGACATGCGGCAGATCGGCATCGTCGTCAAAGACATCGACAAGGCGATGAAGCATTGGATCGACGTGTGCGGCGTCGGCCCGTGGTTCTATGCCGACCGGCTGCCGCTGACCGCCTACAGCTACAAGGGCCGGCCGCAGGAGCTCCCGCACCTCTCGATCGCCCTCGCCAATTCGGGGGACGTCCAGCTCGAATTGATCCAGCAGCGCTGCAAGACCCCGAGCCTCTATTGGGACTTCCTCAACGCCGGCAAGGAGGGCAGCCAACACTGGTCGAGCTGGCCGGTCAACTTCCACGAGATCCGCGCGAAGGCGCTGGCGAGCGGCTGGCATGTCGGCCAGGAAGGTGAAAGCGAACGCGGCCCCTTCATCTATTTCCTCGAAGAAGGCCACCCCGGCACGGTCATCGAAATGGCTGAGGCGACCCCGCAGAGGATGAGCATCTTCGATCAGGTGCGGGAGGCGGCCAAGGGCTGGGACGGCAGCGACCCGATCCGCGAAAACTGGCCGAAGCCCCGGTAAGCCAATCTGCCCGCTTCAATCCACCCGCTCCGGCTCCTCCTCCCGCAGTAGTTCCTTTTCTATGTCTTCGGATGGGGCACGCTGAACGAGAGACTCTAAATCCGTCTGCTCCAAGACGGGCGCCGATCTAAATTTCTCTTTGGCATCCTTTACCGATACATCCGTCTCGTTGAAGCGGCCCTGGAGTTTTCTTAGGTGCGCATAACAGCCAATATCTATGGCGAACGCTTGGTAAGTTCCAGGCCGAGATTTATGCGTAAGCGCCATACCAGCATTGTGAATAATCCTGTAGTCTAGTAACCTATATACCAAAGCACGCAACTTGTCGTCAG
>DASXFE010000105.1:0-4330 GCA_036489765.1 Allostellaceae bacterium | reverse complement strand
CAGGGCATGGGCCTCTACGTGCCGATGATCAACAAGGAGTTCTGGGCCAAGCTCGATCCCAAGCTGCAACAGGCGATCGCCAAATTGTGGGCCGACAACATCGAGGGGTATCGCGCCAATACCGCGAAGGCACAGCAGGCCGGGCGCGACAATCTGGCGAAGCAGGGCGTCACGATGGTCGATGTCGACAAGGGCGAGGCCGACAAGATCCGCGCCAAGATGCTCCCCGAGCAGGAAAAGGTCGCCGCCGACGCGCATATGTCGCCCGAGCTGATAAAGCTGGTCATGGCGGATGTCGGTGCCGCCTGAGTCCCAGCCGAGGCCGGGGCTGCGGGTTCTCGCTCGCATCTCCACTATCTGGGACTGGGTCGAACGCACCCTGGTCGGGCTCCTCGGCGCCGCGGCGATGGTCATCGCCGCGGTCCAGGTTTTCGGCCGCTACGTCGCGCCGGGCGAGGCGATCACCTGGGCCGAGGAGGTGATCGTCTATATCGCGGTCTGGGCCGTGATGATCATCGCCTCGCAGCTCGTCCGCACCGACGCGATGGTGCGCCCCGACCTGGTGCTGCGCCTGTTGAAGCCGGGCGCGCAGCGCTGGGTCGAGATGTTCAACTGCCTTGTCGCGATGGCCTTCACCTTCGGGATGCTGTGGTACGGCTGGAAGGTCGTCGCCACCGCCGTGCTGCTCGACCAGACGAGTTCGTCGGATTTGCAGTTTCCGCTGTGGATCTACTATTCGGCACTGCCGGCGGGTGGCGCGCTGATGCTGGGGCGGTATGTGATCCGCCTGATCCGTTATGCCTTTTTCTTCGATCCGGAGACGATGACGGTCGGGCGCATCCCGGCGCATGAGGCGCCGGCCGAACTCGCGCAGCCGATCGAATAGCGGCGCCGCCGATCCGATGTGGACCGCACTTTTCCTCCTCCTGTTCTTCGGCCTGCTCGCCTGCGGGATGCCGATCTTCCTCGTGCTCGGCATGTGCGCCTCGGTGCTCTATTTCATCTCGGGGCAGCCGATCATCGGGCTCGCCCAGAACATGATCGACCAGCTCAACTCGACGACGCTGATGGCGCTGCCGCTGTTCGTGATGGCCGCGGCGTTCATGCGGCGCGGCGGGGTGGCGAAGGCGCTGGTCGATCTCTGTATCGCCTGGCTCGGCCCGATCAAGGGCTCGCTCGGGCTCGTCGCGGTGGTGTCCTGCGCGCTCTTCGCGGCGATCTCGGGGTCGTCGGTGGCGACGGCGCTGGCGATGGGGACGATCCTGTTGCCGGCGATGATCGAACGCGGCTACCCGCGCAGTTTCGCGCTCGGCGTGCTCGGCGCGTCGGGGACGATCGGGGTCGTGATCCCGCCGTCGCTCGCGCTCATCCTCTACGGCATCGTCACCGAGCAGTCGGTGCCGCGGCTGTTCCTCGCCGGCATCCTGCCCGGCCTCTTGCAGGCGACGGCGTTCTTCCTCTGGGTCCTCTATTACGCGCGGCGCAAGAATTTCCCGGCCGAGCCCTCGACCACGATGGGTGCGAAGCTTCGCGTGACCTGGCGGGCGATGCCGGCGATGGCGGTGCCGGTGGTGGTGCTCGGCGGCATCTACGGCGGGTTCATGACCGTGACCGAGTCGGCGGCGATGGCGGCGGTGACTGCGCTCTTCGTCAGCCTCGTCGTCTACCGCGGCTTTCCGGTGACCCGCATCCTCGACGTCATCGCCGAGGCGATCGGGTCGGCCGGGGTCATCATGCTGATCATCGCGACGGCGCTCGTCTTCGGCCATTGGATGACCGGGTCGGGGGCGCCGGCGAGGCTCGTGCAGTTTGCCGTCGCGCAGAATCTCGGCACCTGGCAATTCCTCCTCGTGATGAACATCCTCCTGTTGATCATCGGCTGTTTCCTCGAGGTCGTCGGCACCCTCCTGCTGGTGATGCCGATCCTCGCACCGGTGCTGATGCCGCTCGGGATCAACCCGGTGCATTTCGGCATCATCTTTACCCACAACATGGAGGTCGGCCTTGTCCACCCGCCGGTCGGGCTCAACCTCTACGTCCTGTCGACGATCTCCGACGCGCCGATCGGCGAGGTGATTCGCGGCATCCTGCCGTTCCTGGTCATCCTCCTGCTGGTGCTCGGCCTCATCACCTATTGGCCGGCGCTGACGATGTGGCTTCCCGATCTGGTGTTCGGGAAATAGGAAGCTGGCGATCGCCCTGCCCCTGGTCGTCTTCGCCGGAGCGTTGTGCGGCGGGTTTGTCTCGGGGCTCGCCGGGTTCGGCACCGGGCTCGTTGCGCTCGGCATCTGGCTTCATGTGATCCCGCCCGCGACGGCCACCGCGCTCGTCCTCATCTGCTCGGTCGCCGCGCAATGCCAGACGATCCCGAAGATATGGCACGCGGTCGATGTCGGGCGCATCTGGCCGATGGTCGCCGCCGGGATTGTCGGCGTGCCGTTTGGCGTGACGCTGCTCGCGCATGTCGACCCGGGCGCCTTCCGGTTCGGGATCGGCGGCTTCCTGATCCTGTTCTCGGCGGTGATGCTGATCGGCGGCGGGCGGATCACGGTCGCGCATGAGGGGCGCCTCGCGGATGTCGCGATCGGGTTTGGCGGCGGCGTTCTCGGCGGGCTGGCGGGATTGTCCGGGCCGCTGCCGACGATGTGGGCGACCTTGCGCGGCTGGGGCAAGGACCAGCGCCGCGGCGTGTTCCAGACCTTCAACCTCGTCGTCCTGGCGATGGCGCTCATCGTCCTCGCGCTCAAAGGGATGGTGACGCGCGAGGTCCTGTGGCTCGTGATCTGGGCATTGCCGGGCACATTTGCCGGCGCGTGGCTCGGACACCGCTGCTATCGCCGGCTCAGCGACCACCATTTCCAGCAGCTCGTCTTGATGTTGCTCGGCGTTTCCGGCCTCACGCTGATCTGGCCCGTGCTCTTCGCCGGTTGACATCGCCGGACTCGCGGCTTATGTCCCGACCCGCCCGGAGAGCGGCCGTGGCGGAATTGGCAGACGCGCACGGTTCAGGTCCGTGTTCCCGAAAGGGAGTGGTGGTTCGACTCCACTCGGCCGCACCATCGGCACTCCTAGCCGGAACAGATCGTAGGGCCGAATTGAGCGACGCCCCCAAGACGGCCGCCCGGCGCGGCGCTTACAAGCTCTATCGCGGCGACCTTCCCGCCGGGATCGATTTCGGCTCCGCGGTCGCGATCGACACCGAGGCGATGGGGCTGCACCCGCATCGCGACCGCCTGTGCCTCGTCCAGCTCTCGGGCGGTGACGGCAACGCGCATCTGGTCCAGCTCGCGCCGGGCGACTACGCGGCGCCCAATCTGCGGCGGCTCCTCGCCGACCCCAAGGTGTTGAAGCTGTTTCACTTCGCCCGGTTCGACCTGGCGATGATGGTCCACTACCTCGAAACCATGGCGCAGCCGATCTATTGCACCAAGATCGCCTCGCGCCTCGTTCGCACTTTTACCGACAAGCACGGGCTCAGGGATCTGTGCAAGGATCTGCTCGGGGTCGACCTCAAAAAGGAGCAGCAGAGCTCGGATTGGGGGGCGGCGACGCTGACCGACGAGCAGCAGCGCTATGCGGCGTCGGACGTGCTGCATCTCCATGCGCTGCGCCAGCGGCTCGACGCGATGCTGGCGCGCGAGGGGCGCACGGGGCTGGCGCAATCCTGCTTCGAGTTCCTGCCGAACCGCGTGCGTCTCGACCTCGAAGGCTGGGCCGAGCAGGACATCTTTGCCCACTGACCCGACCGCCGGGACGGTCTGGGGTGCGGATGGCGGCGGCCAAGACCCTTATCAAGTGTGATATACGGGGGCGGATGGCGGTTCCGATGAACACTGGCAAAGACGATCTCGCCGTGGCCCGGCGGGTCATCCGCGCCGAGATCGAGGGGCTTGAAAAACTGTCGCGCGGTCTCGAAGCCGCCTTCGTCGCCGCGCTCGACATCTGCGCCGCGGCCACGGGCCGGGTCGCCGTCACCGGCATCGGCAAGAGCGGCCATATCGCGCGCAAGATCGCCTCGACGCTGGCCTCGACCGGCACGCCGGCGCAGTTCGTCCACCCGGCGGAGGCGAGCCACGGCGATCTCGGCATGATCGGCGAGGGCGACGCGATCATCGCCCTGTCGAATTCCGGCGGCACCGACGAATTGTCCGACATCATCGCCTATTCGCGCCGCTTCGAGATCCCGCTGGTCGCGGTCACCGCGGGCCGCGGCTCGGCGCTGGCGGAGGCGGCGGATGTGGTCCTGCTGCTGCCGCCCGCGCCCGAGGCCTGCCCGATGGGGCTCGCGCCGACGACCTCGACGACGATGATGCTGACGCTCGGCGACGCG
>DASXFE010000072.1:0-75529 GCA_036489765.1 Allostellaceae bacterium | reverse complement strand
GGCACGATCGAGATCGCCAACCCGGCCGCCTCGCGGGTTTTCCTTTACGCGCCGGACGACCTGACCGGCCGCAGCATCGCCGATCTCGCCGCGCCGGACGACGCGACTGAATTCGGCCGCTTCCTCAGCGCCGACGACGAGGGCGGCCCACGCGAATTCCGCGGGCGCTACGCCGATGGCCGCCTGTTCGATATCGAGGTCGCGTTTGCCGATTTCTTCGATGCCGGCACTCGGAAGATCGCAATCATCATCCGCGACATCAGCGAGCGGAAGCAGGTCGAGCGCGAGGTGCTGGCCAGCAAGGATGAGGCGGAGCAGGCGAACCGCGCCAAATCCGAGTTCCTCGCCGTGATGAGCCACGAAATCCGCACGCCGATGAACGGCGTCGTCGGCATGACCGGGCTCCTTCTCGACACCAATCTCAGCGACGAGCAGCGCCGCTATGCCGAGATCGTGCGGGATTCTGCCGACCACCTGTTGTCGGTGATCAACGATATCCTCGATTTCTCGCGGCTTGAGGCCGACCGGCTCGTCCTCGACGAGGGCGATTTCGAGGTCGAGCCGCTGGTGCAAAGCGTCTGCGACGTGATGGCGCCGCGCGCCTTTGCGAAGGGGCTGGAGCTCGGCTTCTTCATGGCTCAGGGGGTGCCCGAGCGTGCCCACGGCGATGCCGGCCGCATCCGCCAGATCCTCTACAACCTCGTCGGCAATGCGATCAAATTCACCGCCAAGGGCGGCGTCGCGATCTCGGTCGCGCCGGGCGGCAGAGTGTCGCGCGGTTCCGC
This sequence comes from Allostellaceae bacterium, assembly GCA_036489765.1. Taxonomy (GTDB): domain Bacteria; phylum Pseudomonadota; class Alphaproteobacteria; order ATCC43930; family CGMCC-115725; genus DATARH01. The sequence continues at coordinate 74,744 of DASXFE010000072.1, read as the reverse complement.
CGACCAGCGCTTCATCCTGCGGTTCGACGTCGCCGATACCGGGATCGGCATCCCGAAGGATGTTCTGCCCAACCTGTTCGAGCAGTTCGCCCAGGCCGACAAGACGATCGCCCGGCGTTACGGCGGCACCGGGCTCGGCCTGTCGATCTCGCGCAAGCTGGCGATGTTGATGGGCGGCACGATCGGGGTCGCAAGCGACGAGGGACAGGGGAGCCAGTTCTGGTTCACCGCCGCGCTCGCCCCGGCGCGAGGCACGGAAGCGGCGGGGGACCGCACCTGGCTCGCCGGCCGGCGCGTGCTGGTCGTCGACGACAATGCCGTCAACCGGGAGATCATGAGCCACCAGCTTGCGGCGTGGCAGGCGGTAGTCGATACGGCCGACGACGGCGAGGCCGTCGTGGCGATGCTCCAGCAAGCGGCGCGCGAGGGGCGCGAGTTTGCCGCGGCAGCCCTCGACCACGCGATGCCCGGGCTCGATGGGCTGGCGCTGGCCGCGCGCATCCGCGCTATCCCGGAATTCGCCCGGCTGCGTCTCGTGCTGGCGAGCTCGTCGATCGCCCCGGAGACGCGAACGGCGGCGCAGGAGCTTGGGGTTGCCGCGGTGCTGGTCAAGCCGTGCTCGCCGTCGGCGCTCTATACCGCGCTGACCGGCAGGGTCGAGCCGCGCGCCGTGACCCCCGCCGCGGCCCCGGCGGGTCCCGTGATCGGCGCCGGGTTGCGCGTGCTGATCGCCGAGGACAACCACGTCAATCAGGTCGTCGTCAAGCAGATGCTGGAAAAGCTCGGCTGCCGCGCCGATGTCGTGTCGAACGGGCTCGAGGCGGTCGAGGCGGTGCGGCTCGCGCCCTATCACCTCGTCTTCATGGACGTGCAGATGCCCGAGATGGACGGGATCACTGCGACCGGCGCGATCCGTTCGTTGCACATGGCCGGCCGCCGCGATGTTTGGATCGTCGCGCTGACGGCCAACGCGATGGGCGAGGACGCCAAGCGCTGCATGGACGCGGGGATGAACGATTTCGTCGCCAAGCCGGTGCGCTCCGCCGACCTCGAAGCCTGCCTCGCCCGCGTTCCCGCCGCGGTGCTGGCGCAGGCATCGCGGGGCGCGGCGGCGGAATAAAGGACCGCGGGCGTCTCGCCTGCATTGCCGGAGCGGCGGGCGAGACGCCCGCGGTCCAGTGAGGGTCAGTCTTTCCGCGGAATATCGATCGGCGCGCAGTTGGTGCGGCCGGAGGCGAGACAGTCTTCGCGCTTGCCCTCCTCGCGCAGCGAGGTGACGAGCCAGTAGGCGATGACCACGAGCAACGCGATGACGACGAGACCGATCAGCGCACCGCGTCGGCTGTCCGGTTCGGGCGGGGTGGGGCTTTTGTCCGACATGGCGAAATCCTGCCGGTGGCGCGGCCGCGCGGCAAGCCTTCCGCCGCGGACGGCGGCGGGGTAGGTTTCCACGGTCCTCGCGCCAAGGGTGAAACGCCGTGCCCGATCCGTCATCGCTTTCCGTCCGCGCCCTCGCGCAGGAGATCGCCGCCGGCCGGCTCTCTGCCGAATCGGTGACCGAGGCGTGCCTCGATCGCATTGCCGCCCGCGAGGGCGAGATCCAGGCGTGGGAATATCTCGACCGCGACACGGCGCTGGCCAATGCTCGCAATGCGAGGCCGGGGCCGCTGCAGGGCGTGCCCATCGGGGTGAAGGATCTGCTCGACACCGTCGATATGCCGTCGGCCTATGGCTCGCCGATCTACATCGGCAATCGCCCGGCGTCGGACGCCGCCGCGGTCGCGATCGCGCGGGCGGCCGGGGCGGTCGTGGTCGGCAAGACCGTGACGACCGAGTTCGCTACCTTCACCCCCGGAAAGACAGCGAACCCGCGCAATCCCGGGCATACGCCGGGCGGCTCGTCGAGCGGCTCGGCGGCGGCGGTCGGGGCGGGGATGGTGCCGCTTGCTTTCGGGTCGCAGACCGCTGGGTCGATCATCCGCCCGGCCGCGTTTTGCGGCTGCATCGGGTACAAGCCGAGCTTTGGTCTGGTGCCGCGCGCCGGCGCCAAGGGTCTCGCCGAAAACCTCGACACGATCGGCACGATGGCCGCGACGGTCGAGGACGCCGCGTTCTTTATCGGTGCGATCACCGGGCGGCCGGGATTGCGCGACACCGCGCTGCCGCCGTCGGCACCGCGCTTCGGCATCTGCCCGTCGGCGATGTGGGACAAGGCGGACGCCGTCGTCGCCGCGGCGCTCGACCGTGCCCGTACCGCGCTCGACCGCGCCGGGGCCAAGGTCGACGACATTCCGGTGCCCGACGCGCATCGCGGCCTTACCGACGCCCAAGACAAGGTGATGTGGTGCGAATCGGCGCGCGGCCTCGCCTATGAGCACCTTTATCAGCGCGAGAAACTGTCGCCGCGCCTTGCCACGCTGCTCGATGCCGGCGCTGCGGTGACGGCCGAGGACTACGATGCCGCGCTCGCCGATGCCGTGGCGGCGCGGGCCGGGCTCGGGGATTTCTTCGGTGCTTGCGACGCGATGCTGGTTCCGGCCGCGCCGGGGCTGGCGCCGAAGGGCCTCGGCTTTACCGGCGACCCGATCTTCAACCGCATGTGGACGCTGCTCGGGACGCCGTGCGTGACGATGCCAGGACTATGGGGCGATGGCGGGCTGCCATGCGGCGTCCAGCTCGTCGGCCGGATCGGCGACGACGCGCGGCTGATGTCGTGCGCAATGTTTCTGGAACGCGCGTTTGAGGATCTGCCGTGAGACGCGCTCTCGCGATTGCGATTGCGATCGGGGTCGGGTCGCTCGGTCTCGCGGCCCTTGGAGGCTGCACGCTGCTCGATCCGTTCGAAACGGTCCCGCTGAAGCCGCCGCCCGGGGCGCACGATACGCGCATGCGGGTCGGGATCTGCTACGACACGCTGAAAAGCTCGCCTGAGCAGCTTCTCGTCGCGGCGCAGGACCAGTGCGGCAAGAACATGACCCCGGTGCGCGAGGATACGGATTACGGGCTCAAGACGCTCGATGTCTGCCCGATGCTGCTGCCGGGCCGCGCGACGTTTATCTGCCAGCCGCACCAATAGGCGCGACACACCGCCCCGTGTCGCGTTTATGGCGATGTGGTATCGTTGTTCCACACCGCCGATCCGAAAAGACCATGGATTTCGATAGCTTTTTCAAGGCGCGCGTCGACGCGCTGCATTCCGAGGGCCGCTACCGGATCTTTGCCGATCTCGAGCGCCGGGTCGGCGACTTTCCGCGCGCCTGGGACCATCGCGTCGGCAGCGAAGTCACCGTCTGGTGCTCGAACGATTATCTCGGCATGGGCCAGCATCCGGCCGTGCTCGCAGCGATGGAGGCCGAGCTGCGCCGGACCGGGGCCGGCGCCGGCGGCACTCGCAACATCTCAGGCACCAGCCACGCGCATGTCCTCCTAGAGCGCGAGCTCGCCGACCTGCACGGGCGGGAGGCGGCGCTGGTCTTCACGTCGGGCTTTGTCGCGAACGAGGCGGCGCTGTCGACGCTCGCCGGCAGCATGCCGGGCATGGTCGTATTGTCGGATGCGATGAACCACGCCTCGATGATCGCCGGCATCCGCAACAGCCGGGCCGAGCGCGTCATCTTCCGCCATAACGATACGGCGCATCTCGCCGAATTGCTCGCGGCCATTCCGGCCGAACGCCCCAAACTCGTCTGCTTCGAATCGGTGTATTCGATGGACGGCGACATCGCCCCGATCGGCGAAATCTGCGATGTCGCCGATCGTCATGGCGCGATGACCTATCTCGACGAGGTCCACGCGGTCGGGCTCTACGGCGAGCAGGGCGGCGGCGTGTCCGAGCGGGACGGCGTCGCGCACCGGCTTACCGTAATCCAGGGGACCCTCGCCAAGGCGTTCGGCACGATGGGCGGCTATGTCGCCGGATCGTCGCTGATGGTCGACTTCCTGCGTGGGCACGCGCCGGGCTTTATCTTTACCTCATCGATGCCGCCGCTGGTCGCCGCCGGCGCGATGGCTGCGATCCGGCACTTGCGCCAGAGCAGTGTCGAGCGCGCGAAGCACCAGGAGCGGGTGGCCCTGGTCAAGCAGAGGATGACCGCCGCCGGGTTGCCGCTGTTCCCGTCGGTCAGCCACATCGTGCCGGTGCTGGTCGGCGACGCCGCGAAATGCCGGATGGCCTCGGACCTCCTGCTGCGCGACCACAACATCTACGTCCAGCCGATCAATTATCCGACTGTTCCTCGCGGCACCGAACGCCTTCGCGTGACCCCGACCCCGGTTCACAGCGACGCCGATGTCGACGCGCTGGTGCAGGCCTTTACCGAGGTGTGGCAACTGCTCCAGCTGCCGAAAGCACGTTAGCGGCGCCCGCCTCACGAGGCCGGAGAAACTACGGCCCGTCCCACAACGCCCTGATCTGCTGCCGCTGGTTTTCATCCGGCAGCCTGCCGAACCCGGCTTTGAGGTTATCGGCCATGTGGTCGGGCTTGTTGGTGGCCGGGATCACGCAGGTCACAGCCGGCTCGCCGATCAGGTATTTGAGGAAGAGCTGCGCCCAGCTCGTGCAGTCGAAATCGGCAGCCCAGCCCGGCAATTCCTTGCCGCGTACCCGGCCGAAGAGACCGCCCTGCCCAAGCGGCTGGTTGACGATCACCGCGACCTTTTTTGCCACACAGGTTGGAAAGAGGCGTGCCTCGGCGTCGCGTTGCGCCAGCGAATAGCCGCATTGGACGAAATCGATGCCGGGCTCGCGGTCGAGGATTCGCGCCAATTCGTCGAGCGAACCGGTCGTGTAGTGGGTGATTCCGATATAGCGGACCTGGCCCTTCGCCTTCATGTCGCGCAGCGTCGCGAGCTGCGTCCTCCAATCGACGAGGTTATGGATCTGGATGAGGTCGAGCACCGGGCTTTTCATGCGCGCGGCCGAGCGCTGCATCTCGGCGATCCCGCGCTCGCGCCCGCTGGTCCAGACCTTGGTTGCGAGAAACACCTTCTGCCGCACGCCGAGCTCGGTGACGAGATCGCCGACGACCGCCTCCGACCGTCCGTACATCGGCGACGTGTCGATCATCCGTCCGCCGGCGGCGACCAGCGCCTGAACCACGGATTTGAGCGGCGCCCGCTCGCCCGCGCTGTCGCCGACGTCAAAGACCGGCCACGTCCCGAGCCCGACGACCGGCATCGCCTCGCCGGTAGACGGGATTGGGCGGGTGATCATCGGCGTGTCGGCCATGGCAATGCTCCTAAGCGCAGGCAGGGCGGCGAGGCCGGCGAGGATGGCACGCCGCGAACAACTTCCCCTCGCCCGCATTGCGGGAGAGGGGAAGTGCATCGTCTTCAGCCCCTCACTCCAGCCCCAGCATCAGCCGGATGTTTTGCACGGCTGCGCCGGAGGCACCCTTGCCGAGGTTGTCGAGCCTCGCGACCAGCACCGCCTGGCGTCGCGCCTCGTTGGCGTGGACGGAAAGCTCGAGGAATTCGGTCTCGTTGAGCGCTTGCGGTTCGAGCTTGCCGTCCTTGGTCGGCGGCACGACCTTGACCAGTGCCTGGCCCTGGTACCGGGCGGCCAGGATTTCGGCGAGGTCGGCGCCGGTCGGGTTGCCAGTCAGCGTGTCGAGGTGCAGCGGCACCGAGACCAGCATCCCCTGGCGGAAATGCCCGACCGAGGGGACGAAGATCGGCCGGCGCGAGAGGCCGCAATATTTCTCGGTCTCCGGTACATGCTTGTGTTCGAGCCCGAGCGCATAAAGCTCGAAGGCCGGGCCGCCTTCGGTATCGTGCGCCGCGATCATCGACTTGCCGCCGCCGGAAAAGCCGCTGACCGCATTGATCGCCACCGGATAATCCGCCGGGATCACTCCCGCATCGACGAGCGGCCGGATGAGGCCGATCGCCCCCGTGGGATAGCAGCCGGGGTTGGCGACCTTGCCGGCCGCAGCGATCCTCGCATCCTGGCCGTCTTCCATCTCGGCGAAGCCGTAGGTCCAGTCGGGGTGGACCCGGTGCGCGGTGCTGGCGTCGAGAAGTTTGGGCGCGTCGGGCCCAAGCTCGCCGGCGAGCGCGGCCGATTCCTTCGCCGCGTCGTCGGGGAGGCACAGGACGACAAGATCGACCGCGGCCATCATGTCGCGTCTCGCGGCCGGGTCTTTGCGTCGCGCCTCGGAGATGCTTTTCAGCTCGATGGCGGCGAGGGCTTCGAGGCGGGCGCGGATGCCGAGCCCCGTCGTTCCGGCCTCGCCGTCGATGAACACGCTGGGCTTGTTCGTCGGCATTTCGGATCCCCATCAAGCAGATAAAGAAAAACCCCACCGGAAAAGTCCTGGCGGGGTTCGGGCCGTCTACCGGATCGCGACTGCGGTCACTGGTCCGGACGCACGCCTCTCCCGCCGCCAATACGGCATCGTCGGGGGCGGTAGGGGCTCAGGCTGATCATCGTGGAGGGGAGGCTAAGCGGCGGACGGCGGAGCGTCAAGGGACGACGACGGTGGTACGATCACGGCATCGGGAACAAGATATTCTTAACTCGCGTAATAAAGAACAGGCTGCGGCTTTGGGCCGGCCGCGCCGATCTGTGCGGGAGCGGTGCTCCCCCCGTGGCGGAGGGGATAGCGGGTGAACATCACTCTGACGTTTGACCAGAGCGTGAACAGCCTGCCGACCGGGTTCGTCGCGGCGGTGGAGGACGCGGCGGAATTTTTCGACACGCTGTTCAGCAACCCGATCACGGTGAACATCACCGTCGGCTATGGCGAGATCGACGGCGGTCCTCTTGGCGGCGACGACCTGGGCGAAAGTCTCGCCGACTATCAGGGGCCCTATACCTACAGCCAGGTTCGCAGCGCCCTGATTGCAACCGATACCGGCTCGTATGACGCGAGCGCCGTGGCGAGCTTGCCGGCGGCGAGCCCGCTCGGAAACGGCGAGGTAACGATGACCGACGCCGAGGCGATGGCGCTCGGCCTCTTCTCCGGCAATGCCGCTTCGCCCGACAATTGGGTCGGGTTCGGCACCAGCGACATCACCTTCGACTTCAACCCGTTGGATCGGGCGGTCGGCGGCCAATACGATTTCATCGGCGTCGCCGAGCACGAAATCTCGGAGGATCTCGGCCGAACGGCCGATCTCGACACCTTTTACGGAACACACCGGAACCCCGCCTATACCCCGCTCGACCTCTTCCGCTACTCGGGCAACGGCGTCCGCCAGCTGACCACCGGGGCGCCGTCCTACTTTTCGGTGGATGCAGGCGCCACCGATCTCGACAATTTCAACAATTTCCAGACCGGTGATGACGGCGACCTCGGCGATTGGGCGGCGAGCGCCGGCAATGACTCTTTCGACGACGACAGCGACGACGGCGTCGAGAACCCGGTTACGCCGGCCGACATCCAGGCGATGGAGGCGATCGGCTATCAGCTCGCCAGCAACCCCGTCGTGATCCCCGGCCAAACATTCGAGATCGCCGCGGGCGAGGCATTCAACAACATCACGGTGGAAGCCGGAGGGCTCGTTCTCGTCGATGCCGGCGCTACGGCGGGCGGCACGGTCATCAGCAGCGGCGGGACCCTGGACGTGCTGTCGGGAGGAAGCGCCGTCGGGACCATCGTCGAGCCCGGCGGCACGCTGTCTGCCGCGCCCGGTGCGGTGGTCGGCGGCACGAGCTCCGGAGCCGTGGGCGCGACGTCCGGTGTCGTCCTCGAGTCGGGTGGGGTCCTCATCTCAAGCGTGGGCTCGACGCTTTCCCTGGTCGTCGCCGGCGGCCAGACCGCGGAGGTGCTGTCCGGTGGCGTCGCGAACGCGACGATCGTGTCGGGCGGCGGCAGCGAGGTTGTGTTCAACGGCGGCCTGGCGAGCGGCACGACGGTCCTGGGCGGCGGTCTCGAAGTGGTGTCGGCGGGCGGCACCGAGATCAACCCGGTGCTGTCGGGCGGGACGCTGGTCATCTCGGCGGGAGGGGTGGTGTCCGGTTCGGTGGGCGCCGGCGCCGCCGGCGGGCTCGTCGAGATGCCGAACGGCAATCAGGCGTTGGTGCTCGGCAATGCGGGACTGACCGCGGTGGCGGGTACCGGGAACGATACGATCAACGCGCTCGTCGGTGGGGGCACGGTTGCGACGGGGACCGGCTTCTCGACCGTCTTCGGCGCCGCCGGCGATGTGATCGAAGCGCCGAACGGCAACACCTATGTCACGATGAACGGCGGCGGCAACCCGATCATCCTCACCGCCGCAAACGGCGCGGCACTGCTCTATGACGGCAGCGGCGATACGTTGACCGGCGGCGCCGCGGCGGTGACCATGATCGGAGCCGCAGGTGACAATTTCACTTTCACCACCGGTGCCGATACGCTTAATGCGATCCCCGGAAACGAGTCGGTGACCGTCGGCACCGGCAACGCGACGGTCTATGGCGGGGTTGGCGACACGATCAATGCCGCGGGCGGCTCGCCGATCGTGACGTTCAATGGTGGCGGCAACGCGATCGTGCTCGTCGAGACCAATGGCGGCATCCTTCTGAACAGCGGCCCCGGCGACACGCTGACGGGCGGCACGGCGGCGGCGACAGTCATCGGCTCGGCCAACGACGACATCACGCTCGGCAATGGTGACACCCTCAACGCGCTGCCCAACAACGAGACCGTGACGTTCGGCACCGGCAACGCGACGGTGTATGGCGGCGTCGGCGACACTATAGGCTCGGGCAGGGGGACCAATATCATCTTCAATGGCGGCCCCAGCGCGATCGTCGTCGTTCAGTCCAACGGATCGGTCATCGTCGACAGCGCCAACGGCGACACGCTGACGGGCGGCACGGCGGCGACGCAGATCATCGGCGTCGCGCAGGACACGATCACGACCGGGGCAGGGGCCGATACGGTGAACGCGATCGCCGGCAATCAGGCGATCATCCTGGGAAACGCGGCTGGCTCGGGCACGGTTTTCGGGGGCGCGGGCGATGCGTTCACGACCGGCCTCGGCTCCGACTACGTCGATTTCATCGCTGGTCACGGCGGCACGGAGACGCTGGCCCCCGGCGGCGGCAACGACGCAAACGCGAGCGACACTGTCGCCGATTTCAACCAGCCCGAGGGCGACCGCATCGTCGAATCCGCAAGCGCGGAAAGCAACACGCTCGCCTCGGCCCATCAGTCCGGCAACGGCGTCGTCTTCACCCTCTCCGACGGCTCGACGATCACGCTCGCCGGCGTCACGTCGCTCAATACCAGCTTTTTCGCCTAGCTCGGGTTGAGTGCCGCGCGGTAGGCCTTTACCGCCGCGGCGAAGCCCATTTCGAGGGCGTCGGCGGTCAGTTCATGGCCGATCGATGCCTCGTGGATCGCCGGCATCGCGGCGACGAACGGGGGCAGGTTTTCGAGACAGAGATCGTGGCCGACATTGACGGTGAGGCCCATATCGGCCGCTCGCCGGGCCGTTTCGACGCAATCGGCGAGGGCGCCGGCGATGTCGCCGTTGCGGAAGGCAGCCGCATAGGCGCCTGTGTAGATCTCGATGCCGTCGGCGCCCGTGGGGCGGACGCGATCGACATCGCGGAAGCCGGGGTCGGCGAAGAGGATCACGCGGCAGCCGCTTTCCTTGAGCGCGGCGATCGCCGGGCGGAGAAGCGAGATGTCCTCGTTGCCGAGCCGCCAGCCGCTTTCCGAGGTGAAGGCGTCGGGAGAATCGGGCACCAGCGTGCATTGCTCGGGCCGGGCGGCGCGGACGATGTCGATGAGGCGCTCGTCGGGGTAACCTTCGATATTGAGCTCGATCGCCGGGCGCCAGTCGCGCATCAGATCGACGAGCGCCGGCACGTCGCCGCTGCGGATGTGGCGTTCGTCGGGGCGCGGATGCACAGTGATGCCGTCGGCGCCGGCCTCCTTCGCGATCGTCGCGAAACGGCACACATCGGGTACACCGGTATGGCGCGAGTTGCGCAGGAGTGCCACCTTGTTGAGATTGACGCTGAGTCGGGTCATGCAGTCGCTGTCGCCTGGGTCAACCCCCGCCCTAACCCTCCCCCGCATGCGGGGGAGGAAATAGAAAGCGGCATGGCGCGCCCCTTCCCCCGCCAGCGGAGGAAGGTTGGGATGGGGGCTTTGACGACGGTGCGCCGCATTCCTAACCCTTCGTCCCAAATTCAGAAATAAGCGCGTCGCGCACCGTGTCGAGGTCGAGCCCGTGCGCGGCGATCATCGGCGCGGTTTCTGTGATGATGTCGTCGACATCGCGGATGATCTTGAACTTCTTGAACAGATCTTCGCTCTCGATGCCGAGCCCCTCGCCGAGAAGCTCCATGAAATTGACGACCTCGTAGCTGCGTCCCTCGCCGACATCGCACAGCTCTCTGTGACAGGCGTGATACACGGTGGCGATCGTGTCCACACCCGCGTCAACAACCGCCCGCAATTCCTGTTGCACGAGCTTGCGCTTGAATTCGGGGAGTTGGGCGAGGCTGTTGGCCTGGGTTCCGACCCGCGGCACGTCGATATCGACGAATTCGAGCCCGGGGACGATCGAGAGCAGCTTTTTGACCGCCTCCATCGTCTGCGGAAACACCGGCCGCTCGTGGAGGGCGACGCGGCGCTCGACCCGATGCTTCATCATCGCGGCGAGCTCGTCGGCATGGCTCGCGAGGAACGGCAGATACGGGTTCAGGTCGAACGGCTTCTCGCCGTATTGCTCCTCGTAATTGGGCAGCGAGACCTCGCCGATCGAGATCTGGCAACTCGGGCACCATGACAGAACGTTGCGCGTGCCGGCCGAGGCGAGCCCCTCAATCGTGGCATAGGCCATCTTGTTGTTGTTGACGAAATCGCCTTCGCGGAACTGGTACACGCCGCAGCATTGGCCGACCCCGCCCATGACCTCGTAATCGACGCCGATCAGGTCGAGCATGTCGAGAGCGAGAAGGGCGATGTGGGGCGTCTTGACGACGTTGCAGCCGGTGTAGAACACGACCTCGGGCGGGGTCGTGCGCTCGGCCGTCTGCGGCTTGAATCGCGCCAGCGCTTCCGGCGGCATCTGCAAGCGCGACAGCACGCGAACACCGCGGCTCATCCCCTGGAATTGCTTGCGCCAGCGCGTGTTAAGGGGCGCGCCGTCGCGGTTCCGGCGGGCAAAGCCGCGCGCCAGCTGGACCATAAAGCGCGGGTTGATGCCGTGCTTGCAGGCCGGAATGCAGTTGCCGCTGCCGCTGCAGACCTCGCCCCAGCGGATCGCCGCCTCGTTGCCGTCGCCGCCGGTGATCAGGTCGACGATGGCGCCGGCGGTCTCGCCTGGGTCGGCGCCGGAGATTCCGCCCGGCTCGGTCATCGGGCAGGCGCGGAAGCAGTCGCCGCAGCGTGTACAGGCATCGGCGATCGCCTCGGCGCGCTGATGGAAAACGCTGAAAAAATCCTCGGGCGCGCCGGTTCCGGCCGGCATCGTCGCATCGTTCATCGGGGTACCCTTAAACCTGTATCAGCCGGGAATCATACAGAGAATTCTGACCTTCGGCCAGTCCCGCGGCCCCGCATATCGCCTGAGACGACTCGCAATCTTGGCAACGGAACCATCTTCGTTACACCCTGTTTGCATTCCGTTACATGAAGCCTGCAACGCATGACGCGAAAGCTCAAAGACACGAAAGGCCGTCGCATGAAGCCCGCAGATTTCTCGATCGGAGAATCTCTGACCCGCCGCCACTCGCCGGTTTCGATCGCCGCGGAAATGCGCGCCTTTCTCGCCGGTTATGATACGGGTGCGAACCTGCTGCACTCGCTTTACGACCACGTCCTCGACGAACCGATGCCGGCCCGTCTGCGCGCGGTGTTGAAGCAATGAATTGTGTTACGCGCGTTACCCGGCGGCGTTCCGCCTGGTCTATCCCCCGCTGCCGCTGGGTGGCGCGGCGGCGGAGCCGGCCCGTGACCCCGTCGCCGGTACGGCAATGCCGCTTCTCGGTAACAGATCGCCATCAATCCCTGCGGCACTCATAGCCGCCACTACCCCCGGCCCACGGCGTCTTTCCGTGGGCCCCCGCCGTCCCACTCGAACAAGCAGCGTCGGTGCCCTCAGATTGCGGCAATCGCGGCAAACAAGTGTTCGACCGCTTCCCGGTTGATGTTCCGGGTGATGAAGACGAGGCGGGAACGCCGGTCCCCGCCAGGCCAATCTTCGAGCTCGACCGGTTTGTGCGCGACATGCTGGACGGCGTGGACGACAACCGGGCCGCGGCAGCCGTCAACCGCGACCAGCCCTTTCACCCGCAATAGATCGACGCCGCGCAGCCCGGTCAGCACCGCCATCGCCTGCTCGACGACCGGCCAACGTAACGGGCTGTCGAATTCGATCGCAAAGCTGACGATCCCGTCGGAATGACTATGCTCGTGGTCGTGATGCTCGGGCACGGCGAGGCCCTCGAGCGCGTCGTCGAGGAGGAAGGCCGGGTCGATGACACCGTCGCGGGCGATGCCGATTGGCGCCGCGGTCAGGTGGCCCAGTGTCTCGCGCAGCGCGTCGGCCGCGGCCGGCGGGGCGAGATCGGTCTTGGTGATGACGACGCGGTCGGCGAGCGCGACCTGGTGGCGCGCCTCCTCCATCGCCGCGAGGTTGGCGGGCCCGTTCATCACATCGACGACGGCGACCAGCGATTGCAGGTGGAACTCCTCGCCGAGCGCGCGGTCGCTGGCAAAGGTCTGCAACACCGGCCCCGGATCGGCGAGGCCGCTCGTCTCGATGAGGACGCGGCGGAAACTCGCCGCCTCGCCGCGGGTGCGCTCGGCGAACAGCGTCCGCAATGTCTCCTGCAGGTCGCTGCGCATCAGACAGCAGACGCAGCCATTGCCGAGGAGGACCGTCGTGTCGGCCGAGCCGCGCAGCAGTACGTCGTCGATCCCGACCTCGCCGAACTCGTTGACGATGACCGCGGTGTCGGCGCCCTCCGGTGTTGCCAGCAACTCGCGGACCAGCGTCGTCTTTCCCGAGCCGAGGAAGCCGGTGATGATCGACACCGGGATGCGGGCGCCGCGTACCCTGCGCTGCCGGCGGCCGAAGGGGCTGGCGGTGGGCGCGGCGAAGAGGGTGGCGGGGTTGTCCTGCATCAACCCCATGCGTCCTTCGAGACGCGCCTCCGACGCTCCTCAGGATGAGGAGGGTTTGTAGGTGGCACCAACGCCGATGGCATCAACGTCATTCCTCATCCTGAGGAGCCCGCGCAGCGGGCGTCTCGAAGGCCGGACCGACAGCTTTCCAGCTCTTTAGAAATCCATCTCCAGCACGTAAAGCCCGCCGACGTGGCGGTCGACGGTGAAGACGATGCCGCGGTCGTCGATGAAGACGTCATTGAGCTGGCAGGCGCCGGTCGGGGCGCCGTCGACGGTCGGAACGAAATGCGCGACCTCTTTCGGCTGGTACGGGTTGCCGAGGTCGTAGGCGCGCAGACCGCCGTTGAAGAACGTACCGAAGACGATCTGGTCCGAATGGTAGCAGCCTTCCTTCGGCAGGTTTTCCCAGAGGTTGTGCGCGCCGAAGCGGCCGCCGCGCCGGCCGAAGGTCTCGACCGGCGGCATCGGGCAGGTCGCGATCGGCACCGGGTTGTCCTCGGCGCGGTTGTCGACGATCCACACCAGCTTCGGCCAGTCCGCGCCGTCGTTGCGCACGCATTCGTCGCTGACGACGAGGAGATTGCGCTCGAAAAACGGCACGACGGTGTGGGTGAAGCCCTGGTTCGGCGGATGATAATCCCAGCGCGACACCATCGTCGGGTGCGCCTTGTCGCTGATGTCGAGGACGATCATCCCGCCGTCGAGATAGCCCATGTACACGCGGTCGGGCCGCTCGGGGTAGACGTTGGTGTTGTGCGGGCGGAACCCGCTGTCACTACCCTCGGGATGACGCTTCGGCGGCGCCTCGTTGTCACCCTGCATCTGGCCGGGCAACCACCAGCGCCCGATCTCGGTCGGCTTCGACGGGTTGCGCACGTCAAAGCTCACGTAGATCTGGTCGTCCTTCGGGTGGGTCGGGGTGAAGTCGGGCATGCCCGACGACATGTGGATCGTCTCGCCGTCCGCGAACCAAAGCTGATGCACGCCCCGGGAATGCGGGCCCGAGCAATCGACGTAGGAGATGCGCTTCGGCGTTTCCGGGGTCGAGATGTCGAAGAGCTCGAACCCGGCCGGCTGTTGGCCCTGCTGCTGGGTCTGGTAGGCAACGGCGAGGATGTCGCCTACCGTCTCCAGCGAGTTCGACCGCATGTGGCTCGTCGGCAGGTCGGCGCGGGCGACGATCTTGGGGTTGCGCGGGTCGCTGACATCGACCGCGGTGAAATTCTTTGGCGCGCTCTCATGCGCCATCCACAGGATGCGCCGCCCGTCCTTGGCGATCTGCATCGACATGCCCTCGCCCATGCCGCCGAACCCGTCGAGCGTGTGGTGGGCGATCTCTTTGAAATTGTAGATCATCGAGCCGGAGCTTTGGGCCAAAGCGGTTCTCCCGTTGCGCGTGTTGTTCGTCGCGGCAGAAATAGCGTGTCGGAGGGAGCGAAGTCTACTTGCAGAAGCGTCATCCCGGCGACGGCCTCGACCCCCCCGTCAGTCGCTCGTGCGTTTGGACCGCGGATCCCGGCCTTCGCCGGGACGACGGTGTCAGGAGGCTTCGCACGATCGCTGCAATCACCACCGCCAGGGTCAGCGCGAAGATCACGGCGGCGGGCCTCACCCCCGTCACCAGCGACCAGTTCGCCTCGAATACCCGCCAGGACGGCACGCGGGGGAAGGCGAAATGGAAATAGATCGTCTCGCCGAGCGCGGTCAGCACCGCCACGAACGGGCATAGCGCGGCGACCCAGGGGAGCGGCAGGCGGCCGCGCACGGCGAATTTTGCGGCGAGCAGGCGGTACAGCATCAGCCAACCGTAGATCCCGAAAAAGATCGTCGGCTCCCACACTTCGAGTTTCGATTGCATGAAGTAGTGGACGAGCGCGAGGAGCGCGATCGGGTAGACCAGATAGTGCAATTTCTGCCAGCGCCGGCCGAGCCGCCGCACCATCCCGTCGGTCGAGGTTGCGGCGAGGACGCAGAGGCCGGTGAGCGCGGTGAACCCGATCGTCAGATAGATGCGCAGCACGATCTCGCTCGCGACCTTTTTGAGGTCGAAGGCCTGGTCGACGACGTAGAGGCTGAAATGGATCAGCACGTAGACACAGGCTGCGACGCCGATCATCCGCCGCACGAGGATGAGCCGCTGCCATTGCAGGATCGATCTCATGGGCGTGATCGCCAGCGCGATGAACAGAAACCGCACGACCCAGAGCCCGATCTGGTGGATCGCTTCGTTGAGCGGCCGTGCGCCGAACAGCCCGGTCGAGAGGCCGAAGACGACCCACAGACCGGGAAGGAAGAGCCCGACGAGCACCGCAAGCTTCAGCGGCGATAGGTGCCGGCTGTAGTCGTTCCAGGGATACTTCACGCGCGTACGTCCTTGTCATCTCGAGGAGCCGAGGGCGACGCGGCAATCTCGATCAGAGGGTGCTCGGCCCAAGATTGCCGCGTCGCCGCGCTCCTCGCAATGACGCCTTTGGCGTTACATCGGCGGCTTGACGCCGTCCTTTTCGACATAGAGGCGGCTGCTCGTGATCTTGCCGTCCGCCTGCTTCTGGGCGATCACGAAGACGGCGGCGCCGGGCTTCAACAGGCTCATGTCGCCTTGGGCGTTGGCGAGGATCGGGACATCCGGGCCGATCGTGTATTCCGACTCGCCGCCGGTGAATTTGACGTGCACGAGCGGGCCATTCGGAGTCTGGTCCACGGTGCCGACCGTGGCGTTGGTCATCACGCTGTTGTCGCCGAGGTCCCAGGCGAATTGCCGGCCGCCGTCGGGTGTCGCCTTCGGGAAGATGCGCACCTCGATCGCGTGGATCTTGCCGTCGGTACCCTTCATCCCGGTCGAGGCAAGGAAGTCGCCCGCCTTGATGTCGCCGAGGCTCTTCTTGACGAGGTAAGCCACCCCGACATTGTTCGCGAGCGCGATCGTCGCGTCCGAGCCGTCCTTGGTCTTGACCGTCAGCGTGTGACCGTCGAGCTTTTCGATCGTGCCGCGAATGCGCGCCGGCGTTCCTGCCGGGGCCTGGGCGAAGGCTGGCATGACGATCAGCGCCACCAACGCGGCGGCCGCAACTGGCAGAAAGCGCATCGAAATCTCCCTGTACCGCTTGTGCGGGGCCGGCGCAGTGATACCCCCGCACTTTTGCGAGCGCTTCTCAACTTTCGGTGATCCCCGTCTTTGGCCAGCGTGGCGATGAGATGGGTTTCGCCTGGGCTCGTCCCATCCTACGGTAGCGGCGATCTTTTCGACGGAGACCCCCGCCAGTGTATGCCGCGCCACCCGTCATCAAGACCGAAGTCTTCGCCCGCGTGCCCGATGCGTTGCGCATCCACGCCGACCCGCGCCACCAGAGCGGCGTGCCACGCGATTGCTTTATCGAGGGGCCGAGCTTCGATCGCGAGGGCAACCTCTACATCACCAACATTCCCTACGGGCAGGTCTTCCGCATTTCGCCATCGGGCGAATTCACGGCGGTCGCTAGCTACGACGGCGAGCCGAACGGGCTCAAGATCCACAAAGACGGCCGTATCTTCCTCGCCGACCACAAGCAGGGGCTGATGCTGGCCGACCCGCGGACCGGCCGGGTCGAGACCTATTTCGACCGCCCGCGCCGCGAGCGGTTCAAGGGGCTCAACGACCTTGTTTTCGACAGCCACGGCAACCTTTATCTCACCGACCAGGGCGAGACCGGGTTGCACGATCCGACGGGCCGCCTCTATCGCCTGCATCCGAACGGACGGCTCGACCTGTTGCTCGACAACGTGCCGAGCCCCAATGGCCTCGTGCTGACGCCGGACGAGCAGATCCTCTATCTCGCGGTGACGCGCGGCAACGCGGTGTGGCGCGTGCCGCTGCATCCGGACGGATCGGTCGGCCGCGTCGGCCTCTTCATCCAGATGTCGGGCGGCACCGGCCCCGACGGGATGGCGATGGACAGCGAAGGCAACCTCGCCGTCTGCCATGTCGGGATGGGCTCGGTCTGGCTCTTCTCGAAATTCGGCCGGCCTCTCGCTGAGATCGTGTCATGCACTGGCCACGCGACGACGAACGCGGCCTACGGCGGGCCGGACGGGAAGACGCTGTTCATTACCGAGAGCGAGACGGGCACAGTGCTGAAGGCCGATCTCGACGTGCCTGGGCTGACGCTGTTCTCGCACAAGTGAGTTAGTGAGATTCCGCTCCGATCAGTACCACCAGCTTGGCACGAACATCTTCGAGGACCGCCGGTGGGACTTGGCCGATGTGGACAACCGGGCGAGCGAGCGCGTCGATGCTGCGAACATGGCCGGTTAAGACCTCGCCCGACACCGGCAGCTCCGCGGGCAGGACGACGCTGGTGCCGAAGGGCCGCACCCTCGACGTGATCGGACAGACGATAACGAATTCGCTCACGCGATTGAATTCGATCGGTGAGACGACTAGCGCAGGGCGTCGGCGGCTTTGTTCCCGGCCGGTACGCGGATCGAAATCGGTCCAGATCAGATCGCCGGGCGCCGGGACATACGACATCGCGCTATTCGACGTTTTCGCGGCCGAGCTCGGGTCCCCAGTCGAATGCCTCGCGCATCGCTTCGGGGGTCACGCCTTCAAGGAGATCGGCAAGTGCGTAACGCGGACGTGCGGGCGAGACGATTAGACGATCGCCCTCGGCCTTTACCTCGACGCGGGTTCCTTCGTGAAGTCCGATCTCCGCAGCCATCTGCTTGGGGATGCGCAGGCCGAGACTATTGCCCCAGCGCGCCACCTGAACCTGCATCAGGAACCTCCATTCTGTACAGGATATACTTTGGATATCCCGTACAGAATGTCAACTCAGCGATCGATGCCGCCGAGGCAGAGGTATTTGATTTCGAGGTAGTCCTCAATGCCGTATTTCGAGCCTTCGCGGCCGATGCCTGATTCCTTGACGCCGCCGAACGGGGCGATCTCGGTTGAGATGATGCCTTCGTTGATGCCGACGATGCCGTATTCGAGCGCTTCGGCGACGCGGAAGATGCGGCCGACGTCGCGGCTGTAGAAATAGGCGGCGAGGCCGAATTCGGTGTCGTTCGCCATCCTCACCGCCTCGTCCTCGGTCTTGAAGCGGTAGAGCGGGGCGACCGGGCCGAACGTCTCCTCGCGGGTGACGATCATATCGGTGGTGACATTGGTCAGCACGGTCGGCTCGAAGAACGTGCCGCCGAGCGCGTGGCGGTGACCGCCCGCGACGATCTTGGCGCCCTTCTTCACGGCGTCCTCGATATGCGCCTCGACCTTTTCGACGGCCTTCATGTCGATGAGCGGGCCGATCACCGAGCCGGGCTCGAACCCGGCGGCGACCTTCATCTCGCCGGCGACCTCGACGAGGCGCTTGGTGAAGGCGTCATAGACGCCGTCCTGCACGAGGATGCGGTTGGCGCAGACGCAAGTCTGGCCGGCGTTCCGGTACTTCGACGCGATCGCGCCCTTGATCGCCATCTCGATATCGGCATCGTCGAAGACGATGAACGGGGCATTACCGCCCAATTCGAGGGACACCTTCTTCACCGTCCCGGCGCACTGTTCCATCAATAGCTTGCCGATCTCGGTCGAGCCGGTGAAGGTCAGCTTGCGCACGATCGGGTTCGAGGTCATCTCGCCGCCGATCTCGCCGGCGCTGCCGGTGATACATGAGAAGACGCCTTTCGGCACCCCGGCACGCTCGGCCAATTCGCACAGCGCCAGCGCCGAATAGGGGGTCTGCGTCGCCGGCTTCACCACCATCGTGCACCCGGCCGCAAGCGCGGGGCCGCATTTCCGGGTGATCATCGCGGACGGAAAATTCCACGGCGTGATCGCCGCGGTGACGCCGATCGGCTCCTTCAGGACGATGATGCGCTTGTCGGTGCCGTGCGCGGGGATGGTGTCGCCGTAGATGCGCTTTCCTTCCTCGGCGAACCATTCGATGAAATTGGCGGCATAGGCGATCTCGCCCTTCGACTCGGTGAGCGGCTTGCCCTGCTCGGCGGTCATCAGCGCGGCGAGGTCGTCCTGGTTCGCCATCATCAGGTTGAACCAGTTGCGCAGGATCGTGGCGCGCTCCTTGGCGGTCTTGGCGCGCCAGGCGGGCAGCGCCCGGTTCGCCGCCTCGATCGCGCGGCGGGTCTCGTCCGCCCCCATCCGCGGCACCGAGCCCAGCGTCTCGCCCGAGGCCGGGTCGGTCACGGGAATCGTCTTGCCGCCATCGGCGCCGACCCACTCGCCGTCGATGTAGCATTGCTGGCGGAAGAGCTTCTGGTCCTTGAGCTGCAGCATCGCATCCTCCCTGGGGGGCACGGTCGGAGTTGATTCATAGGTACGAGCCGCCCACCGACAAGGCAACCCGCCGCCGCAAATTAACAGGAGGCCCGCCTCCTGTTGCCCTCCTGTTATCGCGCGAATTAACAGGAGGTGGAGTGCTTCAGCGCGCGCTCGCAATCGATCGAACTCTATTCCCACACGCGGATTTTGGCAGATTTGCGGTGACGGCAGGAAGTCCGCCTCGACGATGTTGCGCGGCTGTCGCCTGCACGGCTCAAAGAAGCCTTGGCCCTGATGCCGTGTGCGCTTCGGCTCATGCCCCATTTCGGCCACTGACAGGCGCCAAGCTTGGGGTGGCACCGGTCACCTGAGCATCACAACCAACGTCTTGGATCGCACGATCAAATCTCCTGAGCAACAGGACGGCCCCTTGAGCGACGCATGCGTGGCGCGGAGAGGGGAGCGCGCCTGTTAGGGTCGGACGATGGAGCCAGCTTCCCTCGATCTCTCGCTTTATAAAGCGGCACTCATCGTCCTCGGCGCGGCTGCCGTCGTGATTCCGCTCTTTCATCGGCTGCGCATCAGTTCGGTTCTGGGCTTCATGCTCGTCGGCGTCGTCGTCGGCCCGTTCGGGCTCGCCTCCTTGGCACCCAGCCTTCCATGGCTATCGGCTATCACCATTAGCGAGCCGGAGACCATCAAGCCGATCGCGCATTTGGGGGTCGTGCTGCTGCTGTTCATGATTGGCCTAGAACTGTCGCTTGAGCGGCTGCTCGTGATGCGCCGGCTCGTATTCGGCCTCGGCTTTCTCCAAGTGGTTCTCTGTGGCGGGACCGTGGCGGGCGGCGCGGCGTTGCTGGGTTACGGCTGGACGAGTGCGGCCGTCGTCGGTCTGGCCCTGGCAATGTCATCGACGGCAGTGGTCATCCAGGTGCTCTCGGAGGAGAAACGGCTCAACACGACCACCGGTCGGACCAGTTTCGCCGTCCTGTTGTTCCAGGACCTGGCGGTCGTACCGGTGCTGTTCGCGCTCGGGGCGCTGGCTCCCGGCAGCCGCACTGGCGGTTGGGCAGGATTTGGGATTGGCGCTGCCCAGGCTGTGATCGCCGTGGCCGGGGTTATCATCCTCGGCCGGCTGGCCCTGCGCCCGCTGTTCCGCGGCGTCGCGCGCACCCGCAGTCCCGAACTCTTTGTCGCGGCCTGCCTGCTCGTCGTCATCGTGGCTGGTCTCGCCACGGCGCTGGCGGGCCTGTCGATGGCGCTGGGCGCGCTGATCGGCGGCATTCTGTTGGCCGGCACCGAGTATCGCCGGCAGGTCGAGGTCACGATCGATCCCTTCAAGGGCCTCTTCGTCGGGGTATTCCTCGTGTCCGTTGGGATGAGCCTCGATCTCCGCACGCTCGTCGCCGATCCGCTCTTGGTGCTCGGTTCCGCTGTTGGCGTCGTGCTGCTGAAGGTGTTGATCGTGGCGCCGCTGACGCGCGCCTTTGGGATAGGCTGGCGGAATGCGCTGCGCACGGGATTGTTGCTCGGCCCCGGCGGCGAATTCGCCTTCGTCATCATATCGGTTGCCCTGACCGAGCATCTGCTGCCACCGGAAGCTGCGAGCGTGGTGCTGTTCGTCACTGCGCTGTCGATGGCGACGATTCCGCTGCTGTCCGCCCTGGGCGACCGGCTTGTGCAGCGCCTCGCATCTCCGGCGCCGCTCGATCCGGGCCTGCTGATGCCGGAGAATCTCGACGTGCCGCCGCGGGTGATCATCGCCGGCTTCGGCCGCGTCGGACAGACGGTCGCCGGATTGCTCGACGAACACGAGGTGCCTTATGTCGCGATCGACCGGGAACCCGACCGGGTTGCGCGCCAACGCGCCGACGGCAAGCCGGTCTATTTTGGCGACATGACGCAGGTCGAACTGCTGCGGCGTCTGCATCTCGACACCGCGCGCGCCCTCGTCATCACTCTCGACGACTCACGCGCGGCCGATGAACTGGTCGCTGGTGCACGGGCGGAACGGCCGGACCTCCTGATCGTCGCCCGCGCCCGCGACGCCCGGCATGCGGCGCATCTCTATCGCACCGGCGCCTCGCATGCGGTGCCCGAGACAATCGAAGCCAGCCTGCAGCTTTCCGAAGCCGTGCTGGTGGATGTCGGCGTGCCGATGGGTCCGGTCATCGCCTCGATCCACGAACGGCGAGACGCGCTTCAGGCATCCATCAAGGCGATGGCCCCTGAGGCACAGGTCCGGGTGCTCGGCCGGCAGCGTCTGCGCGACCGGCGCTGACCTTCGGGGGTCGCTTCGAGGACAAGCCCTTGAATGATACGAAAAGCGCAAAAGCAGAGAATTATGGCCTCCCGCGAGAGGGAGGCTCACTAAATCCCGCAAATGGCCGGAACCGGCGCGAAGAAGAGCTATCGCGATGGCTGCGCGGCCTTTTCGGATACTCTTCGCAACCAGCTTCACCACATGGACACCCTCCACCCGGGACACGCTCTCACTCCACCGTCACACTCTTCGCCAGGTTCCGGGGCTGGTCGACGTCGGTGCCTTTGGCGACGGCGGTGTGGTAGGCGAGGAGTTGGACGGGGATTGCGTAGAGGAGGGGGGCGACGAAGGGGGAGCAGTGCGGGATCGCGATGCCGAAGGCGGCGCGGCCTTCGAGGCGGGCGATGCCGGCGGCGTCCGAGATCATGATGACGCGGCCGCCCCGGGCCATGACCTCCTCGACGTTGGAGAGGGTCTTTTCGAAGAGGTCGTCGGGCGGGGCCAGCACGATCACCGGCACGCTGCCGTCGATGAGCGCGATCGGGCCGTGCTTCATCTCGCCGGCCGCATAGCCTTCGGCGTGGATGTAGCTGATCTCCTTGAGCTTGAGCGCGCCTTCGAGCGCGAGCGGGAAGGCACTGCCGCGGCCGAGATAAAGCACGTCGCGCGCCTTGGCGATGTCGGCGGCGATCTCGCGGATGCGCTCGTCGTGATTGAGCACGACGGCGGCTCGGGCCGGGATTTCGCGGAGCTGGTGGGCGAATTCGGCCTCGCCTTTCTCGTCGATCACGCCGCGCGCGCGGGCGAGCGCCACCGTCAGAGCGGCCAGCACCGCGAGCTGGGTGGTGAACGCCTTGGTCGAAGCCACGCCGATCTCGGGGCCGGCAAGGGTCGGCAATACGATGTCGGCCTCGCGCGCGATCGAGCTTTCCGGCTGGTTGACGACAGCGATGATCTTCTGCCCCTGCTCGCGGCAATAGCGCAGCGCCGCCAGCGTGTCGGCGGTCTCACCGGACTGCGAGATGAAGATCGCCGCGCCGCCCTGCGGCATGTCGGGCGCGCGGTAGCGGAACTCGGAGGCGATATCGACCTCGACCGGGACGCGGGCGATCCGCTCCAGCCAGTATTTCGCGGTGAGCCCCGCATTGTATGAGGTGCCGCAGGCGATGATCGTCGCCTTGGGCAGATCGCCGAGCGCGAACGGCAACTCGGGCAGATGCACGGTCCCGGTCGTCGGGTGAATAAGGGCGTGCAGCGTGTCGCCGATGACGGCCGGCTGCTCGAAGATCTCCTTCTGCATGAAATGCGCGAAATTGCCTTTGCCGATCATCGCCCCCGACACGGCGGTGTCGTAGACCCGGCGCTCGACGGTCGCGGCGGCGGCGTCGAAGATCGTCACCCGGCGGGAGGTCACGACCGCCCAGTCGCCGTCCTCAAGATAGGAGATGCGCCGGGTCAGCGGCGCCAGGGCCAGCGCGTCGGAGCCGACGAACATCTCGCCGTCGCCATAGCCGATCGCCAGCGGCGGACCGCGCCGTGCGCAGATCAACAGGTCGTGCTCGCCGGCGAACAGGAAGACGAGGGCGAAGGCGCCGTCGAGCCGCGAGAGGGTGCGCGCCACCGCCTGCACCGGGGTGGCGCCCTCGGCGAGGTAGCGCGTCGCCATGATGGCGACCGCCTCGGTGTCGGTCTGGGTGTGGAACTCGTAGCCGAGCCCGGTCAACTCGCGCCGCAGCGCCTGGTAATTCTCGATGATGCCGTTATGGACGACGGCGACTTTGTCGGTGGCGATCGGGTGCGCGTTCCTCTCGACCGGCAGGCCGTGCGTGGCCCAGCGCGTGTGGGCGATGCCGATCGTGCCGGGCACCGGCTCCTTGACGAGGCGGGCGGCGAGGTTGTCGAGCTTCCCCTCCGCGCGGCGCCGTTCGATGCGGCCGTCGATCAGCGTGGCGATGCCCGCCGAATCGTAGCCCCGGTATTCGAGCCGCCGGAGGCCGTTGATCAACTCACCGGCGACGGTGGTCTTGGCGATGATCCCGACGATGCCGCACATAGGGCGCTATCCCTCTCATTGGTCATTCCCGCGAAAGCGGGAACCCGGGCGTAGCCGCTCCCTCGCTCGCCCTGAATCCCGCTTTCGCGGTAATACGAGGAGGAGGTAGAAGCTACGCGCCTAGCGGCCGCTTCCTTTCAACTTCGCCCGCAACTCCACCGCCCTCCCTGGCTTGTCGACCTGCGAGCCGCGGCCGATCGTCAGCGCGTCGGCGGGCACGTCGCGGGTGACGATGCTGCCGGCGGCGACAAAGGCGCCGTCGCCCACCGAGATCGGCGCGACCAGCGTCGCGTTCGATCCGATAAACGTGCCGGCGCCGATCATGGTCCGATGTTTGTTAAAACCGTCATAATTGCAGGTGATCGTGCCCGCGCCGATGTTGGTGCGGGCGCCGATGTCGCTGTCGCCGAGATAGGCGAGGTGGTTGGCCTTGGCGCCGGCGCGGATGCGGGTCGCCTTGACCTCGACGAAATTGCCGACATGCACATCCTCTTCGAGGATGGCGCCGGGCCGCAGCCGCGCAAAGGGGCCGACGATCGCGCCGGTGCCGATGGTGGCCCTGTCGAGATGCGAGAACGAGCGGATCAGCGCATCGTCGCCGACCGAAACGCCGGCGCCGAACACGACATTCGGCTCGACGATCACGTCGCGGCCAAGGACGGTGTCGGCCGACAGGAACACGGTCTCGGGCGCGATCAGGGTCGCGCCGTTCGCCATCGCGCGGGCGCGCAGCCGCTGCTGCATGATCGCCTCGGCCGCGGCGAGCTCGGCGCGGGTGTTGACGCCGAGCACATCCTCGGCCGGCATCTCGACGACGGTGCAGCGCAGCCCGTCGGCACGAGCGAGCGCGACGATGTCGGTCAGGTAGTATTCGGCCTTGGCATTATCGCACCCGATGCGGCCGACGAGGTCGAACGCGCGCCTGGCGTCGATCGCCATGATCCCGCCGTTGCAGAGATCGATTGCGAACTCCTCCGGCGTCGCGTCCTTGGCCTCGACGATGCGGGCGATGCCCTCGCCGTCTTCGACGAGCCGGCCGTAAGGCGACGGGTCGGCTGGACGCATCCCGGCGATGACGACCGCGGCGCCGCCCTTCCGCGCCGCCAGCAGCCGCTCCAGGGTTTCCGCGCACACCAGCGGCGTGTCGCCGAACAGCACCAGCACCGTGTCGACCGCGGCCGTTAACGCGGTCTCGGCGGCCTGGACCGCATGGCCGGTGCCGCGCGCCTCAACCTGGATCGCGACCGTCGCCGGCGCGACGGCTTTCGCTACCGCATCCATGCCGGGCGCGAGCACGACGATCGTCTCGGCCGGGTCGAGCGCGCCTACCGCGTCGAGCACATGCGCGATCATGGCGCGGCCGGCGACTTCGTGCAGCACCTTGGGCTTTTTCGAGTGCATTCGCGTGCCCTCGCCGGCGGCGAGGATGATGGCGGCAAATCGGTTTCGGCTCATGGGCAGCTCGCTCGATCGGCGGGGCGACCGGACGCAAGAATCTCACGCGCCGCCCCTATCCCCAAAACACAGATTGTTGCGAAGTGTGACGCCACTTGTGCTAAGTCCCACGTCATGCCCGGCTTTCTCCTGATCTTCGATCTCGACGGGACGCTCGTGGACAGCGTTCCAGATTTGACCATCTCGCTTAACGAAGTCTTGCGCGAGCACGGCTACCCGCCACTTTCGGTGGCCGAGGTCAAGCCGATGATCGGCGACGGGGTGCCGATGCTGGTGCAACGCGGCTTTGCCGCGCGGGGCGGCAGCGCCGGCGAAGCCGTTGCCGCGATGCCTCGCTACACCGCGATCTACGAGGCCAACGCGACCAATTCGAGCCGCCCGTTTCCAGGGGTCCCCGAAACCCTCGCCGATCTTCGCCTCAAGGGCTATCGCACCGCCGTCTGCAGCAACAAGCCCCAACGCGCCTGCGAGATCGTGCTGGCCGAACTGGGCATCGCCGGCCTTTTCGACGGCGTGGCCGGCGGTGACCGCTTCGCCGTGCGCAAGCCGCATCCGGGCCATTTGCTGAGCCTCATCGAGGTGCTGGGCGGCGACCCGGCGCGCAGTGCGATGATCGGGGACAGCGAAAACGACGCCGCCGCCGGCATCGCCGCCGGCCTGCCGCTGTTCCTGATGAGCTACGGTTACGCCCGCGGCGATATCCAGACGTTGGGGGCGAATCGGGTGTTGGCGACGTTCAATGAATTGCCTGGCGCGCTCGCGGAGCTGGGGCTGATTCCGTAACTCGTAGGGCGGAAAAGCAAAGCGCATTCCCCCGACGCCCGCGAGCCGATCGATCGAAGACGCGGCGGATTACGCTTCGCTGATCCGCCCTGCTTCTGCGCTCGGCCCATCCTACGGTTCTACCCCTGCCGCGCCTTCGCCCAGCTGTCTCTCAGCCCGATCGTGCGGTTGAACACCAACCCCGGGTCGGGGTCGCGGGTGAAGTAGCCGAGACGCTCGAACTGGAGGGCCTGTTCAGGTTTGGCGTCGGTCAGGGACGGTTCGAGGCGGCAATCGGTCAGCACTTCGAGCGAGCCGGGGTTGAGGTCGGCGAAGAGGTCGCCGCCGGCGCCGGGGTCGGGGCGGGTGAAGAGGGGGTCGTAGAGGCGGATTTCCGCCGCCAGCGACGCGGCCGCCGGGACCCAGTGGATCGTGCCGCGGACGCGACGGCCGTCGGGGGCATTGCCGCCGCGCGTCGCGGGATCGTAGGTGCAGTGGATTTCGGTGATCTCTCCGGCCGCGTTCTTCACCGCCTCGGTGCACGTTACGAGATAGGCGTAGCGGAGGCGCACCTCGCGGCCCGGGGTCAGGCGGTAGAAATTGTTCGGCGCGGCCTCCATGAAATCGTCGCGCTCGATGTAGAGCTCGCGGGCGAACGGGATTTCGCGGGTGCCGAGCGCCTCGTTGTCGGGGTGGTTGACCGCCGTCAGCGTCTCGGCCCGGCCCTCGGGGTAGTTGTCGATCACGAGCTTTAGCGGGCGCAGCACGGCCATCCGCCGTTCGGCGGTGCGGTTGAGCTCGTCGCGCACGGCGTGATCGAACATCCCGAGGTCGACGATGCTGTTGGCGCGGGCGACGCCGGCGCGACGGGCGAACTCGATGATCGCCGCCGGCGGGACTCCGCGCCGCCGAAGACCGGACAGCGTCGGCATGCGCGGGTCGTCCCAGCCCTTGATCCGCCCCTCCTCGACGAGGGCGCGCAGAAACCGCTTCGACATCACGGTATAGGTCAGATTGAGCCGGGCGAATTCGTACTGCCGCGGCCGCGCCGGGCCATATTTCTCGTGAATGGGCAGGTGCTCGATCAGCCAATCGTAGAGCGGCCGATGATCCTCGAATTCGAGGGTGCAGATCGAATGGGTGACGCCTTCGATCGCATCCGACTGGCCGTGCGCGAAATCATAGGTCGGGTAGAGGCACCATTTGTCGCCCGTGCGCGGGTGAGTCGCGCGGATGATCCGGTAGAGGACCGGGTCGCGCAGGTTCATATTGCCTGACGCCATGTCGATCTTGGCGCGGAGGACGCGGGCGCCGTCGGGAAACTCCCCGGCGCGCATGCGGCGGAAGAGGTCGAGGTTTTCATCGACCGAGCGGTCGCGATAGGGGCTGTTGCGGCCGGGCTCGGTCAGCGTGCCGCGCATCTCGCGCATCTTGTCCGCCGGCGTGTCGTCGACATAGGCGACGCCGGTCCGAATAAGGTGTTCGGCCCAGTCGTAAAGCTGGTCAAAATAATCCGAGGCGTGGAAGGTCTGCGGCCCCCAATCGAAGCCGAGCCAGCGCAGATCGCGCTCGATCGCGTCGATGAATTCCTGTTCTTCCTTGGTCGGGTTGGTGTCGTCGAAGCGCAGGTTGCAGCGGCCGCCGAATTCCTGCGCGACGCCGAAATTGAGGGCGATCGACTTGGCGTGGCCGATATGCAGGTACCCGTTCGGCTCGGGCGGGAACCGCGTGACGACCGTCTTTGTGCGGCCGGATTCGACATCCGCCGCGATGATGTCGCGGACGAAATCCCGTCCCGCTTCTGTTGTCGTTGCATCAGCCGCCATACGCGCCCGTTCCAATTTTCAGGTCATTTCGCGGACCGTGCGTAGCACGGGACCCGGAACCCAAGAACACGGAATGTGCCAAATAGGCGAAGGTCCGTGTTCCCGGGTTCCGGGCTCGCCGCGCCACGGCGCCCGGGAATGACCAAGATAGAGTATCTGGTGGCGGGATTCAGGCTTTTCAGCGGCCGGCTTCGCCCTCGGTCAGCGCGGCATAAGTCATGGCACGGAAGACTTGGCGGAACGGGCTGCCGACCCCGGCCGGGGTCTGGATCATCATGATCGCGATCAACTGCTCCTTCGGGTCGACCCAGAACGTCGTGCCCCAGGCGCCGGTCCAGTAGAAATTGCCGACCGAGCCGGGAAGCGGGTTGTGCCCCTCGGCGACCCGAACGCAAAAGTCGAGGCCAAAGCCCTGGCCCATTGTGGGCGTCGGTGCGATGTCGGCGAACCGGGTCGCGAGGTCGGCGTATTTGACATCGGGCGGCAGCGCGTTCGAGGTCATCAGCTTGACCGTGTGCGGCGCGAGGATGCGGCCGCCCGAATAGGCTCCCTCATGCAGCAGCATCTCGGTGAATTTGAGGTAGTCGCTCGCGCTCGCGACGAGGCCGCCCCCGCCGGAGAAGAAGTTCGGCTTCTTCGTCACGTCGGGCGGCATGCGATGGTCGCCCTCCGGCTGTGCCTGGGCGAGGCGGTCGACATCGCCTTCGTGGACGAAGAAATCGGTCGCACTCATGCCGAGCGGCTTGGCGACGCGCTGTTGGATGAACTGGTCGAGCGGCATCCCCGAGGCGACCTCGATGATGCGGCCCTGCACATCGACCGCCATGCTGTACTCCCACTCCGTCCCCGGCTGGTGGGCGAGCGGGATCTTCGACAGTTTCGTCACCATCTCGGTGAGGGTCTGGTTGCGGTCGGTGACGTTGGCGTCCTGGTACATCTTGTAGATGAGCCCGTCGCCGTTATTGCCGTAGACGAGTCCGGCGGTGTGCCGCATCAGGTCCTGCACCGTCATCTCGCGGTGCTGCGGCTCCAATGTCAGCGCCGGCTTGCCGGTGCCCGGCTCGACCGCCTCGACCCCGACCTTCAGCCCCTTGAACTCTGGCAGGTATTTCGAGACGGGCGCCATCAGGTCGACCTTGCCCTCCTCGACAAGGGTCATCAACGCGACCCCGACGATCGGCTTGGTCATCGACGCGAGGCGGAAGATCGAGTCCTTCCGCATCGGCGTCTTCTTGTCGCGATCCTCGAACCCGACCGCATCGAAATAGGCGATCTTGTCGCCGCGCGCGATCAGCAGGACCGCGCCGGGCAGCTCGTTGCGGTCGACAAACCCCTTGTACGTCTCGGTGATCTTCGCCAGCCGATCCGGTGCAAACCCGAGCTGCTCGGGATGCGCGGCGGCGGCGGGTTCCTGGGCATGGGCGGCGCTAGCGACAAAAACGGCGAATAGCGCGGGCGCGGCGTAATTAAGCATCTTCATGTTCGCGTCCCTCCCTAGGTCGTCACCCCGGCGAAGGCCGGGGCCCACTCGTCAGCATTTCGAGCGTTTGAACCGTGGATCCCGCCTGTGCCGGGACGACGGCCAATCATGCTGCAAGGCTGCGGATAAGCGTCGCCCACCGATCGAGCATCGGCATCACCGTGTCCCGCCCGGCGGCCGGAAGGCTGACGACGACCCGGGCGACGCCCTGGTCGCGGTAGCGGTTGAGCCGATCGAGGTCCTCCCCGGTCCCCCATACGGTCACCGGCACCGCGGCGAGATCCCGGCCGGCTTGCTTGGCCATCTCGCGGAATTGCGGCAGGTAGTCGGTCACGTCCTCGTAAACCGGCCGGCGCGAATGCGGAATCCAGCCGTCGCCGTAGCGCAGCGCTCGCCGCGCCCCGTGCGGGAACATGCCGCCGACGATGATCGGCGGGTGCGGCTTCTGCACCGGCTTCGGGTTGGATTTCATCGGCGGGAAGTTCACGAACTCGCCGTGGTATTCGGCGGTGTCGTTGGCCCAGATCTCCTTCATCGCCTCGATGCGCTCGCGCATCAGCTTGAAGCGGGTTTTGAATTCGGTGCCGTGATCGGCCATCTCCTCGGCGTTCCACCCGCCGCCGACCCCGAACAGGAACCGCCCCTTCGATACCCGGTCGAGCGAGGCGACGAGCTTTGCGGTCTGGATCGGGTCGCGCTGGATGACGAGGCAGACGCCGGTGCCGAGCTTGATCGTCTTGGTGACCGCCGCCGCCGCCGACAGCGATACGTACGGGTCCATCGCGTCGTAATACTGCCGCGGCAGCTCGCCGCCCGACGGAAACCCCGATCCGCGCGACACCGGGATATGCGAATGCTCGGGCGCCCATATCGACTCGAACCCCCGCACCTCGCATTCCCGGGCGAGATCGGCCGCTTCCATCGAGTAATCGGTGAAAAACATCGCGGCGCCGACGTGCATGCTTTTTCGCTCCTAAATCTCGGAGTGGCGCCGTGCGTCCGTCGAGACGCGGGCTACGCCCGCTCCTCAGGATGAGGCATCCATGGTACCTGCCACACGCAGCCTACCTCATCCTGAGGAGGCGCGAAGCGCCGTCTCGAAGGACGCACGGCGGGCGTGTCGGCAAGCCTTACGCCGCCTGTTCCAGCGTCGGCGCCACATCCCCGACGGTGGTGCGGTGGAGCTCGCGGACTTCGGTCGGATCGTAGCGCCGGGCGCGGTGCATCATCGCGCGGTTGTCCCACATGACGAGGTCGTGCGGGCGCCAGACATGGGCGTAGACGAACCGGCGCTGAGTCGCATGCTCGTTGAGGTCGCGCAGGAAGGCGCGGGCCTCGGGCACCGGCCAGCCGATGATCTCGCCGGCGTGGGCGGAGAGGAACAGGCTGAGCCGCTTGCTGCCGGCGTGGCGGCGGACGAGCCGTTGCGGGACCGGCCGGTTGCGCGCGGCCTCGTCGGGGGTGAACTCGGTAAAGCCGAGCTGGCCGCGCGAATAGATCTGGCTGTGCATGCAGACGAGCGGGCGGCAGATCTCCCTGGTCTCGTCGTCGAGCGCGTCCCAGGCGGCGCGCATGTCGGCGAATTCGGTGTTGCCGCCCTTGTCGGGGATCGTCCGGGCATGCAGCAGCGAGTACATCGCCGGGGTCGGTTTGAATGACGAATCCGAGTGCCACAGCATGTTGCCGAGGCCGAAGAGACGCCTGCGGTCGTCGCGTGCGAGGATCTCGTTGGTCTTGCCGAGGTTCGAGATGTCGCCGATCTCGGGCTTGAGCCGGCGATCCTCGGGGCGGCGGATGTCGGCATTGGCGGTTTCGAGCGCACCGAAGCGGCGGCTGAATGCGAGTTGCTGCTCGTCGTCGATATGCTGGTCGTGGAAGACCAGCACGGCGAACTTGTCCATGCCCTCGCGCACGGCCTCGATCTCGGCATTGGTCGCGGTCGTCGACAAATCGATGCCGTCGACCTCGCCGGCAAAAAACGAGCGGTTGACGGGATCTATCGGGCGGATTGTCAGGGTCATGGGCGGGCCTCCTGACGAAACGATAACATCGACCGCCCATGTGCCAAACGGGTCCCGTGCTAAACTGCGTCGATGGCTTCCGACGTCGTCGATCTTCGCGATTTCTACTCGACCGGGCTCGGCCAGGTGGCGCGGCGGATGATCCGGCGGGCGGTGCGGCGGGTTTGGCGCGATCTGCATGGGATGCGGCTCCTCGGCATCGGCTATGCGACGCCGTTCCTGTCGGCGGTGTCGCCCGAGACCGAGCGCACGGTCGCGCTGATGCCGGCGACATTGGGCGTTCTCGGCTGGCCGCGCGAGGGCGGCAACCTCGTCACCCTCGCCGACGAGGGTGAGCTGCCGTTTGCGGATTTCTCGATCGACCGCGTCCTCTTGGTGCATGCGCTCGAAACCAGCGAGGAGGTGCGGCCGCTGTTGAAGGAGATCTGGCGAGTGATGGCGGGTGGCGGACGCCTGTTGATCGTCGCGCCGAACCGCCGCGGCATCTGGGCGCGGCGCGATCTGACACCGTTCGGCTCGGGCCGGCCTTACAGCGTCTCGCAGCTTTCGCAGCTTTTGCGCGACGAGCAGTTCACGCCGGTCGGGACCGACGCGGCGCTGTTCATCCCGCCGGCTCGGAGCCGGATGATGCTCCGCTCTGCCGCCGCCTGGGAGCGCGTCGGCCATCGCTGGTTTCCGCATTTCGCCGGCGTCGTCCTGGTCGAGGCGACAAAACAGATCTACGCCAAGCCGACCGCGACCCGCGTGCCGCGGCGGAAGCTGGCGTATAACCCCCTGCCGTCGGGGATGTAGGCGGAAACAGAGCAGCGCGGCCGTTCGCCAGGGTCAGCCCCACGGCCCCCGCACCCACGATCGGAACCGGCAGAACCGGCATCTCGGCCATTTCCCGACCCCTCTCCGCGCCTTATAAAAAGGGGATGATCGACCCCAGAATCCTCGCCGCGCAAATCGGCCGCGTGCTCGACGACGCGACGATCCCCGAATTGCCGAGACATTACCGCGGCAAGGTGCGCGACAACTACGATCTGCCCGATGGCCGGCGCATCCTGGTCGCGACCGACCGCCTGAGCGCCTTCGACCGCAATATCGCGGCGATCCCGTTCAAGGGCCAGGTGCTGACGCAGACCGCGCGGTTCTGGTTCGAGCATACCGGCGACATCGTCGCCAACCACGTGCTCGACTACCCCGATCCCAACGTCCTCTTGTGCCGCCGGCTCGATATATTGCCGGTCGAGGTCGTCGTGCGCGACTATCTCGCCGGCACGACCGCGACCTCGATCTGGTCGATGTACAAGGCCGGGAAGCGCGCGGTCTACGGCATCCCGCTGCCCGACGGGCTCCGCGAAAACCAGAAGCTGCCGCAGTCGATCATCACCCCGACCACTAAGGCGATGGATGGCGCCCATGACGAGCCGCTGACGACGGCGGAGATCGTCGGGCGCGGGCTGTTGCCGGCGCGGGACTGGCAGCAGGTGACGGAAACCGCGCTCGCCCTTTTTGCCCGCGGTCGCGAGATGGCGGCGCGGCAAGGGCTGATCCTCGTCGACACCAAATACGAGTTCGGCCGCGACGGGGACGGTAACATCCTCCTCGCCGACGAGGTCCATACCCCCGACAGCAGCCGCTACTGGTTCGCCGAGACGTATCCCGCGAAGTTCGCCGCCGGGGAGCCGCCCGACGCCTTCGACAAGGACGTGCTGCGCCGCTGGGTCGCTGCCCGCGTCAACCCCTACAAGGACGACATTCCGCCGATCCCGGACGAGGTGATCGTGCGGACGGCGGAGGTGTACATCGACGCGTTCGAGCGCATCACCGGGCAGGCATTTGCGGTGCCGGAGGGCGGCCAGGCGCCGTTGGAGCGGATCCGCGGGAATTTGAGGGAGTTCTTCTGAAGCTAGGCCCGCGCACCTAATGCCCCAGCACCTCGCTCAACTGCGCGAGGGCGTTTAACGCTGGTGCGAGGCCGCTGTAGGGGCCGGTCTGGATCACGGTTTCGATGATTTCCTCGCGCGAGAGGCCGGCGTTGAGGGCGCTTTCGCCGAATTTCCTGACCTGGGCTTCGAGTTTGAGGGCTGTGAACGCGGCGACGGTGATCAGGGCGCGCTGACGGAATTCGAGGCCGGGGCGGTGCCAGATCGCGCCATAACCGTACTGGATCGCAACCGGGTAGAGCGATTGGGTCACCGAGTTGCCGGGCGCGGCGTAGCCGCCATAGCCGCGGTCGCCGTGCAGTTTTTCGAGGAGAGCGCGGCCCTGGCGGTTGAGGTCGTCGAGGGTTTCGTCCGGCGTCGGCTCGGCGGGGAGGGTGATGCCGCGTTCGGCGAAGACGGATTGCGCGGTGGCAAGCGCGTCCTCGGTGGCTGGGAGGCCGGCGTAGATGCCGACCTGGATGAAGATCTCGGCGATCGCGCGCGCGTCGAGGCCGAGATCGAGCGCGGCGCCGACATGACGGCGGAGATGGTTGTGGCGCTGCACCGAGCAGAGCGCCGCGAGCGACGCGATCATCCGGTCGGCGAGCGGGAGGCCGGGCCGCGCCCAGACCGCGCCAAACGCCAGCTCGGCGCGCAGGTCGCCGAGGCCCGGCGCCAGCTCCGACCCGACATCAGGGCCAAAGATTTTCAGCCGCAGCGCCTTGCCGTTGCGGCGCAATTCCTCCCGCGTTGTCATCCTCGCACTCCCGTTTGACGGATCGGCCGGTTGAGCCTACCACAGGACCAACGCGTTACCGGGGAGGACCAACCGTGCTTGAAACAACGATCGCCGGCAGCCTGCCGAAGCCGTCCTGGCTGGCCGAGCCGAACAAGCTGTGGCCCGACTGGCGGCTCCAGGGCGCGGAGCTCGCGCAGGCGAAGCGCGACGCGACGCTGCTCGCGCTGAAGACGCAGGAGGCGGCCGGCATCGACATTGTTACCGACGGCGAGATGTCGCGGCAGCATTTCGTCCACGGTTTTCTCGAAGGGGTCGAGGGCGTCGACTTCGACAGGCGCATCAAGATGGGCATCCGCGATAACCGCTACGAGGCGATGTGCCCGACCGTGGTCGCCCCAGTGCGGCGCAAGCGGCCGGTCCATGCGGCCGAGGCGGCGGCGGCGCGGGCGCATACGACCCGCTCGCTCAAATTCACCCTGCCCGGCCCGATGACGATCGTCGACACGCTCGCCGACGCGCATTACCGCGACCGCGTCGCGCTGGCGATGGCGTTTGCCGAGGCGCTCAATGAGGAGGCGCGGGAGTTGGAGGCGGCGGGGGTCGATGTGATCCAATTCGACGAGCCGGCCTTCAACGTCTACATGGACGCGGCCGCCGATTGGGGCGTCGCCGCGCTGCACCGGGCGATCGAAGGGCTTTCCTGCAAGACGGGCGTCCACATCTGCTACGGCTACGGGATCAAGGCGAATATCGACTGGAAGGCCGGGCTCGGGGCCGAGTGGCGGCAATACGAGAGATTCTTCCCGGCGCTGGCGGCGAGCCGGCTCGATCAGGTGTCGCTCGAATGCGCGAACTCGCACGTGCCGTTCGAATTGATGGGGCTGCTCAAGGGCAAGGATGTGCTGGCCGGCGTCATCGACGTCGCCACCGACCATGTCGAGACGCCGGACGAGGTCGCCACGACGATCGACGCGGTGCTCAAGATGGTGCCAGGCGAGCGGCTCTTCCCCTGCACGAATTGCGGCATGGCCCCGCTCGACCGCACGCTGTCGGAGAAGAAGCTGGCGGCTTTGGCGGCGGGGGCGGCGCTGGTGCGCGGACGAGCGTAGAGGAGCGCGGGCGTCTCGCCTAAAATGGCGGGGGGCCGACGATTTTCCAGCCGTTGCGTTCACGGATCGCGTCGGCTTCGGGGCCGTTGAACCCGGCGTCCGTGTGGGCGAGCGCTTCCTCGAAGAATCCGCCGGCCTTTCCCGGGGTGTAGAGGAAGAGGATGCGGGCGGGCCCGGTGCCGGTGTTCTTCCAGGCGTGCGGCACATTGCGCGGGAAAAAGGCGCACGAGCCGGCGGGGCCGACGGTTATCTCGTCCCCGATCTTCATCGTCACTTCGCCGGCGAGGATATAGGCGACCTCGTCGCTGTCGTGGTGCAGGTGGAAGGTCGTCTCGGCGCCGGGCGGCGCGTTTTCCTCAAAGAGCATGATGCTGTCCGCGGTGTCGGCGCGGAGAAGCTTCAAGGCGGAGAACCGGTCCGGCGCCATGTCGAGGACGGTGCCGCCGCCCGGGGGTACGACAAAGCCTTTCACGCCCATCTCCGCCTCCGCAGTCAAAGATTCGCCGCCACCTCTCGCAACAGCTTGCGGACCCATGTCAGGGCCGGCTGCTCACCAAACTCCCGGTGCCAGATCGATTGTACCTCAAAGGAGGGCGACGGGTAGGGCGGGTCGATGAGCTTCAGGCCGAAGCGCTCGCCAAAGGTCTCGGCGAGGCGGCGCGGCAGGAGCGCCGCGATGTCGGAATTGGCGATCGAGACAAAGGCAGCGAGGAAATGCGGCGTGGTGACCGCGACCTGACGGCGCAGCCCGCGCGCGGCGAGCACCCCTTGCAGCACGCCGGCGTCGCTGCGCGTCACCATCCGTTCGAGGCCATGATCGATGACATAGCCGTCGATGGCGCGCTCGTCCTCGCCGGTCGCCGAGATCACGAGATGCGGCAGGGCGGCGAGCCGCTCGAGGGTCATGTCCTCGTCGGCCGCGGGATGATCGGCGCTGATCACCCAGACCCGCGAATCCCGCATCAGCGATTCCGATGCGGCCCATTCCGGCAGCCGCCGATAGCTGCCGATCGCCAGATCCGCACGTCCCGCGCGCAGCGACTCGGCGACGCCGAGATTGCTCGGCAAGACCCGCACGTCGGCATGCGGCGCTTCGACCCTGAGCCGCGCGACCAGCGCCGGCAGGATCACCGCGCCCGCGTATTCGGTGCAGGTGAAGGTAAACCGCCGGTCGGTGGTGGCTGCGACGAAATCGCTCGGCGCCAAGGCGAGCTCGAGCTGCAACAATCCCTGGCGCAGGCGGGGGGCGATTTCGGCGGCGCGGGGGGTGGCATGCATGCCGTCGGGCCCGCGCACAAATAGCTCGTCCTTTAGCACATAGCGAAGCCGCGCCAACGCATGGCTGATCGCGGACTGGCTCAGCCCGAGCCGTGCACCCGCCCGGGTTGCGCTACGCGCTTCAATTAGCGCGTCAAATACCCTCAGCAGGTTGAGGTCGAGCCCCCCTATATGAACGTCGTTCATGCCAGACGTATTAAAATTGCATTTGCATCATGATATATCCTCGCAGGAAAGTGAAGTCGTTTCCAGATTTCAATTCTATCGGAGTTCGCCATGTCCAGTTTTGTGAAGGTTTCAGTACTCGGCCTTGGGTTGCTCACGGGCGCGGCGTTCGCCGCTCAAGCTCAGACTGCCGGTAACACCGCTTCGCTGCCGCCGAACGCCGGGGCCCCGAGCGCCGTCGCGCCGTCGAGCAATTATCCCGGCCCGAACCCCGGCAGCAACGGCATCTCGGGCCTGCCCGTGATGGGTGGCCCGGTTGTGGCTTCCGGCCAGTATCCCGGCCCCGCGCTCGGCTCGAGCAACGGCGCGATGCCGCCGCATTTCAACAAGCCGGCCGGCTATGACCAGGACCGCAGCATGGCCCCGTACAGCACCGGCTACGGCCCGAAGCCCAACTAATCGCGTATATTTAAGTTAAACCGAGCTTAAGTTGATACCGGGCCGGTGCCTCGCGCGCCGGCCCGTTTTACTTAGCTGGCGCGGCTATGCGCCGGTCGCGACGATGAACATCCGCCGAAACGGGAACAGCGTCTTGCCGTCGGGGCGCCGCGGATAGGCGCGGTCGACAAGCGCGGTGTAGGTCGCCTCGAACTCGCTCCGCTCGGGTTCGTCGAGCGCGCCGAGCAGCGGCGATAGCCACGTCGACTTGGTGTATTCCTTGACCGCGTGCTCGCCGTCGAGCACCTGAAGATACTCGGTTTCCCACATGTCGAGCCGCGCCGAGAGCGGGGCCATGAGGTTGTAATAGAATGCCGGCTCCTCGACCGGCGCTGGCCGCAGCAGCGGCTCCAGGGTCTTGCGCCAGGGCCCCATCCGCGCCGCCTCGCCCATCGAGGTGTGTGACGGGGCACCGAAATTGCGCGGGATCTGCACCGCGAAAGTGCCGCCCGGTGCGAGGCTCTTGAACAACGCCTGGAAGACCGGCGCGTGATCCTCGATCCAATGCAGCGCGGCGTTGGAATAGATCACGTCGGGGCGCTGCGGTGGCAGCCAGGTCGCGAGGTCGGCCTGTTGCCACTCGATCTGCGGCAGGTCGGCTTTGGCCTTCGCCAGCATCTCGGCCGAGCCGTCGATGCCGGTAATCTCTGCCTCGGGCCAGCGCTCGGCGATAAAGCGGGTGACGTTGCCGGCGCCGCAGCCGAGGTCATAGACGATCTTGGGCGCGCTCGCCTCGATGTGGCCGAGCAGGTCGATCGCCGGGCGCAGACGCGGACCGGCGAATTTCAAGTATTGTGCGGGATCCCAGGGCATCGCTCTTTCTTCTTTCAAGCGTCAATCGGGTTTCAAGCGTCAATCGGGTGAGGCGTCACTCGGGGTCGAAAGGGGACACCCCGTCGCGCGCGCGCCATTTATGCCGCTTGATCCCGGCCTGGTCGAGCATGTCGCCGAGACGCCAGCCCGCGAGGCTGCGGCGGGCGAGGCCGGGGCCGGTCCACGGGTCGAGGCCGCACCACGGCACGAAAGGGCTGCGCCGGCCGTAGGCCCAGACCTCGACCCTGAGCGAGCGCCCGCCGCTCGGTCCGCGGGCGTGGAAGCCGTAGGTGTCGGCGACGACCAGCGTGTTGGCCGGCACCGCAAAGACCAGCGGCGGCGGCAGGCCGAGCGCGGCGAGGTCGGCCGCCGGCATGCGGAACGAACCCTGGCGGGTATCGGCATTGGGCGATCGCTCGGCAGCCAGGCTCATCTCCCGTTCCCACGCCAGCCGCGCCGGGGTCAGCCGGTGGGAACCGGGGACATAGGTGAGCGGGCCCGACTCCGCGGCGATGTCGGTCAGGAACAGCCAAGCCTTGACCGTCGGGTGGAAGGTGTCGGCGTGAAGCGCGGTCTGCGGGTCGGGCGGGCCGTCGACGGCATGGCGCAGGATCGACTGGATCCATACGACCGGCTCGGCGTCGCGGCTGCCGACGTAGCGGATGAGCCCGCGCCACACCGGCGACTGAAGCACCTCCGCAAGCGCCGGAACCGCAGCCAGGACCCGTGGGTCGAGCGCGATCTTGCGCATGATCGTATCGCCTTCTGCGATCTCGCGCAGCCCGCCCCGATAGGCCTGGAGCTGCGCGAGCAGCGTGGCGAAGGCTTGCGGCGGCAGGAAGTCTGGCTTTGCGACAAACCCGTCGCGCTCGAAGTCCGCGCGGTCGGCGGCCGGGACGAGGCCTGCGAGGCGCTGCCGGCGGCTGTCGGCAATCCGGTGCGACAGCGCCACCCGCGTCGCATGGAGGCCGCGCTCGTTAAGCCGCCGGCTGCCGATCAGCCCGTTGCGCTCGAACGATTTCGTGGCCGTCGCGAGTTGTGCCGCCCACAGCGGCACCAACGCCGCACGGCCGATGCGCGCCAACACCGTCAGTCGCCCTGGAGGTCTTCGCGCGGGAGCGACACCTTGTCGACCGGACCGGCCGGATCGTCCCCCGTCGCCCGCTCGAGCACATGGCCCGGCCACTCGCGCAGCCAGGTCGGGATCAGCCTGAGGGCGCGCAGCGCGATCGCCGGCGCGGCTGGGAACGAGATTACCGCCCGTTCGCGTTCGATGCCTCGGCGGATCGTTGCCGCGACCCGATCGGTCGTGAGCGCGACAAGGCGGGGGTCGCTGCCGCGCGCGGCGAGCCGTGTCGCGAGGCGGCCGGCACGCGCGATCGACACGCCGGGGCGGCCCGGCGCCAGCGGCTCGCGCAGCGAGCGGGCATAGGCCAGAAGCCCGGCCTGGCCGGCGTAGAACGACGGTTCGCCGGACAACCCGATCGCCCCGGCGAGCGCGCTGACGACGGCGATGCGCCCGCGCTCGCGCCGCCGCATGTGGTCGAGCAGCCCGCCGCGCTCGGTCAGCCCGGCGAAGAACCCGATCCGCGGCGCGGTCGCGATCAGCACATCGATCGGCGCATGCCGGTCGACCGATTCGATCGCCGCGATCATCGCCGCCGTGTCGTCCGGATCGACCTGGATCGCATCGACCTGCGCCCCGCGGCGCAACGCGTCGGCAACGGCCGTCGTCTGTTCCGCCTCGTCGCCTCCGATCAGGCACAGCCTGACGCCGGGCTCGGCATAGCTGCGGGCAAGGGCGAGCGCGATCGCACCGGGCGCCCCGGCAATGGCGATGGTCTTCGTGCTCCGCCGCACCCGCCGGGCCGCCAGGGCCGCGTCGGAAAGCGGCGGCAGCGGGTACAGCCCTTCCTCGAGCCGCTGGACCATGCCGGCGACCGCATGGGCCCTGGCGACCTTGGTGTGAAACCCGCCGGGCAGCTGCGTCGTGCCGGCCAGCGCGCGGAGAAACGCGGCGTAGAGATCGAGGTCGGGCGGGGTCGGCTCATGCCAGAAATCGTCGAGCCGGCCCTGATGGGTCACGCCGGGGATATCGTAGATCGCGCTCCCCAGCACCTTGACCGGCACGCCCTGGTAGAGCGCGGAGATGCCGGTGGTGCTGTTGACCGTGACGATGCCGGCGGCATTGCACAGCAGATCGGCTGGGATCCCGTCGTCGAGCACCGAAACACGGTCGCCGACCGAGGTCCCGCGCACCAGCCGCCCCACGAGCCGGCGCCAGTTGATGAGGCCGTTGTCGAGCGGATGGACGACGACGGCGAGGTGCTTTTGGCTGCCGCTCGCGGCAAACGATTCGACGACCTCGCGCACCGCGTCGCGCGCATCGGCAAAGGGCGAGTTGGCACGAATCTGAAAATCGGTCGCTAGCTGCAACGGGAAGAGAAAATACGAGCCCGGTTCCTGCTGCAGCCGGGCCTTCGCGGCCAGGGTCTCGCGCCGCGTCGCGTTGCGCCGAGCGAGCGCGGTGAGCCAGCCGGCATACTCGGCGAACGGGTGATGGATGCCGTGCCATTCATAATGCGGATAGAGCGGGCGGCCGAGCACTTGCGGCACCGTAAAGCACACGTCGAGTGCGGCGACGAGCGGGAATGGCGGGCTGAAGCGCGGGTGAAAATCCGGCTTGGGCAGATCCTCGGCCAGGGCGCGGATCGCATCCGGGTCGCGCGGGAACCGCGAATAGGCGGTCATCCCGTCATATTCGAACGTGATCCAACCCGGCCGCAGATAGCCGAAATCGGTACAGATCACGGCGGCGTCGCGGGCCCGGGCCTCCTCGGCGGCGACGAGGTGATAAGGCCGGCGGTCGCCGACCAGGATCACATCGGTGACCCGACGCTCGTCCAGGACCTTGCCGACGTAGTCGCGCCATTCGTCGAGCCGGCCGCGGAAATGGCTTGCCTCGCTTCCCCGCCAGAAGAACTGCTCGCCGAGATGCAGGTTGATGCGGTGAACGCGGTGGCCGCGATCGATCAGCGCCTGGCCGAGTTCGGCGAAAAACGTCGATAGCGGGCCCTGCAGGAATAGGAACGACCGCCTGCTTTCGAGGGTGGGGATCGGAGCCACGGCGGCGCTTCGCTCAACCCGGATCGAAGGCGGAGAGTGGACCCCGCGGGCGCCAGCGCTGCCGGCCGAGCCCGGCCGCCTCGAGGAAATCGAGCGATTTCCAGTGGAGGGCCGGCTTGCGCAAGCCGAGCGCGCCGATCGACCAGGGGTCGAGGCCGCTCCAGGGCAGGAACGGGTTGCGCCGTCCGAACGCCCAGATCTCGACCCGCTGGGTCGGCCGGGCGCTCGGCCCGCGCGCGTGGAAGCCGAACGTGTCGGCGACGACGAGCGTGTTCGCAGGCGCCGCGATCGACAGGGGCTCGGGCAGCTTCATCGCCGCGAGGTCCGTCCGCGACACGGCGCGGATCAGGCGCGGCTCACCCTGCCGGTAGTCGCTGCCATAGGGGCGGCTCGCGGCGATGCTCATCCGCCGCTCCCAGTCGAGGCGTTCCTCGGTCAGGCGGTGCGAGCCGGGGACGTAGACGAACGGCATCGCGTCCGCCTCGACGTCGTTCAGAAACAGCCACGCCTTGACCGTCGGGTGAAACGTGTCGGTGTGGAGGTCGGTCTGCGGGTCGGTCGGGCCCTGGCGGGCGCCGCTCAAAATCGTCTGGATGTAGATCATCGGCGCCGCGGCGAACGAGCCGGCGTAGAAGATCAGGTTGCGGTAGAGCGGCATCTCCACGAGGGCGCGCGCGGCCGGCACCTTCCGCAGGATTTCGGGGTCGAGCGCGATGTGGCGGGTGATCGTGTCGCCTTCGACCATCTCCCGCGCGGGCGCACGGCATGCCTTGATCTGGTCGACGAGGTCGCGGAACACTCCGTCGGGCAGGAAGTCGCGCTTGATGACAAACCCGTCGCGGTCGAACGCGGCGCGGTCCGCCGGGTCGAGCCGACCGGCGAGGTGCGCGCGCCGCCCCGCGGCGAGCCGATGCGCGACCTGTGTCCGCGCGGTATGCAGGCCGCGTTCGTTGAGGCGGCGGCTGCCGATCACCGGGTTGCGCGCAAAGAACTTTTCCTGGGTCGCGACCTGCGCGATCCAGAACGGCATCAACAGTGTCTGCCGTAACACAGCGCGCAATCCGGCTCCCCCAACCACGACGCTATTGCCCAAGTTTTATGCGCCCACTTCGAAATCGTGCCCGCACCAAGAAGGCGGGCGATCCGGCGGCATCGGCCATCCTGGCTGCGGTTAGCGCTTGGGACACGGTCCCCCCTCCGTGGCTCAATCTAACGCAGATTAACGTGCGGACGCCCCCCGGAAGACGCCCGAATCTTTACTGACGCGGCGGTGCTGTCCACGATTTTCTACGCGACTTGCGCACTTTCGCGCGAAGGCTGAACGGCATCGTCTCAGATCGCCCGTTTGTCGCGCAGACGGCCGATCGCGGCCGGGTCATAGCCCAGTTCGCCGAGAACGGTGTCGGTGTCCGCGCCCATCGCGTGCGGCGGCTCCTCGATCGACGGCCCGCCATGGGCGAATTTGAACGCTGCGAGCGGCACGCCGAACGGTCCGTCGATCCCCGGCGCCGAATCGAACTTGTGAAAGATGCGCCGCCCGGCGATGTGCGGGTCGGCGATCGCCTCGGCCATCGTACGTACG
Organism: Allostellaceae bacterium; assembly: GCA_036489765.1. Lineage (GTDB taxonomy): Bacteria > Pseudomonadota > Alphaproteobacteria > ATCC43930 > CGMCC-115725 > DATARH01. The sequence continues at coordinate 32,332 of DASXFE010000072.1, read as the reverse complement.
CGCGCCGCCGGGACATGGCGGGACTGGAAGTAGGCCTCCCACTCGTCGGCGGTCTTGGATTTGATGATGTCCGCAATCGCGCGGGCTTCTTCTTCGCGGTGCTCGACACGGCTCTCGTTGTCGGTCTTGATCATGTCCTCGCGCCCGACCGCGCGCCAAAACCGCGCCTGTTGACGCAGGTTGCTGGCGCCGATCATCACCATGCCCGATTTGGCGTCATAGGCGCTGTTGGTCGCGTAGGGCTGCTTGTTGCCGTGCGGCTTGGGCTCGACGCCGTTGCGGAAATAGCCGGCCATCAGCGAGGCCTGCATCATCATCGCGACGCCGATCATCGCGAGGTCGATGTGCTGGCCCTTGCCGGTACGCTCCCGCTGGAACAGCGCGGCGGAGAGCGCGAAGGCGCCCATCGTGCCGGTCGCATAATCGACGGCGGGCGCGCCGATCTTGATCGGGTTGACCTCCTCGGTGCCGGTCGCGGCCATGATCCCGCTCGTCGCCTGGATCACGTGGTCATAGGCGGTCTGGACGCGCCGCGCGGCCCATCCTGCCCGAACGCCGAGATCGAGCAGTAGATCAGGCGCGGGTTGATCTTGAGCAGATCCTCGTAACCGAGCCCCAGCGCTTCGAACGCGCCGGGCCGGTAATTCTGAACGAGGACGTCGGATTTCGCGACGAGCTTTTTCAGGATCTCCCGGCCGTCCTCGGTCTTCAGGTCGAGGGTGATCGAGCGCTTGTTCGAGCCCTGGGTCAGGAACGAGGTGCCCATATAGGCGTGGTTGAGGGCGCGGTCGGTGCCGCTGTCGCGGCTCTGGTCGGGATCGTCCGGCGCCTCGACCTTGATCACGTCGGCGCCGAGCACGGCGAGCTGATAGGCCGCGAACGGGCCGGCCAGCACGTGGGTGATGTCGATGATGCGAATGCCCTCGAACGGTCGGGTCATGGCGAGCTCCCTCAAACCTGACCGATCGTCGCACCCTCGCGCGGCAAAGGCAAAGCCAGAGCAGCGCGACCGCCGGCCGGGGCTCGCAGCGACCGCCGCCGACAGCCGTCGCGGTCGTCCTCCGCCGGCCGGTATGGACGCAGGCGGCATCACCGCCGTCTCGGACAGCGCGAAGCGAACGGCGTCGGCGCGAGTGCGAAACGTGCCGCCTCACATCCCGCCGCGGTCGCGGGCGATCCAGCGGTCGCGCGCATCGGCGCTGATGTCGAAGTGATGAGGCGGGAAGACGCGTTGCGGAGCGAAAGCGGTCATTGGAGACAGCACAGGCTGTTTCAGGCCGCCCCGGATAAATCCGCGTCTCCACAAAGATTCGAGACCGGCCGAGAGGGTGCGGAAATAAAAGAATCATAGTCGGCCTCGACGGCGGAAAATCATTGACAATGAAACCACCGCGCGATTCAAGAGATGAGGCCGGGGGCTGGCCTGAAACGGGGGGTGTCGCCGGTGACGAGGCGACGGCGTACGGAGAGTATTTGGCCGCTGTTCGCGGCGGGGCTGGCGCTGGCTCCGGCGACGGCGGTGGCGCGCGACCAGGCGCTGCCGTTTCCGACCGTTTCGACGGCGACGAGCGAGACCGTCACGTTCGGCGACGGTACCGGCCGCTCCGTCACGGTGATCCGCGGACCGAGCAAGGCCGCGCCCGCACCTCAGCCGGTGGCGCCGATGGCGCCGGTTGCGGCCTTTGCGAAGACGGACAGGCGGGTCGAAACCGTCACCTTTACCAACCCCGATCTCGCGCCGGTGACGATCATCCGGGGCGAGGGCATCCGCGGGCGGGCGACGGCGAACCTCGGCCCCAGTCTCGGCCTTTTCGCGCCGGCCTCCGGGGGCGAACTCGACCGCGTCGCGTTTGCGGTCGAGGGAGTCGAGAGCGGGCACGGCACCAATCTGGCCATGTGGCGGCCCGGGCTCGACGGGCCGCAGGGGCCGATGCAGATCAGCGCCTCCGCGGCCCTCGATGTCGGCGGCGGCGACCGCTTCGACCTGCGGGCCAACCGCCATCTCGGAAAGGCCTTCCTCGCCCGCATGTATGAGCGCTACGGCAACTGGCCCGACGCGCTCGCGGGCTACAACTGGGGCCCCGGCAACACCGACGCCTGGATCGCCGCCGGCCGCCCCGAAAACAGGCTGCCGTTCGAAACCGCGCGGTACATCGAAATGGTCCTGCGCGACGCGGTCATCGGGAAGGTCCGGCTGTAGGTCAGGCCTCGCGGAAGATTATCGTGTCGCCGACCGAGGCGGGGAGCGTCACGGCGACGGCCTGTTCGCCGTTGAGCGTCACGGTGCGGTGAGGCACCTCGCCGCCGTCGAGCGCGGTGCGCAGGCGGCCAAGGCTTTCGACCGCAATCGTCGTCGCCACGAAGCCCGGCAATCTCCCTGCCGGTGCGATCCCCAATCGCCCCAGGTCGTCCGGCGTCGCGATGTTGATCCGGCCCCGGTCGAGCGCGACGACGGTCAGCGCCCCGTCTTGCCGAGCCGCTCTTCCGGTGAAGCGGGCGAACCGTGCGGCCGGTTCAGCCGGGTCTTCGGCGGCAAGCCACAGCGCGTCGAGCGCGCCGGCGCCGTTCGGATGGTCGAGATAATCGGGGCGCCAGACGAGGTGCTCGGTGTGGTGGGTGAGGAACTGGGCGCGGCCTTCCGGCATCGAGCCGTGCGCGATGCGGGCGATCGTAAAGCGGGCGTCGTCGATAGCGCCGTCGAGCGTCACCGGGCGGCGCATGTCGACGAGCGGCAGGGTTTCAAACCCCGCGGCTGCCAGGCGCGTATGCTCGGCCGCGGCGTCGGCCGTGCCGAATGCGGCGAGGTGCAGCCCGACATGGTCGGCGATCCGCTCGTTGAGCTGCCGCGACAACGGGCTGTAGCTGGTCGCGACGAGCAATTCGACATAGCCGTTCCGCAGCATCGCGCAGCGATTGCCGGTGCCCGAGGCGACCGTCGCGCCGCCCTCGCGGTTCGTCTGCACGGTGAACGGCGTGAGGCGGAACCCGCAGCGTTCGAGCGCCGCCGCGGCCGGCTCCATCGCCGGCACAAAATGTGCGACGTGATCGAGAAAGGTCTCGCCGGAAGGGGGGAGTTGATTCGGCACGAAGATTTCCCCTTTCAGTGGTCGTTCCGGGGCACGCCACGGGCGTGGACCCGGTTGGCGCCGTCCGTGTTCATGGGGTCCGGCTCTCCGTTTCGCCGCGGCCGGAATGACCTCGTTGGTAGAATATTGCCAGCCAGACCGTCGGCTGCTCGGGGTCGGTCCAGTCGACGCGGTGGCGGCGGTGGGCGGGGATGTCGATCCAGTCGCCGGGCTCGAGAGAGCGCATTTCGCCGTCGGTGAAGCGGAGGCGGGCGGCGCCGGAGAGGAGCACGACGAACTCGGCCTCGTCCTGATCGTACCAGAACCCGACGGGGCTGGCCTGGCCGTGGGAGACGATGCGCTCGATGCGGATGTCTCGGCCCGACGCGAGGGTTTCGGCGATCTCCTGGGCGCGGGCGGCGGGCAGGTGGGCGAGGAGGTTCATCGGCCGGCGGCCGCGAGCACGCCGGCGACGGCGCGTTTCCAGCCGGCACGGCGGCCCTCGCGCTCATCCGCCGGCATCGCCGGGGTAAAGCGGCGCTGGGTGCGCCAGGTCGCCATCATCTCGGCGGGGGGCGGGCAGACGCCGCGCATGAACCCGGCGACATAGGCCGCGCCCCACGCCGTCGTCTCGACCGAGGGCGGGCGCTCGACGGGGACCGGGACGATATCGGCGAGGAACTGCATCGCGATCTCGCTCGCGGCCATACCGCCGTCGACCCTCAGCGTCGCGATCGTCGGGGCGCCGTCGGCCTGCATCGCGGCGACGAGGTCGGCGGTCTGGTGGCCGGCGGCTTCGAGGACGGCGCGGGCGATCTCGGCGCGCCCGCATTCGGCGGTGAGGCCGAAGAGGGCGCCGCGCGCGTCCGGCTCCCAATAGGGGGCGCCGAGCCCGGCAAAGGCCGGAACCAGATAGACCCGCTGCGCCGGGTCGGCGGTCGCGGCGAGCGCATCGGTCTCGGCAGCGGCCCCGACCGCGCCGAGCCGGTCGCGCAGCCATTGTACCGCGGCGCCGGCGATGAAGATCGCGCCCTCGAGCGCATAGGCGGTCTCGCCGCCGAGGCGATAGGCGATGGTGGTCAGCAGCCGGTGCGTCGACCGCGCCGGCCTCGCCCCGATATGGACGAGGGCAAAGGCACCGGTGCCATAGGTCGATTTGGCCATTCCGGGGCGAAAGCAACCCTGCCCGATCAGCGCCGCCTGCTGGTCGCCGGCGATGCCGGCAATCGGAATGGCCTGACCCAACAGGTCCGCCGCCGGCGTGCCGAAGTCGGCGCCGGTGTCGCGCACCTCGGGCAGGATCGCGCGCGGGATGCCGAAACGGGTGAGCAGGTCATCGTCCCAATCGAGGCGGTTGAGGTCGTACAGCATCGTCCGCGACGCGTTGGTCGCGTCGGTCGCGTGGACTTTTCCGCCCGATAGCCGCCATAGAAGGAACGAATCGATCGTGCCGAAGGCGATCTCGCCCGCCGCGGCCCGGGCCGGCAGCCCCTCGAGATTGTCGAGCAGCCAGCGGATCTTCGAGGCCGAGAAATACGGGTCGATGACCAGGCCGGTGCGTGCCGCGACCGGGTCGCCAAGCCCGTCGGCGCGCCAGCGCCGGCAGATCTCGGCGGTGCGGCGGTCTTGCCAGACGATAGCGTTGTGGACCGGCCGGCCGGTCCGGCGGTCCCACAGCAGGGTTGTCTCGCGCTGGTTGGTGATGCCGATCGCGGCGACGGGGCCGGGCGCGGCGGCGACCGCCTCGCGGCACGTCGCGACGACCGCCTGCCAGATCTCCTCCGGGTCGTGCTCGACCCAGCCGGGGCGCGGATAGATCTGGCGCAGCTCGCGCTGCGCGATGTGCCGGATGGCGCCTCCAGCGTCGAACAGGATCGCGCGAGTGCTGGTCGTTCCCTGGTCGATCGCCAGCACAGTGTCGGGAACCGTCATCGCCTCGCCCGGGTATCGCGGTGCCTTTCTTCCTTATTGCCACAGATCGGGCGCGACCGGGGGATTCGCTTCTGGCAAGCCGGATGCGATCCGCTATGATGCCGGCCGCGCGTCGCCCCCAGCGCGGAGCTTTCGTGATCTCGAACCAGACGGCCGCCACGCCCGAAACCCCGCAAGCTGCGCGTCAGGCGGCGCTTAACGCGGTCTTGCGACGGCTCGTTGCCGCCCCGCCGCCGCCCCGCAACGGGACCGCCGCACCGGTTGCGCCCAAACCGCTGCCAACGCCTGCGTCTGCCGTGCCACCGGTGCCGCGCTGGCTGACCGCGCCCGTGTTGCGGGTGGTCATCCCGCAATCCCCGCTCGCCGCGGGGACCGTCGCACCGCCTCGGCCGGCGCCTCCGCCCCCGCCAAAACCCGAACCGGTGCCCGAGGCCGCCGCGAGCGAGGTCTTCGAGGTGCCGCCGCTGGTCGAGCCGATCGCCGCGGCCAAGCCCGGGCCGGCACCCAATCCGGCGGCGCGGATCATGAGCGAGATCGCGGCAATCGTCGCCGAGGCGCCGGAGGCGGTCGCACCGGTGGTCGTCGACCTGTCCGTGCTGGACGCTACGGCGGAGCAGGCGGCTGCGGCGCGTGTCGAACTGGAGCGGTTGGAGGCGGTGCCCGCCGTGGTGGAGCCGGAACCCGCCATGGTCGAGCCCGAGCTGGCGCCCAGCATGGTAGAGCCGGTCATGCCGCCGGCGGCGTCACAGCCGGTACCGGTACCGCGTGCCGTGGTTCGTCGGACCCGGCCGCGGGCGGATCGTCCGCAGCGCCGGATCGCCCCGCCGCGGCCGCCGAAACGCGCTTCGGCCGGGACGCCTACCGACACGCCGGCGAAGGCCGCCCGCCCGCGTGCCGCGGCGGCGGCGACGGCGACGGCTCAGCCGGCTCCCGCGCCGGTCGAATTGCCCACACCCTCGCCGGTGATACGGGCGCCCGCGCGCGAGCGCCCGGTCCTGGCACCGGCCGCGACCAGCGTCGTGCGGACGCTGCGCCCGGCGGCGGTGCCCGAAACGCGGCCGCTGGCGCAAAACCGCCGGCTTTATCGCCGCGTCAGGCTGACCGCCGAGCTTGAGATCGCCGGCAAGCTGTGCCGACTCGTCGATCTGTCGATCGGCGGGTTCGCCGCTGCCGGTGCCGAGAGGCTCGACCAGGGCGCGCTGGTCCCGGTGACGCTGCGCATGACGATCGACGGGATCAATATCGGGACCGCATTCTCGGCGCGCATGGTGTATGGCAACGGTGCCCGCGCGGCCGGCCGGTTCGTCGACCTGACCGGGGCGCAGACGGCATTCCTGCGCTACATCGTGACTTGGCGGGGTGAGGCGGTCGGCGCGGTCGGCACGACGACGCTCCTCGACGCGATCACCCGTTGGCCCGAACGCGCCTTCCAACCGCATCCGAGCACGGTCAAGCCGCCGGAGGCCGAGCAGCGGCCGGGCTTCTGGTCGCGCCTCGTCGGGCGCATCCCCCTATTGGGCTGGCGGCGTCATCAATAGTTGGATCGCGCGCGTCCGGCCCGCACCGCGAGACTAATAGATCACGACGCTGCGGATCGACTCGCCGGCGTGCATCAGGTCGAAGCCCTTGTTGATGTCGTCAAGCGGCATCGTGTGGGTGATCAGATCGTCGATGTTGATCTTCCCCTCCATGTACCAGTCGACGATGCGAGGCACGTCGCGGCGGCCCTTGGCGCCGCCGAACGCGGTGCCCTTCCAGATGCGGCCGGTGACGAGCTGGAACGGGCGGGTCGAGATTTCGGTGCCCGACGGGGCGACGCCGATGATCGTCGAGACCCCCCAGCCGCGATGGCAGCATTCGAGCGCCTGGCGCATCGTCGCGACATTGCCGATGCATTCGAAGCTGTAGTCGGCGCCGCCCTTGGTGAGATCGACGAGGTACGGCACCAGGTCGCCCCCGACTTCCTGCGGGTTGACGAAATGGGTCATGCCGAATTTCTCGGCGAGCGCCTTTCGCCGCGGGTTGAGGTCGACGCCGACGATCATGTCGGCCCCGACGAGCCGGCAGCCCTGCACGACATTGAGCCCGATGCCGCCGAGCCCGAACACGACGACCTTCGCCCCGGTTTCGACCTTCGCCGTGTTGATGACCGCGCCGACCCCGGTCGTCACCCCGCAGCCGATGTAGCAGACCTTGTCGAACGGCGCGTCCTCGCGGATTTTCGCGACCGCGATCTCGGGCAGGACCGTGAAGTTCGAGAAGGTCGACGTGCCCATGTAGTGAAAGATCTTCTCGCCGCCCGCGGAGAACCGGCTCGACCCATCCGGCATCACGCCTTGGCCCTGAGTCGCGCGGATCGCGGTGCAGAGGTTGGTCTTGCCCGACAGGCAGCTCTCGCATTGCCGGCATTCCGGCGTGTAGAGCGGGATGACATGGTCGCCCTTTTTGAGGCTCGTGACGCCCTTGCCGACATCGACCACGATCCCCGCGCCTTCGTGGCCCAGGATCGCCGGAAACAATCCCTCCGGGTCCGCACCCGACAGCGTGTAGGCGTCGGTATGGCAGATCCCGGTCGCCTTCACCTCGACCAGCACCTCGCCATCCCTCGGGCCGTCGAGGTTCACGGTCTCGATCGTCAACGGCTTTCCGGCCTCTCGGGCAATGGCGGCGCGGGTTTGCATGGGGCGTCTCCCTAGCTTCGGCGGAGCGACTATAGCAGCCACATTGACGTCTTGAAGACAACGCGATGTGGCATATGTCGCGGCATATGGCGGGAGGAATTATGGCGGCTGAAAGACACGTCAGACTATTTCGCAACGGCCGCAACAAGGCTGTGCGTATTCCCCGCGAGTTCGAGTTTCCGGGCGATGAGGCGATTATTCGTCGGGAGGGTGACAGGCTGATCATCGAGCCCTGCCAACGCAAATCTCTGTTGGAAGTGCTGATGACGCTCGAGCCGATCGAGGAAGAATTTCCCAAGATCGAAGAGCTTCCTGATGAGGAAGTCGATATTTGAGCGATCAATATATGCTCGACAGAACTGGCTCCGTCGCGTCGCTCACTGACGGAGATCATTGCAGGTGAGGGTTCCGAATGGCACGCATCGCGGTCGGCGGATTTCAGCATGAGACGAACACGTTCGCGCCGCAGCGGGCGACGTGGGAGGATTTCGAGCGGGCGGATGCATGGCCGGGGTTTGTGCGTGGGGCCGAGCTGATCGACGCGGTCGAGGGGTTCAATATCGGGATTGCCGGGGCGGTGGGAACGCTGTCGGCGCTGGGGCACACGCTGGTGCCGCTGTGCTGGTGCTCGGCGCCGCCTTCTTCCTATGTCGAGCGCGATGCGTATGAGAAGGTCGCGGGGTGGATCGTCGAGGACCTCCAGGCCAAGGGGCCGTTCGACGGGATCTATCTCGACCTCCACGGCGCGATGGTGGCCGAACACCACGAGGACGGCGAGGGCGAGCTGTTGCGCCGCATCCGCGGCGTCGTCGGCGACGACATCCCGATCGTCACAAGCCTCGATTTCCACACCAACATGACGCCGGAGATGGTGCGGCATTCGAGCGCGATGATCGGCTACCGCACCTATCCGCATGTCGACATGGCGGCGACCGGCAGCCGCGCCGCCGAGCTTCTTGACCGGCTGCTCAAGGACAAGCGGCCGCTCTACAAGGCCTATCGCCAGATCGATTTCCTGATCCCGCTCGTCTGGCAATGCACGCTCAACGACCCGACCAAGGGCGTCTTCGACCTGATCGGCGAGATCGAGGAAAGCGGCGGGCGCGGCGGCGGCGCACACAACCAGGGCATCGTCTCGATCACCCACACGCCGGGGTTTCCGCCCGCCGACATCGGGCAATGCGGCCCGGCGCTCGTCGTCTACGGCCATGACCGCGAGGCCGCGGAGCTCGCCGCCGACCGCATCGCCGCCGCGATCAACGGTCGCGAACGCGATTTCGCCGGCAAGCTATACACCGCCGAGGAGGCCGTGGCCGAGGCGCAGCATCTCGCGAAAGCGGCGTCGAGGCCGATCGTCCTCGCCGACATCCAGGACAATCCAGGCGCCGGCGGCACGTCGGACACGGTCGGTTTGCTGCGGGCGCTGATCGCGGCGAAGGCGGAGGGCGCGGTGATCGGCATGATCGTCGACCCGGACGCGGCCCTGGAAGCCGAGAAGACCGGCGTCGGCAACCTGCTCACCTGTGGGGTCGGCGCCAAGGTCGGGTATGCCGGCGAGGTGCCGGTCGAGGCGCGCTGGCGGATCGAGCGGATCGAGAGCGGCGATTTTGTCGGCACCGGCCCGATGTTCGGCGGGGCCAAGTTCCACGTCGGGCCGGTGGCGTTGTTGCGCGACGAGGATAGCGGCGTCCGCGTCGTGCTCGCCTGCAAGCGCATCCAGGCGATCGACCAGGAGCAGTTCCGCCATGTCGGGGTCGAGCCGGCGCAGGTGCCGATCCTCGCGCTCAAATCGACCGTGCATTTCCGCGCCGCGTTCCAGCCGATCGCCGAGACGATCCTCGTCGTGCAGTCGCCCGGCGCCCATGTGACCGACCCGGTCGAGCTGCCCTACCAGCACCTGCGCCGCGGCGTGAGATTGCGGCCGATGGGCCCGGAAAACAGCTAACTCAGCTCGTCGTTGCGAGGAGCGCGGCGACGCGGCAATCTCGGTCGTAGGAGCCTCCTGCGGATCGAGATTGCTTCGCTGCGCTCGCAATGACGGAGCCGCATATGCCCTTCGCCCACCCCCAATACCTCGTCGAGACCGACTGGCTCGCCGCGCATCTCGGCGACCCGAATCTCGTCGTGCTCGACGGCACGGTGCATCTGATCCCCGACCCGAAGATCACCTATACGGTCAAATCCGGCCGCGAGGACTTCGAGAAGGGCCATATTCCCGGCGCGCAATTCGCCGATCTGCAGGAAGACCTGTCGGACAATACCGGAACCAAATTGCGCTTCATGCGGCCGAGCGCCGAGGTCTTCGCGGCGTCGATGGGGCGGTTCGGCGTCGGGCCGGACAGCAAGGTCGTGCTCTACAGCACGGCGAACCCGCAATGGGCCTCGCGCATCTGGTGGCTGCTGCGGACGTTCGGGTTCGATAACGCGGCGGTGCTCAACGGCGGGTACAAGAAATGGGCTGCCGAGGGCCGCGCGGTCGAGACCGGGCCGGGGAAGGCGCGGGCCAAGTCGAACTTTGTCGTCAGCAAGGACCGCGGCGACCTGATGGTCGGCAAGGACGAGGTGCTGGCGGCGATCGGCGACGGTGGGGCATGCACGATCAACGCGCTGCAGGCGAACCAGCACGCCGGGAGCGGCGGCAACGTCTACGGCCGGCCGGGCCGGATCGCCGGCAGCGTCAACGTGCCGACGGCCGGGCTCATCGACCCGGACGCGGGCACGTTTCTCGGCGCCGACGTGCTCAAGGCGAAATTCGACGCAGTCGGCGCCTTCGACAAGCGGGTCATCACCTATTGCGGCGGCGGCATCGCCGCGAGCGCGACAGCCCTCGCGCTGGTTATGCTCGGGCACCCGGACGTGCGCCTCTACGACGCGTCGATGTCGGAATGGGCCAAGGACGACAGCCTGCCGATGGAGGCGGGCTGACCGATTCCCCTCCGCCGCATGCCTGCGGCAGAGGGTGGCCAAAGGCCGGGTGAGGGCGCGGCGCTTCGGCGGGCAGCCCTCACCCTGTTCGCTGCGCGAGCGGTCCCTCTCCCGCAACGCGGGCGACGGGAAACTCCCTATGCTACGTCGCGGTCCAGAATCTCGATCAGCACGTTTTGCGGGCCGAGGACGAAGGCGATGCGGACGCCCGGGCGGATGGTTTTGGGCTCGACGGTGAATTCGGCGCCCTTGCCCTTCAGCTCCTTGCAGACGGCGTCGATGTTGGTGACGCGCAGGCCGATGTGGTCGAGGCCGACAAAGCTGCCGTCGGCCTTTTCGGACAAGGCGGCATCGTCCGGGACCTTGGCGATAAAATGGTTGACGCCGCCGAGCTTGATGTCGGTGCGCTCGAGGCCGTTCGACATCACAGCGTGGACGACTTCGGCGCCGAACATCTTCTTGTACCAGGCCGCCGTCGCCTCAGGGTCCGGGCTGCGCAGATGGACGTGGTCGTAACGGAATTCGGTCATTGGCGGCTCCCTTGACGCTGTTCTCCCCATGCTGTCATTGCGGGCGCGGCGACGCAATCTCGGGGTGTATTTGGCGGTGGGTGCCGGTGCCCAAACGAAAACCCGCATCGCCGGGTTGGCTGATGCGGGCTTGGAGTACCTGGCGCTTTCGCTGCTCGATGACGAGCTCGAACAGCTCGAGCTTTGACAGGAAAAGCTGCTTTGCCGCTTTCGCTCGGTCTAGGGGGGCCGATTTAGGGGCGGCCAGTTCAACGAGGGCGGGCTACTCGGCCGCCATGGCCGCTTTCTGCGCTGCCTTGTGGACCGCGCGGTGGTCCATATCGACAAAGGGCGCGATAAAGAACCGATAAAACCAGGACCGCCGACGCACCGGTTCGCGTCCCCAACCATGACGTGCTTCAGCAGCCGCCACGACCGAAAGATCTGCAGATGAACGAGGCATAATGTTCACTCTCACCAACACACTGGGTATGTCCGGGATATTACACCCCCGGTCGTGGCGCGGCGTTTCAGTGTGTTTCAAGTCGCCTCAATCGCCCGCCCAAAGCGGAACTCTTTTATTTGTTGGCCGGACGAATGGGCGGGGCCTGCGTCACCGGCGCGGCGGCCGCGAGGATCTCGGCGGGGTCGCGCGAGCGGGGCGGGTAGATCCGCTCGCGGTTGATCATCATTTTGGTTTTCTTGGCCGTTTCGCCCTTGGTCTGAACCTGCCGGTCCCAGCCCTGGGTATAAACCGCGCCCCACGCCCCAAGGTCGAGGCAGGTTACATAATAGCCGATTTCGAGCGGGATCGGCACCGCGCCGACGAGGTCGCAGACGACATTGTGCCCGGCGATGCGGCCCATCGGGCGGGCGTGCTGGCACGACATGACCGAAGCGTGCGCCGCGTCGAGCGGTACGGTCGCGATGTCGCCGGCGGCGTAGATGTCGGAACAGCCCTCGACCTTCATAAAGCGGTCGACCGGGATGCGGCCGAACCGGTCGCGCGCGCCGGGGAGCGCGGCGGCGAGCGGGTGGGCCCGCATCCCGCCGCACCAGATGACCGTGTCGGCGTCGATGCGCTCTCCCGTGGAGAGGACGGCGCCGCCGGCATCAATCGAGGCGACCGAGACGCCGGGCCGGGTTTCGACGCCGAGCGAGGCGAATGCCTCGGCGATGACGTCGCGGGCGCCGGGACCCATCCCCTCGCCGATCCGCGCTTTGCGGTCGGTGACGATGACCCGGCTCGGCGCCGCGCCGGCGATCTCGCGCAGGCGGCTGCCGAGCTCTGCCGCCGCCTCGACGCCGGTGAGCCCGCCGCCGATCACCAGCGCCGTGTAGCGCCCCGCCGTCGCCGGACGCGAAGGGAGACCGACGAGATGCGTCCCGAGATGGGCGGCCGCTGAGTAAGTGTCGACATCGAAGCCGTGTTCGGCGAGACCGGGGATTTCCGCCCGCACCAGCTCGCTGCCGAGCGCCAGGACGAGCCGGTCGTAGGGGAGGGTGCTGCCGCCGGCGAGGCCGACCTCGTGCCTATCCGGGGCGAGCCCCGCAACATCGCCGAGCGCCAGCTCCACCCCGATCGGTTCCAGCACATCGGCGAGCGGGACGCGCACATCGCTCAAATCGGCCTCGTACAGGCGCACCCGGATCGCGTGGTAGGCGTCGCGGTTGACGAGCGAAACTCCGATGTCGGAGCGGGGAATGTTCAGTTCCGCGAGCTTTCGCGCAGCGCCGACCGCCGCGATCAGCCCCGCGAACCCGCCGCCCAGCACGACAATCCGCTTCACACCCGCCTCCCGACCACCATCAATCGGCAACTGCACCCAGCATAGAACGTACAAGCGGCCCTGGGCTTGAAATTCCAAAGTCATTCCGGACTGGCCGGGCTCATCGCCATGCGATGCCCTGGAATGACCCCGTGAGACACGATGGATTTTTAGGTGGTGGCGCCGGCAATCCACTTTAATCTCGCGTCGACAGGCGAGCGGAAGCGGCGATGAAGATCAAATCGGTTTCGGCCTCATGGGTGCACATCCCGATCCCGCCGGAGCGGCAGCACACCAGCGACTTCGGCAAGACGCTGTCGTTCGACGGTACGATCGTCAGGGTCGAGACCGAATGCGGCATCACCGGCTGGGGCGAGGCGAAGGCGCAGGTCGGCGGGATGGCGCAGAACCAGGCGCTGACGACGCTGATCAACGACGAGCTCGGGCCGCTGATCAAGGGCGAGGACCCGCGCGACATCACCCGGCTGTGGGAGCTGATGTATAGCGGGACGCGCGGGCATTACGCGGTGCGCGAGGGCCGGGTGTTTCCGGTGCTGGGCCGGCGCGGGATCACCGTGTCGGCGATCAGCGGGATCGATTGTGCGCTCTGGGACATTTTCGGGAGGTCGTTGGGGGAGCCGGTGTGGCGGCTCCTCGGCGGGCGGCGGAGCGTGACGATGCCGGCCTACGCGTCGGGCGGCTGGGCCGGCGCGGACAAGATCGGCGACGAGCTTCTGGGTTACGATAAGCGCGGCGGGTTCGGCGCGGTCAAGATGCGGGTCGGGGTCATCGACGGCGAGCCGCGCCACTCGGCCCGGCGCGTCCACGCCGCCCGCGAGGCGCTGGGGCCGGATATCGGCCTCATGTGCGATGCGCACGGGACCCTGTCGGTGGCCGAGGCGAGGCGGTTCTGCCGGCTGGTCGAGGATTGCGGGCTCATGTGGTTCGAGGAGCCGGTGACGGCCGACGACAAGGCCGGCTGCGCCGAGGTGCGCCGCGCGACCGACATCCCGATCTCGGCCGGCGAGAGCGAGTTCACCCGGCACGATTTCCGCGACCTCGCCGTCCTGGGCGCGGTCGACATCATGCAGCCCGACCTCGCGATCTGCGGCGGGATCACCGAGGCGATGCGGATCTCGGCGATCGCCAGCGCCTTCAACCTGAAGCTGGCGCCGCATCTCTGGGCCGGGGCGCCGGCCTTCGCCTCGGGGCTCGCGGTCGCGGCGGCGTCGCCGGCGGGGTTTATCGTCGAGTATTCGCTGGGCGCCAACCCGTTGCTGCACGATCTGGTCGAGGAGGATTTTCCGGTGAAGGACGGGCTTATCGAGGTGCCGGAGCGGGCGGGGCTCGGCATCACCGTGCGCGAGGATTTTCTCCAGAAGCATACGGTGACGTCATGAAGGCCCTCTTTCTCGGCACGGTCGCGAGCGACACCTTTGACGGGATCAAGGACGAATTGCCAAAGGAGCTGGTGACCGAAATCATCAACGACCCGATCGACAAAAGCCGGATCAAGGGCGATTTCGACATCCTCGTCAGCAATCACTGGCGCGCCGAGTATCCGGCGGCGCCAGGGATGAAGCTGGTGCAGTCGGTCGCGACCGGGATCGAGCTTTTCGATCTCGCGGCGATGCCGAAAGGCGTGTCGGTGTGCAACGCGTTCGGGCATGAGACCGCGATCGCCGAATACATCATCATGATGTGGCTGGCGCTGCATCACCGGCTGTTCGAGATCTCGGGCGAGTTCCGCGAGCGCGGGTCGTGGCGGTCGAGTTGGGTGCAGAGCGGCGCGCCGCACGGCGAGGTGCGGGGGTCGACACTGGGGATCGTCGGGTACGGCAGGGTGGGGCGCGAGGTGGCGCGGCGGGCGGCCGGGTTCGGCTGCCGCATCCTCGCCGCGAACCGCACGGTGCGCGAGCCCGACCCCGAGGTCGAGGCCGTCTATCCGCTCGCCGAATTGGACAGGATGCTGCCCGAATGCGACACGGTGGCGCTCTGCACCGCGCTCGGGCCGGAGACGACGGGACTCATCACCGCGCACCGCCTCGCCCTGATGAAGCCGACCGCATTCCTCATCAACATCGCGCGCGGCCAGGTCATCGAGGAGGACGCGGTGTGGGAGGTCCTCCGCGACCGCAAGATCGGCGGCGCCGCGCTCGACGTGTGGTGGCAATACCCGAGCGAGAGCGATCCCAACCGCCGCGGCTCGCGTCACCCGTTCCACGAGCTGCCGAACGTCATCGTCACGCCGCACAATTCCGGCTGGACCGCCGGCATGGTCCGCCGCCGCTGGGACGAGATCGCCGACAACGTCGGCCGCTTCGTCCGCGGGGATAAGCTGATCAACCTGGTGACGGTCAGTTGAACCAGCGTCATTCCGGGGCGGCCGCAGGCCGAACCTCGAACCCAAGATCACCGGCTTCCGCGCCGAGCGGCACCGTCCGTGTTCATGGGGTCCGGGTTCCCGCTGTGCGTGTCCTGGAAAGACCTCGATGAAAACGTGAGAGGACAAATAAGCACATGAAAACGGTATTCCTGGGGAGTTTCGGGGCGCGGCCGGGGGTGTGGGAGGCGATCCTCGCCAAGGCCACCGAAACGCTCGACCATTCGGTGCTGTTCGACCTCGACGACACCCAGCGCCTGATCCCGGCGCTGGCCGACGCGGAGATCGTCGTCAGCCACATCTGGAAGAAGGATTTCCCGCCGGCGCCCAAGGTCAAGCTGTTGCAATCCGTCGCCGCCGGCATCGACCTGATCGACGTGCCCTCGGTGCCGAAGGGCGTCGCGATCTGCAGCGTCGCCGGGCACGAGCAGGCGATCGCCGAATACTGTCTGATGACGATGCTCGCTTGGCAGCACCGGCTGATCGACATCGCGACGGCGTTCAAGGCGAACGGCGTCTGGTCGACCGGCGGCGGCGCCGGGGGCGGCCCGACGCATGGCGAGATCATGGGCAAGACCGTGGGCATCGTCGGCTACGGCAAGATCGGGCGCGAGGTCGCCAAGCGCGCGGTGGGGTTCGGCTGTACAGTGATCGCCGCCAACCGCAGCCCGGTTGCCGAACCGGGCGATGCGTCGACGGTCTACCCGCTCGCCGAACTCGATCGAATGCTGCCGCTATGCGACATCGTCGTGGTCGCGGCGGGGCTCGGGCCGGAGACGGCAAAGCTGATCGATGCGGGGCGCCTCGCGATCATGAAGCCGACCGCATTCCTGATCAACATCGGCCGCGCCGGTATCTTCGACGAGGACGCCGTCTTTGCCGCGCTCAAGGACAACAAGATCGGCGGCGCCGCGATCGACGTGTGGTGGCAATACCCGACCGCGGACGAGCGCCATCGCCGCGGCTCGCGGCTGCCGTTCCACGAACTGCCCAACGTGATCATGACCCCACACTGCTCGAGCGCGACCGACGGCGCCCGCAACCGGCGCTTTTCGACGGTCGCTGGCAATCTCGACCGCTATGTGCGCGGCGAGCCCCTCGCCAATGTGGTGATGGTGACCTGACGGAGGACAGCATGGCCGACGACACCGCCTTTCTTCCCGCGACCGAGCTCGTCAAGCGCTACCGCGACAAGAGCCTGTCGCCGGTCGAGGTCATCGACATCGTGCTGGCACGGCTTGAAAAGTTCGAGGGAGCGGTCAACGCCTTTGTCCTCTACGACCCCGACACGGCTCGCAAGATGGCCCGTGAGTCGGAGGCGCGCTGGGTCAAGGGCGCGCCGCAGGGCGTTATCGACGGCGTCCCGGTCGCGATCAAGGACACGCAGCTCACCAAAGGCTGGCCGCGACGCGTCGGGTCGAGGACGATCGACGCCAACCAGCCCTGGCCCGAAGACGCGCCGTCGACGGCGCGGCTGCGCGAGGCGGGCGCGGTGTTCTTCGGCAAGACGACGACGCCGGAATTCGGCTGGAAACCGGTGACCGATTCGCCGCTGACCGGCGTCACCCGCAACCCGTGGGACCTCGCGCGCAGCCCGGGCGGGTCGAGCGGCGGCAGTGCGGTCGCGGTTTTGACCGGCGTTACCCCGCTCGCGGTCGGCACCGATGCCGGCGGGTCGATCCGCATCCCGGCGGCCTTCAGCGGTGTCTTCGGCCACAAGCCGAGCTTTGGCCGGGTCGCGATGTACCCGCCTTCGGCCTTTGGCGACGTGTCGCATGGCGGGCCGCTGAGCCGCACGGTGGACGATGCGGCGCTGATGCTCGACGCGATGAAGGGGCCCGACGCCCGCGACTGGTTCAGCCTGCCCGATGACGGCATCGCCTATCGCGACCGGGTGCGCGAGGGGTCGCTGAGGGGCAAGCGTGTCGCGCTGTCGCCGACGCTCGGCTATCACGAGCCGGCACCGGCGGTGCGCGCGGCGGTCGAACGGGCGGCGAAGGTGTTTGCCGAGCAGGGCGCTGTGGTCGAACTCGCCGATCCCTTCGCGGAATCGCCGATGGCGATTTTCCAGGTGCTCGCATGTGCGGCGATGTGGAGCTTGCTGCGCGGCATCCCCGAGGCGAAGCACGCGCTGATGGACCCGGGGCTCGTCGAGTTCTGCAGGCGCGGCGCGGCGGTGACGCAGGAGCAATATGTCGATGCGGTCGGCAAGCGGGTCGCGCTCGGCGTCGCACTCAACAGGTTCTTCGAGCGCTATGACCTGATCCTGTCGCCGACGATGCCGACCGTCGCCGCCTGGGCCGAGCCGCGCGGCGACGGGTCACCGGACCCGACCAATTTCGCTGACTGGCTCAGCTATACCTGGGCGTTCAACCTAACCAAGAACCCCTCTGCCTCGATCCCTTGCGGGTTCGACGGCGGCCTGCCGATCGGGCTGATGGTGACGGGCCGGACGTATGACGACCTCGGCGTTCTCCAGGCGTGCCGGGCCTATGAGCAGGCGGTGGGCGGGAGTTGGCCGAGCGCGGTACTGTCGGCCCGGCTGGATGCGATCGCCGGGGCTCCGGACGCGGTGGTGAAAGCCAAGGTCATGGCGGCGGTTTGAGGCCGGGCCAAAGAGGGGGCGCGGATCGTCATGCAGCTCAAAGTCGCTCACGTTGTTTTCTTCGCCCTCCTCCTGCTGCCCACCGCATCCCGCGCCGCGCTTCCCAGCCCCTGGGTCGAGTTCGCAGCGGATGGGTCGCTGTCGGTGCGGCAGATCGTCGACAAGGGTGCGGGCTGCCCTTCGGTCGAGGCGGATGGCAAGAGCATCGCGATGGCGAAGCGCGGGGCGGCGGACGAGGCGTTTCCGGCGGAGGTCTGCGAGGGGTCGGCACCGGCGGCGACCGCGAAATTGAGCGTCGCCGGAAAGGCGCTTCCCGTCGTGCCGGCGGAGATCAAGCGGATCGTCGTCATCGGCGATACCGGGTGTCGGATCGAGGGCAAAAGCGCGCAGGCTTGCAACGACCCGAAGGCATGGCCTTACGCGCTTGTCGCCCGGCTGGCCGCGGCGCGGAAGCCCGACCTCGTGATCCATATCGGCGACTACTACTATCGTGAGAGTGCCTGTCCGCCCGGCGACAGCGGCTGCGCCAACAGCCCGCACGGCGACAATCTGCCGGTCTGGCTCGCGGAGTTCTTCGATCCCGGCGCGCCGCTGCTCGGTGCCGCGCCGTGGCTGATGGTACGGGGCAATCACGAGATCTGCCGGCGCGGCGGCAAGGGCTGGTTCCGATTGCTCGACCCGCACAAGATGCCCGATGTCTGCGCTGACACGACGGCGCCGTATCGGATCGCCCCGGGCGGGCTCAGCCTCGCGGTGTTCGACGGCGGCGACGCCGACGACTTCAAGACGGTGCCGGAAAAGGTCTCGCTCTACGCCGCACAGATGGCGGAGCTTCTGAACGGCGCGCCGCCGCATACCTGGCTCGTGACGCACCGGCCGGTCTGGTCGCTCGCGCAGGGCAACCTTCCCGGCGTGCCGATGAACCTGACCGAACAGGCGGCGATCAAGGGCCACGTGCCGGATACGCTGGACCTCGTCGTCTCCGGGCACCTGCACGATTTCACGACTTATGATTACGGCGGCGGCCACCCGGCGCAGCTCATCGCCGGCACCGGCGGCGACACCCTCCTGCCGCTCGCTGACCACCCGCTTGTCGGCAGCGAGGTCGACGGGGTCAAGGTCGAGAAGGGGACGATGCTGGCCACGTTCGGCTATTTCGTCATGGACCGTGCCGCGAAAGGCTGGATCGGCACCTTCTACGGGATCGACGACAAGGTCCTCGCCACCTGCCGCTTTGCCGCCCGATCGCTCGATTGCCATTGATCCTTCCTGAGGCTTGACCGCGGCCCGCCGTGACGGTACGCGTGATCCCAACGTGTCACCGGCGTAGGACCGCGCGGGCACATTTTGCGACGCCGGGAGGGCGCGGATGACGGTTGAAAGTGACAGCCCCGCATTGGGCGGGTTTCGCGCGATTACGCGCTATCAATGGCTGGTCTTTTTCGTCGTGTGGGCGGGCTGGACGCTCGACGCGGCGGATTTCGGGCTCTACTCGCTGGTATTGCGACCGGCGCTGACCGAGCTTCTCGGCTTTTCCGGCGCGCTCTCGCCCGAGCAGCTTGCGCGGCTCGGGAAGGTCGGCGGCCTCCTGGCGATGTCCGGGCTTCTGGGCTGGGCCGCGGGCGGGTTCATCTTCGGCATCATCGCCGACTATATCGGCCGCGTGCGGGCGCTGATGTTCAGCATCATCATCTTCAGCGTGTTCACCGCTCTGCAGGGCATGTCGCACGGCATCTGGGATCTGGGCGCCTACCG
This sequence comes from Allostellaceae bacterium, assembly GCA_036489765.1. Lineage (GTDB taxonomy): Bacteria > Pseudomonadota > Alphaproteobacteria > ATCC43930 > CGMCC-115725 > DATARH01. Next base: position 12,708 of record DASXFE010000072.1, on the reverse strand, counting down.
CTTCTTCGCGGGGATCGGCACCGGGGCGGAGGTAATGGTCGGCATCCCGCTTTTGGCGGAAACGCTGGGCGAGACGCACCGGGCGAAGATCGCCGGTGTCATGATGACCGGCGGCGCGTTCGGCACCTTTCTCGGCGCCTGGGCGTACAGCATCGTGGGCGGGTTCGGTTGGCGTGCGGTGTTCTTTATCGGCGTCATACCGGCGATCCTGCTGGCGGTCATGCGCGGTCGGATGAGCGAGCCCGAGCATTTTGCCTCGGTGCAGGAGCGCCGCACCAAGATCGCCGCGGGGCGCAAGGTGGCTGAGGACGACCACGCCTTTATGCGCGTGGTGCCGCTCCAACTCTTCACCCAGGAGAATCGCTTCAACACCCTCGTCGGGTTGATGTACGGGCTGGGGTCGCTGCTGGCGATCTGGACCACGAATATCTGGTTGCCGACAATCCTGTCACTCATGGTGCAAAAGGGCGGCATCAGTGGCGCCGACGCGGTTCCGCTCGTCAGCCACGGGATCATGGTGTGGAGCTTTGGCGGGATCCTCGGCTATGCGGCGTTCGGCTGGATCGCCGATTGGGTCGGCCGCCGGCTGGCGATCGCGTTCTACAGCGTCGGGACGGTCATCTTCGCACTGATTCTCTATCTGGGCCTGCCGGCCTATGAGCCGTGGTACCCGGTGGTGCTGCCGGTATTCGGGTTTTTCGTGTTCGGGGTGTTTTCCGGCCACGCGGTCTATTTCCCCGAATTGTTTCCGACCCATATCCGCTCGACCGGCGTCGCGTTCTGCAACGGCACCGGGCGAGTCATCACCAGCTTTGGGCCCCTGGTGGCGGGATTGCTGGTCGGCGCCTTCCACGGCAGCTTCAACAACGTGACCGCATTCATGAGTTGTTTTGCCCTCTTGAGCGTGATCGCGATGATCATCGGGCGGGAGACGGGGAAAGACGAATTGCCCCGCTAAACCGGCGTCAGAGCGGCCGCCCCTGGCCAAATTTTGGGCGGCCGCCTTGTCATTTGGGGCGAAAGGGCTCACTGTATCGGCTGGGGGTGAGACCCGACCGGCAGCGAGAGGAACGGTGGCGAGAGCCGCCGAGACCCATCGGCAACCGGGCCGGGCCCCGTTCGATCGGCAATAATTGTTGGTGAAATTGGCCATCGCATTCCGTCGAGATTCAGTCCGCCGGCGCCGCGGCGCATTTGTGTTTTCACTCTGGGCCGCCGGCGCGGTCCTCGGATTGGGGGCGTTGTCGCCGACGGCTTCCGCCGTCGCGGACACCAATCGCAACCTGATCTACAAGGTCACCCATTCGACCTATGGCGACATCGGCACCTACGCCAATCTCGTCCAGACCAACGGCGACACCACGACGGTGACGACGACCGTGCATCTGGCGGTCAAGGTGCTGGGCATCGTCATGCACCGCGAGGACGACCAGCGCACCGAGCAGTGGAAGAACAATCGCCTCGTCGCCTTCCACGGCGTGACCGACAAGAACGGCGACAAGATCGTCGTCAACGGCACGGCGCGTGACAACTCGTTCATGATCACAACGCCGTCGGGGACTTACGCGGCGCCTGCCTCGGTGCATCCCGCCAACCCCTGGTCGCTCGCAAGCCTGCAATCGACGACGATGATGCAGGTCGATACCGGCAAAGTGAACCCGGTCCAGGTACGGGGAGGCGGCGAGACGTCGGTCGAGATCGGCAGCGCCAAGGTGCCCGCCCGCGAATACGAGATCGACGGCGGCAAGCGGTCGCATGTGTGGATCGACGGGCAGGGTGTGCCGGTTAAGTTCACAGTCGACGACGATACCGGCGTGGTGTCCTTCACGCTGATGCGGTAGCCGGCGAACTGCGCCGAGCCGGGTTCCGGGGGTTCAACCTTTTAGGAATCGGGCAGAGGTGATAGATATGGGCCCGGCCAAGGGTAGCGCTAAGGTGAAGGAGTTGTGCTGTGGGCGTGAGGCTACCCCTCCCCTCGACACAACAACACTGGACGATCGACGCCATCGACTGGGACGCCATTGAGGCGACCCCGGCCGCAGAGCGCGACCCGCTTTTCTATCTGGTGGCGGCCGCGTCGTTCATGGAAATCACCACGGACCGGTACACGCGCAACCTGATCGACAAGTTTTCCGACGATCCCGAGATCACCTCGTGGCTCGACGAGCACTGGCTCCCCGAGGAGCTGCAGCACGGTGAGGCGCTGCGCCGGTATGTGCGGGCCGCCTGGCCCGAATTCGACTGGGACGGCGTCTACCAGCGCTTCATGGGCGAGTTCGAGGCCTATTGCGCCGGCGAGCGGCTGGAGCCGACGCGGACCCGCGAGATGGCCTCGCGGTGCGTCGTCGAGATGGGCACGGCAAGCTTCTACACGACGCTGAGCCGGATCAGCGCCGAACCCGTTCTCGCCGACCTCGCGCAAAAGATCGCCAACGACGAAATCCGCCACTACAAGCATTTCTTCCGCTATTTCCGCCGCTATCAGGGGCAGGAACGGACCGGGCGGGGCAATATCGTCCGGGCCCTCTGGAACCGGCTCAGGATGATCGACGGCGAGGACAACGTCATCGCGGTCAAACACCTCTACGAGGCGCGCAACCCCGGCCGCCGCTTCGACCGGGCGACCTACAAGCAGATCCGCCGCGGCCCGCGCGAGGCGATCCGCCGGCATTTTCCGCATCGGATGTGCGTGCGCATGCTGCTTCGCCCGCTCCAGCTCGGCGCGCGCGCCCATCATATCGTGACGCCGCTGGTCGAATCCCTGTGCCGCCGGGTGGTGCCGTGACGGCTCTGTGGACCTGTTTTCCGAGCCGCGGGCGTTTGGCCCGCATTTTTTTTGCTCGCGAGGGGTCGAGGTCGAAAATTTTTGAGGTCGGCAGGGATAGATAATGAAACGGGGTCGTACTATTAACTGAGTGGCGCAATTGAGCCACGTAGGATGGAAAGAGGAGGGTCAGATGTCCCTCATGACGCAGAACAAATGGTTTCGTCGGCTTGGTTTCGCGGTGATCGCGGCGACCGTTCTGGGCGCCGCCACGATCCCGGCCGCCCCGGCGCAGGCCCGCACCTGGATCTCGGTTGCCGGCATCCACTTCCCGATCGGCGGCCACCGCGTCCACCACGACTACTGGCGCAACGGCGGCTGGTTCCACAGCCGCGAGGCTGGCTGGCAGCGGGTGTGGTAAGGCCTGAGTGATCCGCGGCCCGCGGGAGTGCCACAGCGGTGCCCGGAGGTAAGGCGAGCGAGGCGGGCCTCCCCTGAAATCCCCCGCCTCATCCGCCCGCCCCGCCGTCCAAGGCGGCGGACGGAAAGGACGAAGGACGAAGCCCCCGGTTCGCCGGGGGTTTTCGTTTGCCTACCACGCGCAGCCCTTGCCCGGGCTCGACCACTGGGTCAGCTCGACGGTGAGCGGCAGGTACCAGATCGGGGCGGTCATCGACAAAGGCATCAGGCGCCGGTCATCGCTGAAAGTCACCTCGACCGGGCGAGGGGCGTCGTCGGGGTCACCGTCTTCGCTGCTTTCGCCCTTGAACCCGGCGATCGCATGGAGCGTCAGGGCGAGGTGGATGACGCCGCTCTCCCGCCGCGGCGGTTCCCGGGTGACGACGTCGAAGCGGCGGGCGCCGTCATAGGCGGGGATCGTAAAGCCGGCGGCGGGGTGTTCCTCGAGCCGCTGACGGATCGCGGCGAGGACTGCCAGCGGGTCGAGGACGTCGCGGCGAAATTTCTCGGCGAGCTCGGGCTTGCGGCTGGTGTCCTCCGGCTGGCGCTCGGCGACGACCGTCCCGTTGCTGACGACAAACCGCAGGCTAAGGATCCGGTTCTTGCGTTTTCTGAGATCGTAATGGGCACCAAAGCTATGCGGCGCCGGCAGATGCTCGGCGACGATGCGGCCGGTCCCGCTCGCGCTGCCGTGGAACTTGGTCACCCAGCGGGCAAGGCCGAGCGTGCGGATTTCGACCTCGTTGCGGTAGCCGTCGGGGCCGTCGTGGATCGCGAGGCGCAATTGCGCCGCCGGCATCCCAGACCAGCTCGCCTCATAGCAGGCGACCGCGTCCTCCGCATGGGCGGCGGGCGCGGCGAGCGTGACGAGGGCGACGAAAAGCGTCGCCCTCCGCACGTGTCGTTTACTGCAGCCGCGCGATCCCCATCGCCGCGCCGAAGCGGTTGGCGCAGTCGAACGGGTTGCCGTATTTGCGGTGGACGGCGGTGTGGTGCGCGCAGGCGACGAGCAGCCGGTCGCGGGCCCAGCCCTGGCTCTTGCCGTAATCCTCGATCAGGACCTGGCCGATCTCCTGGTTGTGCGGGTCGTTGCCCATCCGCGCCGACAAGAGCGCGAGGTGCTGGACCAGCGGCTTCCGATCGCTGAACCGCTCGAGATAGGCCTGGGTCCAATCGCGGCTGTCGGGGCCGTTGAGCGCGATCACGGCGGCGTCGATATTGGCGAGAATCTCGTCCTGCGACAGCTTGTCGGCCCCGCTCGGCGCCTTGACCGAGATCGGCTTGGCGTCACCGATCCCCTGTTGGTGCCCGGCGGCTCGGTTCAGGTACGACGCGGCGGTGAACAGGAGCTTGAGCTGCTGCTTGTGCTCGAAATGGTCGAAGTACCAGCCCATCGTGTTGAGGTATTCGAAGCAGTGCTGCGGCAGAGAGAAATTGTTGACCCCCTGGGTCTCCATGATCACTTGGGCGTCGGTGATCTGCATCGCGTCGAGGATGCGGCGCGGGCTCTTGCCGGCTTCGAGGAGGCGCACCAGCACCTCGACGTATTTCGGCTCGGGCTCGCGGATGAGGGCGTTTTCGAGTTCGCGCGCCTCTTCCTCCGACAAATTCGCCTTGTTGTTGGCGAGGATGTCGAGCTCGACCTTCGACGCGCCGCCATACGGGATCGCCGAGACCGTCTCCTTTTCGAGGAAGACTTTCACGAGGTTGCAGGCCATCTCGTAGGTCGAGTACCAGCGCGGGCCGACCGCGATGTCGAGCGCGCCGGCATAGATCACGTCGTGCGCGTCGTCCCAGCCGAGATAATTGCCGAGCTCGACCGTGGCGCGGGCGCGGAACGCCTTGTGCCCGGTCGTGTAGGAGCGGTTGTAGAGGGCGCGGTCTTGCACGTCGATCAGGCCGGCATGGCAGAGCTCGGCCAGCACTTCCTTGCGCTCGGCCGGGTTCTGCATCAGGCCGAGGAAGACGCGGTAGGCGTCGAGCACATTGCCGCGATGGACGAGGGTCATCCAGTGGTCGAGCCGCTCGCGCAGCGGGCCGGTCAGCACCTCCGGCTCCTGGTCCTTCCAGGCCGCTTCCGGCATCGGCGGCGGGCCCGGCGGCATCGACCAGCCCGGGGCGCGGGCGTAATGGCCGGGCGCCTTCAGGATCTTCTGGTTCCAGATGTCGAGCCCGGTCGGGATGTACCAGACGGTCTGGGCATAGGGGAGCGCGGCGCAGTCCTCGGGGACAATCTTGGTCAGGTTGATCGCGGCGCGGGCCGACAGGAGGCAATGGTCGTTGTTGACAAAGTTGACGTAGCCGTCGTCGATCCGCTCGTGATACGGCACGTGCGTGTAAGGCGCGTGGATGCGGACGCCCTCGGCGACGATCTCCTTCAGCGGACGGTTCTGCCGGACGAGGTCGTAATAGACGTCGCTTGCGCCCTTCTGGTCGCGCGCCAGGATGCGCTCTTCGAGAGCGGCGTAAAGCTGCTCCGGCTTTCCCGTATTGCTGCGCACGGCCTGAACGTCGTTGGGCATCCCGATGCTCCCTCTCGCGTCTATGCCATTTCAGCATGCGCCGAAATGCCCGCCGCAGCAACGCCGCCGGGCGCCCGCGCGGGGCGGCATGCGCGAGGAGCATGGCGCGGATTTTTCCCGCTTCCGCACCGCGGGAGAGGGAATTGAATCGATGTCGCGAACATCAGCGGGGCTGTCGCGGACCCCAAGCGCACGGGGCCCTGGCACGGTCATGTGCCCGCAAAGCAATTTGTATTTAATCTCGGTTAGCGCAAATTGGTGCTATTCCTACACGTACAGGTAGGATCTTCCGCATTTTAGACTAATTCCCTAGACACGAGGCGACGACCCATGGCTCAATACAACATCGTGTGTTTCTGCGGCGGTGGTATTCGGGGATTGCTCTCCGCGACGATCCTGGAAAACCTCTACACTACCTATCCCGGCATTCTCAAATATACCGATCTGTTTGCGGGAACCTCGACCGGTTCGGGCATCATCAGCATGATTCTAGCGGGGATGCTGCCGTCCGACATCGTCACCTACTTCCTCGGCAAAGAGCTGACGTTTTTTCAAAAGCCCACCGGGACCGGAGCGGGCGAGCCCATGTACAGCGTCGCCGACGCTTATGCCGGGCAGGTGGAGATGCATTACAAGCAGGAGCTGGGCCTGGCACCCCTGAGCTATTACGGGCAGAGCGTGCTGTTTACGGCGTTCAACGTCGGCAGCAATGTCGGCAGTACGGGCAGCGGCGGTCTCGCGACCACGTACACACCCTGGGCGCCGATCCTCTTCAGCAATCTCCCAGGCTCACCAAACAGCGGAACTACGCTCGCCGAGGCGGTGACGTCGAGCAGTGCGATGCCCGGCATGCTGGGATCCTGCAACGGCAATATCGACGGGGCGTTCGTGCATCACGATCCGACGCTCGCGGCGATCGCCATGGCGCTTTCCAGCAATCCGAAGCTGACGCTCAACGACATCAACGTCATCTGCATCGGCACGGGGTTCATGGCCAACTGGATCGCCAGCGACACGTCGGGCTGGGGCGCGCAACAGTGGCAGGATGGGGACGGCAACCAGGACAGCAACACGCCCGCCTTGCTGCTCAACGGCACCGTCTCGCCGATCTTGAACGCGTCGCTGAGCGGGACCTCGACGAACCTCGTCCCGATGCTCGCGGGAATGATGCTGCCGCAGGGCCAGTATGCGTACCTCAATCCCACGCTGGGCTATTACATCCCCGAAAACGATACGATCCCGGCCGATATCACCTATTTGCAGGATCAGGCCGCCGAGTGCGATCCACAGCAGATGGCGACCGCGGAGGCTATGCTCGGGACGTATTGGGTCGCGCATTAGGTCGGACGGAGCCTGGCCGCCACCCTCGCCCGCCAACACGGGCGAGGGGATCATGACGGGGCGGGCTCCTTGGACCGTTCTCAGAAGGAAATCCCAATGCCCAGCATAACCCCTTGCCTCTGGTTCGACGGCAATGCCGAAGAGGCGGCGGCGTTCTATGTCTCGGTGTTCCCCGACAGCCGCATCGACGCTGTCAACCGGGCGCCGAGCGCCTATCCGGCGGGCGAGGCCGGGCAGGTGATCCTCGTGGAGTTCACGCTGATGGGGCGGCCGTTCACCGGGCTCAACGGCGGCCCGCAATTCACGTTCAGCGAGGCGGTGTCGTTCCAGGTGCCGGTCGAGACCCAGGAAGAGGCCGACCGCTTTGCCGACGCTCTGTCGGCGGTGCCCGAGGCCGAGATGTGCGGCTGGGTCAAGGACCGCTTTGGCGTGTCGTGGCAGATCGTGCCTCGCCCCCTCATTCGGCTGATCAGCGACCCCGATCGCGCCCGGGCGCGGCGGGCGTTCGAGGCAATGATGCAGATGAAGCGGATCGACATCGCCGCGCTCGAGCGGGCCGCCGACGACATCGCGCCATCCGCCTGATCGAAGCCCGGGAACGCCGGCGCGCGACGGACCGTAAAACCTCGTGCAGGAACGCGGAGACGGTTTGGAGCGATGGGCGGCGGGCCAAGCCCTGCCGGAGGGGTGGTGATGAGGTTGAGGCGCGTTGGACTACTGGCGGCGGCGGTGGCGGTTTGTGCGAGCGGGATCGTTGCCGCACCGCAGGCGGAGGCCAGGGCTTTCATCAGGTTTGGCTTCGGAGTGCCGGCGGTCTATCCGGTGCCGGTCTATGCCCCACCGCCGCCGGTCTACTACGCGCCGCCGCCGGTCTATTACCGCACCGGGATCGTCTACGGGCCGCGGGTGATCTATCACCGCCGCGTCGTGCACCACGTCCACCGTGTCGTACACCGCGCCTGCCCCTGCGCCTGCCCGTAGGGTTTATTCCTCGGCCGCATTGCGCCAGAGGGGAAATCTCTACTCGGCGGCGTCGCGGTTGTCGGCGAATACGTTGTAGGTGCGGGCCTGGTACTCGATCATATAGTCGGCGTAGCAGGTCGTTTCGTATTTCGGCGGGTTGTCCGAGCCCACGCAAGTCGGGACGGCGGCGATCGGGCAGTCGATGTTTGCGTCGCAGAAAAAGGCGAGGGCGTAGCGCTCGCCGCCGGTGTGGTTGACCGCGCGGTGCGGGGTGGCGAGGAACCTGTCGTTGGTCCAGCGCTGCAGGAGCTGTCCGCCGTTGACCACGAAGGCGCCGGGCGTCGGCGGCGCGGCGATCCATTCGCCCGACGGCTTGCGGATCGAGAGGCCCGGCACCTCGTTCGGCGCGAGCAGCGTCAGAAAGCTCGTGTCGGTGTGCGGGGCGATGCCGAAATCGTCGTCAGTGACCGGCTGCTGCGGGTAGTGCGTCATCCGCAGCTTGTACTGGGGCTCGGCGAAGGCCGCGTCGAACCAGGTCGGCGGCAGGTCGAGGGCGCGGGCGTAGAGCGGCACCAGGCGGCGCACCAGGGCCTCGAGCGCAGCGCAATAGGCGACGACGGTCTCGCGGAAGCCGGGCAGCGCGGCCGGCCATTGGTTCCGGCTGCGGAAGCGGCGGCCAGCGACGACGTCGGGATGGTCGGCGGCCAGGTCGCGGGCGACGAAGAGGGCCTCGTTGAGGTTGGCCTTGGTGACGGCGGCGACGGTCGAGGTGCGGAGCGTGTCGCCTTTCATCGGCAGATAGCCGACATTGTGCCGGTCGATCCGGATCGCGAGCTTTTCTTCAAGCGGCAAGGCGTGGAAACGGGCGGCCGCGCGGTAGATGCCGGCGATCGCCGTCGGCGCGATGCCGTGGTTGACGATCGAGTAGAAGCCGATCTCGGTCAGCGCGGAGCGGAGCTGGGCGGCGGCATGCTCGGCGGCAGCGGGTTCGCCCGCCAGATACGGGCCGAGATCGATGATCGGGATCGCATCCGCCGCGCCCATCCGGCCTCCTACTCCGTCCGGAACGAATAGCTGCAGCTCGGCGACTGCACCTCGGCGGTGACCTTCCGTCCGACGATGCGGCCGGTCATCTGCACCGTGCCGCTCTTGATCGCGGCCGTGGCGACGAAATTTCCCGTGGCGTCGACGGTACCGGCCAGCGTCGTGCTGAAGCGCGGCAGATAATTGAATTTCACCGCGCCGCCCGAGACCCTGAGCGGGTACTGCGCGCCGGGCGGGGGCTCGTCGCAATCGCCGCGCATCGTTTTGTTGAGGATCAGCGTGCCGACATATTGCCCGTCATAGCGCGCGCCGCCGCCCCCTTGCGCGGCGGCGAGGCCCACGGTGCCGACGGCGAGGACGAGGCCGAGCCCCAGCGATCGCACCGAGCGTGTCATGGCGCGGGCGCTCCGGCAAAGAGCTTGAGGTCGGCAACGAGCCCCTCGTCGCGCTCGATGCCGTAATCCTCCTGGCCGCGATCAGTCTTTTCCTTGATGAGGAGGCGGGCCTTGTCGCCGGTCTCGAAGATGCGCAACGCGCGGCCCTCGACCGCGATCTCGGCGAGCTTTGCGGCGATCGGCGCGGGGGCCGTCCGCTGGCTGGCATCGATCAGCTCGACGAGGCCTTCCTTGGTGACGCCGGCATCCTGGAGGCGCTTGCGGTAGGCCTGTTCGGCGGCCGACTGCGCCGCCTTGGCCGCGGCGCGGGCTTGGGTGCGCTCCTGCGCTTTTTTCTGGTACTCCTCGAACTGTGGCTTCAGGCGCTGGAGCATCGTCGCGGTCGGCACGTCGCGGGTGTCGATCCACGTCTTGGCGCGGGGGTAGGTGTCCGCGAGGAACCGGCGCACGCCCTCGCTCTTGATCTCGAGAAAGCGCTCGCCGCGGATCGTCGCGCCCCAGCGTTTTTCCTCGGGCGTACCAGAGAGCTCCGGCCATTTATCGCTCGCGGCGGCCGTGGCGGCGACGGCCGGGGTGACCGTGGCAGCGGGCCCGCCGAGCGCTTTCAGCCGGGCGAACTGCTTTCGGTACTCCTCCTCCCACTCCTCGCTGTCTTCGCTCGCCGAGACGCCGTTCCGGTCGTACAGCGTCCGGGCGGTCGCCTCGATGGCGGCATCGCGCAGGGCATTCAGATCCATGCACTCTCCTTCGCGAACGGGAGAGATAGTAAAGCGCCGCTCGGGGTTGAGGGGAAGGGTGACCGTAGGGGTTGAGGCCGGTTGCCCGGTGGAGGAGGGGAGGCTCTCATGGCCGTCGATAATAGCGATTAAGTCATGTGAAATGTAGAATTATACTTCTTGTTCTCGTGCTTGGAGATTGACAACCAACGCTTGCCGTGGACTAGTCGTTCGAATGGCTCGACAGCGAATCCGCTCTGGAATCGCATCGCCGCGTAGCGTTTGGAAGGAGCCCCGATCATGCCCCTCGATGTTGCCTTCAACCCGAAAACTCTGACTTCGACGCTCCACTACCTGAAGCGCGGCGCGGAAAAGCCGGCGCGCTATCGGGTCGATCCGCCGCCGGGCGTGCCGCGCTGGAACGGCGAGGACGATGCGCGCGAGGTGACGATCGAGGATGCCCGCGGACGCGAGGCGGAATTTACGATCGACCGCAATGGGTTCCAGATCGTCAAGGCGCCGACCGCGGTCGCCAATTTCTACGATCCCGACGAGATCAAGCGGGTCTACTATCCGGAGGTCGAGCGGCTGGTGAAGGAGAAGCTCGGCGCCGCTCGCGTCGCCGTCTTCGACCACAACGTGCGCAACGCGACAAAGCCGGGCATGCCGGTGCCGTCGCGCCAGGTGCACAACGACCATACGGTGAATTCGGCGCCGCGCCGGGTGCGCGATCATCTGCCCGAAGACGCCGAGGAGCTGCTGAAGCACCGCTTCGGCATCGTCAACGTGTGGCGGCCGATCCGCGGGCCCGTGCTCGACTCGCCGTTGGCGCTGTGCGACGCGCGGACTTTTACCGACGACGATCTGATCGCCAGCGATCTCGTCTACGCCCATGTGCGCGGCGAGACCTCGCGGGTCGAGTACAACGCGAAGCACCGCTGGTATTATTTGTCGGAGCAGCAGACCGACGAGGTGCTGTTCATCCGCGTGCACGATAGCGCCAATGACGGGCGCGCGCGCCTCTCGTTCCACACCTCGTTCGAAAACCCGCTGACCCCCGGCGCCCCGCCGCGGGAAAGCATCGAGGTGCGCACGCTGGTGTTTTTCCCACCGGGCGCCTGAGGCCTAGAGCGACCCGTGTGACGGCACCAATTTGAGCGGACGCTCGGGGGTGCCGTCGCCGGGGTCGTAGGCCCAGCTTCCTCCGCTGCGGTGGCGGCGCCAGATCAGCGCGCGGTCCCAACCGAGCTTGCGCCACAGCGTGCATTTGTCGGGATGGTCGGGCGAGGCGTAGTAGAGCCAGTGCTCGGCCATGCTGATGCTGCTGATCTCGGTAAACTGGCCGCGCGGCTCGATCCACGACCCGTCGCCGAGATCGCTCCGCATCTCGGCGAACTCGTCCGGGCGCGACGGTTGCGGGCAGGCGCGGTGCCTGACGTAGAACCAGTCAACGACGGCGATGACCCCCCGCGCCTCCTGGGCGATGGCGGCGAGTTGAGGCTCGGCCGGAGAGGCGGCGGTCAGCAGCAGCAGAAGCGGGGCGAGCCGCGTCAGCGCCACAGCGCCTTACTTGCGATCCGCGCCCCTTCGGCGAGCGCCTGCAATTTCACCCAAACGACGCTCGGGTGCACCTCGCAGGTCGAGGCGAAGCTGGCGAAGCCGCAATCGGCGCCGGCGATCACGTTCTCCTTGCCGACGACATTGGCGAAGCGGGCGATGCGCTGGGCGATCGCCTCGGGGTGCTCGACGATGTTCGACGAATGGGTGATGACGCCGGGGATGACGCTCTTGCCGTCGGGCAGCTTGACGCCCTCCCAGGCCTGGTATTCGTGCTCGTGGCGGGGGTTGGCGGCCTCGAATGAATAGGCGCCGGCGTTGATCGTCAGCCACAGATCGACGAGGTGCTTTGCCTCCATGTCGTGGACGCGCGGGCCGATATTGATGCTGTAGCAGGTGTGGTAGCGGATGCGGTCCTGCGGCAGGCCGCGGAGGGCGTGGTTGAGGATCTCGATGCGGCCCGCGGCCCATTTCCGGCACGTGGCGACATCGGCCTCCGGGTGCATCACGTAATACGAGGCAAGGAGCGGATCGTCGACCTGGAGGATGAGGCCGGAATCGATGATCGCCTTGTACTCCTCGCTCAGCGCTTCGGCGAGGGCGACGAGGTAGTCCTCCTCGGTCTTGTAATATTCGTTGCGGTTCCAGTTGGCGAGGTTCGACGGCGACACCGCCGGCATGAACGCCTCGACATGCGGCTTGCCCGCGAGCGCCGCTTTCAGCGTGTCGATGTCCTTCTTGAGCGCGGCGTGGCCCTTGTACTTGACCGGGCCGGTGCAAACCCAGCGGGTGCGCCCGGTGTTGCCGGCGGTGCCGGCGATCGAGATCGCCCAGGCGTAAAAGGCCGGAAACGCCTGGTATTCGCGCGACAGGCCCCAGTAGTTCGCCGCCTCGACGGTCGGGCTCGGGGTGATGCCGTCGAGCCGCTCGTTGACGTAGGGGATAAA
>DASXFE010000168.1:0-19748 GCA_036489765.1 Allostellaceae bacterium | reverse complement strand
GTCGACACGCTCGTCAACAAGGCCAAGGTGATGCCGCCCGGCGTCTCCGACGCCAACACCTGCACCGGCGCGTTCTTTGCCGGAAGGCTCGGCATGATGCTGCTGTCGACCGGCAGCCTCAGCTTTGTTCGCGACAACATGAAACAGCCGTACAAGGTCGCATTCCTGCCGCAGCACGTGCATCACGCCGCGCCGATCGGCGGCGCCTCGCTGATTTTGCCCAAGGGCAACACGCCGGAGCGCCAGGCCGCCGCCTGGACTCTCATCTCCTGGCTGACCAGCCCCGAGATCGCCGGCGAATGGAGCCGCTTCACCGGCTATTTCTCGCCGCGCAAGGCTGCCTACGATCTGCCCGAGATGAAGAAATACCTCAACGACCACCCCGACGCGAAAGTCGCGCTCGACCAGCTCCAATACGCCACGCCGTGGTTCGATACGTTCAACACGGTCGCCGTGCGGAAGGCGATGGAAGATTCGGTGCAGGGGATCATGTCGGCCAAGACGAGCCCGGCCGACGGCGTCGCCGCGGCGCAGAAGACGGCGGACGAGCTGCTCAAGCCCTATGTCGAGCAGACCGCGCTGAAGGCGATCGGGTAGGTTGCGCAGTCATCAAGGCCCACATTCTCCATTCGTCATTCCCGCGAAAGCGGGAACCCAGGGGCCAACGCTTCGTCCGCTTGCCCCGGACCTCGCCTTTGGGGGGTGACGAATCAGGAGTGCTCGAGCCTGCGACCTGCCGTGCCGCCCCGGAGGATCGGCAATCGGGCGATCATAAGGTAAGCTATCGATCGAGGAGACCGATCGATGAACGACGTTGCGCCTTTGGCGACCCGCCCGGCCCGCACCGCGGAGCATTTCGATGTGCTGATCGTCGGGGCCGGGATTTCCGGCGTCGGCGGGGCCTATCACCTGACGAAGCAGTGCCCGGACCTGTCGTTTGTCGTGCTCGAGGCGCATGAGAGCTTTGGCGGGACGTGGTGGGTGCATCGCTATCCGGGCATCCGCTCCGACAGCGACCTCTACACCTTCGGCTACCGCTTCAAGCCGTGGACCGGGGCGCCGATCGCGAGCGCCGAGGAAATCCGCAAATACATGGGCGAGGTCATCGAGGAGAACGGGCTGGCCCCGCATATCCGCTATCGCCACCGGATCGAGGCGGCGCGCTGGTCGAGCCGCGACAAGCGATGGACCATCGACTCGGTGCGGCTCGACACCGGCGAGGCGTTGCGCTTCACGGCGAACTTCCTGTGGATGTGCCAGGGGTATTACCGGCACGCGCAGGGTTATACGCCGCAGTGGCCGGGGATGGCCGCGTTCAGGGGCCCGATCGTGCATTCCGAGACGTGGCCCGAGGACCTCGATTACACGGGGAAGAAGGTCGTCGTGATCGGCTCGGGCGCGACCGCGGCGACGATCATCCCGGCGATCGCCGACGATTGCGCGCATGTGACGATGCTGCAGCGCTCGCCGACCTATTTCCGCACCGGCCGCAACGCGATCGAGATCGCCGACGAGCTCCGCCGGCTCCAGGTCGACGAGAGCTGGATCCACGAGATCGTGCGGCGGAAGATCATTTTCGAGCAGTCGGTGTTCACGCGGCGCACCTTTGAGGAACCCGGTGCGGTCAAGGACGAACTGCTGGCCGCCGTGCGCGGGTATGTCGGGGCGGATTACGACATCGCGACGCATTTCACCCCGCGCTACCGGCCGTGGCGCCAGCGCATAGCCTTTATCCCCGACGGCGATCTGCTGCAGGCGATCGGCCGCGGCAAGGCGTCGGTCGTCACCGACGAGATCGAGCGGTTCACCGAGACCGGGCTGCTGTTGAAGTCGGGGAGGACACTGGACACCGACATCGTCGTCGCCGCGACCGGGTTCAACCTCAACGTCCTCGGCGATATCGACTTCACGATCGACGAGGCGCCGCTCGTCTTCTCCGACACCGTGACCTATCGCGGGATGATGTTCACCGGCGTTCCCAACATGGCATGGGTGTTCGGGTATTTCCGGGCGAGCTGGACGCTCCGGGCCGATCTCGTCGCCGATTTCGTCTGCCGGCTGCTCAGGCACATGCAGGAGAAGGGTGCGGCCCAGGTGACCCCGACGCTCCGCCCCGAAGATCACAACATGCCGCTCCTCGACTGGATCGACCCGGAGAATTTCAATCCGGGCTACCTGATGCGCGGGATGCACCTCTTGCCGAAGCGCGGCGACAAGCCCGAATGGCAGCACACCCAGGACTACTGGAACGAAAAGGACGAATTTCCGGCGATCGATCTCGACGATCCGCTCTTTGTCTACACGTAGAGATCGGGCCGGTGCCGGCGATTGTGTAGAAAGTAAGCCGAAAGCAACGGTTTCCCGCCAACCTCGTTCGTCACAGCGGAGGCCGGTGGAGGGCCCGTGAAGATAGTCGTGGGCGGTGCCCTGCTGGCCGGCGTTGTGGTGCTCGCGTGCGCGGCGACGGCGGCCGAGCCGGCCCAGAAGGGCGGAGCGGTCGAGCAGACGGTCTGCTCCCTCGTCGACAGCGCCGCGCGGGCCAACCACGTTCCGATCGAGCTCTTGACCCGTCTCATTTGGACCGAGAGCCGGTTTCGCGCCCATGCGGTCAGCCCGAAAGGCGCGCAGGGGATCGCGCAATTCATGCCCGGGACGGCCGCCGAGCGCGGCCTCGCCGACCCGTTCGACCCCGAGCAGGCCGTGCCCAAGGCGGCGCGCCTCGTCGCTGACCTGACCCAGCGGTTCGGCAACATCGGACTGGCGGCAGCGGCGTACAACGCGGGGTCGGATCGGGTGGCGAATTGGCTCGCCGGCTCGGGCGGGCTGCCGACGGAGACGCAGGTTTACGTGATCTCGGTGACCGGCATCCCTGCCGAGGATTGGAAACGCGTCCGGGCGCAGGGCAAAACCGGGGACGATATCGACGGGACCGAATCCTGTACCGCCGTCACCGCCTCGCTGCGGGCGGGCGAGGGCGGGGCGACACCGATCCCGGTGGCGCCTTGGGGCGTACAGCTCGCCGGCAATTTCTCGAAGGCGGTCGCGCTCGCCTCGTACATGCGGGCGGCGCAGCGCTATCAGCCTCTCGTGGGGGACAAGCAGCCGATGGTCGTCTACGGCGTGCTGCGGAGCCGCGGGCGCCTGCCGTTCTACCGCGTGATGATCCCCGAAGCCTCGCGCGCCGACGCCGAACGCACCTGCCAGGCGATCCTCGCGATCGGCGGCGCCTGCGCTGCGCTGCGGAGTTGAAAGCAACGGAGCGCGGGCCTCCCGCCCGCAAAGTCTGGTCGGGATGCGGACGGGACGCCCGCGCTCCTACGTCCACTCGACATTCTCTGTCCCATATGTTCCTTTAATGCATGGAACGAACGGAACAGTTTGCCGACATCTGTCGCCGTACCTTCGCCCCTGAGCATGGGCGGCGGTGGAAGACGGCGGCGGCGGAGGCGCTCGCGATCGGGCGGACGACGCTCTACCGCTATCTCAGCGGCGAGGTCCCGGTGCCGGGGGATATCCGCGCCCGGCTCGCCGCGCTCGCGCACCAGCCGCAAAACCCCTATGCCGGCAAGCTCCCCGGAGAGGACAGGATGACCCCCGAACAACACATCGCGGGCGCCGCCCGTCCGTTTACCGGCAAGGAATACATCGAGAGCCTCAAGGACGGCCGCGAGGTCTACATCAACGGCGAGCGCGTCAAGGACGTGACGACGCACCCGGCGTTCCGCAACTCGGTGCGTTCGCTCGCCCGGCTCTACGACGCGCTGCACGACCCGGCGCACAAGGACACGTTGACGATCGAGACCGACACCGGCTCGGGAGGGTTCACCCATCGCTATTTCCGCGTCGCCCGCTCACCGGCCGAATTGAAGGCACAGCAGGTGGCGATCGCCGAATGGGCGCGGCTCACCTATGGCTGGATGGGCCGGACGCCCGATTACAAGGCGGCGCTGATGAACACGCTCGGCGCCAATGCCGAGTATTACGGCCAGTTCGTCGGCAATGCCCGCGCCTGGTACAAGCGGGCGCAGGACAACGTCCTGTTCATGAACCACGCGATCGTCAACCCGCCGGTGGACCGCGGCAAGCCGACCAGCGAGGTCAAGGACGTCTACGTCACGATCGACAAGGAAACCGACGCCGGCGTCGTCGTATCGGGGGCCAAGGTCGTCGCCACCGCGGCGGCGCTGACCCACTACAACTTCCTCGGCCAGAACGCCGCGACCGCGACCGCCGACCCCGACATGGCGATCATGTTCATCCTGCCGATGGACGCGCCGGGGGTGAAGCTGATCTGCCGCAACTCCTACGAGGAGATCGCGACCCGGCTCGGCACGCCGTTCGACTATCCGCTGTCGTCGCGCTTTGACGAGAACGACGCGATCTTCGTCTTGGACAAGGTGCTGATCCCCTGGGAGAACATCCTCGTCCACCGCGACACCGAAAAGATCCTGTCGTTCTACCCGCGCTCCGGGTTCTTGAACGGCTTCTGCTTCCAGGGCTGCACGCGCTATGCGGTAAAGCTCGACTTCATCTGCGGGCTCGTCGCGAAGGCCTTGCGAGCGACCGGGGGCGACGAGTTCCGCGGCAATCAGGCGATGCTCGGCGAGATCGTCGCGTGGCGCGATCTCTTCTGGTCATTGTCGGACGGGATGGCGTCGAACCCGCAGCCTTGGGTCGGCGACGCGCTGTTGCCGAACCTGCAGCCGGCGACCGCCTACCGCGTCTTCGCCCCCGACGCCTATTCGAAGATCAAGGAGATCATCGAAAAGATCGTCGCCTCGGCGCTCATCTTCCTGCCGTCATCCGCGCGCGACTTCCGGAACCCGGCGATCGACCCGCTCCTCGAACGCTATGTCCGCGGCTCGAATGGGATCGGCTACAAGGAGCGGATCAAGATCATGAAGCTCCTGTGGGACGCGATCGGCAGCGAATTCGGCGGCCGCCACGAACTCTACGAACGCAACTACGCCGGCAACCACGAAGACATCCGCATCCAGGCGCTGACGGGCGCGCGACGCAACGGCAACATGGACCGGATGGTCGGGATGGTCGACCAGTGCATGAGCGAGTACGACGAGAACGGGTGGGTGGATCAGCACTGGGGATAGGAGATCAAGCGGAAGCGCTTGATCGGGACTCTCGCCCTTGGCGGTCCAACTTCCGCCCGTTCAGGTCGCGATCGCCTCCAGCGTCTGGCCCGGCGCGATTTTGGGCAGCAGGAACGCCGTCCATTGGCCGAAGCCGAACAGCACGGCGACGACCAGCCATGTCATTTCGGGAGAGGTCCCGCCTATCAGGACGGTCCACAGCAAGCTTCCGACGATAAATCCGGCCGATATCACGGCGCTCAGAATTCCGATCGCGGTGCCACGGACGCGGGTCGGAAAGCATTCGGCCCAATAAGCATATCCGGCGCCCGACCAGGTTCCGTTCGTCACCTGGTAGATGCAGAAATAGGTGATTGCGACGGCAACCGGGTCGTGCAGAAAGAGGAACAGCAGGTTGAGCGGCCCGGTCAGGACACCAGTCCATACAAGCACTTCGCGACGCCCCCACCGCTCACCCAGAGCGCCGCCCAGCACGTAGAAGGCGAAGCCGATCCCGCTCGATACCAGGAGCAGCCGTCCCGCGGCACCGCCGCTCCACCCCTCGTAGTGGGTCAGCCAGTATGTAATGTAGACGTTCGTGGCGACGAAGGCGGTCGCGTAGAAGAACCAGACCAGAGACAGAATCAAGACCCGATCCCGAACGTAACCTTTCGTCCAGAGCAACTGCTTGAACGTGATCTTGTCGATCTCGTTGACGTTGACATTGTACTCATGCAGAAGCCGCTCCATCGATGCCTCGTCGGCTGTCCGCTTCGCCTCGCGGATTTGCTTGAGGTGCAGAAAGCGCGCGGGTTCCTTGATCCAGTAGCGTCCGATAATGACGGCGATCATCGGGATGATCCCGAAGACGAAGACCACTCGCCATCCAAGCTGGTGAAAGGTGAGGTAAACGGCCGACGCGAGAAACACGCCGACCGGCCAGCCGCCCTGCACGACGGAATACAGCAGGCCCCGGACGCGCGAGGGCAGCTCCTCATTGACGAGCGTGATGGACACGCCGAGTTCGGCGGCCGAAAACCCCGTGGCGAGCGCCCGCAAGGTCGCGAGCTGCCAGAAATTCTGTACGAAATAAGTCAGAGCCGTCAGCACCGCCGCCGCGGCCAGACAGAACATCCAGGTCGGCTTTCTGCCGAATGTGTCCATCGCGTAGCCCATGATCAGCCGGATCACGAGCCCCGCCGAAAAGATGATGAAACCCAGCGACCCGACAAGAGTCGGCGACAGATGCAGGCCGGAGGCGACTTCGGGAAAGGTCAAGACCAGCAGGTTTGAGTCGTAGGCGGCAAGCGACCAGCCGGCGAGGGCGATAATCACCAGGTAGGTCGTGTAATGGCGCTCGACGAAAGGCGGCAACCTCCGGTCATGCGGCAACGCTACGCTCATGGCATTTCCTTCCTTTTTTGTTTTGTCAGGCCTTCCAGCAAGCCCGCTGCGCGAAAGGCCGGTTCAATCCGAGTAGTAATGGCTCTCCAACAGCAGACACCCGCCATTCGACTTGAACGGGCCGTGGGCGGCGCCCGGGGGGCGGCAGGCGTAGGTGCCGGCGGTGTAGTTGGTGCCGCCGTTGCCCGCCGCGTCGTTGCCGACCGTGAGGTCGCCGGAGACCAGGTACACCTCTTCCCAATAGTCGTGGACGAAGGGGGCGGTGGTGTGGATGCCGGGCTGGAAGCGGAGGAGGCGGGTGCGGCTGCCGTTCTTTCCCGCCTCGTCGAGGGTGCCGGCGAGGATCTTCTGCTCGATGCCCCTGGGATAGCCTTCCGGCGTTTCCCAGCCCGTATCCATGTCGAGCCGATGGAATTCTAGGTGCGGTTTCATCGGGTTCATGTCCCCAACTCCTCATTTTTGATCGTCATCCCGGCGGAGGCCGGGACCCACGGTTCAAACGCACGAGCGGCGGACGAGTGGGGCCCGGCCTGCGCCGGGATGACGGCATAAAAGCTGCTATCGCTCGCGCCCTGCTTTCCCTCTCTGATACAACACCGGGGCGCGGCGCGAGAGGACAAACACGCATGGATGCCTGGTTTCACTGCGAGAACCCGTACCCGTATGTGCCCGACGAGGTGCTCGATGCCACCGACTCGGTGCGGGCGAGCCTGCCGAACCGGTATTGCGACCCGAAGGTCGCGGCGCGGCTGTTTCAGGAGACGCTCGACGAGTACCTCTTGTGTGACGAACTGAGCCTCAACATCACGTCGAGCGAGCACCACGCCGGGATCAACTGTCTCTACGGCGCGAGCCCGGTCATCCTCGGCATCGTCGCGCGGCAGACCAAGAACATCCGGCTCCTGTCGATGGGGACGCTGATCACCGTGCGCAACGATCCGGTGCGTGCCGCCGAGGAATACGCGACGGCCGATGTCATCTCGCGCGGGCGGCTCGAAATCGGGTTCGTCAAATCGGGCGGCACCGAGATGGCGTCGGGCAACGCCAACCCGATCGGCATCCGCGAGCGCTTCTGGGAGGCGATCGACCTGATCGACAAGACCCTCACCACCCATGACGGGCCTTTCTCGTGGGAAGGGAAGTATTTCCACCATCGCCACGTGAATATCTGGCCGCGCCCCTATCAGCAGCCGCACCCGCCGATGTGGGCGGCTACCTCCGACCCTGTCGACACCGCCGAATTGGGCCGGCGCGGGATGGTCAACATCATGGTCATGCGCGGGGTCGACGTGACCAAGAAGGCGTGGGGTTCGTATCGCGACGCGCGGAAGGAGGCGGGGCTGTCGGCCCCGACGACCGACCGTTTCGGGTATTCCGCCTTTGTCTATGTCGGCGACACCGACGAGGAGGCGGTGCGGGTCGGGTCGAAGCTGCTGTGGTTCGTCAATACGAGCATGAAATCGGCGCCGCAATACAACAAGTACCTGCCCGGGACGACTCCGCCGGATCTCGCGCCGCAACTCTACCGCGATCCGAATGCCGGCGGCAGCCTCGGCCGGCCCGGGCGCGGCTCGGCGCTCAACCGCCCCGGCGTGACCGCCGAGATGGCGATGGCCGGCGGCCGCATGTATGCCGGCAATCCCGACACGGTGTACAAGCAGATCATGGATTTCTACGAAAAGGTCGGCGGTTTCGGGCAGCTCATCATGGTCGGCAAGACCGGGTTCATCACCCACGACGAGGCGGTCAAGAACATCACGATGTTCTCGAAGGAGGTCCTGCCGCGGCTGCGGGAGATCAAGCCGGTGGTGGTGGAGTGATAATTTTTTATCGTCATTCGCGCGACAGCGGGAATCCAGGGCGCGCGACGGCGCGGTTGCCCCTGGACCCCCGCTTGCGCGGGGGCGACGACTGAGTGGAAGAGGAGCGAGATCATGCAGCTCGGCATTCACCTGCCGCAGATCGGGCGCAAGGCGGGGCCGGAGGGGATGCGGCGGGCGGCGGTCCAGGCCGAGGAATTGGGCTACGCCGATGTCTGGACCAGCGAGCACATCATCACCCCGCAGGGCGCGCCGTATCCGCCGTCGCCGCTGTTCTACGATCCGGTGCTGAGCCTCACCTGGGCCGCCGCGTATACGAAGCGGGTGCGGCTCGGAACCAGCGTCCTCGTCTTGCCGATGCGGCACCCGCTGCCGCTCGCGAAGGAATTGGCGACGTTGCAGAACCTGTCGGAGGGGCGGCTGATCCTTGGCGCCGGGGTCGGGTGGCTGGAGGCGGAGTTTGCCGCGCTCGGCGTGCCGTTCCGCGAGCGCGGGCGGCGGATGGACGAAGGCATCGCGATGATGAAGGCGGTATGGTCGCAGGACCCGATCAGCTTCGATGCCAAGGTCATTCCGGCCGTCATCGACACGATGCGGATGATGCCGAAGCCGGAAAGGCCGATCCCGATCTGGATCGGCGGGTCGTCGGAACCGGCGCTGAAGCGGGCGCTCGCCCTCGACGGCTGGCACGGCTCGCGCACGTCTCATGAAGAAGCGGGGCCGATCGTCCGGCGGCTGCGCGCGGCGCGGCCCGGCCCCGATTTCGCGATCTCGTTGCGCGCGGCCTGGGACGGCAAGGATGCCGGTGTCTTGAAGGCGCGGCTCGACGGGTATGCGGCGGCGGGGGTCGGGCACGTGCTGCTGGAGCCGTTCGACCGCGAGCTCGAAGACTGGCTTCGGTCGGTCGAGCGGATCGCCGAGGCGGGGGCTGCGTATCTGGACGGCCGAGTAGGCGCATAAATTCCCCTCTCCGCCCCATTGGGGGGAGAGGGAGGGGCCCGCGCAGCGGGAGGGTGAGGTGGGCACCCGCTGAACAGGCCCACCTCACCCCAGCCCTCTCTCCCAGTGGGCGGAGAGGGAGCAAGAGGGGAAGGCTTTTTCGATGAAACTCTCGATCACCTTGAAGCTCTCCAGCGACGCCGGCGTCGATATGGGGCTCGTGTGGGAGGCCGAGAATCTCGGCTTCGATACGGTGTGGGCCGGCGAGGCTTACGGCACCGATGCGGTGACGCCGGTCGCCTGGGTGCTGGCGCGGACGAGCCGGATCAAGGCCGGCACCGGGATCATGCAGATGCCGGCGCGCACCCCGGCGTGCGCCGCGATGACGGCGATGACGCTGCAGGCGCTATCCGGCAACCGCTTTGTCTGCGGCGTGGGTCCGTCGGGGCCGCAGGTGATCGAGGGCTGGCACGGGGTCCCCTTTGGCCAGCCGTTGACTCGCACCCGCGAATACATCTCGATCATCCGCCAGATCCTCGCACGCGAGGCGCCGCTCGAACATCATGGGGCGCATTACGACATCCCCTATACCGGCCCCGGCGGCAGCGGGCTCGCGCGGAAGCTGCGCAGCACGGTCCACGGCGACCCGAGCCTCAAAATCTACACGGCGCCCAATTCACCGGCCGGCCTGCGGGTCTCCGGCGAGGTCGCCGATGGCGCCCTGCCGTATTTCATGTCGCCGGAAAAGGCGCATCTGATGCTTGACCCGATCCGCGAGGGCCGCGCCAAGGCCGGCCGGCCGTCGGACCTCATCGATTTCGATCTCGCCCCTTACATCCGCGTCAGCATGGGCGACGACCTTGCCAAATGCCGCGATGAATTGCGCCCCGGCCTCGCGCTCTATATCGGCGGCATGGGCGCGCGCGGCCGCAATTTCTACAACGACCTGGCGAAGCGGCTCGGCTACGAGGCCTCGGCCGAGGTGATCCAAGATCATTACCTCGCCGGCCGCCGCAACGATGCGATCGCTGCGGTGCCCGATGCGCTGATCGACGAGATCTCGCTGGTCGGCAGCAAGGACCGCATCGTCGACCGGCTGAGCGCCTGGCAGGACCTGGCAAGGCGGCGGGAGCTGGGCTCCCTGGTGCTGAGCGGCGCCGATCCGGGATCGATGCGGGTAATCGCAGAGGCCGTGCTGTAGGGGCTCCCTTTACGGCGGCCGATTGCCGGACGGTTCTCTCTCATCCCAAGAACCGCGCGCGCATTGGGCGCGTCGGAGATATCTGCGCCGAAGCCCTTGCCCGGGGCCTACGGCGCCCATCGCTTCGTGCGGCCCCCGCGCTGATTTCGGGACTCGACCTCCGCTCCGCTCCGTCGTTAGTTGTGACGAACAGCGACAACAGGCGGCGGATATGGCGGATTTCGATTGGACGGGCGGCGACTTACCGACTTTTGTCACGCATCTCGAGTGCGGCTTCACCGGCGACCGGTACGAGGCCGACCGGCCGCACGGGCTGTCGAAGGCGGGGAAGCCGCTGCTCGTCCGCTATGATCTCGCCGCTGCCGGGAAGGCGCTGACCAAGGCCAAGCTGGCGGAGCGGCCGCAGACGCTGTGGCGCTATCGCGAGCTGCTGCCGGTGCGGCGGGCGGAAAACATCGTCTCGCTCGGCGAGGTCGTGACCCCGCTGATCGGCCTGCCGCGCATCGCCGGGCGGATCGCCAAGGGCGGTGAGATCCTCGTGAAGGACGAGGGGCGGCTGCCGACCGGGTCGTTCAAGGCGCGCGGGCTGGTCATGGCCGTTTCTATGGCCAAGGAATTGGGGGTCCGGACGATGGCGATGCCGACCAACGGCAACGCCGGCGCGGCGATGGCTGCCTATTGCTCGCGCGCCGGGATGAAATCCTATGTCTTCTGCCCCGACGACACGCCGGAGGTGAACGTTCGCGAGATCGCGATGCAGGGGGCGGAGGTGTTCCTCGTCGACGGGCTCATCGACGATTGCGGCCGGCTCGTCGCCGAGGGCGAGAAGGAGCTCGGCTGGTTCAACTGCTCGACCTTGCGCGAGCCCTATCGCATCGAGGGCAAGAAGACGATGGGGCTCGAGCTCGCGGAGCAGCTCGGTTGGGAGGTGCCCGACACCATCTTCTACCCGACCGGCGGCGGCACCGGGCTGATCGGCATGTGGAAGGCCTTTGCCGAACTCGAGGAGCTCGGCTGGATCGGCCAGAAGCGCCCGCGCATGGTCGCGGTCCAGGCATCCGGCTGCGCGCCGATGGTCAAGGCATGGGAAGACGGCGAGGAGCATGCGCCGCGCTGGCACGACGCACATACCTTCGCCGCCGGCATCCGCGTGCCGCAGGCGGTCGGCGATTTCCTGATTCTACGCGCCGTGCGCGACAGCGGCGGTTTCGCGATCGCCGTCGACGAGGATGCGATCATGCGGGCGTGGCAAGAGGTCGCGGCGGATGAGGGGCTGCTCCTGTGCCCCGAGGGGGCGGCGACCTATGCCGCCTACAAACAGGCGGTCGGCGACGGCCGGGTCAAGCCGGGAGAGCGCGCGGTGCTGTTCAACTGCGCGAGCGGGCTCAAATACCCTATGCCAGAAGCCGGTACTCGGCTAAAGCTGAGTGACAAAATTGTGTGGGAAAATCTGGTCGGTGGGGCTTCTCAGACGCGTGCGGGTTGACCCGTTCGCGGTGCGCGTCGGTCGCGTGATTGGCGATTCCGCCGCACGCCGATCTGCGTGATAAGGTGAGGCCCCCATCGCCGCTGCGGAGGTCGCCGATGGCTGTGGCCATATGGAATGGGTTTCTGCGCATATCGCTCGTGTCGTGCCCGGTCAATCTGTCACCGGCCGTGGTATCGGGCCAGCGCGTTCAGCTAGACGACGTCAACGCCCGTACCGGCAACCCGGTGACGGAGCAGTTCGTCGATGCGAAAACCGGTAACGTCGTGGCCCCGAACGCGCTCGCCAAGGGTGTGCGCGTCAATGGCGGGACACATGTGGTCCTCTCCGAAGACGAGCTCAAGAGCGTCGCCAGCCGCCCGGCCAACATCCTCGACATTGAGGAGTTCGTGCCGAAGAGCCAGATCGACCCGCTCTATCTCGACGGCGTCTGCTACGTCTATCCCGAAGGCGATCTGGCCGCCGACACGCTGCAAGCGCTGAGCCTGGCGCTCAAGAACAAGGGGCGCGTCGGGGTCGGGCGCGCGACGCTCGGCGGGCGCGAGCGGGCGGTGATGATCGAGCCGCACGGCGCCGGTCTCATGCTGTCGACCCTGCACAGCGCGGACGAGGTCGAGGTCCCGGCGTTTCCTCAGCGCTCGGCCGACCAGATCCCGAAAGAGATGGTCGAGGTCGCCGAGACGATCATCGGACGCCGCTCACGCGATTTCGCGAAGTCGATGCTGGACGACCGGGCCGATGCGAAATTGCGCGCGCTGCTCGACCGCAAGAGCGGCCCTGCCGCACCGCCGCCGGCACTCCAGCCGCCGCCGCCTCCGCAGGCCGCGGCGCCAAAACCGGCTGAGCCGCCGGCACAGGCGGCGCCGCCCAAGCCCGCACCGCCGCCCGCGCAGGCAGAGGCGCCGAAACCGCCCACTCCGCCGCCAGCGCCCGCGCAAGCGGCACCACCGGCGCGGTCTCCGCAGGCAGCGGCACCGAAGCCACCTGCGCCGCCTCCGGCACCGGCGCAAGCCGCGCCACCGTCTCCGCCTCCGCAGGCAGCGGCCCCGAAGCCACCCGCACCGGCGCAAGTCGCGCCACCGTCTCCTCCTCCGCAGGCAGCGGCCCCGAAGCCAGCCGCACCGCCGCCAGCGCCACCCCCGGCACCCGCGCAAGTCGCGCCACCGCCACCGCCTCCGCAGGCAGTGGCGCCAAAACCACCCGCGCCACCACCGGCGCCCGCGCAAGCGGCACCACCGGCGCCGCCTCCGCAGGCAGCGGCCCCGAAACCAGCCGCACCGCCGCCCCCGGCACCGGCGCAAGCCGCACCTCCGCCGCCGCCTCCGCAGGCAGAGGCGCCGAAGCCAGCCGCACCGCCGCCAGCGCCACCCCCGGCGCCACCCCCGGCGCCGGCGCAAGCCGCACCTCCGCCGGCGCCTCCGCAGGCAGAGGCGCCGAAATCACCCACGCCGGCTGCGCAGGCAGAGGCACCAAGACCTGCTGAGCCCCCACGGCCGCCGTCTCCCCCACCTGCTCCGCCCACGCCGCCTCCACAGGCCGCCCCGCCACCGCCTCCGCAAGCGGCGGCGCCCACGTCGCCCGCACCACCCCCGGCACCGCCTGCGCAGGCAGCGGCGCCGAAGCCGCCCGAGCCGCCGCCGGTTCCCCAACCGCCGCCCGCCCCGGCGCCTCGGCCGGGGCTTTCGGTGGTCCCGCCGCCGGCGCCCGAGCCGGAGCTGGCGATCGAGCTCGGCAGCGACCCGGTGGCAACCGCGCCCCCCGCGCCGTCGCCCGCCCCGGTGGGGCCGCGCGAGCTGGGTGCCGAGGTGCTGCTGCACATCATGGGCCTCGGCGACCGCCGCTATGTCGAGGTGGGCTGGGCGGGAAACCCCGGGAGCCGGCGTCAGATCGAGGCGCTCAGCATCCGCCCGCGCGAGGAATTGCCGGCGAGCGCCGTCGAATTCCGCGTTTTCGCCCAGGAAGGCCGCGCCACGGCCTGGGTCAGCAACGGCAACTATGCCGGCACCCGAGGCCGCGGGTTGCCGCTCACCGGATTTGCCGTGCGCGCGGCGCCGAACCTCGGCGGTAATCTCGACATCGTCTACGAGGGCTCGTTCTTCGAGGGCGGTGTCGTCGGGCCCAAGCGCGACGGCGAGCTTTGCGTCTCGCCGATCGCCGACGACCCGCTCGAGGCCGTGCGCGTGAGCATCGTTCAGAAGAGGGCGGGATAAGCGCGAGGGGCCGGGCCCTACCCTGTGAGGGGACGGCTGTAGCAAGCGGTACAGCGATGGCCTTCCTCCGCAGGCGGCGGCAGGTCGGGATGGGACTTGATTCGATACGTCGAAAGAAGAACCGCAAAAGAAATTGGCCGGAGCAACAGCTCCGGCCAAGTTTGAACAGGGAGGCTTCACGTCTAGGAGACGTAAGGGTCCGTAGACCCTCTTTCCGGGCGCAAGTCCCGGAAACTCTTTCGGGGGCTCCGACCCCGGAAACTCTATGCGATGCAATATCGCGTGCTCGATACATGGGCTTTTATACGCTCAACCACCAGCCGGAATTTGTGGTGGCGGGTCTGCAAAAAGCGCAATGCTTACATAGGGATGAATTTTTCCGCTCGGCAGAGGCCGAGTTTTTCGCCTCAGGCGAGGCGACCTTCGGCGACCTTGCGCAGCAGAAAATCGCGGAAAACGCTGATGCGCTTAGAGGTGCGCAGTTCTTCCGGATAGACGAAATAGGCCTCGTTGGGCGGGCCGGCGACCTCGGGCAGCACACGCACCAGATCCGAATGCTCGTTGGCGACGAAATCGGGCAGCGCGGCGATGCCGAGCCCGCTCATCACCGCGCGCAGCATTCCGTACGTGTTGTTGACCGACAGAATGGGCCGCCTGTCGTGGCCGGGTTTGGAGGCCACCTCCATCAGCCAGTTGACCCCCGGAACCGGCGGGCGCGCATCCTCGCCGTAGACGATCACACGATGCTCGTCGAGATCCTCGGGATGCGTCGGCTGGCCGTATTTCTTGACGTACTCGGTCGAGGCGTAGACGTGCACCTGGACGCTGACGAGATGCCGCTGGATCAGGTCGGGCTGGCGCGGCGGCGACATCCGGATCGCGACATCGGCCTCGCGCATCGACAGGTCGAGCTCGGAATCGTCGACGACGAGGCTCACCTGGATCTCGGGGTAAAGATCGAGGAACTCGCGGATGCGCGGGGTCAGCCACACCGAGCCGAACGCGACGGTTGTCGTGATCTTCAACGGGCCTTTGGGCCGGTCCTTGGATTCCGAGATGAGCCCCTCGGCCATCGCCAGCTTGGCGAAGACCTCGCGGGCGGTACGGAATAGGAGCTCGCCCTGCTCGGTCAGGATGAGGCCGCGCGCATGGCGGTGGAACAGCGGCATGCTGACGCTTTCCTCGAGCGCGCTGATCTGCCGGCTGACCGCCGATTGGCTCAGATTCAACGCCTCGCCCGCATGCGTAAAGCTGCCGGCCTCGGCGACGGCATGAAAAACGCGCAGCTTGTCCCAATCCATCGCCATCTCGATCGCCCGAGGCCGCCGCTCTGGCGCGCGCTCGCCCCCCTTTTATTGGGCCGCCCGCATCGTGGCGGCGTCCTCCTGTGCCGCGAGAAACTTTTCCGCCTCCAACGCGGCCATGCAACCCATTCCCGCCGCGGTGACCGCCTGGCGGAAGATCTTGTCCTTGACGTCGCCCGCTGCGAACACCCCCGGAATGTCGGTCGCGGTCGAATCGGTATGGGTGAGAATGTAGCCCTCGCTGTCGAGCGGGAGCTGCCCGGCGACCAGGTCGGTGACCGGTGTATGCCCGATCGCGATGAAGACGCCGTCGCATTCCTTGTCGCTGACCACGCCGGTCTTGACGTTGCGCAGCCGGACGCCGGTGACGGTCGGCGGCTCGGGCGTGCCCAGGATCTCGTCGACGACGCTGTCCCATACGACCGCGATCTTCGGGTTCCGGAACAGGCGATCCTGCAAAATCTTTTCGGCGCGGAGCTGGTCGCGGCGGTGGATCAGCGTCACCTTGCTCGCGTGGTTGGTGAGATAGAGGGCCTCTTCGACCGCGGTGTTGCCGCCGCCGACGACGACGACCTCCTGATCGCGGAAAAAGAACCCGTCGCAGGTCGCGCAGGCCGAGAGGCCAAACCCGCGATAGATATCCTCGCTCGGGATGCCGAGCCAGCGCGCCTGGGCGCCGGTAGAGATGATCACGCTGTCGGCGAGATAGCGGTCGCCCGAATCGCCGATCGCGACAAACGGCCGGCGCGACAGGTCGAGCGAGGTCACCAGGTCGAGAATCATCTTGGTGCCGACATGCTCGGCCTGCGCCTGCATCTGCTCCATCAGCCAGGGGCCCTGGATGACGTCGGCAAACCCCGGGTAGTTCTCGACATCGGTCGTGATCATGAGCTGACCGCCGGGTTGGATGCCGGCGACCATGATCGGCTCGAGATTGGCGCGCGCGGCATAGATCGCCGCGGTGAAACCGGCCGGCCCGGCGCCGACGATAAGGACCTTGCTGTGATATTGCTCGGGCATCCCGGAATCCGTGTCGATTGGACAGCCTAGTATACCATTTTACACCAGATGGTGCGACCGCGCCGCGATGACGGCGGCTTAGAACCCGAACATATGGTCGAGGCTGAACCGCCCCCCGGGCGCGATGAGGCCGTGGTAGCCGAAAAGCCGGCATGTCGTATCCCGCACGACGATATAGGCGGCGGGGCCTGCACGCTTGCGGGAGGCCGCGTCGAACGCCTCGTGATAGCGCCAGAGCCGCGACCCCGAGCATGGGATCGTGAGTGTGGCGGCCGCCGCTTCGTGCCCCTGCGAATCATGCAGGATGATCTGCGTCTCACTCTGCGGATGCCACGGCGTCGAGGCCGGGTAGATCAGGTGGCAGAGCGTATCGTAGGGCTCGTCGCCGAGCCGCAGAAAAAGGCGTGTCGACAGCCCGGGCGGCCGGCCGGTGTAGGATTGCGGTTCGTCGCGGTAGGTCAGCAGCGTGTTGAAGACATGCGCGCCAAAGCTCGTCTCCGCGGCATGCGTCCCATCGCGCCGGCGATAACGGAAGAGGGCGTGCAGCCAGCCGTCGCCGTCGCCGCCCCTGGCGAAATCGTACACGAGCTCGACGTGGCCATAGCCGTCCCCGAGCGCCGAGGCGACCGAATCGAGGTCGAGCATCGTTTCATGATTGCGTGGCAGGCGGCCGAATTCGCGCCGCGCGACCTCCCGGCCATCCGGGTCGTGGACGATCGCCGCGATCGGCAATTCGGTTTGCCTCGTCGCCATCGGCGTCGGCAACAGCTCGCTCCGCCACTCGCTGCGCGGCAGGATCGGCGCGGGCAGCAGATACCCCTTGCCCAATGTCTCGGCGAGACCCGGCAGGTCAGGGTCTGGGCGCAGGTCGTCGCGCTCGACATTGACATGGGCGAGGCGCCGGTGATCCGCGGTGACGACCTCGTAACGAGGCCGCACGACGTGCTTGCCGGTACGGAGCTCTATCTGCCGCGGCCAGGCGAGCCCGGGAAGCATCTTGCCGGCATCGATGGCGAGGCTGGCGAAGGGCGCGATCTCCTGGCCGATAGGGACGATGTTTTCCTCGCCCATGGCAACGAGCCCGATCGCGCCGGCCGGGATCGCGCCGGGATGGCTGTTCTGGATCCACACCACGACGCGTTCGCCCGGCGCCGGGGCGGGCAGCCCGGCGTAGCGGTCGGCCGGCCACGCATTGGCGTCGTGCGTGCAGGACAGCGCCCGGTCATCGTCGCCGTAGGTGTCGAGCGCGTATTTGACGACGTCGTGTCCCGCGGCGCCGATCACGTGGATGAAGAGCTGGCCGGCGAACTCCCCGAGCCCGAACCGAGCGCGGACGTCGCGGCTGTCGATCGCGATCGCGGCTTCGGGATCGGTGCATTCCTCGGTCCACTCGGCCAGAATCTCACCGTTGCCGCCGAACAGCGTCAGCCAGCATTTGACCGCGCCGGCGCCATATCGCGCCCAGTAGTTCGCCGTGACGACCCGCGTGTGGATGCCGGGGCCATCGCGAAACAGCGCGAAGTTCGTCGCGAAATTGAGGGGGTCGAGATAGCGGGCCGGATTGGTCAGCCGCTGGGGCGGGAGGCGGAGCGGATCGAGCGACAGGATGCGCGTCCCCGGCGCGACCAGGGCCGCGACCTGCTCGATGATCCGCCCGGCATCGAAGGCGGCGATGAGCACCGTCCGCGCCTCGCAGCGGGGCAGATCGGTCAGTGCCCGCGCCGGATGCCCGAGCAGCTTCTTGCCAATGCGGGAGACGTCCTGCACGTAGACCTGCGCCGCGCCGACCCCGAAGATCTCGGCGAAACCCTCAGCCGCACCGCTCGGGTCGATGATCGCGGCTTCGCCCCGGCGCAGCTCCTCGACCAGCGCCCGGCCCCCGGCGGCGGTGTGCGGGTGGCTCAGCGCCTTGTAGAGGACGTTGCCGCCGCCGCTGACGTTGCTGAAGGTCTCGATGCGGAGGGCCATGGTCGCCGCATTATGGCATGGCGCGAAGGGTTCCGCCGTTGAAAGCGTAGCCCTGGCGGGCAAAGACGCCCGCGATCAGCCACGTCGCCGCTGCCCCGAACGCGAGCCCGGCCACGGCGTCGCTCAGGTAATGCGCGCAGATGATGACCCGCGCCGCAGCGATCAGCACCGCGATCGCGGCGTAGACCGGCGCCCAGCGCGGCCACAGGTACCAGAGCCCCAGCATCAGCGCCGCCGCGGTCGTCGCATGCCCCGACGGGAACGACCAGTGGTCGGCCCGGAACGCCAACCCAGTGAAGTGGTCGACATTCGCGGCGAACAGCAATTTCGGCCGGGTGCGCCCGACGACCACCTTGATGATGTCGACGGCGATCCCTGACGCGGCAACCGCGGCGAACAGAAACGCCGGCACCGGTGCCATCGCCTGCATCGCCGTATCGCGCGCCCGAAGGATCGGCAAGGCACCGCCCCAGCGCATCACGACGAACAATGCGGCGAAAAAGACGAGATACGGGTAGCCCAGCCCGAGCTCCGCGATCATCGCAAAGACCGGCTCGATGGGCGCCGCGGCCTGGTGCAGGTAGAGCGCGAGCGGCCGGTCGAGCCATAGCATGCTCGCGCCTTCGAACAGGACAAACCCGGCGACGACGGCGCTGCGCGGCCCGAACCATTCGCGCGCGACGATCGCCTGGTAGAGGAGCCACGACAAGCCGCTAACGAGGAACCCGGCATCGACGACATCGGACAGAAAGTGGCGGCCGCCGGCGATGCGGGCGAGGCCCACGACGGCACCGAACCCGATCGCCGCGAGCACGGCGTTACGCCGGCGGCGGCCGGCCGGCAGCAGGAAGGCGAAGCTGACGAGCGAGAAGCCGAGCGCGGCGTGACCCGAGACGAAGGCGCAGTTCTTCGGGCATTGGTCGGACACGAGCGGCGCCGCGGTGAATGTGTGCGGGCCGCCGAACGCCTCGATCTGCGCCGGGCGGGCGCGACCCCAATGGTCCTTGAGCACAGTGTTGACGAGCAGGCCGGGGCCGAGCGCGGTCGCCAGGGCGATAAAGACCAGCGCCCTCGTGTCGAAGCGCCAGAGCTGCCGACCCCAAACCAAGACCACTGCGCCGATTGCGACGAGGATGCCGATGCCCCACGAGATCAGCGGCACCCCGCGTTCGACGAGGCGCACCGGCCCCCACCCGGCGAGCACGAACCCGGCTTGCGGGTCGTAGAAGAGGCGGCTCGCCGCGAGATCGATCCCCGGCGCCAGCAGGAACACCGCGCCCGCCGCGAGCATCGCCGCGACAAAGATCGC
>DASXFE010000167.1:0-26550 GCA_036489765.1 Allostellaceae bacterium | reverse complement strand
GTCCTGAGCTCGTGCGACATGTTCGCCAGGAACTCTGACTTGTACTTCGAGGTCAGGGCGAGCTCGGTGGCCTTTTCCTCGAGCGCGCGCCGCGCCTGCTCGATCTCCTGGTTCTTGCGCTCGACCTCGACATTGCGCTCGGCGAGCTGCTGGGCCTTCTGCTCGAGCTGCTCGTTGGTCTGCTGCAGCTCGCGCTGCTGCGCCTGCAATTCGCCGGCGAGCTGCTGCGACTGGGTCAGCAGACCCTCGGTCTGCATCGTCGCCTCGATGCTGTTCAGGACGATGCCGATGCTGGCCGTGAGCTGTTCGAGGAACGAAATCTGCAGATCGGTGAAGCTGCCGACCGAAGCGAGCTCGATGACCGCCTTGACCTGGCCTTCGAACAGGGCAGGCAGCACGATCAAATTGTGCGGCACCACCCGGTAGAGGCCCGAGGTGATCGGCACCGTGGTGTCGGGAAGCTGGGTAATCAGCATGCGCCGCGCATCGGCCGCGCACTGCCCCACGAGCCCCTGCCCCGGCAGCAGCCGCTCGGCATGGCCGCCGTCGTCGGCGTAGGCGGAAAGCTGCCTGAGGCTGCCCTCCGGATCGACGAGGTAGATGACGCCGTTCTGGGCGTTGACGAGCGGCGCCAACTCGCTCAGCAGAAGCCGCCCGACCCGCGCCAGGTCGCGGTGGCCCTGCAGCATGTTGGTAAAGCGGGCGAGGTTGGTCTTGAGCCAATCCTGTTCGGTATTGGTGTCGGTGGTAAGCCGCAGATTGTCGATCATCGTGTTGAGGTTGTCTTTGAGCTCGGCCACCTCGCCGCGGGCTTCGACCTGGATCGACCGGGTCAGGTCGCCGCGGGTCACCGCCGTCGCCACCTCGGCGATGGCGCGGACCTGGGTCGTCAGGTTCGCGGCCAGGAGGTTGACGTTGCCGGTCAGGTCCTTCCAGGTGCCGGCCGCGCCGGGGACGTTGGCCTGGCCGCCGAGGCGTCCGTCGACGCCGACCTCGCGCGCCACCGTCGTCACCTGATCGGCAAACGTCGCGAGCGTGTCGGTCATGTTGTTGATCGTCTCGGCGAGCGCCGCGACCTCGCCCATCGACTTGACGGTGAGGTTCTGCTTCAGATCGCCGTTGGCGACCGCGGTCACGACCTTGACGATGCCGCGCACCTGCTCGGTGAGGTTTGCGGCCATGACGTTGACGGTGTCGGTCAGGTCCTTCCACGTGCCGGCGACGCCGGGCACCTGAGCCTGGCCGCCGAGCTTGCCTTCGGTGCCGACCTCGCGGGCGACGCGCGTCACCTCCGAGGCGAAGCCGTTGAGCTGATCGACCATCGTGTTGATCGTGTTCTTCAGCTCGAGGATTTCGCCCTTCACGTCGACGGTGATCTTGCGGCTGAGGTCGCCGCGCGCGACGGCCGTCGTCACCTCGGCGATGTTGCGCACCTGCGTCGTCAGGTTGGCGGCGAGGAGGTTGACGTTGTCGGTCAGATCCTTCCACGTGCCGGCAACCCCGGGCACGACCGCCTGCCCGCCCAATCGCCCTTCGGTACCGACCTCGCGCGCGACGCGGGTCACTTCGCCCGCGAACGCATTCAGCTGGTCGACCATCGTGTTCAGGGTTTCCTTGAGCTGCAGAATCTCACCGCGCACGTCGACGGTAATCTTTTTCGACAGGTCGCCGCTGGCGATCGCGGTCGCGACCTCGGCGATGTTGCGGACCTGGCCCGTCAGGTTCGACGCCATGAAGTTGACGTTGTCGGTGAGGTCCTTCCAGGTGCCGGCGACGCCGGGCACGGTCGCCTGGCCGCCCAGCTTGCCTTCAGTGCCGACCTCGCGCGCGACGCGCGTCACCTCGGAGGCGAAGCCGTTGAGCTGATCGACCATCGTTTTGATCGTGTTCTTCAGCTCAAGGATTTCGCCGCGCACGTCGACGGTGATCTTGCGCGACAGGTCGCCCCGCGCGACCGCGGTCGTCACCTCGGCAATGTTGCGGACTTGCGCGGTCAGGTTGCCGGCCATCGAGTTGACCGAGTCGGTCAAATCCTTCCACGTGCCGGCGACGCCGGGCACTTGGGCCTGGCCGCCGAGCTTGCCTTCGGTGCCGACCTCGCGGGCGACGCGCGTCACCTCGCCGGCGAAGCGGTTGAGCTGGTCGACCATCGTGTTCAGCGTTTCCTTGAGCTCAAGGATTTCGCCGCGCACATCGACGGTGATCTTGCGGCTGAGGTCGCCGTTGGCGATCGCGGTCGCGACCTCGGCGATGTTGCGCACCTGACCGGTCAGGTTGCCGGCCATCGAGTTGACCGAGTCGGTCAGATCCTTCCACGTGCCCGCGACACCGGTCACGACCGCCTGGCCGCCCAGGCGCCCTTCGGTGCCGACCTCGCGGGCGACGCGCGTCACCTCGCCGGCAAAGGCGTTCAACTGGTCGACCATCGTGTTGATGGTGTCCTTGAGCTGCAAGATCTCGCCCGACACGTTGACCGTGATCTTTTTCGACAAGTCGCCGCTCGCGACCGCTGTCGCAACGTCGGCGATGTTGCGCACCTGGTCGGTCAGGTTGCCGGCCATGTAATTGACCGAGTCGGTGAGGTCCTTCCAGGTGCCGGCGACGCCGCGCACCTGCGCTTGGCCGCCTAGCTTGCCTTCGGTGCCGACCTCGCGGGCGACGCGCGTCACCTCGCCGGCAAACGCGTTCAACTGGTCGACCATCGTGTTGATGGTGTCCTTGAGCTGCAAGATCTCGCCCGACACGTTGACCGTGATCTTCTTCGACAGGTCGCCATTGGCGACCGCGGTCGTCACCTCGGCGATGTTGCGCACCTGGCCGGTCAGGTTGTTGGCCATCGAGTTGACGCTTTCGGTCAAGTCGGCCCACGTGCCGGCGACGCCGAGCACGTTGGCCTGGCCGCCGAGCTTGCCTTCGGTACCGACCTCGCGCGCGACGCGCGTCACCTCTCCGGCAAAGGCGTTGAGCTGGTCGACCATCGTGTTGATGGTCTCCTTGAGCTGCAGGATTTCGCCCGACACGTTGACTGTGATCTTGCGGCTGAGGTCGCCGCCGGCGATCGCGGTGGCGACCTCGGCGATGTTGCGCACCTGCGCGGTCAGGTTCGACGCCATCGAGTTGACGTTGTCGGTCAGGTCCTTCCAGGTGCCGGCGACACCCGGCACCTGGGCCTGTCCGCCGAGCCGGCCTTCGGTGCCGACCTCGCGCGCGACGCGCGTCACCTCGCCGGCAAAGCCGTTGAGCTGATCGACCATCGTGTTGATCGTGTCTTTCAGCTCGAGGATTTCGCCCGAGACATTGACGGTGATCTTGCGGCTGAGGTCGCCGCGCGCGACCGCCGTCGTCACCTGCGCGATGTTGCGGACCTGTGCGGTCAGGTTGCCGCACATCGCGTTGACCGAGTCGGTGAGATCCTTCCAGGTTCCGGCGACGCCCGGGACGATCGCCTGGCCGCCGAGCTTGCCTTCGGTGCCGACCTCGCGCGCAACGCGCGTCACCTCGGAGGCGAACGAGCGGAGCTGATCGACCATCGTGTTGATGGCCTCTTTGAGCTGCAGGATCTCGCCGCGCACGTCGACGGTGATCTTTTTCGACAGATCGCCGTTCGCGACCGCGATCGTCACCTCGGCGATGTTGCGAACCTGACCGGTCAGGTTCGAGGCCATCGAATTGACGCTTTCGGTCAATTCGCGCCACACGCCGGTGACCTCGGTCACCTGGGCCTGGCCGCCGAGCTTGCCGTCGGTGCCGACTTCGCGGGCGACGCGCGTCACTTCCGAGGTGAACACCGAAAGCTGCTTGATCATCGTGTTGACGATCGTCGCGAGGCGGAGGAATTCGCCCTTCAACTCGCGCCCGTCGACTTCGAGCGGGACGGTCTGCATCAGATCGCCGCGTGCAACCGCCGTGATCGCGCTCGTCACCGCCGTGGTCGGCCACAAGAGGTCGTCGATCAGCGTGTTGATCGAGTCCTCCATCTCGCCCCACGCGCCGCTCGACAGCGCGAACTTGACCCGCGCGCGGGTCTTGCCGTCGCGCCCGACGACCTGGCCGATATGGTCGAGCTGCTGCGCCATCCGCTCGTTGGCGGCGACGATCTCGTTGAAGGTGTCGGCGATCTTGCCCGCGAGCCCGGTGCGGTCGGTCGGCAGGCGTACCGAGAAATTGCCGACACGCATCCCCTGCAGCGCCTGCAACATCTGCGACAGGTCGATCGCATCGCCACCCGGCGCGGCGGCGTCCGCATGGCCATTGGCGGCATGTCCGTTGGCGGACAATTCGGGGAAGGCGTCATCGACAATGGCGGCGGTGAGATCGGTGTCGGCGGTGAATTCACTCAAACCGTCGGCCGTGGGCTCCATGTTCAGCCTCCGTAGCGGCGCGGGCTCGTTGGCCCCGCACCGCGGTTTTGCACCGGGTTCATGAAAAACCGGGTCGGAGGAATGTGCTGATGAAGGCCCGAGAACACCAGATTTCCGGGCCCCTCGCAACCTGCGAGGCGATACGCCTTGGCTGTCAAATTCACGAACCCCCGACGGTACCCGCGCGGCACGCGCAAGTCTGCCAATTTGGGAACGCAACTCGTTACAAAAAGGTTCCGTAAATTTTTTTATGATATCGCGGCCGCGGCGCCGTCCGCAAGCTACCGGCTTGCCGCCTCGGATGCGTCGCAGAGGCATCACCCGGGGCCGGCCCGGGCTTCAGGAATATCACCAGCGGAACGCAGATGGCGAGCGCGATCCCGACCGCATAAAAGCAGTCTGAATAAGCCATCACGAACGCTTCAGTACGGACCGTCGCGGCCATCTGCGACAAGGCCCGCATATGCGTGTCGGACGGACCGCCGGGCGTGCGTGCGACGAGCGCCTGGGTGAACTGCCGGATCAATTCGGCGGAGCGCCAGCTGTTCTGGGTCAGGCGGTCGCCGATCACCGAGAAATGGAAGTGCTCGCGGATGGTGAGATAGGTCGACAACAGCGCGATCCCGAACGAGCCGCCGAGATTGCGCATGATGTTGAAGATCGCCGAGCCGCCGGCCTGCTCGCTCTCGGGCAGAAACCCGGCGGCGAGCGACGACAGCGGCACGATGATGAACGGCTGGCCTGCCGCGCGCACGAGCTGGGTCCAGCGGAACTGCTGGATCGCCCAGTCATGGGTCAGATGCGTGTTTAAAAAGCAGCTCAAAGCAAAGAGGGCGAGGCCGAACGCCACGATCGCGCGCGGGTCGAAGCGCCGCATCGTCACCGGCACGAGCGGGAAAAGAAGAAGCTGCGGCAGCCCCTGCCACATCACCACCTCGCCGATCTGCAGCGCGTCGTAACCCTGGATCTGCGCGAAATAGACCGGCAGCACATAGACGAGCCCATAAAGCCCGATCCCCATCCCGAACCCCAGCAGCGACGCGCTGGCGAAGGCCGGCTCCTTCCACAGGCGGAGGTTGATGAACGGGTGCTTGTGGAGAAGCTCGATCAGGATGAAGAGCGGGATGAAGACCGCGGCGAGGATCGCGAGGTCGCGGATCATCGGATTGCCGAACCAGTCCTTGCGCTGGCCCTCCTCGAGCACCGTGATGAGCGAAACTAGGCCGACAGCCATGCAGAAGATCCCGGGCCAGTCGCCGCCGGCGAGGCGATCGAGATGCATCTTCTCGCGCTTGAGCCCGGTGGAGATCGCCCAGATCAGCGCCGCACCGGGTATGACGTTGATGTAGAAGATCCAGTGCCAGGAATAGGTGTCGGTCAGCCACCCGCCGATCGTTGGCCCGATCGCCGGCGCGACCGTCGCGGTGATGCCGAAGAGGGCAAGGCCCATCGGCCGCTTCGACAGCGGCAGGCAGCGCAGCACGATCGTCATCGCGCTGGGAATGAAGACGCCGCCGGTAAAGCCCTGTCCGGCACGGCACACGATCATCATCGGCAGGCTGTCGGAGATGCCGCACAGCATCGAGAAGACGAGAAAGGCGACGCAATTCGCGATCAGGTAGTTGCGCGTCGTGAAGACCTCGGCGAACCACGCGGTCAGCGGGATCGTGACGATCTCGCCGGTCAGGTACGCTGTCGAGATCCAGCTTCCCTCGTCGAGCGAGGCGGCGAGCCCACCCTGGATCTGCTGCAGCGACGCGTTGGTGATCTGGATGTCGAGCACGGCCATGAACGCGCCGAGGATCGCCCCGAACACGGCGATCCAGTCGCGCGCGGAAACGTCTCGTTCGCGGGCGACCATTACTGCCTCGGCGGCGCGGCGAGCGTGTAGCGCTGTCCTTCCGGCGGTGCGGTTCGCACATCGACCGTCGCAACCACGGAAAGCCCGGGCCGGAGCTGGTCGAGCCGTTGCTTGGGCACGTCGTGAAGGACGATCTTGACCGGCACCCGCTGCACGATCTTGGTGAAGTTGCCGGTCGCATTTTCCGGCGGCAACAGCGCGAACTGCGCGCCGCTGCCCGGGGCGAGGCTGTCGACCGTGCCCTCGAAATGGATGCCGGAAAAGGTGTCGATCGTCACATCGACGCTTTCGCCGCGGAACATCCGCTCGATCTCGGTCTCCTTGAAATTGGCGACGACGTAGATCGATTTGCCCATCGGCACGATCGACATCAGCCGGTCGCCGACCTGGACGTATTGGCCCTGCTGCACCGAACGGTCACCAATTGCACCGTCGACTGGCGAGTTGACCGTCGTGTAGCCGACATTGATCCGCGCCTGGTCGAGTTGGGCGCGATCCTGGGCGAGCGTCGCCTCGGATTTCTGCCGCTGCGTCTTGAGCACGGCGACCTGGTCGGTCGCCGCCTTCAGCCCGGCTCGGTCGTGGGCCAGCGTCGCCTGCTTCGTCCCGAGATCGGAATGCGTCTGCTGCGCCTGCATCACGGTGCCGGCGCCGGTGTGCGCCAGCGCGGCGTAGCGTGCGTAATTCTGCTGCGAGAAGGTCAGCGCCGACTGCGCCGAGGCGATATCCGCATTGGCCTGGTTGATCTGCGCCTGCTGCATCGTCAGTTGCGCATCGATATTGGCGATGTCGGCCTCGGCCGCCGCAACATTGGCCTCCGCCTGGGCGAGCGCGGTCTTGTAGTCGCGCGGGTCGATCCGCAAGAGGGTCTGGCCGGCCTTGACGCGCTCGTTGTCGGTGACGAGGAGGTTGCTGACGTACCCCGCGACCTTGGGCGCGACGACGACGGCGTCTG
Source organism: Allostellaceae bacterium (assembly GCA_036489765.1). GTDB lineage: Bacteria > Pseudomonadota > Alphaproteobacteria > ATCC43930 > CGMCC-115725 > DATARH01. The sequence continues at coordinate 19,373 of DASXFE010000167.1, read as the reverse complement.
CCTGGGTATAGGCGTCGTCGGTCGATTCGAGCCAGCGCAGCGTCGAGAACCAATACCAGGCGAAAATCACCGCCGCGATCAGCAGCACCGCACCGACGACCGCCGCAATCAGCCAGCGCCGCCGGCGGCGCCGCGCATCCGCGACCGGGTCCGGCGGCGGCTCGGCCGCCTCGCGCGAGCGCGGCTCCTGCCGGTCGTCGTCCTCGTCGGGCAGCAGCAGATAGTCGCGCGCCTCGTCCGGGCGAGGCCGCGTCCGCGCCCGGACGGAACCCCTGTAACCGACGTCGTTTGGGATGTGTGCCTCCGCCAAAAGCCGTCCCTGGAGAACAGCAAGGCGGCGGAAACATCCCGCCGGTGCGGCGGTCGGCCCGCCGGTCAGCTCTCCTTCCGCGACCAGACGCGGACGGCGCCTGCGCGGCCGCGCAGGGTCTGCTCGCCCTGATCCTCGAGCTGCCCGACGAGCGCGGCGCCATCGTCGCCGGGGTCGGCGCGGACCGCCTCGATCAAGGGACCGCCGGCGACGAGCGGGGTGGCGAGCCCGCGGGTCAGCGATTGTAGGCGGCTCGCGGTATTGACCGTGTCGCCGATCACCGTGAACGACAGGCTATGCTCGCTGCCGACATCGCCGATGACGGCCGGTCCATAGTTGAGGCCGATGCCGATGCCGAGCGCGGGCTCGCCGGCGGCGGCGCGCTCGCCGTTCCATTCGGCAAGAGCCGCGACCATCTGGTCGCCGCAGCGCAGCGCGTTGAGCGCGTCTTCCGGCCCCACGGACGGCAGGCCGAACACGGCGAAGATCGCGTCGCCGATATATTTCTCCACCGTTCCGCCGCAGGCGAAGATCTGCCGCGTCATCCGGTTGTGGAAATCGCGGAGCATATTCACCACGGCCTCGGGGGGCATCGTCTCCGCCATCGCGGTAAACCCGACGATGTCGACGAACATCACCGCGACGGTCTGCCGCCGCACCGCGCCCAACGGCTCGTCGCGCGCGGCGAGGATCTCGACGATGTTCGGCGAAAAATAGCGCGACAGGTTGGTGCGGGCCCGCTCGGCGGCGGCGCGGCGCTGGTCGAGGTCGCGGACGGCGGCGATCTCGTCGAGTGTCTTCCTGATCGTGATTTCGAGGTCGTTGAGGTCGACCGGCTTGGTCACGAAGTCGAAGGCGCCACGGTTCATCGCGGTGCGGATATTGGCCATGTCGCCATAAGCCGAGACGATGATCGCCCGCGCCGGGATCTGCCGCGCGCGTAATTCGCCAAGCAAGGTCAGCCCATCCATCACCGGCATGTTGATGTCGAGGAGCAGCAGCTCGACGTCGGGCTCCTCGGCAAGGACGGCCAGCGCTTCCTCACCGTGATGGGCAAAGCGGAAGGTGAACTCGTTGGCGCGGATCTCGCGGCGGAAGCGCTGCCGCAGCAGCAGCTCGAAGTCGACCTCGTCGTCGACGGCAAGGATCTTGGCGGGTCCGCTCACAGGCCCTGGGCCGGGAGTTGCTGGAGCTGGCGCTTCAGCAAATCGAAATCGACCGGCTTGGTGATGAACTCGGCGGCGCCGTATTCGGCGGCGCGCTGGCGGCGCTCGTCGTCGCCATAGGCCGTGACCATCATGACCGGCAGGTGCGGATAGCTGGCCTTGACCCTTTGCAGGAGCGTCAGTCCGTCCATCCCCGGCATATTGATGTCGGAAAGGATCACGATCAGCTCGGGCTCGATCTCCTGGCCGAGCGTCTCCAGCGCCTCTTCGCCGGAGCCGGCGAAATGGAGGACATAGGTACCCTGGCGCGCCTCGCGGCGGAACCGCTGGCGGAACAGCTCGGCGACATCGGGCTCGTCGTCGACGATCAGGATACTGACGCTCACACTCCCCTCCCCTTTGTTCTTGCCTCGCCTACGCTTACCGCGCCTTGGCGCGGCAAACGCACCGTAAACTCGGTAAAGACGCCGAGGTCGCTTTCCACGGTAACCGTGCCGCCGTGCTGTTGGGTGACGATGTCGTAGCTGATCGAGAGGCCGAGCCCCGTTCCTTCGCCGGTCGGCTTTGTCGTGAAGAAGGGTTGGAACAGCTTGTCGCGGATCTCCGCGGGAATGCCCGTGCCGTTGTCGCGCACGCGCACCTCGACCCCGTCGCCGAGCTCGCGCGTCGCCACCCTCAACAGCGGCTTGAAAGCTGAATCACCTCCGTCCTTGAGGCGCTTATGCGCAGCATGAAAGCCGTTGCCGATCAGGTTGAGCAGCACCCGCGTCACATCCTGCGGCGCCACCTCGATCGGCGCGATGCCGGCGGCGAAGTCGCGTTCGAGCGTGATGTTGAACGTCTGGTCCTGCGCGCGGGCGCCGTGATAGGCGAGGTTGAGCGCCTCCTCGGCGAGCGCATTCAAATCGACGCGCTGCCGCTCGCCGCTCGACCCCCGCGAATGCGCCAGCATCGATTTGACGATGCCGTCGGCGCGGCGGCCGTGTTCGGCGATCTTGTCGAGATTGCCCGACAGCATCGCCATCGTCTCGTCGACGTCGGCGCGAGCGTCTCCGGGAAGCGCTTCGAACCCCGGTGCCGCGATCTCCTTCAATTCGTCGAGCAGCTCGTTCGACAGCGTTGCGAAATTGTTGACGAAATTGAGCGGGTTCTTGATCTCGTGCGCGATCCCGGCGGTGAGCTGGCCGAGCGAGGCCATCTTCTCCGCCTGGATCAGATTGGCTTGCGCCAGCTTCAATTCTCGGAGCGCGCCCTCGGCCGCGTCGCGCGCCGCGCGGATCTCGCCGAGCAGCCGGGCATTCTCCATCGCGATGACGGCCTGGTCGGTAAAGCTTTTGACGAGCACGATCTCGCGGTCGGTGAACGGCCGAACTTCCTGGCGGTAGATCGCGAAAATTCCCGTCAGGCTGCCGTCCTTGACGAGCGGGACGACGAGAAAGCTGCGGATGCCGCCGAGATCGACGGCCGCACGCGCGATCGGGACCCCCTCGTGATAGGGAGCGCTGGAGGCCAGATCCTCGATGGCGACGAGAGACCCGTTCCGGAAATCCGGGCCAAGGATCGTCTTCAGCTTGATCCCGTTCCGGATCAGATGTTCGGCGAAGTGCTCCGGCACATTCTTGGACGCGATCAGCCGTCCGATATCGTGGTCCGCCGCAAACAACGTCCCGAACGCCGCGCCGCACTGCCGCATCGCCTTTTCGAGGATCGCGTCGAACACCGGGTCGAGATGGCCGGGCGAGGCATTGATGACCGCCAGTACCTCTGCCGTCGCGGTCTGCTGCTCGAGTGCCTCCCGCGTCTCGGTGATCAGCCGCGCATTCTCGATCGCGATCACCGCCTGGTCGGCGAAGCTCTGCAACAGGTCGAGCTCATCGGGGTCGAACGGCCGCAGCTCGTCGCGGTGCACGATGAGCGCGCCGATCGCGCGGCCCCCGCGCCGCAGCGGCGTGCCGACCAGGGTGCGCACTCCCGCCGCGCGCAGGACCGGCGGGCCCGGCCAATGCGCATATTCGGGCGGCAGATCGTCGAGATCGGGAAGATGGATCTGCCGGTTGTCGCGGATCACCATGCCAGGAAGGGTCGCCGATCCGATCTTGACGCGCGGCTTGGCCGGGTCGAAGACCGCCGCGTTGACCGCCTCGGCACCGTGGCCGACGCCCGTCGCCAGCACGATCTCGTCGCCCTCGGCGATGCGGAACGAGGTGCTGGCCGCGCCGAACAGCCGGTTGGTCACGGCGGCGATCTTGCGCAGCGTCGCATCCGCGTCGCCCGGCGTCTCCGCGATCGCGTGCAGGATGTCCAACGCCGCCTGCCGCTGCTCCCTCGCTTCGTCGCGCTCGCCGCTGAGCGCCGCGATCCGCGCCTCGAGCTCGGCGCGCGACGATGCCGGCGGCTCGGCGAGGCGGACGGCGCCGGCGGCCTTGCGGCTCACCGGGCAGCCCCATTTCGGGACGCCCGCTCCCTGTGACTGAGGAACCGCAGAAGGCGCATCGGTTTCCGGGTACGGCGACGGCGCAGCGTGCCGCTTCTGGCTAAGAGATATATACGGCACGGGTGCGGGACGCCAGCGGTCGCCGGTTTGGTGGCGGCGAGACCGGTTTTCGTGCTACCACAACGCCGTAACGGGATGGCGTCGCGGATCATGCGGGCGCGGACCGACGGGGAAAGCACATGAGCGCGGAAAATGCCGGAATGCCGGCATTGCCGGTCGTGTCGCATGCCGAATCGACGGCCGAGCCGCCGCTGCGGGGCCGGCTGTTCCGCAAATACGTGTTGTTTTTCGTCGGACTCGTCGCCGTCGCCCTTCTCGTCAACAGCGGGTTCGATTTCTGGTTCGGCTACCAGGAGAACAAGGCGGCGCTCGTCGGCATCCAGCAGGAAAAGGCCGATGCCGCGGCCCAGCGCATCGCCGAGTTCGCCGACGAGATCGAGCGCCAGATCGGCTGGACGACGCACGCCGAGTGGTCGGCCGCGCCGCTCGACCAGCGGCGCTTCGATTATGTGCGCCTCCTCTCCCAGGTGCCGGCGATCACCGAGATCACCGAGCTCGACAAGGAAGGGAAGGAACAGCTCAAGGTGTCGCGGCTGGCGATGGATGTCGTCGGCAGCAACCAGGATTTCTCGAAATCGCCGGCCTTTACCGAGGCGAAGGCGCACAAAGTGTGGTTCAGCCCGGTCTATTTCCGCAAGGAATCCGAGCCGTACATGACGCTGGCGCTGGCCCGCGCCGGCCGGAACGCCGGGGTGACGGTCGCCGAGGTCAACCTCAAGCTCATCTGGGACGTCATCACCGCGCTCAAGATCGGTGAGGGCGGCTATGCCTATGTCGTCGACCAGCGCGGCAAGCTGCTCGCCCATCCCGACATCAGCCTGGTCTTGCGAGACACCGATTTCCTGCACCTGCAACAGGTCGCAGCGGCGCTGCACCAGACCGGCAGGCGGACCGGGTCCGACGTGACCGTTACGCGGAACAATGCCGGCACCTGGGTCTTGAGCGCGCACGCCACGATCCCGCAGCTCGACTGGCTCGTCTTTGTCGAGGTGCCGCTGCAGGAGGCCTATGCCCCGCTTTACGGCGCGGCGCTGCGCGGCATCGCGTTGCTGCTGTTGGGCCTCCTCGGCGCGACGCTGGCCGCCCTCGTCCTCGCCCGGCGCATGACGGGGCCAATCCGCGAATTGCAGGAAGGCGCCGCGCGGATCGGCGCGGGCGCGCTCGACCGCCGCATCGAGATCCACACCGGCGACGAATTGGAGGCGCTGGCCAACCAGTTCAACCGAATGGCCGGCGACCTCGAAGCCTCCTATGCCGAACTGGAAAACCGCGTCGAGGAACGCACCGCCGAGCTTGCCGGGTTGCTCGACCAGCAGACCGCGACGGCCGAGGTGCTGGAGGTCATCTCGTCGTCGCCGGGCCGCCTCGAACCGGTGTTCGAGGCCGTGCTGGAAAATGCCGTCCGCATCTGCGGCGGCAGCTTCGGCATGCTCGGCCTGCGCGACGGCGACGGCTTTCGTGGCGTCGCCACCCATGGCGCCGACCCCGACCTGAGCGCCGGCCTGACGCGCATTCATCACCCGCCGCCCGGCACCGGGCTGCGCCGGATGCAGGAGACGCTGGAGACGGTTGCCGTACTCGATTGCGCCGCCGAACCGGCCTATGACGCGGTCCGCGCCAACATCCCGGCCATGGCCCTGGTACGAACCGCGCTGCATGTGCCGATGCTGAAAGAGAGCGAATTTCTCGGCGCCATCATGATCTACCGCCGGGAGGTCCTCGCCTTTACCGACAAGGAAGTCGCGCTCGTCGAAAGCTTCGCAAAGCAGGCAGCGATTGCGATCGAGAACGCCCGGCTGATGAGCGAGACGCAGGAGGCGCTCGACCAGCAGACCGCGACCGCCGAGGTGCTTCAGGTTATCAATTCATCGCCGGGAGACCTGACGCCGGTCTTCGACGCGATGTTGGAAAAGGCACTCCGGTTATGCGATGCGTCTCTCGGCACGTTGTGGACCTACGACGGCGAGCGCATGCATCCGGCGGCAATCCGCGGCGCCTCGCCCGAGTACGACGCGTACCTGTCACGCGAGCCGCTCCGGCCGGGAGCCGGCGCTCTCGGCAGCTTTGTGCGTGGCGGAAACATCGTGAGCGTCGTAGATCTCAAGGACACGGATGCCTACCGCAGCGGTGATGCCCATCGGCGTGCGCTGGTGGATCTTGGCAATGGCCGTTCCCTGCTCGGCATCCCCCTGCGCACCGACGAGCAGTTGGTCGGCGCGTTTCTGATTTATCGGCGGGAGCCGCAGCCATTCAGCGCCAAGCAGATCGCCTTGCTGCAGAACTTCGCCGCGCAGGCCGTCATCGCGATGCAGAATGCGCGGCTCATCACGGAGACTCAGGAGGCGCTCGATCAGCAGACCGCGACTGCGGAAGTCCTCGGCGTCATCAATTCGTCGCCGGGCGACCTCGCGCCCGTTTTCGACGCGATGCTCGAAAAGGCGATGCGGCTGTGCGAGGCGACGTTCGGGCAGCTATCGATCTATGACGGCGAGCGCTTCAATACCGCCGCGACGTACGGAGTGCCTCCCGCCTTCGCCGAGTACCGGCGGCGCAACCCGCCGGCCTACGGCCCCAACACGCAGCCGATGCGGCTGCTGGCCGGCGAGCGGGTCATTCACGACGCGGATCTGAAGGCGAGCGAGCTCTACGACAAAGGCGACCGGAACCGCCGAGCTCTCGTCGATCTCGGGGGCGCCCGCAGCTCGCTGATCGTCGCGCTGGTCAGGGACGAACACGTTCTCGGTTTCGTCCACATCTACCGCCAGGAGGTTCGGCCGTTCAGCGACAAGCAGATCGCGCTGCTGCAGAACTTCGCCGCCCAGGCGGTGATCGCGATGGAAAACGCCCGGCTGCTCGGCGAGATCCGCCAGCGCCAGGCCGAGCTGCGCGTCACGTTCGACAACATGGCCGACGGCGTCGTGATGTTCGACCAGGATTTGCGCCTCGCCGCGTGGAACAGGAATTTTCAGGAAGTGCTCGATCTGCCCGACGGGCTCCTGGAAGCGCGCAAAACCTATGCGGAATACCTGCACATCCTCGCGGAGCGCGGCGAATTTGGCGCCGGCGACGTCGAGGAGGAACTGACCCGCCGCCTCGCCCATGCCGACGAGGAGCTGCGCTTCGAGCGGACGCGGCCCGATGGGCGCATCCTCGAAGTCCGCCGCAACGCGGTCGCCGGCGGCGGCTTTGTGCTGATCTATTCCGACATCACCGAGCGCAAGCGGTCGGAGGGGGAAATCCGCGCGGCGCGCGACGCGGCGGAAAAGGCGCTCGGCGAGTTGAAGACGGCGCAGGCGAGCCTCATCCAGGCCGAGAAGATGGCCTCGCTCGGCCAGCTCACCGCCGGCATCGCCCACGAGATCAAGAACCCGCTCAATTTCGTCAACAATTTCGCCAATCTGTCGATCGAGCTGCTCGACGAGCTTAAGGAGATCGCCGGCCCCGCGCTCGAGACGCTCGACGAGGACAAGCGCGCCGACCTCGACGACACGATGGAGATGCTCACCGGCAACCTCGACAAAATCGGCGAGCACGGGCGCCGCGCCGACAACATCGTCAAGTCGATGCTGGAGCATTCGCGCGGCGTCACCGGCGAGCGGCGCGAGGTCGACATCAACGCGCTGATCGAGGAGTCGCTCAACCTCGCGTATCACGGCGCCCGCGCGCAGGACCAGACTTTCAACATCGCGCTCGAACGCGATTTCGACACGGCCCTCAAGCCGATCGAGCTGGTGCCGCAGGACATCACCCGCGTCTTCCTCAACCTCTTCGGCAACGGTTTCTACGCCGCCGGCAAGCGCGCGAAGGCGAACGGGGACAACACCTTTCGTCCGGTACTGCGCGTCGCCACGCATGAGGACGGCGGCGCGGTCGAGATCAAGGTGCGCGACAACGGCACCGGCATCCCCCCCAACATCCGCGACAAGCTGTTCCAGCCCTTCTTTACGACCAAGCCCACCGGCGAAGGGACCGGCCTCGGCCTCTCGATCAGCTACGACATCGTCACGCAACAACACGGCGGCACGATCGCAGTCAACAGCGAGGAAGGCTCGTTCACCGAGTTCACGATCCGCCTGCCGCGCGCCTGACCCAACCGCGCGCTTGTTGCGCCGCGCGGGGACATGCGAAGATGGGATTCCCGCATCCGCGGAACCAATTTCCGAGACCCAATCAGGAGAGGCGACAATGGCCTATGAAGGCATGATTGCAGAGACCATCCGGATCGTCGGCCACAATGGCGACCCCGTTTCGGCTTACGTCGCTCGCCCGCTCGGCGCCGGCCCGTTTCCGGGGATGGTGCTCATCCACCACATGCCCGGCTGGGACGAGTGGTATCGCGAATGCACCCGGCGTTTCGCCCATCACGGCTATGCGACGATCAGCCATAACCTTTACGAGCGGTTTGGCGAAGGCTCGGCCGACGACGTCGCCGCGAAGGCGCGCGCCGCGGGCGGTGTTGCCGACGACCAGATGGTCGGCGACACCGAGGCCGCCGTGCAGTTCCTCCGCCGCCAGCCCTGGCACAACGGCAAGGTCGGCCTTTTCGGCACCTGCTCGGGCGGTCGCCAGACCTTTCTCTTCGCCTGCCGGCAGAAGAGCATCGATTGCGCGATCGAGCTGTGGGGCGGCCGCGTGGTCCAGGACGAGCTGACCGAAAAGCAGCCGGTGTCGCCGATCACCCTGACCGCCGGCCTGTCGTGCCCGCTCCTCGGCCTGTTCGGCAACGAAGACCGCGCCCCGACGCCGGAGCAGGTCGACCAGCACGAGGCCGAGCTGAAGAAGCAGGGCAAGAACTACGAGTTCCACCGCTATGACGGCGCCGGCCACGGCTTCTTCTATTACGACCGCGCGCCCTACCGGATCGAGCAGGCGCTCGACGGGTGGAAGAAGGTGTGGGCGTTCTGCGAGAAGCACCTGTCGAAGTAGTCACGAACATGTGCACCTCGATCGTCGAGATCGTCGAATCGAGCGGCGCCGGCAAGACGGGTGACGGGTGGATCGATCTGACCCATGCGGTCGTGTCGTATGACCACCCGCACCACGCCTTGCTGGAGGAAGCGATCGCGATCGATTTCGTCAACGCGGCCTTGCCGCCGGGCGCTCGGGTCGCGGTCGAGCTGACGCTCGAGGCGGCAAAGCTCTTGAGCGCCGCGCTGCAACGGGCGATCGCCCAGGCCGAGATCGAGGAAAGCCACCGTCACCGAGGATAGCGGCACTGACATGCAGATCGTCGACGCGCAGATCCACACCTGGGGCCAGGGGCTGCCGAGCAACGCCTCGCATATCCAGGTGACGCATTTCACCCCCGCCGAGGCAATCGCGCGGATGGACGAGGGCGGCGTCGATGCCGCCGTCATCCACCCGCCCGGCTGGGACCCCAACTCGACCGAGATGGCGTTCCAGGCGGTCAAGGCCTACCCCGGCCGCTTTGCGATCATGGGGGCGGTGCCGCTCGACAAGGCGGAATCGCGCGAGCGCATCGCCGACTGGCGAAAGCAGCCGGGGATGCTCGGGTTGCGCTATGGGTTCCTGCACGACCCGGCCAAACAGCGCCTCGCCGACGGCGAGTACGAGTGGCTGTTTGTCGAAGCCGAAAAGGCCGGCGTGCCGATCGCGACCTTGGCGACCGACTCGCTCGCGGTGCTCGGCAAGGTCGCCGAGCGGCACCCCGGCCTCAAGCTGACGATCGACCATCTCGGCGGCCGCGGCGGGCTCACGACGCTCAAGGACCATGCGGCGATGACGCATATCCCCGAGCTCGTCGCCCTGGCGAAGCTCCCGAACGTGGCGGTCAAGGCCACCGGCGCCCCCGGCTACTCGGCGGAGGCTTATCCGTATCCGATCATGTCGGGCTACCTGCACCGCATCTTCGACGCGTTCGGCCCCGACCGGATGTTCTGGGGCACCGACATCACCAAGATGCCGTGCTCGTGGCGTCAATGCGTGACGCAATTCACCGAGGAACTGCCCTGGCTCAGCACAGCCGACCAACGCCTCGTGATGGGCGGGGCGCTCTGCGCCTGGTGGGGCTGGGACCGAACATAAGGAATTCCCCAATGAAGAACACCAAGGGCAAAAAGGTCGCCGTCGTCATCGGCGCGACATCGAAATGGCAGGCCGACGGCCGCATGACCAACATGCTGCATGGCCACGATATCGACCCCAATGTCGTGCCGGTCGGCGTGCAGTGGGGCGTCGGCGGTGCGGTCGCGCAGAAATTCGCCGCCGAGGGCTTCTTCACCGTGGTGACGACCCGCACCGAGTCGAACGCCACGGGCCTCGCCCAGGCGATCCGGGACCACGGCGGCGAGAGCATGATCGTCGAGCTCGACCTCAGCTCCGAAGAGTCGATTTCGAACGCGTTCAAGACGATCCGCACCGAGGCCGGCGAGCCCGAAGTGGTGATCTACAACGCTGGCTATCTCGACGGCCGCGAATTGCCGGCCGATAAGGAGCTCCTGGAATACGTCCCGGTCCGTATCCTCGACACGGCGATCCATGTGGCAATCCGCGGGCCGTTCCTCGTCGCCCAGGAGGTCCTGCCCGAGATGCGTAAGCGCGGCGAGGGCTCGTTCTTCTTCTCGAACAATTCGAGCAGTCTGCGCGGCCGCAAGCGCTACACTGGCAGCTCGCTCTATTACCCGCGCGTGATGATGCGCACGCTGTCGCAGGTGCTGACCGAGGAATATTCCGAGTTCGGCGTGCACGTCGCCAACGTGATCATCGACGGCACGATCGACTCGCCGGGCACCCGCGCCCTTCCGCGCAACGCCAACCGCGGCGCCGAGATCATCAACCCGACCAAGATCGCCGAGGCCTTCTGGTACCTGCACACGCAGGACCCGACATGCTGGAGCCACGAGATCCAGCTGACCCCGAACCCGACCAAGCCGAGCTATTAGGGCCCGCTCCACTCGAGCTGAAGCCGCACCATTTCTCGGTTCCCCCGGGCTTGGTCCCGGGGGTCCGCGCATCGTCTCCAAGGTTTCGTGGATGGCCGGGTCAAGCCCGGCCAAGCCGCTGACAGACACCAAGCCGATGCAGGATAACCTCATGAAAACCGTGTTCGTCCTCTTCGACTCGCTGAACCGCCACCTGCTCGGCTGTTATGGCGGGACGCGGTTTCCGACGCCGGGGTTCGACCGGCTGGCGGCTCGGACCCTGGTGTACGACAAGCATTATGTCGGGTCCCTGCCCTGCATGCCGGCGCGACGCGACATGCTGACCGGGCGGCTCACGTTTCTGCATCGGAGCTGGGGGCCGCTCGAGCCGTTCGACAATGCGTTTCCGGAGCTCCTCAAGGGAAACGGCACGCACGCGCACCTGATCACCGACCACTACCACTATTGGGAAGATGGCGGGGCGACGTATCACAACCGGTACAGTACGTTCGAGTTTGTACGCGGGCAGGAGCACGATCCGTGGAAGGCGATGGTGCAGCCGCCGTGGGAGCGGCTGCGCGAGAAGTACCACCCGCGCCAGGCGACCGAGCGGTTCAACAACCATATCGTCAACCGCGAATTCATCCGCGAGGAAGCCGACTTCCCGTCGGTGAAATGTTTCGCGCACGGCCGCGAGTTTCTCGACACCAACCGCGACGCCGACAACTGGCTCCTCCAGATCGAAACCTTCGACCCGCACGAGCCGTTTTTTGCGCCGGCGCGGTTCAAGGAGCCGTTCAACACCGGCTGGAACGGCCCGATCCGCGACTGGCCGCGCTATGGCAAGGTTGACGAATTGCCGGCCGAGGCCGAAGAGTTGCGCGCCAACTACTACGCCACCGTGTCGCTGTGCGACTTCCTGGTCGGCGAGGTGATCGACTATTTCGACCGCTACGGTCTGTGGAAGGACACCGCGCTGATCGTCACTACCGACCATGGGTTCCTGTTGGGCGAGCACGATTTCTGGGCGAAGAACCGGATGAACATGTACGAAGAGATCGTGCATATCCCCCTATTCGTCCACGATCCGCGCCGCCCGCGCACCGGCCGCATCGACCGGCTGACGCAGTCCGTCGACCTGTCGCCGACGATCCTCGACCTCTTCGGCCTCGAGCCGCCGCCGGAAACCCAAGGCACTTCGATCCTCAAGCCCAACGACCGGCAGGGGATGATCTTCGGCTATTTCGGCGGCGCGGTGAATGTCACCGACGGGCGCTACACCTACCACCGCTTTCCCGACGATGTGCTGAACCAGGAGCTTTACCAGTACACACTGATGCCGACGCATCTGAACCGGCGCTTCACCACCGAGGAATTGTCGGCGGCGACGCTGGCTGCACCGTTCGGCTGGACCAAATCGGTGCCGGTGCTGAAGGTTCCGGTGACGGAGCGGTCGCCGATGTTTTCGAACTACGGGCCGGGCGCCCTCCTCGAAAACGACACCCGCCTCTACGACCTCTCGACCGACCCCGGCCAGGAACGCCCGCTCGACGACCGCGCGACCGAGGCGAGGCTGACGGAATTGATGCGCGGCCTGATGAAGGACACGGAGGCCCCGCCCGAGGCCTTCGCTCGGCTCGGCATCGAGCCCGGCTGAACCCTGCGCCTCATCCGCGACCGCGCGATCCACATCGGCTGCGGCGCCGCGCGGGATGATCGCGATCGGCTGGCGGTTCGCCGGGTTCTCGACGGTGAGCGTCGCGCCCGGCGCGGCGTCGACCCACTACCCGTCGATCAGCATCTGCGAACCCGGCAACACAACGGTCTTCTGGCGACGATGTTTTGGCCAACGATATATCCCACCAAATATATCGGCTTTCGCCCGATTACAACGTAGGCTCTGCCGAACCGGATACCCCCGAGGAGGAAACTATGCCGCGTGCCCACGCTGCCGACGACTTCGACGCGATCCATGCCCGCCTGGAGGAGTTGCGCCGCGAACGGCAGCAGCCAACGGCCGGCACGCCGCTGGTCGAGCGGCCCATGCACGAGCCCGACGCGGTCGCCCACGTGCCCGGCCACATCGTCAGGCGCTATCTCGCGGCAGCGCGCCGGTCGTCTGCGCGCTGACCTCCGTCAACCCGCGATCAGAACTTCCAGCGGAAGCCGGCCTGGAGGGTTTGCTCGGTGGTGTTGCCGGTGTGGAGGATGGTGTCGTAATCGGCGTAGAGCGATACGTCGGGGCCGGCTTGCATGACGAGGCCGACACCGGCGGAGAACTGGTTGCGCGACGGCGCGACGCCGGTCACCGGAAAGGCCGTGCCGCCCGCCGTCATCACCGTCAGGATGCGGCTGTCGAAGACCTCGTAAGCATAGCCGAGCCGTAACTCGGGAACGACGACGGTGCCGCTGTCGGTCGTGAATTTCTGCGACAGCGCAACCTGGATATAGGGTTGCAGGCTGTCCGTGCCGTGACCGGCGCTGGCGAGGTCGAGACCGCCCGCCCCAAAATCGCTGAACGCGCCTTCCGACAGATGCAGGTACTGCAGCCCGGCCTTCGGGGTCAGCGTCGCAAAGCCGCCGTTGAGGCCGCCGACGCTCAAGGGGTGGCTCCACTGCCCGGCCGCCGTCACCTCGTCGCCGCCGTGGTTTTCGGTGGCGGTGCCGATGCCGGTAAACCCTCGCTGGGTGTTGAACCAGTCATGCGCGTAGCCCGCCGTGCCGCTCAACAGGTCGCTGCCGAGCAGCATGCCGCCATAAACCGCAAAGCGCGCGCTGTCTTCGCTGCCGTTCGAGGTCGAGTGTTCGTTGATCGCGCTGTGGAGATACCCGCCGGCGATGCCGAGATAGGCGTTGGGCGCGACCGGCCGGTCATACCCGGCGAGAAAGCCGCCGGTCGATCCGGTAAAGCCGGGCGCGCTCGAGCTGCCGTTGACCGAGGCGAACCCGCCGACGCCGCGGAACCAGACGCCTTGCGACGACAGCGCCTCCGGCAGCGCCGCGGCGATATCGCCGAGCGGCCCGGCGGGGCCGTTCTGTGCGATCTGCACCGTCGAGGCCCCCGCCGGCGCGGCGGCGACCTGACCGTCGGCGACCCCGGCGACCCGCGCCCCGAGCCGGTCGAGGATGATCCCGTTCATCCGCTGCGCATTGAGGACGGCGATGCTGGTGACCGCCGGGTAGATCGTGTCGTTGGTCGGCGAGACGTTCTTGGGGAACCCGTTCAACTGCAGGGTCACGTCGGTCGGGTCGTAAAGCAGCGTCTGGGTGAGGCTGCTCGGATTGGTGCCGGTCACCGTCGCAAAGGTGCCGCTGACGCTGCTCGCGGTCAGGATCTTGTACGAGGTGGCGTTGTAGACGCCGGGGTCGAAGACGAGGGCGAGCTTGCCGTCGAGGCTCGCCGCGCCGCCGACCGCCAGCCGCGAGGCCGCACTCGGGCTCACCTCGATCGACAGCGTGCCGGTCGAACCCTGGGTATAGTTGCCGGCGACGGTCAGCGTGCCGATCGTCCCGCCCGGCGACACGGTGCCGAGGTTCGTCACACTGCCGAGCACGCCGCCGTGCCCCGCCAGCGCCCCGCCCGCATCGACCGTCACGCTCCCGCCGAGCGCCGCACCCGGATTGTTGATGTCGCCGACCTCGAGCGTGCCGCCCGCGATCATCGTCGCCCCGGTAAACCCGCTGCTGTTGCCGTCCAGCGTCAGCGTGCCGGTGCCCTGCTTGGTCAACGCGCCGCTTCCCGTGAATATGCCGGCGAAGGTCGTGGAGTCCGCGGTCCCGACATTGAGCCCCACCGTGCCGAGCGACACGGTGGTACCGGCGACGCCGACCAGATCCTGGATCGTCGTCGGGCTGAGGGCGAACTGCACGCCGGAGACATCGAAGACGGCGCCCGATTCAGCGAGGTTGATCGCGCTCGACGACTGCAGCGACCCGAACCCGCCCAGCGCCAAGGTCCCGGCCTCGATCGTCGTCGGCCCGATATATGAGCCGCCGCGGGCCAGCGTCAGCGTCGCCGCCCCCGTCTTGATCAGCCCGTTGATCGGGGTCAGCCCGGTGATGCTGCCGTCGTAGGTCGTCGCGACGGTCGAGTTTTCGGTCAGGTTGAAGGGCCCCAGCACCACCGCCGCATTGACACCCGACAGGTTGTTGACCGTCTGGTTGCCGCCGCCCTCAGTGCCGATGTCGAACGTCCCGCCGCCGTTGATCGTCAGGCTGCTGCTCGACGCGATCGAGCCGCCCGGCCCCATGAAGAGGGTGGCGCCGCCGTTCACCGTGGTCGACCCGGTATAGGTGTTCGCGCCACTCAGCGTCAGCGACGATGGCGCGTCGATGATCAGACCGCCCGTTCCCGAGATGATCGCAGGCAGGGTGTTCGCGACGGTGTTGATGACGGTGAGGGTATTGGCGCCGAGCGTCACCGAGCCGGAGCCGATGCCGCCCAGGTTCAGCACCGTCTGGTTGCCGCCGTTCGAGATGTCGAACGTCGCCGCGCCGCCGTTGACCGCGATCCCGCCGACCGCCGCCGACACGGACCCGCCCGCCCCAATCGACAGGGTGCTGTCGTCGATAAAGAACGAGCCCGTCATGTTGCTGTTGGCGCCGGTCAGGATCTCGGTGCCGCCGCCCTGCAGGAACACGTCGCTCGAATTGTTGCCGACGAACGAGCCGGCAAAGGTCGACGTGCCGATCTGGTTGATCGCCAGCGTGGCACCGCCGAGATTGACCGTGCTGCCGCCGACACCGGAAAGATTTCCGATCACCGGCGAGGTCGCCGCGGACGCGTCCAGAGTCGTCCCGCCGGCAGCCAGGGTGACGGCGCTCCCACCGATCGCCCCGGCCCCGCTCAGCGCCAGCGTCCCGGCGTTGACCGTCGTGCTGCCGGTAAAGCCGCTGCTGTTGCCGGCCAGCGTCAGCGTGCCGGTACCCTGTTTCGTCAGCGCGCCGCTGCCGGTGAAGACGCCGCCAAAGCTGGTCGAGTTCCCGGTGCCCGCCGTCAGCGCATCCGTCCCGGTCCCGAGATCGACGGTGCTGCCGGCGACACCGGCGAGGTCCTTGATCGTCTGACTGCCCGCGCCGCTGATCGAGAAGATCCCGGTCCCGCCGGTCAGGTTGACACCGCTCGACGTCGCGATCGACCCGCCCGAGCCGAGCGCCAGCGTCCCGCCGTTGACCGTGGTCGCGCCGGTATAGGTATTGCTCCCCGTCAGCGTCTGCGTGCCGCCGGTCACGGCGAGGCCGCCGCCGGTGCCGCCGCCGATCCCGCCATCGGCGATTACGCCGGAGAATGTCGTCGAGCCGTTCGAAATGGTCAGCGCCCTCGCGCCGAGCGCCACGGCACCACCACCGGACAACGTCGTGATCGACCCCCCGGACGCGGTCTGCGAGATGTCGAACGTACCGGAAACCGCGACCCCGCTCGATGCCGCGATGCTGCCTGTCCCCGACAGCGCCAGCGTCGCGCCGCCATTGACGGCCGTGCCGCCGTTATAGGTATTGGTCCCGGTCAGCGTCACGGCACCGCCGGCGCCGCTGTTGGCGATCGTCAGGGTTCCGGTCGTGCCGTTGCCGTTCCCGATGGCGCCGGAATAGGTGAGGCTGTTGCCGTTGGCGTCGATCGTGCCGCCCGCCGTGTTGAGCGCGCCGCTGTTGGCGATCGTCAGAGTGCCGAGGCCGGCCTGCAAGGTGCCGCCGTTGAAGGTCAGCGTACCCGTGCCGATCGCCGACGAGGTGATCGCGCCGGGTGAGCCCGCCGTCGCCACGCCGGCGTTCAGCACGCCGGCCGTCAGCGTCGTGCCGCCGGTATAGGTGTTGGGGCCGGTCAAGGTCAGGGTTCCGCTGCCCTGCTTGACGATCGCGCCCCCGGCGCCGCCGGAGAACCCGCCATCCTTGATCGTGCCGCCAAAGCTCGTCGAATTGGCGGTGCCCAGCGTCAGCGCGTTGCTGCCGAGGAAGATCTGGCTGCCGGTCACGCCGGTGAGGTCCTTGATCGTCTGGTTGTTGCCGGGGGTGGCGCTGGAGATGTCGAAGGACGCGCCGGTGCCCGTCAGGTTGACGCCGCTCGAGCTGCCGATCGTGCCGCCGGCGACCTGGAGCATCGCGTTGGTCTGGACCGTCGTCGTGCCGGTATAGGTGTTGTTTCCGGACAGCGTCTGGTTTGCGCCCGCCGCGATCGTCAGCCCGCCGCCGGTACCGCCCCCGATCCCGCCATCGGTGATTGTGCCGCCAAAGGGCCCGGCACCCGTAAGGATCGTGAGCGTCTGCCCGCCGAGTGCAATCGTCCCGCCGTCGCCGGACACCCCGACGATCGAGGCTCCCGCATTCGTCTGCGAGATGTCGAGCGTCCCGCCATTGGAGAGATTGGCATCGGAGGAGCCGGCAATCGAGCCGATCCCCTTCAGCGCGAGGACGGCGCCAAGATCGACCTGCGTCGTGCCGGTGTAGGTGCTGGTGCCCGAGAGCGTTTCGGTGCCGCCGGAGACTTCGACCCCGCCGCCGCCCGTGACGTTGCCCGAGAACGTGGTCGAACCATTGCTCAGGACAAGCTGGCCGGTGCCGCCCCCCGGTCCCGTTTGAACGGTGCCGGCGCCGCTCAGCGTCTTGATGCTCGTGGTGCCGTTGCCGCTGATGTCGAGGGTGGCGCCGGAGGCGACGGCGACGCCGCTGCTGAACGCGAGGCTGCCGCCGCCGCTCAACGCCAGCGTCCCGCTGTTGACCGCCGTGGGGCCGGTCAGGAGGTTGTTGTCGTTGGTCAGCGTCACGGTCCCGCCGGCGGCACCGGTATTGACGATATTCAGCGTTCCGGGCGTGCCCGTTCCATTCTGGAAGAGGCCGGAAAGGGTCAGCGTGTTGCCGTTCGAATCGATCGTCGCGCCGGTCGAGTTGATCGCCACGTTGTTCGAGAAGCTGAGCCCGCCAGCCCCCGCCTGCAGCGTGCCGCCGTCAAAGGTCAGCGCGCCGGTCCCGATCGACGACGACGTGCCGGGGTTCGAGTTCGTGACCTGCAGGGTGCTGCTGCCGCCCGCGGCGGCGCAGGTGGTGCCGCAGATCGTCGTGCCGCCGCTATAGGTATTGGCACCGCTGAGGATCAGCGTACCGCCACCCTGCACCTCGACGACGCCGGGAGCCGATCCGTCGGAGATGACGCCGCTCTGCGTCACCGTCGTGCCCGTCGCGACGTTGAAGGTCGGATCGCCCGAGGCTGTGATCGCATTCGTATAGGTGCCGCCCGCCGTGTAGTTAATCGTGGTGCCCGCGCCGAGGCTCAGCGTATCCGCCGCCGCCCCGAGATTCCCGCTCGACGAGATGTTGAGCTGGGTTCCGCTGCCGGTGACCGCCCAGTTCGTCGTCGCCGCGGTCGAGCCCGTCAGCGTCCAGTTGCCGCCCGTCACGTGATAGACGCCAAAGCCCTGGTATTGCGCGCCGGCGCCGATATTCGCGGTGTTGAAATTGCCCGAGCCGTGGCCGCCGAGCGCCAGCGTGTCGGCGGTGCTGAAGGCGACGACATTGCCGGTGATGTTGTAGCCCGATTGCAGGGTCAGGCTGTTGGTGCCGCCGGTGAACTGGATGGCATTAGCCGGCGTCACGCCGTCGCCGCCGAGACCGCCCGTGACCGAGCCGCTGTTGATGACGGCCAGGTTGGAGCCGGTGACGCCGACACCGCCGGCGCCGGCCGTGCCGTTGTTGTTGCTGGCGACGGCGCCGCCGCCACCGCCGCCGCCGCCCGCGATGCCGGGGGTGCCGCCGGAACCGGGGGTGCCGGCGGAGGCGGCGCCGCCGCTGCCGCCGCTGCCGCCCGTGCCGAAGTGCGTACCGACACCGCCATTCCCGCCGTCGCCGCCATCCCCGCCATTGCCGGAGAGCGTGCCGCCGCCGCCGCCGGTACCGCCGACGCCCCCCGCGCCGCCGTTGCCGCCGGTACCGCCGACACCGCCCGCGCCGCCGTTGCCGCCGGCGCCGCCGTTGCCGATCAGGCCGGCGTTGCCACCGGTGCCGCCGGTACCGCCCGCGCCGCCGGTACCGCCGATACCACCCTGACCACCGGTGCCGATGGCGCCGCCGTTGCCGCCGTTGCCGCCATTGCCGCCGCCAGCGCCAGTGCCGCCGTTGAGGCCGACGCCGCCCGCGCCGCCGGCACCGCCATTGCCATTAAAGCCGGCGCCGCTGCCGGTACCACCGCCTTTGCCGCCGTTGCCGCCCGCACCACCGTTGAGGCCGGTCCCGCCAGTGCCGCCGGCACCACCGGCAGCGCCAACACCATCCCCTGTAGCAGCGCCACCAGCGCCGCCGGCACCGCCGGCGCCTCCATTGGCCGTAACCCCGCCGGTCCCGCCGGTCCCGCCGACGCCGCCGGTGATGCTCCCGGCATTCGTCAGCGTCCCGCCGGCGCTGAACACCACGCCGCCGGCGCCGGCGGCACCGTTGCCGCCATTCCCGCCGAGGCCGCCACTCCCGCCGACGCC